>DATDOV010000007.1:0-69877 GCA_035293105.1 Blastocatellia bacterium
CAGCTTGAAATCTGTACACTTCATTCTTACACTCTGTCTGGTTCACTTGAACTCCCTTTCCTGCGCTAAGTTTCTTCATAACAACTGATACGCTCGGAAAGGGAGTTCCCATTCATCTATTTGTGAGAAATCCGGGTTAGCGGATTGAAACTGTAGCGATTACTACCAGAGCAAGGAATAGGAACCCACAGGCTGAATCGAAGACGCGACTCTTAGCGGATTGAAACAAGCGAGAACCCCTCAAGCCTAAGGCTTGGGGGTTAAAAGGCGGCTGAATCGAAGACGCGACTCTTAGCGGATTGAAACCGACTTTATCGCCCTGGTTCCGGGCGCCGCGCAGTATTTCGGCTGAATCGAAGACGCGACTCTTAGCGGATTGAAACTTAAATAATTACTCGCAGTCTCCTTATCTTTAGGAGGGCTGAATCGAAGACGCGACTCTTAGCGGATTGAAACAGTACCTATGGGATCACAGGCACACGTTGAAAGCATTAGGGCTGAATCGAAGACGCGACTCTTAGCGGATTGAAACTCCCCGTCACCATGCCGATTACTCGCCCCAAAATCATATGGCTGAATCGAAGACGCGACTCTTAGCGGATTGAAACTTGCTTGTCGAACTCCAGGTTGGACAGCGCGGACGGCTGAATCGAAGACGCGACTCTTAGCGGATTGAAACGCCTATACTGAAGCTCATGAAATCACGCCTTGGTGGCTGAATCGAAGACGCGACTCTTAGCGGATTGAAACCGTTGTCACGTTTGCGGGGACGTCCCCACGTTCCCGGCTGAATCGAAGACGCGACTCTTAGCGGATTGAAACTTGCGCCGAAGCCGAGGCATGTCGCGAGGTCCGGAGGCTGAATCGAAGACGCGACTCTTAGCGGATTGAAACCGGCTCGTTCTGACCCGTTCTTCGCTTCGCGGACAGGGCTGAATCGAAGACGCGACTCTTAGCGGATTGAAACATTAAGTACGGCCGGCATGGCCTCTGTATACCATGGCTGAATCGAAGACGCGACTCTTAGCGGATTGAAACTTTCCGCTCCTGCGACTCTGGGGTAAAATACCCAAAAGGCTGAATCGAAGACGCGACTCTTAGCGGATTGAAACTGCGATCCTCGGTCGAGGATAATCATGGGGACATACGGGCTGAATCGAAGACGCGACTCTTAGCGGATTGAAACTCCCGGGGGGATTTTGATCTGAGGTATGGAGAAGCTATGGCTGAATCGAAGACGCGACTCTTAGCGGATTGAAACGAGTGCGGCTTGGTACTGGGCGATCTCATTATCCACGGCTGAATCGAAGACGCGACTCTTAGCGGATTGAAACAATCACTAGCGGCGAGGCCAGCGCGATAACTGCGGGCTGAATCGAAGACGCGACTCTTAGCGGATTGAAACGCTGTGGCTGAGGTTGAGGCGGAGACCGCAAAAGAGGCTGAATCGAAGACGCGACTCTTAGCGGATTGAAACACAAATCGAACGAGTTCATCGGCAAGAAGTTCGGGGCTGAATCGAAGACGCGACTCTTAGCGGATTGAAACCGTCGCCACCTTCGCCAACTGGCTCCACGCAAACGGGGCTGAATCGAAGACGCGACTCTTAGCGGATTGAAACTATCTGTGCCGCGATTTTCCTAACCGGCGTTCCACGGCTGAATCGAAGACGCGACTCTTAGCGGATTGAAACTTTCGGTCGCGGTGTGAACTCAGGGTGATGAAACGGCTGAATCGAAGACGCGACTCTTAGCGGATTGAAACCTTCTCTGTTTCGTACTCGATGCACTCGATCTCGCGGCTGAATCGAAGACGCGACTCTTAGCGGATTGAAACCCTGGTCCTGTTGCCCGGTTGGAACGGAAAAGAAGGCTGAATCGAAGACGCGACTCTTAGCGGATTGAAACAGGGCGACGCCTGTAGAAAGTCCGCAATCAAGAAGGCTGAATCGAAGACGCGACTCTTAGCGGATTGAAACTCTTCACCACTGCGCCATCCTCCCTTATGCCCCACAAAGGCTGAATCGAAGACGCGACTCTTAGCGGATTGAAACAGGCGCTGGGGTTGTCCCATGCTGAGATGTCTGAACGTGGCTGAATCGAAGACGCGACTCTTAGCGGATTGAAACGTTTTGATGGTCGCGATTCTAAATAAAATCCTTCAGGCTGAATCGAAGACGCGACTCTTAGCGGATTGAAACACTCCGTCTACTGAATAATAACGGAGCCGGGCGCAAAGGGCTGAATCGAAGACGCGACTCTTAGCGGATTGAAACAACCTGAACGACCTACCTTCCTTAACCCTAAATTCCGGGCTGAATCGAAGACGCGACTCTTAGCGGATTGAAACAAGTGATTTCCCCGGCAGAGCTGTGATCTCCGTCCACTTGGCTGAATCGAAGACGCGACTCTTAGCGGATTGAAACCTTTACTTCTCGCTGAGAAACGCCTCTATATCCTCAGCGGCTGAATCGAAGACGCGACTCTTAGCGGATTGAAACAAATGTCCGCAGCCAAGCGGACTACAGAACAGAAGGCTGAATCGAAGACGCGACTCTTAGCGGATCGAAACCGGCTGGTGGGTCGAGGGACCAACAATCATGAAGCTCACGGACGATCAAGCCTGTGCTTTAGAACTGATCACGCAAGTGCGTGCATGGTGGACTGGTACGGGCTACGACCAAGGGAAGGAGTACCAGGAAGATAGGGACGCATTCTACCGCTATATACGCCATGAGATGTTCCCTCGCTGGATTGCAACGGGTCAGACAGAGGCCGACTTGGAGGTTGCGAAAATGGAGCATGCGCGCCTCGATTGGCTCGCGTCTGGTCGCACGGAGGAAGCGTTCAACCAAGCTACGAGGGATGCCCGGCGAAGCAGTTTCGGTAAGACCGCAAACCAGGAAGGAAAAAGGTTTGGGATCGGTTGTCTGGGGATCATAGTCGCCGCTTTCATAGGTGCCGTTGTAAAGAATGCGTCGAACAATTTCTGGGCTGCGGTATTCGTCGTGGCGTTGCTTATCTGTCTCGTGGTCTATGGTCTATGGCAACGGGTCAACGACCAACCTGAGCGAGAGTTGACTTCTCTGAAACTCAGTGATCACCGCCCGGAGAAGGATTCATGGCCCAAATCATAAAGCGCGGTGAGCAGCGCCGCGACGCTTAGCGGATTGAAACTTTACATAAGAAAGGTGCCTCACGAACCTTTTGGGGCAGGCGGAATCGAAGACGCGACTCTTAGCGGATTGAAACGCAGAGGTCAGACGGTTATGGGACTTTCACGAGGCCAACCCTCTGATCGAGTGCGATGATGCGCCCCTCGCGGTTTTTCTACTTCAAAACGACCATTCGTGGTACAACTTGCCGAGGAGGGGTTTGCCTTTTAATATCGAACCCTAATTGTCGTGACGGACTGCCGGAGAGTCTTACCGGAGTTTTGACTAGGCGTCCACTTCACGCGGGGGGAAGCGCATGATTTTAGACGGGCTGTCACAGGATCTCCGACTGGCTTATAGGGCGCTATTCAGGCGCCCGGGGCCAACCATTGCGGCCGTGCTCACGCTGGCGCTGGGTATCGGAGTGACCGTCTCCGTGTTCACTTTCTTCAGCGCCGTGCTTATCCGACCTCTGCCATTTGAGCGCCCGCGGGACTTGGTACAGATTTGGAAAACAACCCTCAATCCTCCGTCGAATCAGAACATCTTTTCGCTCGAAGAGTTCGAGGCGCTAACAACAAGTCATTCGCTCGCCGGCATCGCTGCGTATGTGAATGCTAAGCCGGTGATCGGAAGAGGGGTGACGTCCGAACAAGTGAATGCGGCGTATGTTAGCCCGAGTCTATTTGCGACCCTGCGAGTTCCCCCTGCTGTTGGCCGCGCTTTTTCCGAGGAAGACGGAAAAGCGGGCGCGGCGCCGACAGTTGTAATCAGTCATTCGCTGTCCAAGCGTCTCTTCCCGTCCGAGGCCGACCCACTTGGACAGAGTCTCACGTTGGACGATAAGGTCTACACCGTCATCGGCGTTATGCCTCCGACCTTCGAATTCCCTCTGAGCGCCGACGTTGTGCAGCTTTGGATGCCTCTCGGCGCTTTTTTTGCAGGGCGAGGACCGAGGGTCTCTAGTCTTTATGTTGTTGGGCGGCTCAAACCCGGTATGCCGATTGCGGAAGCGCAAACCGAACTGAGCCAAATAGAGAGCCGCTCGAGAGGAGGCGCGCCACAACCAGGTAACGAGTTCGGAACTCGGCTGGTGGCGTTGTCGGAAGCAGTAAGCGGTGACGCCAAGCCGCTGCTCGGTCTTCTGCTCGCGGCCACTTGTATGCTTCTCGGCATCGCCTCAGCGAATGTGGCTAACCTCCAACTGGCGCGGGGAGCGGCGCGGTTGCGAGATCAAGGCATACGAATCGCGCTAGGGGCAACCAGGCTTCGAATACTCCGAGAGAGGACGGCCGAAGCATTTCTACTCGCCATTACCAGCGCGGCGCTGGCGCTCATCATTGCTCAGCTAAGTCTCGATTACCTCAAAAGGCTCACGCCCAACATTCCGCGGATCAAGGACGCGTCTATAGAATGGAGAGTGCTGGTGTTTGCCATCTTAGTGGCTGTGTTCGTCACTTTTATAATGGCATTAGTAGCCGCCGTAGCGCCGCGCTCGCTTGGCACAACTCAAGCGCTGAAGAGTGAAGGGGTCGGACTGACCAGACGCAGGACCCCAGTCGGCAGCTTGTTCCTCGTACTGGAGGTAGCATTTGCGTTGCCTCTGCTCGTTGGCGCGGGTCTGACGATCGATAGTTTGTATCGGCTGAGCCGTGTCGAGTTGGGGTTTACTCCCAAGGGCGTTTTCGCGATGACTGTTTCCACAAGTCCGGGGGAGGTCCGCCAACGGGCAAAGCTCACGAGTCTCTATGGAGAGATACTAGAGCGAATAAGAGCTTTGCCGGGAGTCACGTCGGCTGGGGTGAGCAGTATACGTCCACTTACCGGAGGAGGCGTAACTGAGTCTTTCAAGAGCGCGAGGGCCGTGGAGGCCGACGCATCGTCGCCTAATTGGGCGTGGCGTAGCGCAATAAGTGAGCAGTACTTCTCGACGGTCGGCACCCAGATGATTGAGGGGCGTGAGTTCACGTCCGCCGATCATGCAACCGGCAACGCGTTGGCAGTCATTAATCAAGAAATGGCCCGGCGGTATTGGCCGAACATCAATCCCGTCGGAGAGCGACTCTCGGTCGAGGGCGGCCTGACGTACGAGATAGTCGGTGTGGCTGGAAACGCGAGAAACTCCCTGGATGCACAACCGGAGCCGCACATGTACATTCCATATTGGCAAGGGCCACCCTCGGGATCGCTGAGCATATTGGTTAAGACTCCTACGAGTGCGGCGGTTCTTGCGCCTTCGCTCCGAAGTGCGGTCGCCAGTGTCGATCCGAATCGCGCAGTTGCTAGCATGCGTGGAATGGAAGACTACGTTGACGATTGGCTAGTGAGTTACCGGTTCCGCGCGAGCCTGTTCGCGGTCTTTGGCGGATTGGCCGTTGTGCTGACGGCTCTCGGTTTGTATAGCGTGATGTCTTTCTTCGTGACTCAGCGCACCACCGAGATAGGCGTGCGGATGGCGCTTGGCAGTCAGGCTGGCTCCGTCGTGTTGCTGGTGATGGCACGGGGAATGAAGATCGCCTCAATCGGTGTAGTATTCGGGTTGTTTGCCGCCGTCGCCATGGGCCGCTTGTTATCGAGATTCTTGTTCGGCGTGAGCAACAGCGATCCGAAGATATTTGTGGGCGCGACGTTGCTGGCCATCCTTGTCTGTGTTGCGGCGGCGTACTTACCTGCGCGAAAAGCCGCGACGATAGATCCGTTGAAGGCCTTGCGATACGAATAATTAGCGGATCGGAAGTGCCTGGACGCGGCGCCACTGCGAGGGGGACGCGCGACGGGGGACGCGGCGACCGTGATGGCAGGCGGTTTAGCCTACCAAGACTCACACCTCAGCGGGTGAAGGTTCTCTGAGGTCAAGCCCGCACGGATTCAACTCGTAGCCTTACCCATTCTTGAGCCCAACCCGTCTCGGGATTAGTATCGTCAACGGCATCGATTCAAGCCCAGACCAGGAGGCATTCATCATGAATAATAAGGGACCATTGTTCACTGTTGCCGCGATTCTCTTTTGCATCATCCCGTTTGTTCATACCGAGCTTGGCAGTACGGCGTTCGCCCAATCCGAACCGCTCGGCGACCCGGGGGCCCGGCCCGGATTGTGGCTGCCGTGGCGTGTCGACGTCACCGGCTTTCCGCAGTACGGCATCTCTACGGCGGATCGCAAAGCGGTTGCCGAGCAGCTCGCGGCCGTCGCTTCCGTCGTGCGGGCGAGTCCGGCGCTCGCCGACCTGCGCGGCATCTACCCGGAACTCACCGGCTCACTCATGCCCGGCGGCGCGCCCACCGACGAGAAGCACTTCAAGTCCGCGCCGCTGGGTGGAACGATCATTCTGGCTGTCTGGGTCGAGAACCAGATCGACCGCGTGGGCAACTCCGTCAGCGTAAAAAAGGAGTGGCGGTACAACGGCCCCGCGAGCCTCGTGATCGCCCTCAACCGCCCAATCGAGCCCAACGCCGAGCCGTGGATGCAAGACGAGCAGGGCCGCTTCTTTCCACTCGACGAGGGCCGGCCCATCGGCGGATTCCCCGTGCAGTTCGAGCACGTCATCGTCAGCAAGAACGGAAGGCCCCTCTACCTGCCGGTGACGAAGGAGCGCCTGATCAAGGCATACATCGTGAAGATCGAGCCTGCCGCGCGCACGGTGCCCGAGTACAAGCGCCAACTCAACGAAGCGCAGGCGCTGCTAGCGAAGCTGAGCGACGCGGAGAAGAAGCAACCGGCCTGGCGCAAGAACGGCGCGTCGAAGCTCGACCTCGTTCCCGAAGGCTCCGCCAACGCGCGTCCGCTCGTCGAGGTGAACCGTGCGTTCTTCGACCCGAAGCTCCCGCGGGCAGCATTGCAAGTGCTTCTCGTGCGCATCGAGCCTCACGCCTCGCAGCGAGCCGCTGGCTCGAAGCTGCTCGCCGCGCGCGCGAGTATGGCCGTCATCGAACGGACCGATTGGCGCAAGGCGCTGCGCTGAACAAGCTAAGAGGTTGTCCAACTAACCGCCGGCCGCCGGCGGCCGTCGACAGGTCCGTCAATACCAGTCGGGATCCCATTTGTTTCAAATTTGTTGCGGCCGGTCAAATCGTTGACTTGGCCGAAATTCGCGTGGTATAACGCCCGCGTTCAGCAGGGATATCAGAGCGGAAAGTCGAGACTACGGTTCACTGCCAACGGGGACGTCAGCGCGTTCCGGCTTATTCGAACCGCAGCTCATCGCACAACGAGATTCGAGCACAAGGGGAAGTGGAGAATGCGGTTACCCAAAGGACTGTGCCGCAGTAGTGTTGTTCTACTGCTTTCATTATTGATCATCGAACCATTCGGATTTCAAGCGGCTTTCGCCCAGGCTCAGCAGCAAACTCAACCTCCTAGTGTCGAGTCCCTGATCGAGCGCGCCGAAACGACTTTCAAGCGGGGCGAGGATGCGCTCGCGAAGGGTCAGCAGGCCGAAGCGCGCGAATTGTTCGATCAAGCCGTTGATGTGATCCTGCTGTCGGGAATCAACCTGCGAACCAATTCGCGACTGATGGCTTACTATCGCGACCTCGTTGATCGAATCCACAAGCACGAAGCGAATCCCAACGACCAACACGGCGACGAGGAACGTGAGGAGATCGTCGAGCCGGCCCTGCTCGACCAACTGGCCGACATCAAGGAATCGGAGCTGGCGATGGTCACGCCGGACGGGTTGAAGGTCTTCGGCAAGTACGATTTCGATTTCTCGGTTGCGCCGCCGGTCTTTCAGTTCATCGACTTCTTTACCGCCGGCCGGGGTCGTTCGACGATGGAAGCGGGACTTCGACGCGCGGGCCGCTATCGCGCGATGGTCGAGAAGGTCTTCACCGAAGAGCGCGTGCCGTTAGACCTGATGTGGCTGGCGCAGGCCGAATCGGGATGGAGACCGAATGCGTTGTCTCGCGCGGCGGCGAAGGGCATCTGGCAGTTCGTGCCGTCGACCGGGCTGCGTTACGAGCTTCAGCAGACGGCGTGGATTGATGATCGCTCGCAGCCGGAGAAATCCACCCGTGCGGCGGCCCGGTACCTGCGGTGGCTCTACGATCGGTTTGCGGGTGATTGGCTGCTCGCGATGGCGGGTTACAACTCGGGCGAGAACCGGATTGACAGTGCCATCGCCCGATGTGGCTACGCTGATTTTTGGGAGCTGCACAAACGAGGGTTGATTCCGGGGGAGACACGCAATTATGTGCCGAGCATCCTCGCGATAATGATCGTCAGCAAGAACCAGAAGCGGTACGGCTTTGACGTGACGCCCGACCCGCCGTTGAGCTTCGACACGTTCGATCTTCCCGATCAGACGGACTTGAAGGTTGTCGCGGATCTGCTCGGCGTGCCTTACGACGCGATTCAAGAGATGAATCCCGAGCTACGTCGCGGCGTGTCCCCGGCAAGTGAGCGCTACACGATCAGGATTCCGAAGGGGATGAAGAAGCAGTTCGAGGCGGCTTACGCGAGCCTGCCCGCGGACAAGCGCGTGCAGCGCGTGTTGATTCCCGCCGACGAGATCGCCTCAACATACCGGCCGGGATACCGGACAAAAGTCGTCTCTTATCGAGTGCGGCGCGGCGACACGTTAGCGAGCATCGCACGCCGGAACGGCGTGTCAGTGAAAGAGATTGCCCGCTTGAACCGAATGTCGACCCGCGGCGAGTTGCGAAAGGGCCAAACGGTGCGCATCCCGAAGGCGGTGCGAACGCGCCGTGTTCGCGCCTCTCGTTCTCGGACTCGCGTGGGCCGCTACCGCGCGAGGGCCGCCGTGCGCTCGCGTGTTTCGCGGGCGAGAAAGCCGGCCAAAATAAAAGCCTCTCGCGTTCGCTCTTCACGCCGCAAGTAATGCCTTGGAGTGCGGCGACTTGGCGCCGCTTTTGTAGTCCTTTCTTGCGGCGGGCGGTTTCGAGAGCCTACCAAAGCGGCGCCGGGTCGCCGCGCTCCAAAGCGCCGGGTGCGCCGCGCTCCAAAGCGTCATCCTCCTTCTTCGAACGCTTCCTTGTTGACCACGTAAGGCATGCGAGTCGGGTCGCCGCCGTAGTTGCCTTCGAGCACGTCGATCACCGCTTGAACAGTCCGGCCTGCCATCCCGACCGCCGGGTCAGCCGATAGCCGAGTCTCGTGCGTACCCGAGGCAACGTGATGAAACAAGCGCAGCCGGTCCACGAGCCGCGCGTCTCGCAACGGACTGTCCGCCGGCAATGGCTCTTGCTCATAAACATCGAGAGCCGCTCCTGCGATTTTGTTATTGATCAGAGCTTCGTGAAGCGCGCGCTCATCCACAACCGGCCCCCGCGACGTGTTGATCAAGTAGGCGCCCGGCTTCATCGACTCGAACGCTGCGGCATTAAGGAGATGGTAAGTAGGCGCTTCAGATTCCCCAGGCATGATCAGCGGAACGTGCACGCTCACGTAGTCAGCAGCATTGAGCGCCCGCTCTAACGTCGCGTAGGAGACCCTGTGGAGCGCGTGCGAGAATCCGGCCTCGTATCTCAAGCGCATTTCGCGATCGGCGGACTCGACGAACTTGTCGTCTCGAAGGATTGGATCGTACAGCAACAGGTCCACGTCGAGGCCGATGCACTTTTTCGCGAACGCCTTTCCGATCCTTCCCGTGCCGATCACGGCGACGGTCTTGCCCGTTACTTCGTCGCCGAGGATCGGGTGATAAGGATGCCACGACTCCCAGCGGTTCTCTCGCACCAGATTCTCCGACGGGTAGAGCTTGCGCGACACGGCGCCGAGTATGAACAAGGCGAACTCGGCGGTCGCTTCGGTGAGTACGTCGGCGGTGTTGGTGAACGGCACGCGATAGCGGTTGGCCGCAGCGCGATCTATGTTGTCGACTCCGACCGCAATCTGAGCAACGACGCGCAACGTCCCCGAGCCGGCCGCGAAAACTTCTTCGTCGATTGGGTCGCGCAGCGTAGTGATGAGCGCGTTGATGCCGCTGCGGACCTCCTCGACGATCAGCGATTTGGGCGGCGCTTCGGTGTCGGCGTAGACTTCGACCTCGTAGCCGCGCTCGCGGAGGCGATCGAGCGCGGCGTTGCCGATATCGGCTGTGACAAAGACTCTCGGTCTCGAATTGCTCATGCGATGATCACGAAATCGAAGGCTAATGTTGAAGGAGGCTCGCTCACGGCGCAAGCGCGACGGCTTCGGTTCCACGCCGGCGACATTGGATTACCCGTTCTTCGGCGGCGGGCGTTTAGAGTACCGACTTCAGTCGGGTCGTAAATCGTCCGGCTCGAAATACCCGACTGAAGTCGGTACTCTAAACGCCCGGCCCAACATATTGGCGACGCGGCGCGAGGCAAACGCTATTAGTTGTGCAGCGCTCGCCGGGTTGGCGCACTTTTTTCTTGACTTGAGAAACGACTCTGCTTACTATGCGGCGTAACACCGGAAAGGAGGTGGTCCAGACTTATGATAAGTAACAACAGACCAGGTGAGGTGGCTGAGGCCTGAGCGTGGCCGGCCGCCGCGTGCGGCTACCGGAGACCTCTTGCTCGCGCGAGCGGTCTCGATCAACCTCTGCTGATTGCAGGAGCAGCACGCTCACTCTTGAAATTGCGGATAGGCCCCGGGCCAATCCCAACAGTCCACCGCGAGCCCCGGCGCATGACGAGCGTCGGGGCTTGTTTCATTCGAGCGAGATCGCCGGCATCCCGCGCGCAGGCGCCGGCAATCCGAGTGGATGCGCGCGTGATGCAGAACCAAGCGTGAGGTTGCAATTTGTCGAACCGAGTGAAACGATGTCGATCAGAGTGAGACGATCAGGAAGACCCTCCATGAAGGAATCCCGGCCGGGCGCCGTACTCAATCGAGGCCTGGCTCTGGCGATTTTGATCTGGCTGCTTCAACCGTTCGTATCGGGTATCGCCCAGGAGCCGAACCGCGCAAGCGCCGCACAACAGACCGCCGCCGCGCCGGAGAGCCTCGAGTCGCTCCGCTCGCGCCTCCTCGCTCAAATTTCGCAGCCGCGATTCGCGCCGGCCGCCTGGGGCGTGAAGGTCGTCTCGCTTGAAACGGGCAAGACCCTCTTCGATCACAACTCGGACAAGTACTTCAATCCTGCGTCGAACGCCAAGCTGTACACCGTCGCGCTGGCACTGGATCGCCTGGGACCTGACTACCGGATCAAGACGTCGCTCTACTCGAGAGTGCGGCCTGATGCGGCCGGGACGCTTAAAGGCGACCTGACGATTTATGGCCGCGGCGACCCTGCGATGGCAGCGAGGTTGAACGACGGAGACTACTACAAGCCGCTCGAACCGCTTGCGGCCGTGCTGATGAACGCGGGGGTGCGGCGCATCGAAGGGGACCTGATCGGCGACGAGAGTTATTTCACCGGGCCGCCGCTGGGGTCGGGCTGGAATTGGGACGACCTTCAGTGGTACTACGGCGCTGAGGTATCTGCACTGTCGCTCAACGACAACTCGGTTGACCTCTTTGCCAAACCCGCGGACAGGGTAGGCATCCCGTCGCGCCTGAGCACCGGCCCGCCGACCTCTCACGTTACGCTGATCAACCGGACGCTGACGGTGGCCAAAGGCGAGCCGCTTCGCATCAGCGTCTACAGGCCGGTAGGCGAGAACATCATCTATGTATCGGGCCGCGTGCCAATAGGCAGCGCAGGTTATTCGGGCTCGGTCGCGGTGCATAATCCGGCGGGCTTGTTTGTGAACCTCTTCAAGGAAGTGCTCGCGCGCCACGGGATCGAAGTGACCGGCCGCTCGCGAACCATAGACTGGAAATACCGAGAGGTCACGCCCGTCGATCTTGCGAAGCTGGTCGAGCTTGGCGGAGTCGAATCGCTGCCGCTCGCGGACCTCGCGCGAGAGACGCTCAAGCCGTCGCAGAACCTCTATGCTCAACTGTTGTTGCTCCAGGTTGGAGCCAACGGCGCCCAGGTGGCCAATCAGGCGACGTCAGGGGCTCCGGAGTCGCAATCTGGCGCCTCCAATCCCAGATCTCAGATTCCGGGTTCCAAGTCTGAAACCTCGAGTCTGAAATCTGATAGTGCAAGGACTCCTCAACCGCCAGCTACGAACCCCTTCATGACCACCGAAGATGCCGGCGTCGAGGCGATGAGAGCGTTCCTTGCCGAGGTCGGGATAAAGAAGGGCGACGTCCTGCTCGAGGAAGGCTCCGGCCTGTCGCGGCGCGACGTCATAACGCCCGCCGCCACGGTCGAGCTGCTGAAATTCATGAGCCGCCACCGATGGGCTGGCGTGTACGCCGACGCGATGCCGGTCGCGGGAGTTGACGGCACTCTGCAAAACAGGATGAAAGGGACGGCGGCTGCGAATAACGTCCGCGCAAAGACAGGGTCGCTCCGTTATGTTTTCACGCTCTCGGGATACGTTACGGATGCGGCAGGCGAGCGGCTGGCCTTCTCGATCATGCTGAACAACTATTACAGCGCGGACCGGACAGCTTCACCGAGGGAAGACATCGACGCAATCGCCGTGATGCTTGCGGGGTTCACCGGTCACACAGGTAAGAACTAGGGCGAGATCGTTATCCTCAAATCCGCGGACGTGACGGAGGTGGGAGTTGCATCAGTCGCCGTCACCCTGAACGTAAAATTCCCCCGCTGCGTCGGTGACCCGGAAATCACTCCTGTAGTCGCGTTGAGGGTCAAGCCCGGCGGCAACGACACTCCGGAGGCCAGGGCCCAGGTCGCGGGAGGTCTTCCTCCTGAAGAGACGAGTTGATGGGTGTAGGCAACGCCGACGCGGCCGCCTGTGAGGTCGCCGGCGCTCACGATCGCAAGCGGCGCGAAATCGACCACGATCCGCAGAGTTGCCGAAGTGACGCTGACCGGCTGTGAGTCCGTCAGTTGGACCGTGAAGGTGAATGTCCCATCCGTCGTCGGCCGCCCGGCTATCACTCCCGTGGTCGCATTCAGCGACAATCCGGCTGGAAGCGCGCCCGACGCCAGCTCCCACGTGTAAGGCGAGGCGCCGCCAGCCTTCAGGAGCTGATACGAGTAGGCAACGTTCACTCTTCCCGAGGGCAGGTTGCCGCTGCTGCCGATCGACAGCGGTCCCGGACCGACCACTATTCTCAGCGTGTCCGACGTGGCGGTTGAGGGCGTCGCGTCGGTCAGCCTCACTGTGAAGTTGAATGCACCGACTTGCGTGGGCGTTCCCGAGATCACTCCCGTCGCGGCCCCGAGTGAGAGTCCCGCCGGAAGCGACCCGCTGTTGATCGCCCACGTACGCGGGGCCCTTCCACCAATGAACAAGAGCTGGTACGAATAGGCGACTCCGGTGCTGCCCGGGGCGAGGTCACCGCGGCTTACGATTGCGAGGGGATCGACATCGGGGAGGATCAGCAGCGTCAGGCTCGTGAGGGCGATCGCTCCCGTCGAATCAGTAGCCCGCACGGTGAAGGAGAACGTGCCGAAAACCGACGGCGTGCCGGAAATGACTCCGGCCAAGTTGAGAGAGAGGCCTTGCGGGAGCGAGCCTGACGCGAGCGACCACGAGTAGGGCGCCCGGCCATTGCTGGCGCTAAGCTGCACACTATAGGGTTCGCCCTTCTTCCCTCGAGTCAGTTCTCTAGTGTTGATGACGAGAAGCTGATTCTGCACCTGGAAGGGGCGTGTCGGCAGCACGGTCATATTGCCCGACGCATCGAACAGCCGAATGCCGAGCCGGTGCGCGCCGTTGATAAACTTCGTCGTGTCGAATGAGAAAGCGAAGCCGGAGTTGCCGGCGTTCGGGTAGCTCGCCCATGTCGCGGCGAGGTCGGGGCGCGCCAACCCGTAGACCCCTTGAGCCACGGTCACCCCGTCGACCTGAACCTCAACGGCAGTGACGCCGACGTTGTCGAGAGCCCATCCCGTTCCAGTCCCGATGGTGTTGAGCGTCACGTTATAGTCGGGTGTCTCGAGGCTGCCGAAAGGCGAGAGCTTATCGGCAGGCGTAACGATGATGGCAAGGGTCCGGCTCACGGACTGTGTCGCGGCATCCGTCACTCGCACCGCAAACACGTAAGTCCCCGCCGCCGGCGGCGTTCCGGAGATCACCCCGTTGGCTGAGAGATTCAACCCGGCGCCAAGGCTACCGCTCGCGAGGCTCCATGCATAAGGCGGGACGCCTCCCGACGCGCCGAGGGTCTGTGTGTATTGACGCTCCGCCGGCGTGTTGGGCAGCGACACCGTCGTAATCGCAAGCGGAGGCGGCGGCGGCACCACGACTATGATCAGCGTCTTCAAGCTGGATGTTCCGAGAGTGTCTCTGACGCGAACTGAGAAGGTCACGGCCCCGAGCGTCGTGGCGCGACCCGTGATGGCGCCGGCAGGACTCATGGAAAGACCATCCGGAAGCGTGCCTCCTTCCAGCGCCCACGTATAGGGTGCGACTCCTCCCGCCGCGTCTAGCGACGTGCTGTAAGGCAGACCCTGAAGCGCGTTCGGCAATGCCGCGCTTCGAATGTCGAGCGGCGGCGGCGGCGGTCCTACCTCGATGGTGAAAGGCTTCGAGGCCAGCTTCCCGATTGCATCGGTCACGCGAATCGTAGAATTGAAGATGCCCTGAGTCGTCGGTGTACCCGAGAGGACGCCGTCCGCCGCGAGCGCAATGCCGTCCGGCAAGATCCCGCCCACCTTCTTCTTTTTCTTCTTATTCCAAGTATACGGCTCGGTGCCTGCCGATGCTCTCAGCTCGACTCTGTATGGCACGCCGACGGCGGCCAGCGGCAGCGCCGATTGATTCACGATAGTGAGTTCCGGCGCGGGGTCGACGTCAATGGACAGCTCGCCGGAAGCCGACTGACCGCTCTGATCGTCCACCTGGACCTCGAATGCCGCCTCGCCGACTGCGAGCGGCGTTCCCGATATCACGCCGGACTCCGATAGCGCAAAGCCAGTCGGAAGCGCGCCGGTTTTCAGCGACCAGCGATACGGAGCATTGCCTCCCGTTGCTCTCAACGTCTGCGAATACGACTGCCCCAGAACAGCGTCAGGAAGCGACGCGGTCTCCAGCGCGAGTTGCTGGCTCGCCGGATTAACCGCTATTGAAAAGCTGGCCGTCACGCTTTCATTGATGCTATCGGTTAGCTTCACGACGAAGCTGTACGAGCCTGCTCGTTCGGGAGTACCGGAAATGGCGCCGGCTGTTTGGTTCAGCGCCAGGCCTTCCGGGAGACTTCCCGATTGGATAGTCCAGTTGTAAGGCGTCTGCCCGCCGCTCCCGCCGAGGTTCTGGCTGTAGGTCGTCCCAACCGAGCCTCGCGGCAAGGCAGCGATGGTAATCGCAAGCGGCGCCGTCGGCTTGATCGTCATCGACAGCGCCTTGGTCGCAATGTTGCCATCGGCGTCCGTCACGCGCACGACAAAGTTATAAGTTCCGGCCGTAGTCGGCGTACCGGACATCTCGCCGGTCTGCGTGAGACCCAATCCGGGCGGGAGAACGCCGCTTTCGGCCAGCCACGCGTATTCCGGTCTTCCTCCGAGAGAGGTGAGGATGTGACTGAAGCGTACGCCGACGGTCGCATCGGGCATGCTTGCAGTCGTGACCGTCAGCACGGGCGGCGTCGCAGGCGTAATCACGGAAGCCTCCGCAGAGTACGATGGCGACGTGCCGGAACGATTGAACGCCATCACGCGGTAGGCATACGCGGTGTTGGGCAGGGCTGTCGTGTCCGAATAACGGGGTGAGTCGGCCGCGCCGACGACGCCGATGTGACTGAACTCGGCGCTCGATCCTCCGCGCCGTTCGATGTTGAAGCCTTCGGCGGCGCCGGAACTGCCCCTCGACGGATCCCGCCAGATGAGGCTCACCTGCGTGGGCGATGCTGCGGTCGCGACGAGGTCCAGCGGAGTTGCCGGCGCGGGCGGCGCGATGACGCCGGTCCAACCGATCTGCGCCACCGTGAACGGGCACAGGGCCAACTCGTTTATGCGCATTATGCAGGCGGTCGAGTTGATGTTGCAGCTCGCGTCCTCACAGTTGCCGTTGACCGCCGCCGGTCTTACCTCGGGCGCGCATGTGCAACTACAAGTTTGATACCCCGGCTGCGAGTACTCATCACACGCGAAGAAGATGTGGCCGGCCTCGTGAGCTACGACGCGGCTAAGCGGCCAGGTGAAGGTGCGGAAAAGGACGTTCGTGTGCGGGCCCCCAAGGTACGCCCACGATGCGCGGCCATCCACGAAGGCAGTTCGCGACCCCGGCGGGTTATAAGCAATGAAGATCGAGAATGCCCAATCGCCGCGGTTCCGATCCCTCGTGACAAGGTTATAGCTTGCTACGTTGACGAACGTGTCGGGTCCGGCAGCGCCGAGACTGTTCATTATCGACTGAATCCAAAGATTGGCGTCGCGTCCCTCGTGTAGCAGAGGCTCGTAGGGAGTCTGGCACGCGGGATTATTCGGCAGCATCGGCAAGACGGTGAACCGAAGCGGTCGCGCGAGGCCGAAAGCCTTCGACTGCTCGACCCACCAGTTTAGTCCCTCGATGACGTCCGAGATCGCGGTCGTCTGATCGGCCTGGCTCCAGTCGTACAGGTTCGGATCGATGCCCCCTGCGCTCTCGATCAGAAAAACCGAGACGACCACGTTGCCGTCCATCGTGTCGCTGCCGCTGAAGAACTGGGGCTGCGGTGTTGATTGAAGTCCTCGCAGGGTCTGATCGGCGCCCATAAGCCGGAGGCTCCGGATGATCTCATCGCGATTCATTTCGGGGCGGGGCAGTGAGCAGTCCACGAGCGGCTTGGGTCCGCCCTCCCCGCGCCGGCGCGACCGCCGAGCGCTTTCGCCTGAAGCGATGTCGTTGAAGGCGCCGATCGCGATCCGGGTCTCACGATCCCTGAATTCGGGCGCGATCGTTCGCACCGGCGAACGGTGAATGGCCCGTATGCGATGGCGCCCGGCCACCTTGTCGGCGGTCTCCGTGGACATCCAACCCAGGATCGCATGAGGCGGTAGCACTACTGCGATGCGGCCACCCTGCGACGCGATGAAGTCGCGAGCTTCGGTAAGCTCGTCATTCGATCGGGCATCCACCAGCACGAGCGTGTAGCGGCTTCCCGACGGAGATGTCGATCTGGGTTGATTTGCCGGTGTGCTCGCGAGCGCGGCCGATGAGGGGAGCAACGACAGCAATGCGCACGTGAGGAATGTGGGGCGAAGCATTCCAGCGAACCTCGTGAGAACTTGAACCCTGCGGCAGGTCCTTCCGCTTCAGTTGCGGTCTTGCGTCAAAATCTAACGTTCAAGACGCCTTCAGGGTAAATACACCTGAAGGGCGGCTAGCTAAGGTCACGCTGACTTATGATGGGGAAGCGGGCTCAGGACGACGCTGTCTCGTGTCTTCAAATCCATTCATCAGAACGTCAACCTCTTCACGTGTCGATCATCGGTAGAATGCTCCAAGAACGCGCTCGCAACGAACTCCATTTCGATACCACTTGCGCCCGCCAGGCGTTCCACCGAATAGGCGCGCCAGTATATATCAGCAGTAGAAGTGGTGCAAGCTGAATCGCATTCCGAGTCCGCGAACGACTGACCATAAGTGACGCACGATATAAGTGGGTAACCTTGACACCCATCATGTCGAAGTGTAGAGTTAGCGCTCGCCTCACACGCGTAGAAGGGTACTGCGTAGAAGGGTACTGATAGATGGGCGCCAGTGGTCAGAATCCTGCCGCACTCTCTTGGGGGAAAGAGAGCACCGAAGCCTCAAGGACACGTTAGCCTCGCAGTTGTAGTTGTTGTTTGCTGCTCGGAGCGCGAGGGATCGCCGCCCTTGGTTCGCAGGGCTTCACGAGCATGACCGTTCGCGCGGAGGTATCTTCGGCAGCAGTTCTCCAATCACGCGCGGTTCGCGAGGCGCTGGGAGGCTTGAAGGATGATATTTAATCGCGCATACTATGCGAAAATCTGATTGGAACGATTCATCATTGAAGAATTCGGCACATTGGAGGAGGAGCACCGATTGATGGCGACTGAGAATGTTAACCAGACCGGCGCGAGCGCAGCGGCCGACAGCGCCGTGGAGAATCCCGCTTCGCTCGATCAGGCCGCCGGCCAAGACGACAAGCCCGAACAAGGTCCAACCGCAGACACCGCGGCGAGTGCGTCGGCGCCCGAGACACCCGCCGGCGCTGAAGGAGGCGGCGGCCAGGACTTCGGCGCTATGCTCGATCATTACGAGAAGGAGAGCGCTGCGGCGACGCAGGAGGGCGAGATCGTTCGCGGCATCGTCGTGGACGTCTCCGAGCAGAACGTTCTGATCGATATCGGCTATAAATCGGAAGGCGTCGTCCCGCGCGAAGAGTTCCAGGACCGTCACGGAAACGTGACCGTCAAACGCGGCGATGAGGTCGATGTCCTCATCAAGAGCCTCGAGAACCAGGAGGGCTACGCGATCCTCTCTCGGGCCGACGCAGTGCGCGTCCAGTCCTGGGAACGGCTGCGCCGTGCTCACCAGCACCATGAGAACATCAAAGGCCGCGTGCTCGACCGGATCAAAGGCGGTCTCCGGGTCGAGATAAGCGGTGTCAGCGCCTTCCTGCCCGGCTCTCAAGTCGACATCCGTCCGGTGCGAAACCTCGAAGCGTTCATCAACCAGGAGATCGAGGTCCGCGTTATCAAACTCAATCGCAAGCGCGGCAACGTCGTCGTCTCCCGCAAGGCTGTCCTCGAAGAATCCTCCAACCAGAAAAAGTCTGAAACCCTGAGCGCGATCGAAGAAGGCGTGATAATGGAAGGGACGGTCAAGAACGTGACCGACTACGGCGCGTTCATCGACCTCGGCGGCATCGACGGGCTTCTGCACATCATCGACATGAGCTGGGGACGCATTCAATCCCCTAACGACGTGCTCAAAGTTGGCGACACGCTTCAGGTAAAGGTGCTTAAGTTCGACCGCGAGAAGGAGCGCATATCGCTCGGCTACAAGCAACTCGTGCCCGACCCGTGGCAAAGCGTGCCTGAGCGATTCCCGGTCGGCTCGCGAGTCACCGGCAAGGTCGTCAGCCTGACCGACTACGGCGCGTTCGTCGAGATTGAACCCGGCGTTGAAGGTCTCGTTCACGTCACCGAGATGACGTGGTCCAAGCGATTGAAACACCCCTCCAAGCTCCTCTCGATCGGCCAGGAAGTTCAAGCGGTCGTTCTCGACGTCGACCGCGACCATCGCCGCATCGGACTGGGGATCAAGCAGACGAGTCCCGATCCGTGGGACACGCTGCCGGCCCGCTATCACACGGGCTCGCACGTGACCGGAAAAGTTCGTTCGCTCACTGACTTCGGCGCGTTCGTCGAGATAGAGGACGGGATTGACGGACTGGTTCACGTGTCCGATATTTCGTGGACCCGGCGGATCAAACATCCCTCCGACGTGTTGAAGAAGGGCCAGCAGGTCGATGCCGTGATCACGAACATCGACGTCGAAGGCAGGCGGCTGAGCCTATCGATCAAGGACCTCGAGCCCAACGCCTGGGACCGCTTCTTTGAAACACATCGCCTCGGCGACGTGGTTCAAGGCCGCGTGGTGCGCTTCGCGAGCTTCGGCGCCTTCGTTGAAATAGAAGAAGGCATTGAAGGTCTCTGTCACGTGTCGGAACTCAGCGACGAGCGGGTTGAGAAGCCCGAAAGCGCGGTGAAGATCGGCCAGGTCATGCCCTTCAAGGTGCTCAAGCTCGATCCGGCGCAAAAGAAGATAGGGCTCTCAGCGCGCGCGATCGGCAAGGAGAGCGATCCCGGTGACGTGCGAACCTACCATGAGACAGGGGCGGGCATGGCGACGCTTGGCGACATCGCCAATCTGATAAGCAAGAAGCAGGAAGATTGATGGAAAAGGATTCGGGAATCAGGATGCAGGAATCAGGATGCAGGACCGAAGCCGACTGCATCCCGCTTCTGAATCCTGGCTCCTGCATCCTGATTCCTGCCTGAATCCTGCATCCTGTTTCCTGTCCTGACATGGAACACATCTGGAGTCCCTGGCGCTACAAGTACATCGCCTCGGTTGATCGCGAACCAGGCTGCGTATTCTGCGCCGCCGAGGCGGGCCCGGACGACGAATACCTCATTCTCCATCGCGCGACCCTGAGCTTCATAATCCTCAATCTGTATCCATACACGAGCGGGCACTTGATGATCGTGCCTTATGAACACGTGGCGTCGCTCTCGGCGTTGAAAGAGGCGACCACGACCCAGATGATGGAACTCGCCAAACTTTCACAGCGGGCGCTTGAAACTGAGTACAAACCCGACGGGTTCAACATCGGGATAAACCTGGGGCGCTCGGCGGGCGCCGGAGTTGCAGAGCACGTTCACATGCACGTTGTTCCGCGCTGGACGGGTGACGCGAACTTCGTGTCGGTAGTCGGAGAGACCCGCGTGCTGCCCGAGGAACTTGCGACTACATATGAAAGGCTGCGAAAGCACTTCTACGCGAGGTGACCGACCATGCCATCGCACGGTTTAATCCCATCATCGCCGCCAAGAGCTCCGAAGCGGTCCCGATCCGTCGCCGTTAGGGCAGCCCTGTTGTTCTTCGTCTCGTTGGTCGGCACTGTGATCGTCGGCGTGCCCGCCCAGTCTGTCCCTCCAGCTTCGCCCCGCCCTCCGAAGCCTCTCGTAATCGCGCACCGCGGCGGCGCTATGGAGTCGACCGAAAACACGATCGGTGCATTCCAGCGGGCGACAAGACTCGGAGCGGATGGGATCGAAACGGATATCCGGCTGACGCGCGATGGGGTTGTCGTGATTTATCACGACGAAAAGTTCGGCCGCGTCGAAGGGCTCGCGCCGGCTCAACGGACTCGGCTGGTGTCCGATCTGACTTATGCCGAGTTGAGCAGGCAGACGCTGCTTCCAGTAGGCGAAGACACCGGCGGCCGCCGCGTGCCAACTCTGAATGACCTGCTCGCGAGCGTCAGGTCCGGTTTGCTCAACATCGAGATCAAACGCGGCGCGCGGTTTAATGAACTGGTCAACAAGACGGCCGAAATCCTCCGCCGGTTCGACGGACTCGATCGCGTCGTGCTGGAGACACCCGATCTCGCAACCGCCCAGAAGCTCCGCAATGCGATAGGCCCTCGTCTCAAGCTCCACATCAATCCGGACTATGACGGGTCGGCGTCGTTTGATGCTTCGCTGGAGAGGGTCCTCAAATTCAAACCGCATTCGATATCGGTGTCGCAGAAGAAGGTCTCGTTGGAGTTGATCGACAAAGCTCACAAGGCGGGGGTGGAGGTTTGGACCTGGACCGTCAACTCGCCCGATATCGGCAAGGCGATGGCACTGATGGGCGTCGATGCGATCAAGACGGACAGGCCGTCGATGCTGCTCGATTTGCTTAGGGATTCCCGCCAGAGAGGGCGTCAGTGACCGCCAGCAAACACAAGTCCCGCCGAGTTCTCCACAGAGTATAGGGCAGCGGAACGATCCTGAGACCGGCGCGATGAAACATCTTGTAGCGTTCGAGCGGAAAGGCTGATTCGTAGGCCCCAGGATAACCGACCAGATCGACGCCGCAACTCCGCCCATCCCGCGCCGCCACGAGGTCCAGTAACATTCCTGCAATCGGATAGCCCGGCCACGTTCGACAACCGAGTCCCTTCAGCGCTTCCTCTACTTCGCTGAGAAACCGATCTCGCTGCGCATTACTGTTGGACGGCTCTGCCTGCTTCCGAGAGTCGTCTATATGACGCAAGTACGCGCCGAGAAGCGAGTCGGCAGGGAGGTGATTCGCGTCAACGGAAGTGTAAACGCGCTGCGCGACTCGCGCTCGCGTTATCGACACGTTAAAGACGTCTGGCTTCTCCAGGAAACGCAGCGCCGCCGGGTGAGTAGACGAATCGACCGCCAGCGAGAGGTACACAAGGTCGCGCTCTTCTCCCTGAAAAGTGTGCGCCGTGCCGATTAAGACATCGTGTCTGTCGAGCGCAGCTAGCGGCAGCGATTTCGCAATCTGATCTGAGATGTAGTCGACTTGGCTGCGGAAGGGGGAGAGGATTCCCACCGAACGACGTGATTCCCGGCCGAGTGATTGCTCTGATTCAATCTGCTGCAAGCAGTCTGAGATCAGCCTGTGCGCCTCTTCCTCATTCACGCCCGAGCGATTCCGCCGCCCCGCCCCGCAGCACAGCGTCAGCGCATCAGTAGCCGGCGTTCCGGGCTTCTCGGTCATTACGCGGAGCGAATCGGCGTAATACCTCCGGTTACTAAACTGAATGATCGGTGGGAGGCTTCGATAGTGCTCGTCTAGAAAGACGACGTGACCCTGGGAAGGCAATGCGTCGTTCACAAAATCCAATATGCTCTTCCCTCGATAATCGTAGTGGTGTTCCTGCTCAGCCGGCACACCGTGCTTGGCCAGAAGTTCCTTCTGGCGGCTCTGGGGTAAGAACGAGAGGTGTCGAAGCTGGTTGGGGTCGCCGGTGATCACGACGCGCCGAGCGCGTTGAAGGATGGGGAGACAGCTCGCGATGTCACACTGAGTTGCCTCGTCGATGATTGCCAGATCGAACAGCTCTTTCTTTAACGGGAGCACGTCGTGAATGTCGGCTAGATTGACCAGCCAGATCGGAAGCGCGGTGAAGAGAGTCGGGAAGTCGATTTGCTGGAAGAGGTCTTCTTGCTTCACGCCGGTGCGCGCACGGATCGCGTGCAAAAAAGTTCTGAACTGTTTGCGATGCTTACCCAGCGCTTCTCTGAGACGCCTGCGGTTCAGGAGTTGAAGCAGTTCGGTAGTCTTGTGTAAGCGCTGGTCGAGCAACCGCTGGAGTTCATCCAGCAACCGCCACAGGTGAACCGAACGGCTCACTCGGTAGCCGATGTAAGAACTGCGCATTGATCGCCACAGGCCGGTTCCAGTTCTGCTCAGAGACCGGCCCCACGAGAGCTCGTTGAGGTTGCGTCGACGAATCCTACGCTCCAGTTGATCGACATCGCCCTCCAGCCGTGTTACGTCCTTCTCGATCCGCCTCTGATCGCGGCTCTGGTCTTCAGTGACGGTGTGCATTCCTGCAAGGAGCTGAACAAGATACTGCTTCAGGTCTTTGAGATACTGTTTTCGCCCGCCACGAACCACACAGCCTGCGATACCCAACTGTCGTTCGATTTTGTCTCCGACGACATCGACCGCGTGGTTCATTCTTGAAGCTACAAGCACGGATTGTCGTCGGCTGAGACTCTCGGCCGCGAGCGCCGCGATCGTGAATGACTTACCGGTGCCGGGAGGGCCAATGACCAGAGTCAAGGGCATTGTCGCGCCAAGCTCGATGATGGTTTGCTGCGCTTTGTTGAGCAGCGCGGGAACGCGCCCCAATCGCGGCTTACGTGTGACTGACCGGGTCGGCGAAGTGGCGAAAAGCACCTGGAGCGGCTCGGAAAGTGACTCGCCCTCTGCCATCTCCGAAAGCTCGTTCACGACGCCGCGCGTCTCGACCGACCTGTTGACGATCGCCGCAGCCGAGGAAGCAACGGCTAGCGGTCGACCGCCCTGCTCTCTCATGCGAGCGAACATGTCTTGCAGTCCGCGTTGAGAGACAAGCTTCGGGTAGTCGCGAAGAGCGCTGGCGTTCAGTTCCGGCACTGTCTCCTCGAGTAGCGCGGCAAGCTCAAAGACCTGTTCTGCGCCCAGGGGCCAATTGCGCGACAACTCGGCGGTCTGTTGCGAGAGACGCCTCTGCCCAGAGTCTCCTTCCAGCGCGTCCAGCAGGTGATAATTCAACCGACGGTTGTCAAAGTCCGGCTTCAGGAAGACGTGAGGATGTCGCTCGGTGATTTCTGCTGGATGGATGAGGAGCGGGGCGCAGATGGCGCGGGGCTCCTCTTCGCCGATGCTCAGACGAGCGACGACGAAGAGCGAGCAGTAGACCAGTTCCTTCTCCTTCTTGTAAAGATAGGCAGTCTTCTTGGCTTCCGATCCGTCATCAGGATCCAGCACCGCCTCGGCGAGGAAGCCGTTTAGAAGCTCCTCTTCGCGTTCGACAAAGATCCGATGACTCACTGTCGGTTGGAAGATATTCCAAAGTGTACTTCTCCTGTTGTCTTCCTCGTAGCAGTCTCTGAAATACCGGATGATGTTTGAACGAACCATAACAGTAAGAGCGGCGCCACCGCGACAACCGACTGTGGATACCGCGCCGACAACTTCTCGCAGTCGGTTCGCCGAGAGCGACGTGCAAATCAGGCCTGTGAATCGGTTGATTCAACGGATACCGAGGCGTGCTCAGCATCAATCGTCGTCATCTCGGCCATCAACAAGCGCTCGCACTCAGCCGCCGAGGTGCCAGCCCGCGTCGTTGCCTCCACTGCTTCACCAACCGGCCGCACGGGCTTCGACGGAATCCAGAAGCCCGACACCAACCCCAGCGCAGCGAAGACGACCCCAACCAGAAATACATTCTCCAGCGCCCCCGCCAATGCCTCGCCAAGCGGCTTGACGATCTCTGGCGGCAGCGACCTCCGCGCAATGGGCTCGATCAACGCGCTCGGATTGTGCACGATGCGCGAGACCTTGTCCTCCTCGAGCCCGCTCTTGCGCTGAATCTCGGTCATCTGCGACGTGAGGCTGATCGTCATCACCGCGCCCATCACCGCTACGCCGACCGCGCCGCCGATCGAGCGCGCGAATTGGTTGATCGAAGTCGCGATCCCGAGCTGGCCCCGCTCGACCGAATTCTGCGTCGTCAAGAGCAACGCGAGCATCACCAGGCCCATGCCCCCGCCGAGCGCCCCCGCTACCGCAAGCAACTGCCAGCGAGGCGTTCCCGTGCCGAACCTCGACAGTACCAGGAAGCTGGCCGTCAGCACCGTCAGTCCCGCCAGTATCGTCGGCCGGTGACCAACCCTGAGCATCAACCTCCCACCGACAATCGCCAGTCCGACCCACCCGAGCAGGAACGGAGTCAAGACCGTGCCTGCTTCGGTCGCCGTTCCTCCCAGCGTTCCTTGCACGAACAGCGGGATGAATGAGATCGCGCCGAACATAGCCGTGCCGACCAGGAAACTCGTGATCGAACCGACGCTCACCATTCGATTTCGAAACAGGCTGAACGGAATGATCGGCTCGGGCGCGCGCCGCTCGGTTCTGACGAAAAGGAAGCCGAACAGGATCGCACCTGCCACCGGCGCAATCATCGCGGGCCGGGTCCACACCGATGGGTCGCCGCTCTCGACCAGCGCGATCAGTAGCAGCGTGATAGCAAGCGTCAGCCATATCGCCCCGGCATAATCTATGATCGGATGCTGCTCGCGTTTGGGTTCTGCGAGAGCAGTGCCTACGACGACCGCCGCCGCGACCCCGAACGGGATGTTGATGTAGAAGACCCATCGCCATGAAAGATTGTCCGTGATGAACCCGCCCGCGAGCGGCCCAAGAATCGATGCGAGACCCCAGACCCCGCTGAAGAGTCCCTGCATTCGCGCTCGCTCCTTCAGCGTGAAAATGTCGCCGGTGATCGTCATGCTCAGCGGCACGAGCCCGCCGGCGCCCAAACCTTGAATAGCGCGAAACGCGATCAGTTGATTGAAGGACGCCGATGCGCCCGACAACGCCGATCCGACGAGGAAGAAGATGACCGCGGCCAGATAGAGCGGCCGGCGTCCGTATAAATCCGACAGCCGTCCCCACACCGGCACGCTCACGGTCGCGGTCAGAAGGTAAGCCGAGAATGCCCAACTGTAACGATCAAGTCCGCCGAGCGACGCGATCACCGTCGGCATCGCGGTTCCGATGACCGTGGCTTCGAGCGCGGCCAGGAACATTCCGAGCATCACGCCTGCGGTCACGGCCCAGCGGCGGCGCGAAGAGAGCACGACGTGTGGTTGGTCGAGTGAGCTGGCTATCAGCGGCTCGGTTCGTAGCGTCTTCAGGCTCATCGAAGTGTACTCTGACCGATTGCGGCAAAGATGATCAAGCTCTCACGCGCACACGGCGCCGCCAACCGGAGGGCGTCATTTGGTTCAGCGCGGCCAAAGCTCGTCAGGACCGTATATGATAATCGCGGCGTTGAAACCGTACGCGAGAAGGAGCAAGCCGCCCATCGCTAACGACCCCGACACCGACAGCAGCAGGCGCAACCTTCTCAACCGGCCCTCAAATCGACGTTCCGCGAACATCGTCGTGAGGCTCAGTCCGATCAGAAGGCAAAGGTAGAGAACCAGAACGAGGAAGTAGATCAAGCCTCCCCATCCTCTCATCGCCGTGAAAAGAAGGAGCCAGCCGAGAGGCGCGACGACTAGACGCAAGGCCCATCGAGCGAGCCCTCGGTATAGGATGCCGGCCTGAACGGGATTGGCCGAATCGCGCTTAGTGTTCATATAGCCGCCGTGGAGTCAGTCGGGTCGATGCCAGAACGACGCACGTTCCCGGATTAGGCTTCCGTCGGATATCCAAGCTCGCCCCAGCGCTTCCACCCCCCATCCATCGAGACCGGATTCTTGTAGCCCATCCGCTGCAGCGCATCCGCCGCGAGCGCGCTCCTGTACCCGCCTCCACAGTAGAGGATTATTTCCGCGTCGTGATCGGGAATGGTCGTCTCGATATCGCGTTCGATGATGCCCTTGCCTAGATGAATCGCTCCGCGCGCGTGGCCGCGTTCCCACTCGTTGTCCTCGCGCACGTCAACGAAGTGAAACCTCTCGCCCGCCTCTTGCCTGCGCCGGACTGCCTCAGGCGTCGTTTCGCGGACGCGGCTCTTGGCTTCGTTGACGAGCTCTAAGAACCCTTCCGAATGTTGCATGGTTCGGCCTCCCTTCAACAAGAGACATACTCTGACTGATTGTGGGCGCGATGATCAAGCGGAGGTTTAACCGCCAAGACGCCAAGAGCGGAAAGTAAGCAATGGAGTGAATGGGAGATTTTGACTTCATCTTGAACATCCGCCTGAGAATCGAACCCTTCCATCACTTTGCCCATCACTTGGCCTTGCGCATTCTTGGCGTTCTTGGCGTCTTGGCGGTTAAATCCCAGCTTGACCCGAAATTTTGAGACAACATAGAATGCCCTTCTCGCGAACGAAGCTCTCACATACGCGTTCACCCACCAGTGGATTGAAAGACCAGCTACACAGGAGTCTCCCAATGCGACAACGAAATGTGCTTATCTCATTCGCCGTGATGGTCGCGATGGCGGCCGGGGTGTGGGCCAACAACCGAGACCGGCTGACCATCGACCTGTTCCTCGATTGGGAATACGTCGCGTCGCCCCAGATCTCTCCCGATGGCGCGCAGATCGTCTACACCCGACGCTGGGCCGACAAGGTCAACGACCGATTCGAAAGCGATGTGTGGATCATGAACTCGGACGGCAGCAAGAACCGGTTCCTCGTCAAAGGCGGATCGCCTCAATGGTCGCCAGACGGCAAGCGCATCGCCTACGTCGCGCCCGGCCAACCCAGCGGCGCGCAGATATGGGCCAAGTGGATGGACACCGGCGAAGAGACTCAGTTGACTCGCCTCGAGCGCGGCCCGAGCAACATCCAGTGGTCGCCCGATGGTAAGCGGATCGCCTTCAACATGGTCGTACCCGCGACCCCGAGTTTCACCGTCAAGTTGCCGGCGCGGCCCGCGGGCGCAAAGTGGATCGATCCGCCGAAGGTGATCGATAAGCTCGATTATCGCGCGGATGGCTCCGGCTACAGGCCTGAGGGCTACATGCACATCTTCGTGATACCCGACACCGGGGGCACGCCGCGGCAGTTGACCGACGGCGACTACAATCACGGCGGCGTGGAATGGACGCCGGATTCTCAGTCCGTGATCTTCAGCGCCGTGCGAAAACCCGATGCTGAGTATCTTCGCGGCGGCGGCGAGATCTACTCGCTCACTCTCGGCGACGATCAGATTCGCGCGCTGACCGATCGCAACGGGCCCGATACGAACCCGACGGTCTCGCCTGACGGCAAGCTGATCGCCTACACGGGATTTGACCAGACCGACGACACCTACACGGTCGCGAAGCTCGCCGTCATGAACATCGATGGCAGCGGCAAACGGACGCTCACCGATGGTTTCGACCGCGCGCCCGGCGGCTTGTTTTGGGCGACGGATGGCAGCGGAGTCTACTTCACCACGGAAGACCGCGGGACCAACAATCTCTACTTCATGCCCATGACTGGAACCGGCCCGCGTCAGGTCACCCAGGGCAATCACCAGTTGCAGGTCTCGTCGGCGGCGAAAAACGGTTTGATGGCTGGCGTGCTCTCGAGTCCGACTGAACCGGGCGACGTCGTAGTCTTCAGCGCCAAGAGTCCCGCGCCGAAGCGGCTGACCGGCGTGAACGACGACTTGCTCGAAGGCCGCAAGATCGGCGCGACCGAAGAGGTTTGGTATGACTCGGTCGGCGGCAAGAAGATTCAAGGCTGGATCATCAAGCCGCCCGACTTCGATGCATCGAAGAAGTACCCGCTGATGCTCTATATTCACGGCGGCCCGCATTCGATGTACGGCGTTGGGTTCAACTTCGAGTTTCAGAACCACGCGGCCGAAGGCTACGTCGTGTTGTACACGAACCCGCGCGGCTCGACCGGCTATGGTTACGAGTTCGGCAACGCGATCAAGAACAACTACCCGGGCGAGGACTACGACGACTTGATGAACGGCGTTGACGCGGTGATCAAGAAGGGTTTCATCGACGAGCGCAACCTGTTCGTCTGCGGCGGGAGCGGCGGCGGAGTGCTGTCGTCGTGGATCGTCGGCCACACGAATCGGTTCGCGGCGGCGGTAGTAATGAAGCCGGTGATCAACTGGTACAGCTTCGTTGGGACGACGGACGGCTCGTCGTGGTATTACAACTTCAAGAAGCTGCCGTGGGAGGACCCTTCGGAGCACCTGCGGCGGTCGCCGATCACTTATGTGGGCAACGTGACGACGCCGACGATGCTGATGACGGGGGATCTCGATTTGCGCACGCCGATGGAGCAAACCGAGCAGTACTACCGGGCGCTGAAGATGCGCAAAGTGCCGACGGTGATGGTGCGGATAGCGGATGAGTATCACGGCTTCAATTTCGTGCCGCGGCATCCGTCGAACCGGCTTCAGCAGATACTGTTTCTGCGAGGGTGGTTCGAGAAGTGGAGAAAGAAATAAAGGACACCGGCCGTCGAGCACTTCAAGGAGACATCATGAAACTGCACGCACTTCGCGGGCGAGCGGTTCTCGCTTGCCTGTTACTGTTACCGGCGACCGTTTGCGCACAAGGCACGCGGGCCGACTATGAACGGGCGAACAAGCTACGTGACAAGTTTCAGGGGCTTGCGATCAACGTCCCCGAGCGAGCGAACTGGATCGGGACCACGAGCCGCTTCTGGTATCGCAAATCGGTAAAGGGCGGCAACCAGTTTGTCCTCGTAGACGGCGCGACGCTCGCAAAGCAGCCGGCCTTTGACCACGAAAGGTTGTCGGCGTCGCTCTCAACCGCTACCGGCGAGAAGTACACCGCAGTGACTCTGCCGTTTCCCTCCATCACGTTCGTTGACGAGGATCGGGCGATTGAATTCGTCGCGGCGGCCTGGACCTGGAAGTGTGACCTTGCGAGCTATGAATGCAAGAAGCTCGGCGCCGCCCCGCGAGGACCACAGCGCCCCGGAGGACCCTACGATGGCCTCGAAGAGAATCCTGCCGAGTTTGGCAACGACGTGTATGACGGCGTCGCGGGCCTCTCACCGCAAGGACAGCAGCAGCGTGGCGGCGCTCAAGGTCGAGGCGTGGGTCAGACCTCGGAACAACTCCCGGATCGCGCGGTCTCCCCAGATGGCAAGTGGGAAGCCCTCATTCAGAATTACAACGTCTTCATCCGGCCCAAAGGAAAGACCGACGCTTCGCCGCTGAGCTACGACGGTTCGGAAGGGAACTACTACACGCTTGCTTCGATCGCCTGGTCGCCTGATTCAAAGTACGTGGCCGCGTATCGGGTGCGCCCCGGCTACCGCCGTCAGGTCCACTACGTCGAATCGTCGCCGGCCGATCAGGTGCAGCCGAAACACTCGCAGCGGGACTACGCTAAACCCGGAGATGTTCTGAACGTCGCGCATCCCGTGCTCTTTGATATCGCCGCGAAAAGACAAATCAACATCGAGAACGGCCTCTTTCCCAATCCCTATAGCCTGTCGACCCTAGTCTGGCGGAAAGACAGCCGCGCTTTCACCTTTGAGTACAACCAGCGGGGTCATCAGGTGTACCGAATCATCGAAGTCGAGGCGGCGACGGGAAAACCTCGGACCGTGATCTCGGAAGAGAGTTCCACGTTCATCGACTACCGCCCTCTGATCCCGAACCCGCGCGACACCGGAAAGAAGTATCGCTATGACCTGAGCGATGGCAGGGAGATCATCTGGGCGTCGGAACGCGACGGATGGAATCACCTCTACTTGTATGACGGCGCGACGGGCAAGCTCAAGAACCAGATCACGAAGGGCAACTGGGTAGTCCGGGCAGTCGAAAAGGTCGATGAAGCCAAACGCCAAATCTGGTTTCAGGCGAGCGGTATGTATCCGGGCAAGGACCCGTACTTCACTCACTTCTACAGAATCGATTTCGACGGCGGCAACCTCACGGCGTTCACCGAAGCCGACGCCAATCACACCGTCGCGTTCTCGTCCGATCTGAAGCACTACGTCGATACCTGGTCGCGCGTCGACGCGGGGACCGTGTCCGAGCTTCGCCGAACAGAAGATCGAAAGGTGTTGCTCGAACTTGAGAAGGTCGATGTCAGCGAGTTGATCGCCGCGGGCTGGCGCGCCCCCGAAGTCTTCACCGCTCCCGGGCGAGACGGCAAGACCGACATCTGGGGAATCATCGTTCGACCGGCCGGTCTCGACCCGTCGAAGAAATACCCGGTCATCGAGAACATCTACGCCGGTCCTCAAGGCTCGTTCGTTCCCAAAACATTCAGCGCGTACAACGCGATGCAATCGCTTGCGGAGTTGGGATTCATCGTCGTTCAGATCGACGGCATGGGCACGAACAACAGGTCGAAGGTGTTTCACGACGTGGCTTGGAAGAACCTGGGCGACGCCGGCTTCGCCGACCGAATCGCGTGGCACAAGGCCGTGGCCGCGAAGTATCCCTACTACGACATCACGCGCGTCGGAATCTACGGCACGTCGGCGGGCGGCCAGAACTCGATGGGGGCATTGTTGTTTCATCCCGAGTTCTACAAAGCGGCGGTATCGAATTCGGGTTGTCACGACAACCGGATGGACAAGATTTGGTGGAACGAGCAATGGATGGGATGGCCGGTGGGGCCACATTATTCGGCGTCGTCGAACGTGGATAACGCTCACAAGCTGCAAGGCGACTTGCTGCTCGTGCTTGGAGAGATGGACACGAATGTCGATCCGGCTTCGACGTTGCAGGTAGTGAACCAGCTCATCAAGGCCAACAAGAAGTTTGATTTGCTTTACGTGCCAGGTGGCGGGCACGGTGCGGGCGGCGCGTACGGGCAACGATTGATGTATGACTTTTTCGTGCACCATCTGCTGGCAGTCGAGCCGCCAGATTGGAACAAGGAGGAGGCAAAGGGAGAATCTGCGGCGGGACGGGATCAACGGTGAACGCCTCTCCCCACGCTTGCGGTGAGGATGCCGCTCGGGACCGATCAACTTCGCGCCGAGCTGGGGGCTCCCAGGCTTAGTGATGGCTAGTCATAAGCAAGAGTAAAGCCGAGGGCCCGTAACTCTCGCGTGAATGCCGCGATCTTTCTTATCACCGCGAGCGGTGATAAAAGAGGCGCTGAGTTGAGGTTCGCCCACTTCATTGGGGTGGCGTTTGCCAGGGAATGAACCTCTCAACCCAATACTGATCGTTTCGTCAGATTTCGGGCGATACTTCATATATTGAGTTGTTCGATGATCTCACGTGGGCATCGGAGCAGCATCCAAAACGGTAATCGTGCGCCTAAACCGGACCGATCCGCCAAAGATCTGGTACATATGAGTTGGTGAAGGGGTGAAGTCCGGTCACAAGGGAATTTGCAGACGACAATAGGGTTTCAGTTAAGGTTCTTTGTAAACAAATCATGGGATCGTGAAGACGCTAGAAGAGTGTACGGATCGTCCAACCAGCGATGCGACGGAAGGTGGGTGGCGGTAACGTGGTGCATGCTGTCGTGCTCAGTCTGATTCAAACGCACGCAGGGTCAATCACAAGCATTTCGCGACGCCTGAGACAAGCCCAACTCAATCCACTCGCCCTGACATGGCGTGTTCGGGCATCCTCCTCGTGCGCGTCAGCCCGTAAGACTTCAATTGGCGATAGAGCGTGCTCGGCGAGATTCCCAGAATCTCCGACGCTTTGCCCTGATGCCATCCCGTCTGTTCAAGCACGATGATTATCTGTTTCTTCTTTGTTCCGCAAGCGACGGGACGTCCGCGGGACGTTCGCGCAGCGGCGATGCGTCACCTCCGTCCCGCCTCGTTCCCCGGAGCCATCAAGATTCACCTGTTGGTCGCAGTCTTTCTGATGAGAAGCTGTCTGTCATCCTCCTTGATCACGCTGGCGAAGAATTTCTTGAATTCCTGGTACTCGTCGGGCGCGACAAGCGCCTTCTTATTGGTTACCTGCCTTCTCGCAGTGATGATGCCCTGTGAAAAGGTGAAGGTCAGCGAGTAATCCGCGACGGACGAAGTCAGGGTCACGTTGGATGGCATCTCTACGAGCTCGTAGCCGTTCGGCAACTTAACTACTACCTCTTCGACTATCGTGTCCGCCCACGGCCAGTAGAAGAATGGGAACTTGCGGGACTCATATGACAACGCGGAGCTTGCTTCCAGACTTTCGACCCACGGGAGTTTCAGGAGCTTAAACTGGCCAGCCTCACCCACGTATGTCGGCACGACGAAATTGCACCTGAGTTTTACTTGTGGGGTGAGCTCATCAATCCCATCCAACTCCAACCGGGTCAATTTAAGATTGGGGAACACAGTGCCCAGCCACTCGGTCGCTGTCTTCTCGCGCTCACTCTGGCCTTTGTTCCGGTACCCCTCGCGCAGACTGGCAGCAGTCGCGCCTTCGGCGACCACATCTTGCCGGACTGAAAGGCTGGAGTCCTCGAGTATGTCGGCTTTGGTTCGCCAGGTTATTCGCCGCGGAGCGAACCCGTCGCACGGGATGTACGCCGGGGCCTTGACGCCCGGCTTGATCAACAAGGAAGAGGCGCCAAGGTCCGAGGTGGGTATGGCTCCGAATGGATAGTTGTAGGCGGTCAGGTCCAGGTACTTGAGCCCGGCGTCGGTCTCGACCGCGACGATGCAGTGGTTGAAAGGGATAGCCGGCAAAGCGTTCTTGTTGGCGCCCGCGTCCCGCGTGTTTACAAGGACGTAGTACGCCTTGATGCCGGCCTCAGCCAGCATCGCGATGCAAAGGGTCGCCAAGTCCTTGCAATCACCTATTTTGTTCACCAGGACGTCGCGCGCTTTCTGGGGCGCCAGTGCTGACTGGCGGAACGGGACGCTGCTGTACCTGATGTTTTCAGTTATGAAAGTGTAGATCACTTCGATCTTCCGTTCACTCGAGAGGTTCTCTTCGCCTTTTAACAACTCCTGCACCTGTTCTTTCACTTCATATGGGCGCTTGGTCTTGCTTCGAGCCAGATCGGAATACCAGTTCACGACGGTCTGCCAGTCGGCTACGCTCGAGATGTAGAGAACCTTGCCCACATCTTCCAGGGAGGGCATTGCGGCCTCGTATCGAATGGCGGGCTCGTCCGTTAACGCCCACTGGTAGAGCACGCCGTCTTCGGTTCGCCTCTGAAGGGGTTGCTCGGGCATGTTCTGCGCCTTCCACTGGAACTTAAAATCCTCCGGCGCGAGCAGAGAGTACCTGATCGTCTTGGCCGGATAGTAATGGCTGAAATGGAAGGTGTCCCAAACGTGTTGCGATATGCTGCCGCTGTACAGATTCTTGATGCTCCACTTCAGGTAGATGTGATCCGACTCTTCCAGTGCTTTAAACACGATGTGACTGGTATCAACATCGGCCTTCACCTCCGAACCATCCTTCTTGATCACGACGGCTTTCTCAACGTTCAAGCTCTCGGTGTACGGACCGAAAGGGATCCAGTACTCTTTGAACTCGTCAATTCCGCTCTTGTTGAAAACCTTCACCAGCAACTCTGCGGAAGACTCGGAGGCGCCCCGATCATATACGACCCTCTTCTCGTCCCGCAGAAGCACAATTCCGCTATCCTCAGGATAGGCTTTTGCGTCCGGCGAATTCCTTATGAGTGCCGCAATGTCGGCGGTCTCGAACGGAGCGAAGACCGGCTTCTTGCCTTCGAGCTCCCGCAGCGCGCGCCTGGCATCGTAGTCGCGCGGATCATATGTCAGGGCTTCGCGGTACGCTTTTGCGGAGAGGCCATCCTGCTTCTTGATCCGATGAATCTCTCCGACCTTCGACCAGAACGTCGAGTTGTTGGGACACAACTCGATGGCTTCCTTCAGCCTCTTTTCGGCGTTTTCGTACTGTTGAAGAGAATAATAGACGGCGGCCATTTGGAAGTGTGTCGTTGTCGATGCGGGGTCTATCTCGATGATCTTTCCCATGGTCTCCTGCCACTTTTTGATGTCCGACGCTTGCAGGTAGTAGTTTGCCAGAGTCGATAGCGCTGCCTCGCTGTACTCACGTCGAAGGTAATCTTCGATGACGGCTATCGCTCGGTCGTATTTGCGACTCGTCTGGAACTCGATGGCGCTCTGAATGTAGGCGAACGCAAAATTGCCCGGATATCGCGCATAAGACTCTCTCGCCAGCTCGATCAACTTATCGACCTGCTCCTTGTTGGCATAAAAGCCTAACTGCATCTCATACGCCTGTTCGGACCCGGGCATCGCCTTCTCTACGCGGTTCATCAGCTCCTCAGCCTTATCATATTCCTCGTTTTGGAGATATTCGTTGAACTTGTACTCAATTGCCTTGGGGACATTCGAGTCGATCGCGCATATCTTCTCGATCGTGGTCGCCGCCTCGTCGTGTTTCCTGCCGCTGAAGTATGCCTCGACCATTTGATGATGGAAAACTGCGCAGTTCGGATAGTACCTCAGCGCCTCACGCAGCACCGATTCCGCATCAGCGGCCTTGTCGTTTCGCAGATAACAGTCGGCAAGCAGCAGGTAGTTTTCGAAATGGTCCGGACTATCCTTGACTCTGGCCTTGAAGAAAGATTCTGCAAAGTTCTCCACCGGTCTGTTGGGTGCTCCGGGTCGCGACTTGTAGGGCTTTGCATCGGTGCCAAACTGCAATCCTCTGACAGGTTCGCCACGCTCGTCCGTTATGCGCGCCAGAAAGTTGCACAACCGAATCTCCGAATAACCGCACTTGATGAGCACCCTGTTCCATCCTTCTTGAAGCTCCGTAGAGACGATAAAGGTATCCAGATCGTTGTTTGTTTCCTCGTCAGATTCGATTATCAGCTCGTCGTTCAGAAAGACCTTAGTCGAGCCCGATGTGCCGATCCGGATCTGCACAGTCTGCTTCGCGGGCGAGAAGACGAAGTTGTTCGCATAGAAGACCGACCGAACCTGGGCGAAGTAACGAGTGAACTCAATCCAACGATCGTTCTTGACGGCCGCAAGCTTGAACCACTTCGCCGAAATGTCAGCTTTTCCCCGATAGGTCTTTGAAACATTGAACTCATTTTCGGGGGGAAATGCCTTCTCATGACCGGAAGCGGAGACGTTGTCAAAAGGACCGATCACGAGCCAATCCGTTATAGCGTTCATCTGGCTGTAATAATGGTTCGAGTTCGCCAAGTCGCCCCTCTGCTGGTAGTACTGGCCGAGCATCTCACATGCCATCGCTTTGAGGACGCCTGTCGAATCGGCGCTCTGGCTCAGCTTTTCGAGGAGCACAACCGCGCCGGAATCCGACTTCTTCAAGGCGGTTCGCATCCTCTCGGTCGACATCACCGCGTATACATAGGGATAATAATTCTGTTCGCCCTCCAAGACCCTCCTGAAGGCATTCCAGGATTCTTCATTCTTTCCCTGCAGTGAGTAGAGATATGCCAGCCCGAGGTTGGCGCGTATGTCAGCCGGGTTCTTTGTGACAGCGTCCAACAGTATCGTTTCAACCTGTTTTTGGTTGTTGTTCCCCCAGGCCTTCCACGCGTCTGCAACTGTTGAAGGGGATGATCCGGAAACCGTAAGGGGTCTCTGCGTGAAGCACAAAACGAGCAGGAAGCCCAGAACAAGTACTCTGCGTCGTATCATCATTACCTCCTCACCCAGGCACTGAGATTCACTTTCCTATCCTTAATAGACGCCAATTAGCACTGAGATCATTCAGATCCCCCGAGACTATTTGGACCGTACCGAGAGCCCGCGGAGAATCAACCCAACGAGATCGGTAAAAGCAGAGGAGCGTCACTCATCAGAAGGCAGTTGTCCAGCACCTATCGACGCGATTCTCGAATCGCGAAGGAGGCGATAGAACAATCGGCTTGGACTGAATCGACGTCGATCGAGCGGCGTATCAAGACCCGCTGTCAGTGGATGTGAATGGCAACGTCGTAGGCAGCCAATAACACTTGGCTTTCGGTGAGGATTTCGCGGGTTCCGGCAGTTAGGAAAAACATCACTTCACATCATACGCACGGGACGCTGACATTGGCACTGCTAACGCACCAAACGGGCAGTACGTGCCCACGACGGGTCGATTTCTGCGCGTTGATCCTCCCCTTGGCCGAGAGGGCGCAAGCCGGAATCGATGTAGTTATGTTCAGAACGATCCGATTGGGGCGACGGATCCGCTTGGGGTTACGAGTTGTCTTGCTTCTGACGCCGCAGACGAACCACTTTGCGGATACATCCATGTATGCGTCGACAATGCGCTCGACCAGAGTGCTCGATGCGCTCTCTGTGCATAGCGCGCCCGGCGTTCGGTCAACTCAACGATGGGGCGAACTCTCCGCCCTGGGTGCTCAGTCCATATGCCCTGACATCGCGTGTTCGGGCATTCTCCTCGTCCGCGTCAGACCGTAAGACTTCAACTGGCGATAGAGTCGTGCTCGGCGAGATTCCCAGAATCTCCGACGCCTTGCCTTGCCATCCCGTCTGTTCCAGCACGTTGATTATCTGTTTTTTCTTCAGTTCATCAAGACTCCCCGGCTGATGGTCGTCGCCGTTATTCGAAGCCGGACTCAGCCGCACATTGGTCCTCAACTCGATCGGCAGATCGTCCGGCGTGATCTCCTCGCTCGACGCCAGGATCACCGCGCGCTCGATCGGGTTCCTAAGCTCGCGCGTTGCCCGGCGTTGACGTTCAAGCCTCACTACCGACCGAGTTTCCGCCTTGTGAGGATAGCGCGATCCGGGTCGTGAGATCGAAGTGGCAAACAGATACTGCTGTATTTAATGCGCGAGACCGAAAGATTGAAGCCGGTCTTGGCGGCCCACACAAGCTTCGCAAGTCTTGGCACCACCGACCACCGGGACCTTCGATGGCTTCTCGAGTTGCGGACTCATCATCACAGGTTAGTTCTTGAGGCGTGCGTCAAAGAACTTGATCGTCGGCTCGAGGAACGCGGGATCAACTTCTCGCCCTGACCCTGGGCCCAGGCCACCGGCCCACCACCGCTCGCTGGCGAAAGGGGCCCGCGATATAATAAGGCGTCCTTAAGAACTCCGAACTTCGAATTCCGAAATCGTATGACCCCGGAACGGTGGCAACAAATCGAGCAGGTGTTTCAATCGGCGCTGGCGCGTGAGCCGGAGCAGCGCGGCGCCTTTTTAACCGACGCCTGCGCCGGCGACGAGGCCCTGCGTGACAAAGTCGAGGCGATGCTTCAGGCGCACGAGCAGGCGGGAAGTTTCCTCCGGGCTCCAGTGGCTGAGGTGGCGGCGGAGTTGATAGCCCAAGAGGACGCTCGATGGGCGGTAGGGGCCACCATCGGCCCCTACCAGATCGTGCGCCAGTTGGGCGCGGGCGGGATGGGCGATGTTTACCTGGCCCGGGATAACCGGCTCGGGCGCAGCGCGGCGTTGAAAGTGCTGCCTGACTATTTCACCAACGACAAAGACCGAATGCGACGCTTCCATCAGGAGGCGCGGGCGGCGTCGGCGTTGAGTCATCCGAACGTGGCCACGATCTATGACATCGGAAAAGCGGAGGGGACCACGTACATCGCGATGGAATATGTCGAGGGACAGACGCTGGAGGCCAAGATCAACGGGCAACCGCTGGAAACCACTGAAATCCTTGACATCGCCGCGCAGGTAGCCGACGCCTTGGATGAAGCGCACGCCAAAGGCATCGCGCACCGGGACATCAAACCCTCGAACATCATGATCACGCCTCGCGGTCAAGCGAAGGTGCTGGACTTTGGACTGGCGAAGATGACCCGACGCGAGGAGCAGAGGATTGGAAGCGACATCTCCATCCAAACGGAAACCGAACCGGGTGTGGTGATGGGCACGGTGGCGTACATGAGCCCGGAGCAGGCATTGGGGCATGAGGTGGACGACCGCACCGACCTCTTCAGCTTGGGCGTGGTGACGTATGAGATGACCACGGGCCGACGGCCATTCGCCGGGACCACCACTGGCGAGACACTCGATCAAGTCATCCACGCGGAACCAGAGGCGATTGCGCGATTGAACGCGCGCGCGCCCGCCAAGTTGGAGCGCATTATAGGCAGGTGCCTGGAGAAGGACCGGGAGCGGCGCTATCAGTCAGCGCACGAGCTACTGACTGATTTGAGGAATCTCAAGCGCGATCTGGACTCAGGCGAGCGCGCCGCCCGCCCGACCGCCAGCGCGGAGTATCTTCTCAGCCAGATCAAACATCATGCGCGTGGTGCGCTCATCACAGTGGTCGCGCTCGTCATCGCCGCTGCCCTGTTCTTCTACTTCCCCCGCGCGCCGGTGTTGACCGAGCAGGATACGATTCTGCTGGCCGATTTCGTAAACACGACCGGCGATCCGGCATTTGACGGCACACTCAAACAGGGCTTGGCGGTGCACTTGGGACAGACCCCGTTTTTGAATATCTTCCCTGACGAGCGCGTACGCGAGGCATTGCGCTTGATGGGCCGCCCGGCTGATGAGCACCTGACGCGGGACGTCGGCCGCGAGATCTGCCAGCGGCAGGGACTCAAGGCGATGATTGTCGGCTCGATTGCCAGCCTCGGGAGTCGCTATGTGCTGACGCTGGAGGCCGTCAACGCGCAGACCGGAGAGGTGATGGCGCGCCAACAGACCGAAGCTGCTTCCAAAGAGCAGGTCTTGCAGTCGCTGGGGCAGGCCGCCTCCGCGTTGCGCCCGAAGCTGGGCGAATCGCTCCGATCGATTCAGAAGTTCGACATCCAGCTTGCCCAGGCGACGACCTCATCGCTGGAGGCGCTCAAAGCCTATTCGCTGGGAGGGGAGAGATTCGGGAGTTACCTTGAAGCCATACCGTTTTTTGAACGCGCGACAGAGTTGGATCCGAATTTCGCGCTCGCCTACAGCGTACTATCAGATCTCTACAGCAATACCGGCCAAGCAGAGCGGGCGGCTACGGCTGCGGAGAAAGCCTTTGCTTTGCGGGAGCGCGTGACGGAGCGCGAAAAGTTCCGCATCGCCGGCACCTACTACTTATATGCGACCGGAGAAATAGACAAGGCCATCGAAACGTTCGAAGTGTGGAAGCAGGTCTATCCGCGAGACACTGTCCCGACCGGTGCTCTGGCTATGTGGTACCTCCCAATCGGGAAATTCGAGAAGGCAGTGGACGAGGCGCGCGAGGCCATGCGCCTCACTCCGAATTACAATCCCCGTTTTTATCTGTCGTCTGCTCTCTATCGTCTCAATCGTTTCGACGAGGCCAAAGCGACGATTGAGGAGATGTTTCAGCAGAAGCGTGACAATATGCTCTTGCACATCAACCGCTATTTCATAGCTTCTATTCAGGGTGACACCGCCGCGATGAGGCAACAGCTTGATTGGCTGGAAAGCCATTCGAGCGAGTACCGGTCGCTCCACCTGCAAAGCAGGACAGCGGCGAGCGCGGGCCAGTTGCGCCAGGCGCGACGTTTCTCGCGCCAAGCTGTAGAGTTGGCGGTCCGGCGTAATTTCAAAGACCTGGCCGCTTTTTTTGTGGCCGCTCAGATGGTGAATGAAGCAAGCTGTGGTTTGTGCGAGCAAGCCAGACAGAGGGCACAGGCTCTGGCACTCTCGCGGGCTAGTTTTGTGCAGGGCTACATTCCAATGCTCCCGAGTGTGGCCTACGCGCTGGCTTTGTGCGGTGACATCACCGAGGCGCAGAAGTTGGTCGACGAGCTGGCGAGGCGGTATCCGAAAGCCACGTTGGTGAACGCCATCTACCTGCCGGTAATTCGCGCGGCGATCGAACTCCAGCGCGGGAACGCCGAGCAGGCGATTCAATCATTGGAAGTGGTGACTCCATATGAGGGCGCGTGCTGGTTGATGCCCCCCTATCTGCGCGGCCAAGCCTATCTGCGCAAGCGGGCAGGGACGGAAGCAGCAGCCGAGTTCCAAAAGATTCTCGATCACCGGGGCTGGGATCTCTATTCTTCTTGGTATGTGCTTGCGCATCTGGGGCTGGCGCGGGCGGCGGCGCTCACGGGCGACCGTGTCAAAAGCCGCCAAGCATATCAAGAGTTCTTCGCCTTGTGGAAAGATGCCGACCCGGACATTCCCATCCTGATCGAAGCGAACAGAGAATACCAGAAATTGAAGTGAGCGCGAATCTCAAGGCCCCTCGAACCAGCCAGTGACTCAATCCTGGTGGGTGTTCGGTCGCTGAGTACCTGCAATTCATAAATACGCTGACAAACCACCGATGGACGCAGATGAACACAGCTTAGCCGCAACAAGAGCTTCGACGCTGGGAAACTGCTTAATACCCCAGGCGGGAGAAGGTGTGAAAAAAAACGCAAAGGCGCAAAGACGCAAAGTCAACAGAAACACGGTCGCTACGGCGCTGGTGGTAAGCACTGCAATTCGCAGGACTTGGTTCGGTCTTCTCTGGTTTCAGCTCTATCGCCTTTGCGTCTTTGCACCTTAGCGTCTTTGCGTTTCGATTCTTTCGCAGCTTCGGGAGCCCGGGGATTGTTCACGCCTGCCTACACAACCGGAGGACCCCTCACCCCATGCCCCTCTCCCCGCTCGCGGGGAGAGGGTTGACGAGTGGGGCGCCGCCCGACGTTCATTCGAGCGGCTCTACGTAGATGGGAACTGCCTCAACAGACCCCTCCATTGAGAAAAGGGCAATCCCAGCAGGATCGTGGAAGTCTGCCCTGAAGGGACCGGCAGACTGTATCGCCGTCAGCGTCCAGATTGAGCGTCGCTCTGATTTTCACACTCTGGAACGGCGTAGTTGGGTCTTGCGAGAGCATCACAAAGGTGAGTGCAAAACGGCGTTTGCCTATCCTCTCCCAGACCTCATGGCCTGAGGTTGCGCCCGGCACGTTGGTCGACATTGTCAGGCATCCATCCCGGCATGACCTTGACTTTCCAGGCGCCAACCAATGACTTGTGGCCGCTGGGCCCGTTGGACTGAACGGCCGCGACAGATGACACAACAAATATGGCGATAGCTGCGGTACAAAGTACTCTCTTCGCGTTCATAGCCTCTTCTCCTTTCAATGCTTTAGTTGCTGCCTCGGTTGAGGAGTTCCAACTCAACGGGAGGTACGAGGAGGCGTTGGCTGAATGTCGGACGATGTTTTCGCTGTTGGGGAATGAAGAAGTCGTGGAGGCCATCGAGCAGGGCTATGCGGAGTCAGGCTACAGGGGCGCCATGCGCCGGGGGGCCGAAAGTCTGGTAGCGCAATCGAAGGCAAGGTATGTCGCGCCGACTTCTATCGCACTGTTTTATATTCACGCTGAGGAGACGGAGCAGGCCATCGAGTGGCTTGAAAAGGCCTACGAGGAGCGCGATCCAAATCTACACCGGGTGGGGATAGAACCGGATTGGGAGAGCTTGCATCCTGACCCGCGCTTCCAAGCCCTATTGCAGCGGCTCGGTCTTCCAGAGGTCATACCTAAGAACAATGCTTTAAGCGAGGCCGTTGCGTCCCTACGAGTAGAGCGCAACTTGGCCTCGCTCAAACCGTAGAGCGTGAGTCTCACCGACCGGGGTGCCGCCCGTGAGGATCGAAGACCATTAGGGAGACGTTCCCGTAAGGGTAGGGCCTGTCTCCCGGGTACTCCGCATCGATCTTCAGTTTCAGACCATCGAGACGTCCGCCGTGTCCGTGCCCGGCTGCTTTGTAGCTTCCGGCGAAGGTCGCAAGATTAAACGGACCGTACCAGATGCCTTCCCATCTTTCTTCATCCGATGCGGGCCACTCAAAAGTGCCCCAGCAAGGGCCAGTCATGTTCTCGTCAAGGTTGCAGTTCAGCGTCGCCGTTGCGCTTGGGCCAAAAAGACCGGCAGCCGGCCCTTCCAGCACATAGTTGTATTCCGAAACTCGTCCACGGATCTTCATCCGACTTCCTGGCCCGCAAGGACCACCTGGGCAGGAAATCTCACCAGGGTCGATCACGCCGACGAAGAACTCCTGACCGGTGGCGCTCAGGAACTTTGGCCGGTGTCGCGTCTCCACGGACGGTTTAGAGATACCCGCTGATGCATTGTGGGAGATTGTGCTTCCCATAAGTATGAGTGCTAACAGCAGGATTATAGAAGCTCTTAGTTTCATAGCTGCTCTCCTTTCGTTCATTCATGCTGATTACCGGGCTCAGCCTTTGGTTTTCTTATTGTCCAATTGCGAGAGCCTTCGCGAGAATTCGATCTCGATCTCGCAATTACTCATGAGATTAGCAGGACGTGGTATGATGATCTTGACAGAACCCGGAAAAAACTCTGCAAAGTTCGTGACAGGCTCATGGCACCTAATGGCGGGCAAAGCTATCGGTTTGGTGACTTCACCCTGGAAGCGAGCGAGCACCGCCTACGGCGAAAGGGTGAGGAGGTGCCTCTCCGACCCAAAGCCTTTGAGACTCTCCTATACCTTGTCGAGCGCCATGGTCACCTTGTCGAAAAAGATGAATTGCTTGAAAGGTTGTGGGCGGAAACGGCCGTGACGGAGGGTGTGCTTACGCATTGCATCACAGAAGTGCGCCAGGCGTTACAGGACGAGGCTCACAATCCGCGATACCTCAAGACTATCCCGCGCGTCGGGTACAAGTTCATTGGCAAGGTCGAAAAGATTGCCTCGGCCGCACAAGCCCCCGAACCTGTGAAGACCGGGACGCACGCTATAGCCGTGCTGCCGTTTGTAAACCTGTCTGCCGAACCAGAGAACGAGTACCTCTGCGACGGCCTGGCCGAAGAACTCATCAACGGGCTGACCAAGGTCAGGGAACTCCGAGTCGTGGCTCATAGCTCGTCTTTCTCGTTCAAAGGTCAGTCTGTGGACGCGCGTGAGATTGGCTGGAAGCTGAACGTCGGATGGGTAGTGGAAGGAAGCGTACGCAAGGTTGCCAGCCGCGTGCGCATCTCGGCTCAACTGATCAATGCTGCGGACGGCTACCATCTGTGGTCAGAGCAGTACGACCGTCAGATGGAGGATCTGTTCGCCATCCAGGATGAGATCTCGCTTGCGATACTCGAGAGGTTGAAGGTCAAGCTGTTGGGGCGGGAAAAGGCATCGCTGGTAAAGCGGTACACGGAGGACTTGGAAGCCTATCACCTGTATCTCAAGGGCCGTTACTTCTGGCACAGGCGCTACGAAGGGTTCATGCAAAAAGCCCAGGAATCCTTTCAGCAAGCGATCGAAAGGGACCCGCTCTATGCGCCGGCCTACACGGGATTGGCTGACACATACAATTCGCTGGGGGTGTGGGGCTTCATGGCTCCAGGGGATGTCTTCCCCAGAGCGAGGGCAATGGCACACAAGGCTCTGGAGATTGATGACACCTTGGGCGAGGCTCACGCCTCGTCGGCTTTCGTCAACTTGTTTTACGACTGGGACTGGGCGGCCGCCGAGCGCGGATTCAAACGAGCCAGTGAACTGTCCCCCGGTTATGCGCTCTCTCACCTCTGGTATGCTCACTACTTGAGTTTAGTGGGCCGATTTGATGAGGCCATCGGCGAGGCGAAACAAGCGCAGTTTTTCGACCCCCTGTCGCCCATCATCAACGCCAATGTGGGATGGACGTACTACCTGATCCGAGAATACGGCCGGGCAATAGAAGAACTGCGGAAGACGCTTCATCTAGACCCTCACTGCGGCATGGCCCACTTGTACATGGGGTATACATATGCACAAGCAGGAAGGTACGAAGAGGCCATCGAGGCGCTTCAAAGGGCGATAGATACAACAGAAAGAATGTCTTGGACCGCTGAATCACTCGGATACGTTTACGGCCTGGCTGGCAAACGAGAAAGAGCCGAGAAGATACTCCACGAATCGGAGACGCTATCGAAGGAGCGATATGTTCCCTCATCGGCGCTTGCGCTGATCTATCTGGGATTGGGTGAGCACGACAAAGTTTTCGAGTGGCTCGACAGAGCGTACGACGAGCGTGATGCGTTGCTGCCCTGGCTCAGCCAGATGCCCGAGTTTGACGCGGTGCGATCAGATCCACGATTCCGAGACCTGCTCCGCCGCATGTGGCTCGCTTCGTCACCTCACCTCTTCGAGCGCCCTTCCAAAACGTCGGCGTAGGTCTTCTATCGGCTGGTGGCGCTGAGTGGCTTGGATAATAACGGCTCCTTAAAAGGAGGCCGTTATGAAGATGTTTTGTTAGATCAGTCAAGCAAAAGTCAGAGCCCTTACTTGATCTCAAACGCGCTTGCCCTCACGGGATGTAGTTGAGAGCCTCGGGCAGTGGATCGACCATAGGCACCTCAAAGAAGCGCGCCGGTTCCGGGTGGATGATCATCTTGCCCTTGGAAGCGAAAAAGACCGCAATCTGCTCCTGAGCGCCAAGGGAGACCGCACCGAACATGGTGAACAGCGGCATGAAGGAGTGCGGGTTCTTCGGCAGCGCGGGATTTTCGGCAAAGGCGAGATCGTGCCGGTAGCAAACCCCGCGGTCCGTCAAGTCGCCCGCGTGCAGCATTGCCGTCGTCGCTGGGTTAGGCACGCTTTGGTCACCTTTAGCGAACTGACCGATCACCGACTTGGCGGGCACCCCGACAAGCGGGGCTTTCCGGAGGTGAGGCGCGTATGCGGCACCTTCATCTCATCAACTTCCTCAGGCGGCCATCAAAGAACTTGATCGTCGGCTCAAAGAAGGCCGGATCAACCTCCCGCCCCGAGCCTGGCGAACCGGCGAACCCATGCCCGACGCCAGGGAGCCGGACAAAGGTGACACCAACGCCAGCATTCCTCAACGCTGCCACGAGCAGTTCGCTCTGGTTGATGGGCACCATGTTATCGCCCTCGCCGTGGATTACGAGGAACGGTGGGTCCCCGCTGTCGATATAGGTGAGAGGGCTGGCACGAGGGGCTCGTTTCAGCACTGGCGGATCGGCTAACGAACCTCCCAGAAAAGTCGCCCACGCCAACGTCCAGTAGAAATACGGCGTGCTCTCGCCGCCGTATTTCGAAATCAGAGTGGCAATGCTTGTCGAGCAAGGATTGTCGTTGAAGACGATTGGGGGGCCTCGCGTGACGTCCACTGGCGCGAACCAGTCGGCGACTGCCTGCACTTCATCGGAGACCCCCAGGTTCTCGGTGCCTTCGAGGTCAGCCACTCCAGGCGATACCCCGAGCAACACGGCTAGATGCCCACCCGAGGAAGCGCCGAGCGTGCCAAAGCGATTGGGATTGATCCCATATTTGCCAGCGTGTTTGCGCAGCCACCGCACTGCCGCTTTCACGTCATGTACCTGTGCAGGAAAGGAGAGTTCTTTTGGACAGCCGGCCGTGTGGTTTGCGAGACGATAGCCGACGCAGGCCACGGCATACCCTCTTGCCGCAAAAGAGCGTCCAGGACAAGTGTCCTTTCTGCCCTCGAACCACCCGCCGCCGTGAAGGAAGATAATCAGCGGCGATGGTTGCTCAGTCCTTTGCGGAAGGTAGAGGTCGAGGAGAAGCTTCTTGCTGACTCCGCCAAACTGGTAAGAGGCATACTGCAGGTCCCGAAGAACTGTGACCTCAGTTGGGCCAATGTCAGGACGGACTTGCGAGCGCACCGCGCTGCCAGGCGGGCTCACGCTTAGCAGACAGATAGTCAATGTCACGATCGTACAGGTTCTCGGCCAGCACTCCGACAACGTCTTGTCCCGCCTTCCGTTCATGATACACCCCTCCCGTTTAGCCTGTCTCAACGCGTCAATAATCTCGGGCGGTCACCCGAGCGAGACGTGTCCGCAGCAGGCGCCGCGCTACTCACAGGCGGCTGACCGTAACTCCGCCAAAGACGACAGGGTTATTGAACTGAAGAGTCAGTCTCATCGAGACGGCGCGCATGCCGAATACAATTTCGGCGGGCCCCGGCCCCTCGTCCCTGAACGGCTTAATGGTGCAGAGACCAACCAGACCGGACTTATCTGTTGTCGGGGCAAGAGTCAGCTTTACATATTCCTCCTTCCCGGCCGTGTTAACGTATGTCACCAACGCAACTAGATTCACCGGAAAATACTCCGAGATGCTAGACCAAAGGGAGCTGGCCTGGACAGCAATCAGATACTGCCCCCCGCCCGGAGGCAACTCTGCATACAGATAAACCTGCCCTTCGTTACCGAGGAGAAGCACATCTTTCTGCAACATTAGGTTCAACGAATTCTTGGTGGTCATAAAGATGCCGCCAGCATTCGTATTTCCCGCAGCGTAACCGGTCTGGCCCTGCTGGTACATGGGTCCCGGCTTGGTTGGGGAGAAGTGGACCGGGGCGCTCCAAATCTCCGACAGCGTCTTACCTGCTCCAAAGGCAGAAGGGACTGTATTCCCGACCGGCGTCCCATCCAGGCTCTCTGTCTTCAACTGGGCCAATTGCCTTCCCGCACTGGCAGCGGCGCTTTCGAGTGAGGCCTTAGTCGCGGGATTGCCCAAGAGCGAGTCGAGCATCGTCGTTCGTGTGGGCGGGGTCGTCACCTGATTCAGCACAGCAGCAGATGGGGTGGGGAACTGACCCAGCTTTCCCGCTTCGGGCATCGGGATCGGTATTGGCGTTGCGGCGGGGCTCTTTGGATTGGGGATGTTAATGGGCGTTGCGGCTGATCCGCCTGCCGGCGTCGCCAGGGATATTCGGGACAAGACCACTCCGTTTTCCCACTCAATGCGATTGGCTTTGCCGTTTGGGTCAATCCCTACTCCGCCCTGGGCTGATCCAGAACCTGTGTTGCCGGTCCAGCTCGCAGTGATGTTCTGCCCCTTGAGCGTCCCGCTCCCCTTCTCATTTATCGCTGCCACGTACCAGATGAACTGCTCTCCGTTCTGCGTGATCTCATAGACCTGCCCCGTCGTGCTCGTCCACTTGCCTGAAATGTCTATTACGCCCTTTGGCACAGCCGGCCCAATTGAGCCGGGCGGTGCCACTTTTGCGGTCGGGTCGGTTTGCACAATCGGCGGAGTGGGGGCAGTGGGGCTGGAGGCGCTGCCCGTCTTCCTGAAGAAGACTACGCCGTTGTCCCACTCAATCCGAGTTGCCGCTCCTGAAGAATCAACCTCGGTGATGTTTCCTTTAGCCGAGCCTGAGCCGCCCGGGTCAGTCCACGAAGCGCTAATGCCGCTCTGTGACAGAGTGCCGCTGCCCTTCTGGTTGATCTTGGCCGCAAACCAGGTAAACTGGTTTCCGCTCTGGGTGATCTCATAGTCAACGCCGATATTGCTGCTCCATTTTCCTGAAATGTCACGGACCTGTCCCGCCGCAAGCTCAGTCGGCAGAAACGTCTTTGCAGAGCTGCTGCCGCACAGGTAGCTGCCCGCAAGCAGATAAATCGCGCAAGCCGCAATCACGGCGAGCATCGGCCTGCTTCTTGCAATCGTTTTCGTGATGCGATTTAACATGACGTCACCTCCTTTCTGAGGATCTGAATTGAAAACCTCGCTGGCAGAACAACCCCGTCCGCATCGAGTCGCGACGTTACACGGCTGGCTACCTGAAGAAGGTCACCCGTTATCCCAATCAATGCGAATCGCTCTGCCATTGGCGTTTACCCCAGTGATCTTTCCTTTAGCTGAACCTGAGCCGCCCGGGCCAGACCACGAAGCGGTGAGGCCATTCCCCGTTAATGTGCCGCTGCCCATCTGGTCTTGGCCGCGTTCCAGCTAAACTGGTTCCCGCTCTGAGTGATCTCGTAGGCCACCCCTATAGACCTGTCCCATTTGCCTGAGATGTCAGGCAGGGAGGGCTTCACGGGACCTGGTCCGGCTTCACCGGGTGCCTGTCCCGCTTGAGGCGACCTGACGCCTGAGACGCAATCCTTATTCGGGACGGCGTTGGGGATACTGTATTTCAGATAGCAGCGCGCCTGTGGCCCCTGCACCCCTGCGCGAACATAGGTGAAGGCCTTGCAGTCTACGTCGGCTTCGCAGGCATAGCGGCAATCTTCGGGTCCGCCGCTCACCCAGAAGCTCTTGTAGTCGAGACCGGGCCGGTCCGTGTTGTCTTCTAATCCCCCTGCCATAGGTCTGACCCCTACGACTTTCGGAGGCGCAGGACCGGCAGGCTTAGCCGCTCCAGCTTGCCAGGAGGGCTGTCCGGCAGGGGCGGCACCTCCGACCTTTGGCGGAGGTGGAGGTGGAGGCCCGGTCCATCGGATCTCGAGAGAGGATGCCATCTCGTCCCAGCCGTACTTGTTCAACTCGTACCACGCCGCTGAAGGACCACCTGCCCCAGGCAAGGTAATGCACTTGCCGGCGCAGCCGGTTTCGTCGCAAAGCGTCACCGCTATGTTCTTGTGAGATGGGTGCACCCATTCGGACTCGTTGTCGATGAAGTCAGGGATCGTTGGGTACTTTATCTCAGTTGCAAACAACGATTCGGGCAGGGGGAAGAACGCGCCGTTGTACAATTCATGCGCGAGGAATACGCCAAGTGGTTCTCCAGCATCCTTGCTAAATACTATCAGAGACGAACAATTGTCATTCTCCCCGGAAACTGGCAAATCCTTGTTGGAAGCCAGATGCGGCTTGGCGTAAGCACCGATGAAATGAGGATGCTGGAAAAGAATAACGCCTACTCGTTCGCCGACCTGGATGGAAGAGATCCTGTCGTTCATATTCAAAGCGGCCCCGATGCCGCCGACGACGGCTGGCGTCGAGCCAGCCTGGCCGGCGGGTTTGTCGTCCGTTACCGCTGATAAATCGGGCACCAGCCGCTGCCTCATCCACGACGGATCGAGGCGGAAGGAAACGTGCACGCCAACGAAGTCCGAATGCTCGTAGACGATCACCTCATAAGGGTCAACAGTCTTCGGATAATTAATCTGTGAGCTGGCCGCGCTGCCGGGCGCATAGCTCCCGCCAAGCAGCCACAAACTGAGGCACGCCGCAATGGCCAGCCCCCGCATGAGGCTCGTCTTCGCTCTGCTCTTTTTCATAACCAACTGATAAGCCATGACCTTGCTCCTTTCTATGTCAACCGAGATGCAGGGGAACGGGCAGCCCTAGAAAAACGGTACATTGTAAGTCCTGTGCGCCCCCCCACAGTCTGTGACCGCTGGCACATGCCGCGAGCCGTGGAACACACGTCGGGAGGCGCCAGAGGAGACTTCGTCCGAGCACAGCCGGGCGTGCCGTACACTTCTGAAGCCGCACTATATCCCGCGCACCAACATCGCCACCGCCAGCGTCAGGGCAATAATACTCAGGATCCTATCCAGAGCTGCAGCGCATCGGTCTGCCACAGATGGTTCATTATCAGAGAGGGTCAACTACTAAAACACCAAAGAGCACCAAAGAGGGGCAGGCCTGAGTTCTTGTCGCGACTGAATAGCAATGTCACAGTTGCGACCGATTGTGACATTTCTACTAGTCAAAACATGTTCCCTCACGGGATGTAGTTGAGGGCCTCCGGCAGTGGATCGGCCATAGGCACGTGGAAGAACCGTGCCGGTTCAGGGTGGATAACCATCTTGCCCTTGGAAGCGAAAAAGACCGCAATCTGCTGCTGAGCGCCAAGGGAGACCGCACCGAACATGGTGAACAGCGGCATGAAGGAGTGCGGGTCCTTCCGCAACGCGGGGTTTTCGGCAAAGGCGAGATCGTGCCGGTAGCACGTGGCGCGGTCAGTCAAGTCACCGGCGCGCAGCAATGCCGTCGTCGCCGGGTTAGGCACGCTTTGGTCACCTTTAGCGAACTGAACGATCACCGACTTGGCGGGCACGCCGGCGAGTGGAGCTTTCCGGAGGTGCGGCGCGTATGCGACCGGAGTGCCCGACTGCATGACCCACTCCAGCTTTTCGAAGAAATCCTGGATCTCGATCGCTCCGGCGACCGTGTTGATCATCGGCGACTGAATAAGGGAGATGGTTCCGTCAGCCAGACGGACGGCCAGCGGCATGCCGTTCCTGAGCGGTATGTTCTCGTTGAATTGAGGAGGTGCGACGGCAACTCCCTCAATGTAGGTGATCCCTGGCGAGTTGATCAACGACGGGGTTCGCGTGGCTAGCAAACGGCCATTGATAATCCGGTTGCCGGGGGAAAACAGGAGATTCGCGGCTGGGCCGCCGGCGACGGTGAGGACTCCGGCCCGAACATTCGGCTCGACGGCGAGGAAGAGCGTGCCGTAGAAGCCGCCCATCGAGAATCCAACATAGTAAATACGGGAGGGTTTCAGGTCCCGTAGTCCGTCTCCGTCCACGTCCATACCGACCTTGATAACACGGACGAGTTGCATGAGGTCTGCAACGGTCTGCCGCAGACCGTCGCCCGTAGAGATGATCGCCCGCGGCCGGGCAGTCTGGAGGCCCTCGCTGGCGCCGATTTCGCCGTTGCCGTCCTGGTTAATGCCGCGCCCGCCAGCGGGGAATGTCACCGAAACGCCGTTGCTCTCGTTGACCGTCAGCGTCCCCAGCGGGCCTCTGCCGTGCCCGACGGCGTTGATCCCGATGGTGGCGATGCCCTGCGCCGCCATCGAAGCGGCAACATGGTTTAGGCTCAAGAAGCCGTCCTTGCTGAGAGTGACACCATGACCGTAGATCGCTATGGGCCATCCACCCGGAGGCATCGCGCCTGAAGGCAAGAACAGATTAAAGTAAATCTCGTTCACCCCTTGCACGGCTGGCACGCCAGTGCGTGTGTCCACTGGCGGAATGAACTCCCCAGGATGTACCTCATAGTCGGGTGAGAGGTACTTCCCGAAGGCAACCTGTCCCACTGCACCGGGGATGTTCCGCGGTAATGACACATCGACCGGGACTGCGGTGAACTTGGGCGGGTTGTCACCCGTCTGCTGGTTCCACGTGATGCCATTGACCTGATCGAGCGGAAAGACCGTCCGGCTCCCGCCGGGTCCCAGGTTGAAATCGGCGGGAGCAGGGGTAGCCGCCTTGATCTGATCCCGGATCTTCTCCAGGATGGCTGTCGCGCTATGCGTGGTGAACACACTGGCGCTGACGACCTCGCTCTTGGGCACGCCCGCTCTCCGCGCCGCGCCGAGAGCTTGGAGCAACCTCTTCCGATATTTTTTCAAGCCAGGATCGCCCGGCTGGCCTTCGCTGAGTTCTTGCCGGAATCGCTCAAACGCTTCGCTCGCCTCAACTGATGAACCATTCTGATCCTGCACGCCGCGGGTAACGATCAGCCCGTAGCGCGTATGCTGGTCCAGGAGTTCGTCCGACTCGACGTGAAGCGTGTTCGTCGCCGGGTCCCACACTACCTGATTGATGCCGATACGGCGGCCGCCCAGGTCATTGGGATCGAGCATGTCACCCAGGCTAACGAGAAAGACTGTCTGGCTAGTGACTGAGTTAACGTCGATCGGTCCGTCAAACGGAATGGAGAGTCGCGGCTGCAGATTGAACCCGTCCAGCGTGTTAATGACGTCCAGGTCTTCGCAGTCCGACGTCCGTTGGGAGCAGTCCGGCTTTGGCAGGTTGACCCTAAGCCCGGTGTTTTGACTCGGATCACGCACAGTGAACCGGTCGGCCGGAAAGGGACCTCCTGCAGGGGCGTCAAGATTGAACAGAGCGTGGATGGAGCTATCGTTAGAAGCTCTACCCTTAAAGAATGAAGCAGTAGTCAGGAGTAAGACGGCCGCCGACACCGCCAGGCAGCGGACGGTTAAACCCCTCAAGCTAATTGTTCGCAAACTTATCTCTCGCATTGCTTCTTACCTCCTGCTTTGAAATCCAGTACCATTGCCCCCACTCAGATCTATCCTTCGTGGGGCGCACGTTTTTTTTGTGTCTCGCCTAGTAACGCGCCGATTTCGCTCGAATCCCATCATCGGGGGACGAGATTCCGTCTCATTCACCTCTCCGTAATAAACGGATGTAATTCCGGTCCCGCTAACCCCAATTTCGAGATGCCATCACGGCGATGTGCGGCCGCCATCAGAAGGCTGGTCCAGCGCTCCCATGTCTGACATTTCTGCTGTTCCCCGTCCGAACAGCTTGGCAGAATCGACCACGAGAATCGGGGCCGGAATCGAATTTCGCTCCACGACTCTGAAGCACCATGTGGCCCGCCCCGTTTGTTGTCCTTGGCCTAGTAACGGCCGATTTCGCCGGAATTCACAAGGGGCGAAAGATTCTTTGAGACGCAAACAGGATAGTGGCCTTTCTGGATTTCATAATTCCTCCTTCTATATTCTTTGAGGCGCTGGTTGAAGCTGGCCAGCCACCGGGTTTCACAAGGGTGGAATTGGTCTTGCCAACCAACTGCTTCGCCACCTCTCTTGCTCCATCTACTAACGCAAGAGTTTCAGGAGAATTCCCTCACGCCATGACGAAGTTCTTTTCGAGAGATCACCTGGCAGGATGCTGAAAAACCCTGCTGCGCCCCCACCAACCCAGCGTTGGTGGTGTGGTGACTGTTGAGCTATACGAGTGTGTGCGAGCCGCTGCCCTCCACCGACCCTGTGTCGGCGGAGGCATGACTGAGATGGTAGTTAGCTTAGCGATCAGTCGTGATTCCACCGACGCAGGGTCGGTGGAGATCGCCCAGTAGCCTTGGGCGGCTTGTTTTCGGTGTCAGTCAGGGTTACCACCAACACGGGGTTGATGGAGAGTGAAACAACTTTTTCAGCGGCCTGCCAGGCAGGATTTGGTCAAAGTTGTTTATAATCGGGGGCAACAGGAGATGGCCTGCGGAGAGATAGGCAGCCGATGACGAAACCATCGCCAGGAGAAATAACTCAGCTGCTCATCGACTGGAGCCGGGGAGACCAAACGGCGCTGGACCAGTTGATGCCTTTGGTGTATGACGAGCTGCGCCGGCTGGCTCATCGGTACATGCGCCGCGAGCGACCGGGCCACACGCTGCAAACGACGGCGCTGGTCAACGAGGTCTATATCCGGCTCATCGATCAGACGAAAGCGAATTGGCAGAATCGGGTCCAGTTCCTGGCCGTCTGCGCCATGTTGATGCGTCGCATCCTGGTCACGTACGCCCAGCGCCGGCGCTCTGCCAAGCGCGAGGGCCAGACGCTCCTGGTGTCGCTGGACGAAGCGGCGGTGGTATCCAAGGCGCGAGCGGCGGAAGTGATCGCCTTGGATGAGGCGCTGATGAGCCTGGAAGCCATCGACCCAAGAAAAAGCCGGATCGTGGAGCTGCGGTTCTTCGGCGGACTCACCATCGAAGAGACGGCGGAGGCCCTGCACGTGTCACATGCCACAGTCGAGCGCGAGTGGAACACGGCGCGGGCCTGGCTCTACTGCGAGATGACGCAGGGAGGGATGAGCGAGGGACTCCCCCGCGGGGTATAGCCGGTGCAGAACCGATCCCCAACCAGTTCAGCCTCTCTATTCGAATAGCGTGCGCAGTGTGGGATATCGCTTTGACGGCTAAAGCGCAAGCAACACTCAAAAGACGTCAAGCTGAAGCTTGTACTGTGTACTCCTGGCGACTGCCGCAAGGATGACGCAAACTTCACACGATCCTGATGGTTCTCTTATTTGCGCCAAACATGTAAGAACAATACGTTAAGCGAGACCGTTGAGGTCTACAAGCAGAACGCAATCTGGCTTCGCTCAAACAGCGGAGTGTGAGCTTCCCCGCCCGTGCCGCCCAGTTACTTCATTGTATACACATCTCGGCAGGAGAGCTCTGACGTCACGCCACTCAATCCATCTGCCCTGACATCGCGTGTTCCGGCATCCTCCTCGTCCGCGTAAGCCCATAAGACTTCAACTGGCGATAGAGCGTGCTTGGCGATATGCCGAGAATCTCCGACGCTTTGCCCTGATGCCATCCCGTCTGTTCAAGCACGTTGATTATCTGTTTCTTCTTCAGCTCATCGAGGCTTCCCGGCTGATGGTCGTCGCCATTATTCGAAGCCGGACTCAGCCGCACATTGGTCCTCAACTCGATCGGCAGATCGTCCGGCGTGATCTCCTCGCTCGACGCCAGGATCACCGCGCGCTCGATCACGTTCCTAAGCTCGCGGACGTTGCCCGGCCACGAGTAGTTCATCAACACCTGCATTGCGTCCGGGTTCAACCACGCGCGGGTCCCGCCTTCGACTCGCGCCAGAAAATGGTCCGCCAGCGAAGGGATGTCCTCGGGACGTTCGCGCAGGGACGGCAGTTTTATCGTGAAGTTGTTGATGCGGAAGAGCAGGTCCGAACGGAACCGGCCCTCGGCCGCAAACTGATCGAGTTCGCGATTCGTCGCCGCGATGACTCGCACGTCAACCTCGACCTTCTTCGTGCCCCCGACGCGGAAGAACGACCGGGTCTCGAGCACGCGCAGCAGCTTCGATTGCAGCGTCAGGCTCATCTCGCCGATCTCATCCATGAACAACGTCCCGCCATTGGCCAGTTCCATCAATCCGAGCTTCCGCTTGCGAGCGCCGGTGAATGCCCCCTGTTCATACCCAAACAACTCGGACTCCAAAAGCGTGTCCTGAATCGCGGCGCAGCTTATGTCGATGAACGGCCCGGCGTGGCGGTTCGAGAACAAGTGGATCGTATTGGCGACCAGTTCCTTGCCGGTTCCCGATTCCCCGGCAATGAGAACGAGCGCCGATGACGGGGCGACCTTCCTGACCATCGACATGACCTCGACCATCTTCTGGCTGCGGACGATGATCTCGGGCGCCTTCTCCTTGTAGGTCAGCCGCGACTGGAGAATTAGGTTCTCGTTTCTCAACTGCCGCTTCTCATACGCCTTGGTGAGAATCGCCTCGAGCTCGCGAATGTGGCACGGTTTGGTGAGGTAATCGTAGGCGCCGAGCTTCATGGCTTGAAGCGCGGTCTCGACCGTGGCGTGCCCGGTCATCATCAGCACTTCAGGCGGTTGCTCGTGCTTGCGCAGTTCGCGCAGCGCTTCGATGCCCCCGACCACCGGCATCATTATGTCGAGCAGCGCGACGTCGAACTCGTTCTCTCGAGCAACGCGCAATGCCGCCTCGCCGTCGTGGACGAGGGTTACCTGATGTCCGAGCCGCGAGAGTTCTTTTTGAAGGACGATACCGAGGTTCTTCTCGTCCTCAGCTATAAGCAGTTTCATGCTTGGGTTTGGATTCACAGTGCACTCTCCAATTCTTGTTCTCGTAGCGTGTGTTGTGCCTGCCGCTGCGCTACTTCTGGTGAAACGGGAAGCAGTATTCTGAACGTGGCCCCTTTACCCTCAACCGTGTCCACTTCGATTCGTCCCCCGTGCTCCGATACGATTCCGTAACAGACCGACAGCCCGAGTCCGGTGCCGCTGCCAAGCGGTTTGGTTGTGAAGAATGGATCAAATATTTTCTGAAGGTGCCCGGCAGGTATCCCGCAGCCGGTGTCGGCTATCTCGGCGCATATCCGCGGTTCGTCGCCGCTATCGTGCCAGCGCGTTCGTACGGTGAGGGTCCCGATTCCATCCATCGCGTCGTACGCGTTCGAGATCAACGCGATGAAGACTTGCTTCATCTGGCCTTCGTTGACGTACGCGGGGATGAGCGAATGGTCGAGCTCCATGACGATTCGGAGCTTGCCGAGCTTCGGATGATGTCTGACGAGCTGTAAGGTCTGTTCGATGAGCTGATTGATGTCGCTTGAGATCTTCTCCGCCTGCCGCTGGTGCGAAAAGTCGAGCAGGCTGTTGGTTATCGTCTTGCACCGGAACGCTTCGTCTTTGATTATTCGAAGGTATTCGCCGAAGTCATTGTCTATCGCGCCCTGCTGAGGATCCTCCACGCGAGTCGCGAGCGCCTCGGCACAAGCCGCGATCGTAGCCAGCGGGTTGTTAAGCTCGTGGACGACGCCGGCGGCGAGCCTGCCGATGGAAGCCAGCTTTTCCGCGTGGATGACGGCTTCGTTCATCTTCTTCTGCTCGGTGACGTCCTCGCCGACTGTTATGACGTGGCTCACCTCGGCGTTGTCGACTCGCATGGGAATCTTGCTGATGGTCCAGATCTTCTGCTGGCCGTCGACCCACGATTCCTGCTCCATCCGCACGATTTCTCCCGTGCGGAAGACTTCGACGAATTCCTCTTCGAGCATTCGCCGAGGCTGGCGCGCGAGCACGTTGAAGACGTTGCGGCCGAGCACCTCTTCACGCGTGAGCCCGCGCCCGCCGACCTCGCGGTTACGGTTCCAGGCGACGATGTGCATGTCGCGATCCACGACGTAGAGCGAGACGGGAAGGGAATCGATTATCTTTTCGGTAAAGCGCTTCTGCTCTTCGATCTCCTTTGTGCGCTTTGAGACTTCGAGCGCCAGATTGATCGACGTGTCCTTCGTACGCTGGTACAACTCGGTGTTGCGTATCGCAAGGCTGAGCTGCTGGGCGACCGCGCCCAGGAGCCGCTGGTCATCGTCGCTGAAGCGCCGCGCCGCGTGCATACCGGTCAACAGGATTCCGAGAAGCGAATCGTCGAAGACGAGCGGGACGATTGTCTCGATCGATATCTTAGGGTCGCGCAGAAACCGTTCGGCGACGCGGGTCTCGATCGAAGGCCGAAGCGAGCCGTCGGCGGTGTCGAGATAGCGCTTCACCCGTTCGGGAATGAACCACTCGTTTTCTCCCGCGTTCTGGTCGTGCGACTTCGAGTAAAACGCTGAGATCAAGTCTTCATTCTCACCCGACGACCTGACCACCACCGCGCACACGTCGCACTCGAGGCTCTTGCCGACGGTGAACACCGCGTAGCCCAACAACTCGTCCATCTCGAGCGAGGTCATCAGGTTGTTGCCCAGGTTGTAGACGAAGGAGAGCTGCGATGCGGACCGCCGGGTTTCTACGTAGAGCCGGGCATTATCCAGCGCGACGCTCAACTGATTGCAAATCGTTGACAGCAGTTCGGCGTAGGGCTTCGGGAACGGCACGCTTGTGTGCGACACCAGGCAGATTGCGCCCAGCGCCTGGCCCTTGACGCCCAGCGGCGCGCAGAGCAGCCCGCGAACTCCGGCGAGGGTGTCACACGCAAGACCCAATCGCGCCGAGTCGGGAAAGGGCTCAAGCACGAGCGGCTTGCCGTTCATCAACGGAACGATCCGCGAGTATAGATCGAGGACCCCGCACTTGTTGTCTTCGCTGAGGTCGAGACCCTCGGCGGCCACTATGCTGATGGCCTGGCTGCTGCTGTTCTTCAGGAAGACGACGCCGGCATCGGCGCGCATCTTCTTGATGAGGACCGATAGCGTGCCGCTCAGCAGCACTTCGGGCTCGAGCGAACTGGCCAGCACCGACGAGACCGCGTGCAAGACGTTCAACTGTTCGAATCGCTCAGTCCGCTCGCGTTCATAGTGCCACGTGCGCAGGTGAGCGCGGACACGCGAGAGCAGCTCGGCTCGCTGGTACGGTTTGGTTATGAAATCGGTCGCGCCGGCGTTCAGGCAGGCGATGCGGTCCTGCGGCCGCTGGCTCTTGGAAATGATGAGCACCGGCAACTCGGTGGCTGCGTCCGCGGATCGAATCTGGCTGCAAAACGCCAGCGCATCGCTCGCCCACTTCAACCTCTCCTGACTCTCAGCCGACTCCGTTTCGGCGGGTCCGATGATCGAGCCGCCGGTCAGGCGATAGGCGGACAACTCGATTATTACGAGCGAGGCGGCGTCGTTGCGAACTTGCTCGCGCGCCAGTTCGAGGCTGCCGATCAGTTCTGCGGCATAGCCGGCTGCCGTAAGCAATCGTTCGGTCGCACGGGCGGATTTGACCTCGTCCCCTATAACGAGGACACGATCCGATAACCCGTTAGGGCTGGACATAGGAATCCCTGCGATGGTTATGGAGGGCGTGAGGTGCAGTAGGGGCCAGTCCTGCTATTACAACAGGATGCCGCGAATTTAAGTCATTTTGACATAACTGTCAACAGTTATTGTCGGGTCGGTCGGTCGGACCGAAATCGGTCGAACGGACGGGCACCGACTACGGCCTGCCCGGGTGAGCGCGGCTGCGTCCCTTCGCATACGCTGGAGCATCGGCACCACCCCTTGCGCGTGCGTATGCGCGAGAATGTGATGCCCGGTCGACGCGGAGCGTTGAGTCAGCCTCGTAAGGCTGAGACTCGGAAGACGCGAGTCTCCGATTTGATGTTGATTGAAGGCGGAATCTTCTTCTGATAAGTTTGAAGCTCGCGTGTGGGTTAGTCACTGTCATTCTCGCTCGCGAGTTGTGGAGGGAGATGGTCATGTCAAAAGACGTTCTCATATTGGGTGGCGCGCGGACGCCGATGGGTGAATACGGCGGCGCGCTTCGCGAACTCAGCGCGATTGAGCTCGGGGCAATCGCCGGGCGCGCGGCGCTCGAACGCAGCGGCGTCGCGCCTGAGATGATCGACCACACGGTCATCGGCAACGCAATGCAGACCTCGGGCGATGCGATCTATGGCGCGCGACACGTGGCCCTCAAAGCCGGCGTCCCCATCGATAAACCGGCCCTCACCGTTAACCGATTGTGCGGCTCCGGCATCCAGTCGATCGTCAGCGGCGCGCAGATGATTAAGCTTGGGGAAGCGGGAGCCGTCCTCGCCGGCGGAATGGAATCGATGAGCCAGGCGCCTCACGTCATTCGCGGGGCCAGATGGGGCTTTCGATTGGGTGAGGGAAAGCTGGAAGACTCGCTGATGGTTGCGCTGCTCGACACTCACTGCGGATATTACATGGCGCAGACTGCAGAGAACCTTGCCCGTGAGCGCGGCATCTCGCGCGAGGAGCAGGACGCGTTCGCTCTCACCAGTCAGAAGCGCGCGGCTGCTGCGCTCGAGGCAGGCCGATTCAAAGACGAGATAGTCCCGGTCGAGATCAAGGACCGGAAAGGAATCATCCTCTTCGATCGCGACGATCACATGCGGCCCGACACTACGATCGAGGGACTCGCGAAGCTGAAACCCGCGTTTTCAAAGGACGGCTTTGTGACGGCCGGGAACGCTTCGGGAATAGTTGATGGCGCGGCGGCGGTTGTGATCGCCGACGAAACGACTGCTCGAAAGATGGAATCGAAGCCGCTTGGCCGTGTAGTCTCGTGGGGAATCGCCGGCGTACCGCCTGAGATCATGGGCATCGGCCCGGTTCCGGCTTCTCAAAAAGCGCTCGCCGCCGCCGGCCTCAAACTGGCCGACATCGACCTGATCGAAGTCAACGAAGCATTCGCGGGGCAGTACCTCGCCGTCGAGCGCGAGCTTGAACTCGACCGCGACCGGACTAACGTGAACGGCGGCGCGATCGCGTTTGGGCACCCGCTTGGCGCGTCCGGGACTCGCCTGGTGCTGACGCTTGTGTTGGAGTTGCGCCGGCGTGGAAAGAAGCTCGGCCTGGCGACGGCTTGCATCGGCGGCGGCCAGGGTATTGCGATGATCGTCGAGGCGTTCTAGTCGGTTCAACTTGGAACAGGCGGCAATCCAACAAAAACTCCGCGTTTGCCCTTCGTGCGGCAAGCTGATCCCAACTGACACAACACAGTGTATCTACTGCGGGCTGCGTTTCGAGGAAGAGATTGCGGCGCAGCGCGAGGTGGCCGAGACTCGCCGGTTCGTAGGGGCGCTGTTCATGCGCGGCAGTCCGTTCACGTTCCTGTTCTTTGGGATCAACGCCGGGTTGTTCGTGCTGATGTGGCTTGCGGGCGGTATGGGCGCGATGCAGGCGGACGAATCGGTGTTGCTCGGCTTCGGCGCGAAGCAGAATGAACTGATAAGAGACCAGCACGAATACTGGCGGCTGGTTACGTGCATCTTCCTTCACATCGGCTTCCTGCACATCTTCTTCAACAACTATGCGCTGTGGATCATCGGGCAGGAGATCGAGCGATTGTACGGCTCGGCTCGCTTCGTGGTGCTGTACCTGGCGACGGGGATCGCCGCCTCGATCGCGAGCTACCTTTTCAGCCCGACCCACCCCTCGGCGGGCGCGTCGGGCGCGTTGTTCGGATTGTTTGGCGTGCTTGGGGTGTTCGCGTTCAGGTACCGCAAGGAGATTCCCGACTCGATAAGCCGCGCGATCAAGCGGCGAGTTCTGCCATTGATCGTTATCAACCTGATGCTCGGCTTTTCCACGTCGATTGTCGACAACTCGGCGCACGTGGGCGGACTTGTCGCAGGCGCGGTGCTGTGCCTGGTCGTGCCCTACAAGCGGCCACACGAAGAGTCGACACCGGTTGTATGGCGGACGTTGCAGGGAATCTCACTCAGCATCATCGCGCTCTCGTTTGTGATGGCGTTCCGGAGCTACGACGGTCCGCCGCTGCGACTGTCCAATCTCGCGGCGAGGGACTCCAACCGCACTCCCCGCACGCCGGCGGGCAAGTACGTCACCGAGATGGCCACAGCGGACGACGCGATGACGTCGGCCCGGCGTACCTTCTACGCACTCGTTGCAATGCAGAATGTGGAGATGAGCGCGTCTCCTGCGCTCGCGGCGGTGCGGCAGGGTCTTCGAAGCATAGAACAGACGCCACGAATGGACGAACCGGCAGAGGCATTCCGCCGGCAGCTCTTCGACTTATTGGCCCGGCAGGAGGAGATCATCGAGCTACACGACGCTTCGCCCAGCAAAAACTGGAAGAAGGAGCTGGCCGACCAGCGGGAACTTGCCTCTCGGCACTCGCAGTTCGAGGAGGAGTTCGTGCCGTGGTTGGAGGAATACGCAAAGAAGCACGGCGTTCCGATCACAGGTGCGCCGGACAATCAGTAAGATGCTCTGGTCGCGCCCTAGCGATTTGTTACGGATCAATTCTCAACTTTGGAGGTTCATCAGCAATGGCAATAAATACAGTGGCCGTACTTGGATGTGGACTCATGGGCTCGGGCATCGCGCAGGTCCTGGCGCAGGCCGGGCGAGAAGTGATCGTCATCGAAGTTTCGGACGATCTCTTGAAGAAGGGTCTAGGTGGAATCGAACGCCAACTCGACAAACTCGTCGAAAAAGGCAAGCTGACTGCTGAAGGGCGCGAGCAGACGCGGGCTCGGCTGCGGGGATCAACCCGGCTCGAAGACGCAGCCGGCGCGGATCTCGTGATCGAAGCGATAGTCGAGAACATCGACGAGAAGAACAAGACCTACTCGCGGCTCGATCAGATTTGCCGGCCTGACACCATCTTCGCGTCGAACACTTCGAGCTTGTCAATCACGCAGATGATGACGGCAACCGGCGCGGAGCGGCAGCGGCGGTTCATAGGGATGCATTTCTTCAACCCGGTGCCGGTGATGAAGCTGGTCGAGATCGTGCGGACGATACTGACCGACCGCGCGGTGTTCGATGCGGCAACCAGCTTTGCACGCGAGATTGGAAAAGTCCCGGTTCAAACTTCCGATCGGACCGGCTTCATCGTAAACCGCCTGCTCGTGCCGTACATGCTCGACGCCATTCGCGCTCTCGAGGAGGGCGTAGGCTCGATCGTTGATATCGATAACGCGATGAAGCTCGGCTGCGGGTATCCGATGGGTCCGTTCACGCTTGGGGACTTCGTCGGGTTGGATACGACGTACTACATCGCCAACATCATGTTCGACGAGTTCAAGGAGCGGCGGTTCGCCGCGCCGCCGTTGTTGAAGCGAATGGTGATGGCCGGCTTGTATGGCCGGAAGACGGGCCGGGGGTTCTACGACTACAGCGACCCCCAGAATCCGGCGCCGATGAACTTGCTGTGACGTCGATGCCTCGGGCAATCGAAGGCGGTTTCAAAACAGCGAGTAGATGAACGGGGCGAGCGCCGACGTCTCCGCGAACACGACAATCACGCCAAGAAACGCAAGGGCGAGGAGTATCGGCCCCAGCCACCACTTTTTGCGATGCCTGATGAAGAGCCAGAACTCCGCGAGGATTGAGATTTTCGACATCGTTATGCCTCGACAGCGGTCAGTCTAGCTCAAACTCGCTGCGCCAATCAACATCCGCGGCAAGCGGTTTCATATCCCGCTTGTCCAGCAGAAAGTGGTCCATCACCAGATAGTCCATGTCAGTTCGCATGAAACACGTGAACGCGTCGCGCGGGCTGCACACGATCGGTTCGCCTCGCACGTTGAACGACGTGTTGATCAGAACGGGCACTCCAGTCTGTTTGAAGAACTCGGCAATGAGGTCGTAGAAAAGTGGATTGGTCTGGCGAGACACCGTTTGGATTCGCGCTGACCCGTCGACGTGGGTCACCGAAGGTATGACTCGCTTGTCGGGCCTGACCTCCGCCACGAGCAGCATGTATGGGCTTGGGCGGTCGAGGTCGAAATACTCGCCGCAGCGGTCTTCGAGGACTGACGGCGCGAAGGGTCGGAAGCTCTCGCGAAACTTGATCTTCAGATTCACGCGGTCTTTGTTTTCGGCGCGCCTTGCGTCTGCGAGTATGCTTCGATTGCCGAGCGCCCGGGGGCCGAACTCCATGCGACCCTGAAACCACCCCACGACGTTTTGATCCGCGATGAGCCGGGCGGTGATTCGGAGCAAGTCGTCACGTTCGATCCTTCTGTAGCTGACGCCGACCTCATTTAGAAATGCGGCGATCTCTTCGGGCGAATAAGCAGGCCCCAGGAAAGCGTGCTCCAGAGCCGCGCCTCGAGGGTTATCGAGCAGCGTGTGATAGATGTACTTCGCGACTCCGATGGCGCCTCCGGCGTCTCCCGCCGCCGGCTGGATGAAAACATCCTTGAATGGACCTTCTCGCAGAATCCGCCCATTCGCCACGCAGTTCAGCGCGACGCCGCCGGCCATGCACAAGTTGTCGAGCCGTGTCTGATCGTGGAGCGAGAACGCCAGCCTCAGCATCACTTCCTCGGTGACCGTCTGAATGCTCGCCGCGATGTCTTTATGGCGTTGGTCCAGCGGCGATTCGATCTCACGCGGCGGCCCCTCGAAGAGGTCCTCGAAGCGCCCGTTGGTCATCCGCAGCCCATAGTCATACGCGAAATAGTCCATATTGAGCCGAAAGCCGCCGTCCGCGCGGACATCCAACAGTTCGCTCATGATCCGGTCGTAATAGCGCGGCTTGCCATAGGGCGCAAGTCCCATGACCTTGTACTCGGCGCTGTTGACCTTGAATCCCAGGTAGTAGGTGAAGGCGCTGTACAGCAGGCCGAGCGAGTGCGGATAGTCGATCTGACGCAGCATGCGAATCTCGTTGCCGGAGCCGGCGGCGAGGCTTGCTGTGGCCCATTCGCCCACGCCGTCCACCGTGAGGATCGCGGCTTCTTCGAAGGGCGAAACCAGAAACGCACTCGCCGCGTGAGACTGATGATGCTCGGCGAACAGAATCTCTCCCTTGTAGTCCAGCTCGCGGGCGATCAGGTCTTTGGTCCAGAGCTTTTCCCGGAGCCAGAGGGGTACGGCCTTCATGAAGGCGCGATAAGAGCGGGGGAAATTCGCGATGTATGACGCAATAATGCGTTCGAACTTGAGTATGGGCTTGTCATAGAATCCGACGTGATCGAGGTCGCTCGCCGTTATGCCCCCTTCGCCGAGACAGTAGCGTATGGCGTTTGATGGAAACCCTGGATCGTGTTTCTTGCGGGTGAACCGCTCTTCGGATGCGGCGGCGATGATTTGCCCGTCCCGCACAAGGCAGGCTGCGGCGTCGTGATAAAAACATGATATTCCGAGTATGTTCATTGCTGGATAAGCCTAGAACTGCCGCCGTGCCCGCTCCATCTCATCGCCCGATGACCGGTAATCGGTCCAGTAATCGGAGCGTGGCCGCGCGCGCCGGTTGAGTGGGTCTTTGCCGACCAGTTTCATGGAGACCCAGGCCGGCCCCGCCACGAAAAAGTAGAAGATGGTCAGCAGGATGCGAGTCTGGATGCGGCCTATGAAGGCCGCGATTCTCTTCCACCTCGCCCAAACAAGCCTGAGTAATCTCTTCACGATGAGAAGTTCCTTCTGCGGTCGGGAATTCTGAATGTATGGAAGGCACTTCCCGGAGTCAAGCACACGCGGCGCCTACTTGCGGAAATTGACATCGAACGATGGTTCAGCCAGAATCAGCCTTCTTTGAGTACCGCCACTGGGAGGACAGTATGACCGAAGATGTTGAGTCAGCCGGGCCCGCGCGACCCGATCTCCGCATCAAGCTCTCGAAGAAGAAACAGGCGCTGTTTTTGAGCGTGATCTTCGTGGTCTTCCTGTTGGCGCTGGAAGGAGCGCTGAGGTTGTTTGGTATCCCCGCCGATTCTCCCCGCCTCAGGAACGATGGCGGATTAGTGCGAGCTTCGAAAGGCGTTCTTAGTCGCGAGTACACCCCCGGCTGGAGCGGGTGGCACGCCGGGGCGATGGTGCACATAAACTCTGTTGGGTGGCGCGGCGAGGACTTTTCGGAACAAAAATCGAAAGGGACTTTCCGGATCCTGGGCGTTGGAGACTCCTTCACGTTTGGGCGGGCGGTCAACGACGAGGACGTTTGGCTCGAACGATTGGAACAGATGATCAACAACGAGGACGGCCCTCGTTGTGAAGCCATCAATTCGGCCCACGAAGGGGTCAACACCTCGAGGGAGCTAAAATACTTCAAAGCCCGCGAGATGTTAAAGCTTTCGCCCGATGTAGTGGTGCTCGGGTTCACCGTTCACAACGACGCGCAGCGCGAAGGAAGCCACCGAAAAAACAAGGCTCTCTATCGCGCCTTTAGGCGTCGAGCCAGCTTGCCGATCAGAATCTCCGACAGTAACTGGTTCAAGGGCATGGCCGATCAGTATCGCATTGCGAGGCTACTCAGTCTCGGCACCGAGTGGGCATACCGCGATGAACTGACTGATATGTACGCCAACATCATAGTGGCCAATTATGCTGATGAGTCAGAATCCTGGATCAGGTGCCGCGCGGCGCTGGAGGGGTTCTACGAACTGTGCCGCCAATCCAACACACCGCTTGTCGTCGTCTTGTTCCCGGTCTACACGAAGGATCTCGACCAGACATACAGAGAATACCCGGAAGAGTTCAAAAGGATTCACGACAAGTTGAAGTCGGTCTTCGCGGGCAAGGCGGGCGTCACCGTTGTGGATATGCTTGGCGACTTGGCCGATAGCGGCGTAACCGCCCGCGAAGTAAGGGTTCCAGTTGACGGACATCCGAACCGGATCTGGCACGAGATGGTCGGGCGCAGGCTGCACCAAACGATCAAGGACCTTGATCTGCTCGTTAGCGAATAGAACGCGCAATCGGGGGCGCCGAGCGCTCGCCGTGGTCCGCGTTCGCTTGACTTCCGAGTGAAAGCGCCGATGAGAGAGGTCCACTTCTATAACCGCGAACTGGAAACTTCAGACCGCGGCCGTCTGAGCGAGCTTACCAACGAGAAGCTCCGACGGTTGCTCGCACAGCTCTCAACTAATGAGTTTTATCAGGCGAAGTTCAAGGCCGCCGGGATTGACGCCCAAGACATACGCGGCGCCAAGGACCTGAGCCCGTTGCCTTTCACGACGAAGCGCGAACTGGCGGAAGATCAGCGGGCGCGTCCTCCGTTCGGCAGACTGCCCACTTATCCACTGCGGCGCTATCGGTATTTCCACCGAACATCGGGCACAACCGCGAGCCCGCTCAAGTGGCTCGACACCGAGGAGAGCTGGCGGTGGTGGCTTGACTGTTGGGGCTACGTGTATCGGGCGGCAGGCGTCACTGAGCACGACATTGTGTTTTGCGCCTTCTCGTTCGGCCCCTACATAAGCCACTGGGCCGGGATCGCGGGGGCATGGCATGCAGGAGCGATGTGCATCTCGGGCGGCGGGATGAACAGCGAGCAGCGCTTGCATACGATGCTCGACAACAAATGCACAGTGCTCGTGTGCACACCGACTTATGCATTGCATCTCGCTGAAGTCGCTCGCTCTCGCGGCATCGACCTTCGTTCATCGGCGCTTCGCGTCTCGGTTCACGCGGGCGAGCCGGGAGCTAGCGTGCCCAGTGTGAAGCGGCTCATTGAAGACTCGTTCGGCACGGCTTGTTTCGATCACGCCGGGGCGACGGAAGTTGGCGCATGGGCTTTCGATTGCGGAACTCAAACGGGTGCGATCCATCTGAACGAGCTCGAATTCATCTTCGAGGTGATCAACCGCGATACTTGTGAGCCGGCCGCCGAGGGAGAGTGTGGAGAGCTGGTGATAACGAACCTCGGCCGCGCCGGTATGCCGGTTCTGCGCTACAGGAGCGGCGATCTTGTCGAGATGACGAGTGAGCCGTGTCCGTGTGGCAGGAAGCTCGCGCGCATACGAGGCGGTGTTCTTGGGCGCGCTGACGATATGCTGATCGTGCGCGGCGTGAATGTCTACCCGAGCACGATAGACAATCTGATTCGCAACATACCGCAGATCGTCGAATACGAAGTTGAGATCCGGCGCGTCTCGGGAATGGATGACTTGTTGATCAAGATTGAGACCGCCGACGCGCAGCCCTTTGAAAGCGTCAGGCGAATGGTCCTGGAGGCGTTTCGCGCGCAGTTGAACATCAGAGTGTCAGTCGAGCCCGCTGCTCCGGCAAGCCTCCCTCGATACGAGTTCAAGGCGCGGCGCTACAAACGAATCGCCGATTGAGAACACCGTTATGAGCGACACGATGATGCGTCGCACGATTATTGTTCTGCTGATCGCCTGCGTCGGGGCATCCGACGCGCGGGGCCGACAGACTGGTCCGCAGGCGCGGTTCGCTCGCGCGAGGCAGAACGGTCGCGACTTCGACCGTGGTGCGGCGGCGATGCGAAAAGTGCTCAAGGCGTGGCTCGCCGAGGCCGACCGGGGCACTTTCTTGATTCCCGATCGATTGTCGGGAGGGCCGGGCTGGCGGCCGGGTGAGAGAATCTACACGCCGCACAATTCCGGAGCCGATCTTTATTCTTACTTGATTCTCACCGCGAGCCTCACCGACCCCGCCATCTACAATCGACGGATGATCGAGATGCTGCGCAATGAAATCCGCTACACGACAACGACCGACGCGGTCCCTGGCAGTCTGGACCTGATCACGCGTCGGCGCGGTGAGCCGCGCGTGTTCGACGCAGCCGAGTACGCCAAAGACGGGCTGGTCGCGGTTACCGAGTTGCTGGGCCGCACGCCGTGGTATTACCGCATGGTCGATATGACGGTTGACATGATGCATCGCGCACCGGTGATTACTCGATTCGGCAACATTCCGGGCGACGATGCTGAGACCAACGGCGACGCGTTGCAAGTCCTCGTTCGGCTGGCGGGGATGACCGGCGATAAGCGTTTTCTCGAGTGGGCCGAGCGCATAGGTGACGCCTACGTGGACGAAGTGCTGCCGGGGAATAACGGACTCCCCGATCACAAATGGGATTTCGAGAAGCATACCGGCACGGGCCGGCTGCGATTGCGGGACCACGGCAACGAGATAATAGTCGGGCTCGCGCTGCTCTTCGCCATCGAGCAGTATCACCAAACTGAGCGAGCCCGCCGCTACCGGCCCGTGCTCGCGAACATGTTCGACCGGATTCTCGAATCGGCTAACGCGGACGGAATGTTTCACAACATCATCGACACGCGGACGCTGAAGCCGCGGAGAGTGGCGCTGGTGGACAACTGGGGTTATATCTATGGCGCGGCTTACGCGTTCTATCAGAGCACCGGCGAAACGAAGTACCGTGACGCCGTCATCGGCGCGCTGAAGACCCTGCCGAAGTATCGCGACCACAATTGGCAGCGCGGGCAAGCGGACGGCCTTGCGGATTCGATCGAAAGCGCGTTTTATCTGGTCGCGCGCGAGCCGGTGCCCGAAGCGTTGGAGTGGATCGAGTCGCAGGTCCGGCGAATGACGGCGATGCAGAAGCCCTCGGGTTTCGTCGACCGGTGGTACAACGACGGGAACTTCAATCGAACGTTGTTGCTCTACATACTCTACAAGAGTCAGGGGTGCCGGCCCGACCGCTGGGTGAAGGGCTTACGCGTCGGCGCGGTGCGGGAAGGGGACCGCTTGTATCTCAACGTCGCTGCGGTTGGGCGGGCGACTCGCTTGCGGGGGAAGATCAAGTTTGATTTCGCGCGGCACCGGCGAGTGATGGGCTTCGATAAGAACTACGTAAGGCTGAACGAATTCCCGGAGTGGTACACGGTGGATGAAAACACGCTGTACAGGGTTTCCGCCGCGTCGAAGAGATCGGAGCGAATCCTGCTGGGATCGGAGTTGATAGCGGGGATAGCGCTCAGGCCGGGTGACTGGGTGATCGAGCCTGTAGGCCGTAGCCAACTCGGTCGATGAACAAGCCGACTCTTGAGGCTAACGCGATATGGAGTGCGGCGACCTCGTGCCGCTTTGGTAGTTCCGACATTGAATTCTCCTATCGGAGGGAACGCTTTCGACTGGACTACGAAAGCGGCCAGGTCGCCGCACTCCAAGGAAAGGAACGTACTAATGACGCCCGAGCAGTACAAACAACATGTCCTGACGCTGCTGAGAGCCGCATTCCCCGAAAGCAGCTTCGAAGATTCGCCGGACCCATTCATCATCACGTGTGGAGACGCCCAGATCGGCCTCCAGAATCTTTACAGCGTGTACACCGGTCAGCGGCTCGAAGCCCCGGAGCGCGACGCGCACATTCACGAGCACTTCTCGAACCTGATCGAAACTCTTCGCGAGAGGCAACACGCCGAATCGCTGACGTGGGAGGAAGCTCGCGATAAGCTCCGCGTTCAATTCTCGCGCACGGAGATCGCGAGCGGCATGCCGGTCCTGAGTTACGCCTTCACCGATGAGCTGTCAGTCGTTTTGGTGCTCGACCTCCCGCGGGCCTACTCGTTCGTGCGGCACGCCGATCGCGAGCGCTGGAACGTCACCGAAGAAGTCCTCTACGAACAAGCGGTCTCGAATCTCGAAGCGGCCTCGGTGGGAATCGAGATTCACGGGACGGAAGGCCCGGACCGCTTGCTCGCGATTCAAACGATGGACGGGTACGACGCCGCGAGGCTGCTGACGCCCGGGCTTCGCCAACTGGCCATCGAACATCTCGGCGAACCGTGCTCGGCGGCGATTCCGAACCGCGACTTCATCATCTTGTGGTCGCGATCGAATACGAAGGAGTTCCAGGGCTTCGTGCGGGAGAAAGTTGCTCAGGACTTTGCGAGCCAGCCTTACCCGCTGACCTCCGCAATCTTCGTTGTGACAGGGGAGGGAGTGAAGACCGAGTCGAACGCGTGACTCGCCGGGGGTGATGGCCCCTGGCAGCCGAGACGCAGAGCATAAAGTGGCGCACGAATATGCAGGCAGCTTCATTAGTCGGAGTAGAAATGACCATTACTGATCACCCCCTCCACAGATCCGGACGAGCGCTACTAACGCATCCGGCTCCTGCCTTAGGTGATGACGCCAAGTCGCCTCAAAGGATATGGGTGATGCAGCCTCGGCAGTGGCAGCC
>DATDOV010000008.1:0-26282 GCA_035293105.1 Blastocatellia bacterium
GCATGGCCGGTGACATCTTTCAGCTTGGCAACGCGTCGTGGCGCATAACTCGGATCGAAACGGGCCGTGTTCGCGTCGAGGACGCCCGCGGGCAGCCTCCGTCAATTCCCTTCTGGCTTGGCGAGGCGCCCGGCCGCACGACCGAACTATCGGCCGCTGTGTCTCGATTGCGGGAGGAGGTCAGCGAGCGGCTCGACGCCAAACAGCCGGACGAAAAGCTGACCGAGTCGATATACAACAGCCGGGCGATGAGATGGCTTGTCGAGGAAGTCGGCGTCGGCCAGCCCGCAGCCGAGCAGATCGTTCAATACCTCGCGGCGGCTCGAATCACTCTTGGCCACATGCCGACGCAGCAGACCATCGTGTTTGAGCGCTTCTTCGACGAAGGCGGCGGCACGCAGTTGGTTATTCATTCTCCGTTCGGCAGCCGGCTGAACCGCGCGTGGGGGCTCGCGCTACGAAAGCGGTTCTGCCGCAAGTTCAACTTTGAGCTGCAGGCGGCGGCGACCGAAGACGCGATCGTTTTGTCGCTCGGCGCGACCCACAGCTTCCCCATCGAGGACGTCTTCGGTTATCTGCGGTCAAACTCGGTCAGGGACTTGTTGATTCAGGCGCTGCTTGACGCGCCGATGTTCGCGATCAGATGGCGGTGGAATGCCTCGCGGGCGCTTGCGGTGGCACGACGACGGGGCGGCCGGAAGGTCCCGGCGCAGCTTCAACGCATGGACGCCGAGGACCTTATGGCGGTGGTCTTCCCCGATCAGTTGGCCTGTTTTGAAAACATCGTCGGCGACCGGCAGATTCCCGATCATCCCCTGGTGAATCAGACCATCCGCGACTGCCTCGAAGAGGCGATGGACATTGACCGCTTCGAGGATTTGCTGCGGAAGATCGAAGCCGGCGAGATACGGATGGTCGCGCGCGACTTGCGCGAGCCGTCGCCCCTGGCGGCGGAAATCCTGAATGCGAGGCCTTATGCGTTCCTTGACGACGCCCCGCTCGAGGAGCGCCGCACGCGAGCGGTAATCAGCCGTCGATGGCTCGGCGCCGAGACGGCCTCCGATCTTGGGTCGCTGGACCAGGCCGCCATCGATCGCGTACGGGAAGAGGCCTGGCCACAGGCCACCAACGCCGACGAGCTGCACGACGCAATGATGCAACTCGGGTTTCTGAGCGAAGCGGAAGGCCGCGCAACCGGCGGCGCGTGGGAGCGATTCCTTGCCGAACTGATCCAGGATCGCCGTGCCGCAAGGATGCACACACGAAGCGGCGGCCACGTGTTTTGGGTTGCCGCCGAGCAGCTCCCGCAACTTCTCGCCGTGTTTCCAGAGGCGAGAACCGAACCGATGATTCTGGCGCCAGAGTCGTTCTCCGAGAAGTCGTGGGGCGCGGAATCCGCCTTGATCGAGTTGCTGCGCGGCCGGCTCGAGGCTCTCGGCCCGGCGACGGCATTCCAGTTGGCTGAGTCTACGGCCACGCCGGTTGACGCGGTTCAGCGGGCGCTCCTGGCGCTCGAAGCCGAGGGGTTCGTCATGCGGGGCCGATTCACACCGGGCACCGAAGATACAGAATGGTGCGTGAGAAGGCTGCTGGCGAGAATCCATCGCTACACGCTGAACCGGCTGCGGCAGGAGATCGAACCGGTCTCGATCGGCGACTTTATGCGGTTTCTTTTCACCTGGCAGCGGGTTTCACTCGATTCCCGAGGCGAGGGGCAGGAGAGCCTTTCCGCCGTGCTGGATCAGATGGAAGGCTTCGAGGCCCCGGCCTCCGCCTGGGAGAGCGAGATACTTCCCGCCCGTCTCGTCGAATACGACCCCGTATGGCTTGACGCTCTTTGTGTATCGGGCCGGGTCGTATGGGCGCGGTTGACCCCGCCAAAGGGCGCCGGCTCGGGTCCGATACGCTCGACACCCATTGCGCTGCTGAATCGCAAAAACACCGCTCTCTGGCGGGGGCTCTTCCCTTCCCCGCACGGCAGCCCTTTGTCGGCCGACCTGTCGCCCGCTGGCCAGTCCATAAATGAGCATCTGTCCAGACACGGGGCGTCTTTCTTTGCCGACCTTGTCGAGGGTACGGCGCTACTGCGATCACAAGTCGAGGATGGACTGAGCGAGTTGGTGGCTTGCGGATTGGTGACGGCTGATAGTTTCACCGGCTTGCGCGCTCTGCTGACGCCTTCGAGCAAGCGTCCGACCTCGGCAAACGGAAGGCGCAAGCGGTCGGCGGCAATATTCGGCGTGGAGGATGCGGGCCGCTGGGTGCTGCTGCGCGTTGATCCCGCCAATGCCAGTGGATCACGGCAGCGAACGAACGAGGAGGCGTGCGAGATGTTTGCTCGCACGCTGTTGAAGCGTTATGGGGTCGTGTTCAGGCGGCTCCTGGAGAGTGAATCGCTGACGATCGGTTGGCGCGACCTGCTTAAGGTCTACCGGCGGCTTGAAGCGCGAGGCGATATTCGCGGGGGGCGCTTCGTGTCGGGTATAACCGGGGAACAATTCGCCTTGCCAGAGGCGGTGGGGGCGTTGCGTTCTACTCGGAAGATGCCAGGCGACGGCAGCTTGGTTTCAATTAGCGCCGCCGACCCGCTCAACCTCGCCGACATCCTCACGCCTGGAGGACGTGTGCCGGCTGTCTCGTCGAACAGGATTCTGTTTCGGGACGGGGCGCCGGTCGCCGTGCTCGAGGCTGGAGAGATTCGCTACCTGGTTGACCTGACTCCGTCAGCACAGTGGCAAATCAAGAACGCGCTAATTCGCCGGCCATCCTCGCCGCAACTTCGCGCCTACCTGGGCCGCTCAGCTTGACCAACGGGCGGTCCGTTCCACGCAACCCTCCTTTTTTGACCGAGCTTAGATTAGATTGAACCTTCTTGATACTTATTGAATTATGCTGTATGATCGCGCGCTCAGGGAAACACAGATGGACCAAATACAGCCTGCTGATTTGATCACTACTTCCGAGGCCAAGGTTCTGCTTGGCGTGAGTCACACAAAAATGACACAACTGCTGAAACAGGGGTACATTCGCTACTTTGAGAATCCTCTGGATCGGCGTGTAAAGCTTGTAAGCAAAGAAGAAGTGATTTCTTTGATTCCAAAGACTGCGGACAAGGTCGCATGATCACGATAGCCGTCGCTAACCAAAAAGGGGGCGTTGGGAAGACCACGGTGGCGAGAGAATTGTCCGCCTGTTGCGCCCTGCGTGGATATCAAACGCTCGCTATTGACTGTGATCCTCAGGGAAATCTCACGTCGTCCTGGGTGACGCCGGATGTCTACGAGGCGACGCTGTCCCACGTGCTGATCGAACCCGAAGTCGCGGCGCATCTGGGAAAAGTTGAACCGTTGCCTCTGGGAGATGCGGTGCTTGAGAGTCCTGTTGACAACCTCGACCTGGTCCCGGCCGATATCCGGCTGGCCCGCTTCGAGCTTCAGCCTGACTATCTGACACATCGGCTTCGAAACCAGATACAAGAGCACGGCTCAAGCTACGAGTTGGTTTTCATAGACTGTCCTCCGCAGCTCGGCAAGCTTTTGACGGCCGCGCTCTATTCAGCGGACTTCGTCCTTGTCCCCTGCGCCGCAGACGCCATGGGGCTTCAGGGTCTTAGCGATTTGGCATATACGATTGAGCAGGTGCGGAAAAACGTAAACTCGGGCCTCCAGATGCTTGGAGCAGTGATCAACCTGTACAAACCTCAACGCAATCTATCGGCCGAGTCCAGGAGCGCGGTGATAGCTGCAGTCGATCTGGTTGGTCACGTATTCGACACCAACTTGCACGACTATTCGAAGATAGCCGAGGCTCCATCTCAGAAACTGCCGGCTGTTATGTACGCCGGTTCGCACCGCGCTTCTGATCAACTCTGGAGTTTGACCGACGAAGTGCTAGACCGACTGAACATCACAAGACAGAAGCTTGCCCGCGTGAAGTGAGGGGCCGCCAATGCCAGATCCAAAGCGCAAGCCAGCAACTCCACTTCGAACGCCAAAACCGAAAAAGACACTTGGCCTGAGTGTTCCGCCACCAATCAGAATGCCGCACGAGGAGTTGATCTTCGCTAGATCACCAGAACAAACCAACATCCGAAGTGAGCCTAGTATAACTAGCCCTACTAGTATACCTAGTCAGACTAGATATCCTAGTAGCACTAGTCAGCCTAGTGTTAGTGGGGATATTGTAAGGTCGCGTGATTCTATTGCTCCGACTCGCGACTTCACAAAAGTTGCTAACTCGATCACCAGGACTGCGGTTCCAGCCGGACTGTTTAAGGGTAAGAGTAAGCAGCTCTACGACTGTCTTTACTCCCTCTCACGCGGCGCAATTGTGCCGTCCATGACAGTGCGCATCTCGCGCCCAAAACTGATGGCCCTGGCTGGCATCGGAGCGAGGGTCACTATTGACGCCAATATCAATCATCTTTCCAACGTCGGACTTATAGAGGTCCGGTCGATCGCCGGCGAACACCAAGGAAACGAGTACACCGTCTACCTTCCAGAAGAAACTACACCTAGAACGACTAGTCAGACTAGTATCCCTAGTCTAACTAGTCAGCCTAGGTCTACCTATAACCAAGACAGACTAGTGGGAGTAGAAACAAGTCAGACTAGGTATTCATTAACCGAAACGTCGTCAGATACTTACGGCCCTCGGAAGACTTTTCTTAATACTGATGATGATGACACACACACACTTGATGAGTTCACCGAAATACTCATCGAAGGCGGGCGACAACTCGTCGGCGGAAAACTCCCAACTACCGAACAGGAGCGCCAACGATGGAAGGACTGTGCGTGTGTGCTGGTGGATGAATTAAAAGACGCAGCCGAGAAGGCCGACGCAATATCATCGGTTCCTGCATTCTTTGCAACCCATCTGCGCCGACGATTCAAAAAGGGCGAAAGATTCAAAAAGCAACGGCCTAACCAGAGCACTGAACCAGCAGCCAGACCAACGGAGAGCGCCGAGCAGAATGCCAAGTCGAGGTTCACTCTTGAGGAGTGCCGCCAGTATGCCGAGCACCTTCAAAAGTCGGGGCAGGGAATCACCAACCCAGGCGGGTACGCCACAACGATCTATCGTACCGGAGAGGCAGACGCGCTGATTGGCTCCTATAAAGACCAGATTTCCAAGCCAGAAGCCCTTGATGTAAGCAACTGTCCGGACTGCAAAGGAAGTGGCTTTTGGTATCCGAAGGGAATCGATAGCGGAGTTGTGAAATGCAAACACGCACGCCTAAAGCCGGGAGGCGCTGGCGAAGATTAAATCTCCATGAGAGCGGTCAGGGAGCTCAACGGCCGCTATCCAGGGTTCAAGTCCAGAATTGTCGATGAGCAGAGTGCGATCGCGCCGCCACATAGAGAATTTATGAATCAGAATCAGACGCACGACTTGGGCGAAAAACTCGATGGCACTGAAACTCACATTATTTGTGCCCTCAGCAAAGGTTAAGCACCAGCAGCGACGCGCCGACCATGGCTCGAAATGTCACCACCGTTCAAGTGGGCAAGCGCAAGATCGAGCTAACTAATTTGCGCAAAGCGCTCTTTCCTGAAGACCACATCGTCAAGGCTGAGCTGATCGACTATTACCTGAAGGCCGCTCCAACGATTCTCAAGCACATAAAGGGGCGTCCGCTCTCCTTCGTGCGATACCCAGACGGAATCACCGGCCAGTCTTTCTTTCAGAAGAACCGTCCCGATTGGGCGCCGGAGTGGATCGCCCATGCTTTGATGGGTGACCAAGACAAGATCGACTACATTCTTGCGACCGAGGAGGCGTCGCTGGTTTGGCTGGCCAATCTTGCATGCCTCGAGATTCATCAGATGCAGTGTAGGTCGCCTCGGCTGGACCGGGTGGACTACATCGTGTTCGACGTAGACCCGCCGCCAGGGTTCTCATTCACGTCGGTAGTGTCACTGTCCCTCGATCTGAAAGAGCACGTCGAGAGCTTCGGCTATAACGCATTCGTGAAGACGAGCGGCGGAAAGGGTGTGCATATCCTCGCGCCGATCGAACCAAAGTGGGAGATCGATGCAGCCTATGCTGCGGCGCTGGCGGTGGCGAAGGCATTCGTCGACCGGCGGCCGAAACAAACAACACTTCGAGTGAAGAAGGAAGCCCGGCAGGACAGGGTGTTGATCGATATTTATCGCAATCGCCACTATCAGACGATAGTCTCACCCTACAGCGTGCGGGGCAAACCGAAGGCCCCGGTCTCAATGCCGCTGACCTGGGAGGAACTGGCGACAGTCGAGGACCCAACAATCTTCAACATTCATACGGCGGTCGACCGTTTGATCCGCGAAGGTGACGCGTGGGAGGCGATAGCAGCCTATGCAACCGCATTACACACCGAACGGCCGGCAGAGAAATCTCCCAGACGGGCGACGAAACGAGTGGAAGAAGAGGGCCCACAAGAAGCCGCGGCGCTAACTGTCTATGCCAGGAAGAGGCGTTTCGATAAAACACCCGAGCCGCCGCCCTCGATAGTCGCCAGCGAAGGCAATGCTTTTGTTATTCACCGCCATCACGCAACGCGGCTGCACTATGATCTGCGTCTCGAGCGCGACGGAGTATTGAAATCGTGGGCGGTGCCGAAGGGCCTCTCGCCCCGGCCGGGCGTCAAGCGACTGGCGGTCGCCGTCGAGGATCATCCATTTAGCTATCTGACATTCGAAGGAACCATACCGAAGGGTCAGTACGGCGGGGGCGAGGTTTGGGTCTTCGCGCTCGGCAAGTACGAAATCACCAAGGACAAGAAGGACGGCTTCTACTTTCGCCTGCGAAGCCGCGAGATCGACGCCGAGTACCGGATGATCAACACGAAGGGGAAGGACTGGCTGCTCGAGCGAGTCGACAAGCCGCAGGTCGATTGGCTGCACGACCCGGTCGAGCCGATGCTCGCGCAGACGCGAGACGATCCCTTCGACTCGCCCGACTATTTGTATGAGGTGAAGTGGGACGGCATTCGCGCGATGATCTCGCTAGACGAAGGGCAGGTGACGATTCGGAGCCGCAGCAAGCGAAACATCACCCACCAGTTCCCGGAACTGCTCATTCCCGAGCAAGCCTTCCGAGCCGGCTGCGCGTTGTACGACGCCGAGATAGTCTGCCTGGACGATGAGGGGAAGCCCGTGTTCGAGCACGTCGTACGGCGGCTGCACCACTCAAGCGAGGGTGCAATCGCGCGGGCGCGGGCGCGGTATCCGGCGATCTGTTACGTCTTCGATTGCTTGTACCTAGACGGTCGGCCGATCACCAACGAGCCGCTCGTCCGGCGCCGTCAATGGCTGGAAGACAGCATCCGCACCGGGGAACAGACGGTCTACCGAGTGAGCGAAGCGGTCGACGAAGGACGGCCGCTGTTCGAAGCCGCCGCAAGCATCGGACTTGAAGGGATCATGGCCAAGGAGCGCCGCAGCACGTACACGCCGGGCCGGCGGAGTCCGAGCTGGCTGAAGATCAAGTCTCACCGAACAGCCGATTGCGTGATCATCGGCTACACGAAAGGGAAGGGAAGCCGCGACCCTGAGTTTGGGGCGCTGCAACTCGGGCGGTATGAATCGGGCCGGCTCAAGTACGTGGGCAAAGTAGGCGGAGGCTTCGATGAGCGCCGGCTAAAGAGTGTTTTCGAGGAGGTCAAGAAGGTGCCGCGTGCGAAACGCGCAGTTGATGAAAAACCGCTCGACGATCACCAAACGGTTTGGGTCGAGCCGAGTCTCGTGTGCGAGGTGCGCTATTCGTCGCTAACAACGACCGGTAACTTGCGCGAGCCGGTTTTTTTGAGACTGCGGCCGGACCTGAAGCCGGAGAACGCATCTTCGGATTAGTTTCACCGCCGACGTTCTTGACCCGAAGCACGGTGCGGAATAAGATAGCAGACCAGCCCCACCGAAACTTCCGAGCGAGTAACCATCATGAAATCAATCTGGAAAGGCCACATTCGATTCTCACTGGTCACGATTCCCGTCCGGGTCTACAACGCGGTCGATACGGCGCAGACCATCAGGATGAATCAACTGCACAAGGACTGCAACGGCCCGGTCGGATACGACAAGCGATGTAAGAAATGTAGCGCCGTCCTCAGCAACGAGGAGATCGTCAAGGGCTACCAGTACGAGCCCGATCAGTACGTGATCATCGAGCCGGGCGACTTCGAGAAGGTCAAGCTAAAGACGACCAGGATCATCGAGGTCGAAGGCTTCATCAACGCCGCGGAGATTCCGCCAACGCTCTATGAGTCGCCTTACTTCGCGGGGCCCGACGGCGAAGTTGCAGGCAAGGCCTACTCTCTTCTGCACGACGCCCTGAAGGACAGCGGCAAGCTCGGCATCGGCAAGATCGTGCTGCGCGACCGCGAAGACGTCGTCGCCCTGGCGCCGCTCGACGGCGGGCTTGTCATGTACAAGCTGCGCTTTCCGGCCGAGCTTCGCAGCATAAAGAACGTGCCGCAACTAGGCGACCACCAGATGGCGGATCCTGAACAGCTCAAGCTCGCTCGCAGCCTGGTCGAGACGATGACGACCTCGGTCGACAAGATCGAGTTCAAGGACCGCTATAACGACGCCCTCAGGGACGTCATCAATGCCAAGGTCGCCGGCAAAGAGATCGTCACCTACGTCGAGGAAGAACAGCCGGTGATGGATATCATGACTGCGCTCAAACAGAGCATCGAGCAGGCCAAAGCGCACCGCAAACCGATGGTGAAGGCGACCGGGGCAGGGAAGAGCGACGCCGAAAAGAAGACCGCAACAGTCGAGGCAGTCGCCGAAGCCAGGCCGGTGAAAACGCGAAAGCGGAAGGCCGGATGATCTTCGTTCGGTGACCCAGGAAGCTGTTTCCAATGGGCAACGTCATAAAGTTCCCCACGGAATCGCGCTCGAAGTTCGGCGTTCAGGCGGTCAAGTCTGCGTACACCGTGCGCGACGTCACGCAGCTCTTCGGCTTGAGCGAAGCCTGCATCCGTCGCTGGACCAAACAGGGGCTGATTCAAGCAGCGCCGGCACCGGAAGGCGAAGACATCAGCTACGACTTTCGCGCCCTGACCCAGTTCAGACGAGTCCGTGAGCTGCGCGCGGAGGGACTCACACTCAAGCAGGTTGAAGCCGAGCTGCTCGGTCAGATGAACCTGTTCGAGGCGCCCGCCGGCCAACTCGTCGAGCTTCCGGTGAGGCGCAGTCCTTTCGAGGAAGCGCTGCTGCTGCACGAACGCGGCGACCCGAAGGCGGCCGAGGCTTACAAGAAGGCGATTCAAGCCGGCGATTGGGCCGCTGATGCTTACTGCAACCTGGGAGTGTTGGAATACGATCGCGGCAACCTCGCCAAAGCGATCGACCATCTGACGCTGTCGCTCAAACACGACCCCCGGCACTTCGAGTCGCATTACAACCTGGCGAACTTCTATTTTGACTCAGGCGATATGAGGCTCGCCCACCTCCACTACAAGATCACGGCCGAGCTCGAGCCTAATTTCTCGCACGTCTATTTCAATCAGGGGATCCTCTACGCGTTGGAAGGGAACTTCGCCGACGCGCGCGCTGCCCTCAACAGGTACAAAGAGCTTGCGGCGCAGGGTGAAGAGTCGGAAGCCGACGAGCTGCTTCAGCGGCTGGAAGACGTGATGAGCCAGCGAAACCATGGCAGAAGTCGTTAGCATCAATCTCCGCGACGCATTGTTGAATCTGCAGACCGGGCTCCTCGAGCTTCGGACGCTGATCGCTTCTCAAGTTGATGATGCTGAAATACCGCGCCCGCCGCGGCGACCCGCATCGCGAGCGACTCACCGGCCAAACCCTCTCGCCAAGCGCGATGAGCTTTACACCGAAGCTCTGAAGATCGTCACGGAATTCGGCCACGCTTCGGTGTCTGTGTTACAACTATGGCTATCGATCGGCGAGGGCCGAGCGGCGAAGATTCTGCGGGAGATGGAAGAAGACGAGTTGATAGCCCCGCTTCGACGGAAATTCGGGCATAAGGTGCTTGAGAGGGCCTATTCTCTCCGCGAGTCCGCAGAAGCAGGCGCGGCCGCCAACCAACAAAAGTCTTGCCTTTAGCTGAAGTTGCGGTATCCTCTTAGTCGTTCGGAAGTCCTGCCCCTCGGTCAATAACCTCAGCACTGAGCGTCTGACAAAAACCCAGTCCTTGAAATCTGCGTAGCTCCTGACTTCTCTGAAGGAGGTATCGGATTGTGAGCCATCGAATCAAGCCAAGAGTCTTTCTAGCGGTGTTGCTTACCGCAGTGTTCGCCTTAGGGTTGCCGGCGCACCATCTCGCGCGGGCCGCTGCAGAAGACGGCGTTGAGGCGCTGATCTCCGGGGTTCCCGGCGACGTGAGCGCGTTGTACAACAGCGGCGACGGACATGGAATCAAATGCCGCAACGCTACGTCCGCAGAGTTGTTGACCCTCGCCAATCGCGATCCGTATCAGGAACTGAAAGTAATCCCACGGGTGCGTACGAGCTCGGAGACGGGCCTGACGATCGTGCTGCGGGCCACTCCACAGTTGGACAACTTCCCACAAGCCAAAGCCGCTTTTGAGCGCGCCGCGGCTACCTGGGAGTCGCTGGTTCTGACGCCGATGTCGGTTGTGGTCGACGTCGATTTCGGCCCGACGTGGTTCGGCCAGCCCTACGAGGCCCCGGACCTGTTGGGGTTCACCAGCCCGCAGATGCTCAAGGCCGATCCGATATTTCAGACCTTCAAGGACCGGCTGACCAACACCGCGTCAAACCAGAAGGAATACGATCTCTATAGCTCGCTTCCAAACTTCGTTATGCCGACCGACATCGGCGACACGGGCATAGTCGTGGCGCCGTCGGCTATATGGCGGGCGATCGGGCTGATCAACCCCGCGGCCTTTCCTGAAGTCGAGCCGCCGCGCTACGGGCCGCCACCTGCCGTTGGCATCAACTCGAACTTCGCGTTTGACTTCGATCCGACTGACGGCATCGACCCGGATAAGTACGACTTCGACGCGGTTGCCACGCACGAGTTGGGACATGTCCTGGGATTCGCCTCCTGGGTTGGCCAAAACGAGATGGATCCTTCACAGGTTCTAGCCGTCTCGGTCTGGGATTTCTTTCGGCTGCGCCCGGGATCGATGACCAACTTCAGCGATTCGTCGCGAATACTCTCATCCGGGGGCAGCCAGGTCTACTTTTTCGGTGGTCCGGAGCAAGAGCTATCGACCGGGCGACCAGACGGCACCGGAGGCGACAACGCGCCGCCCAGCCATTGGAAGGACGACGCCATCATCGGCCTTCGTATCGGGATCATGGACTCGTCCATTCCGATTGGACGGCGCCAGACGGTTACTCTCAACGACGTGGCTGCCCTCGACTCGTTCGGCTATCGAGTCAGGGAATTCACGGGCAACAACCGGCCTTCTCTCACGCGGCTCGCGGCCGATCTGAATGGCGACCGCCTGTCCATCAGAGGCACCGCCGTAGATCCGGACGGCGACGTGATCAAAGCTCAGGCGAGGCTGCTCGACGGCAAGGACCGGGTGCTGGGTGAGACCGCGCCGTTTCCGGTCGATATCGGAATCCCAACCACGGTCGATTTCACGATCGAGCTGGCAGGAATGGGCGGGTTCCCCGCTGCGGAACAGGTCAGCCTCATCATCATCGACACCAAAGGGAATCAGAGCCGGGAAACCACGGCCGATTTCACCGGCGGCGACAGCGGCGGCCCGGTCGTATCGTCGGCCACCTACAAGAACGGCAAGCTGATCGTTCGAGGAAAGCGGTTCAAGGATCCGTTGCAGACTGAGATCAACGGAGAGGTTATCGCTCCGCCTCTAGCAGTCGAAGCGAGCAAGAAAAAGCTCGAGGTCCCGGCCAGCACGACGGAGTTGAACCTGCAGACCGGCTCGAACCGCGTGCGAGTGTTGAGCAACGGATTGCGGTCCAATGTCCTCGTCATCAACCTGTGACGCACTCCCATCGTAAAAGGGGCGCGGCCTGCACCGTGCCCCTTTCCCTTCCGCAGAAACAACAGCACGCCCAGCCACAAAACTTGACAAGCGCGTCCGCTGAGCTTAAGAGTGAGCGCTGAGGAGAGGGTTGTGGGGAAAAGGGAACTCACAAAAGCCGAAATGGCCGCGAAGATAAGCGCGCTCACCAGGCAAGTCAAGAGCGCCAAGACGCGCGCCGGCAGGTTCACCGACCGATGGGTTGAAGCCGGACAACTGAACCTGCTGTACTACGACTATATCGTCGCCACGATCGAATTCAGACCTCCCGTGGCGCGCGAGAGCTTGGAGGCGGAAGATTGGCTGTACAGCTTCGAGTTGCGATGCTGCAAAGGAGTCATCCCGGAATACTACGTTGTCGAACTCGTACGGACTACCGGCGATGAACCCAAGTCGTACGTTGACCTCTACCTCCTGGCGAAGGCGGCGAGTCACTTCTCTGAGGGTCAGAGCAAGGCGCCATACTCTCGCTTTGCGTTTAAGTCCCGGACGATCCCCGACTACCAGGACATGATCGGCAAGCTGATCGCTGCCAAAACAAACCACGAGCAATCGGCGGATTCCGCGCCTGCAGTTTCGGGTCGGGGTTTAGAGTTTGCCAAATGGAACAAGCCGCACTGAGATTAGGGACCTGTGCCTTCACCGCGGCGGGATGGGGGGGCACCTTCTATCCGCCTGGGATCAAGAGCGCGGATTACCTGAGCCATTACGCCCGGCACTTCGACACTGTCGAGGTTGACAGCACGTTTTACGGCGTTCCGTCTGCCGCCACGACGCGCAACTGGTATGCGCAGACGCCCGCCGGGTTCCTGTTCGCTGCTAAAGCGCCCCAGACGATCACCCACGAGCGGTGTATGGTCGGCTGTGATCCAGAACTGAAAGAGTTTCTGTCGGCGATGGAGCCGCTGGGCGACAAGCTCGGACCGTTGCTATTTCAGTTTCCGTACTACTCGCGCCGGGCATTCAACAGCGCTGACGAGTTCATCAAGCTGCTTGCGCCATTCGTCAAGAAGCTCCCTGCCGGATATCGGTTCGCGGTTGAGATACGAAACAGGTGGTGGATCGAGCCGAAGCTCCTCGATGTGCTTCGCGAGCGGGCGATAGCGCTCGCGTTGATCGATCATCCGTGGATGCCGCGGCCTGCGGAATTGCTCGATGGCATCGACCCGGTGACGAGCGACTTCACCTACATCCGCTGGCTCGGGGATCGAAAGGGAATCGAGGAGATAACGAAGAGCTGGGACAAAGTTGTGGTCGACCGAAAGAGAGAGCTTGAAGAATGGGTTGAAGCGTGCCGCGGATTCGCCAAGCGAAGCCTTCGGATCTTCGGCTACGCAAATAATCACTACGCCGGCAACGGCCCGTCGACCGTACGCTTGATCTGGGAGTTGTGGGATGGCAAACCTCGCGAGATACCGTCAGGGTATCCGCTCGGGTTCTGAGGAGTGAAAGGTGAAGATCGCAACCTGGAACGTGAACTCGATACGAATCCGTTTGCCGCGGTTGCTTGCGTGGCTCGAGCGGCAAAAGCCCGACGTCGTTTGCCTTCAGGAGACGAAAGTCGTAGACGAGGACTTTCCCCTCGCCGAGATAATGGCGGCGGGCTACCGGGCGCTGATCAACGGACAGAAGACCTACAACGGCGTGGCGATCCTCTCGCTGGCTCAGGCGACCGACGTAGTGAAGGACATGCCGGGCGACGAGCCCGAATCGAACCGCCGCGTGATTGCGGCGACGATCGAAGGCATACGAATAATCAATGTATACGCCCCGAACGGTGGAAGCGTTGGGTCGGACAAGTACCAGTACAAGCTCGACTGGTACCGGCGGCTGCGAGCGATGCTGGACGGTTCTTTAGATCCCGCCGCCGGCGTTTTGGTCTGTGGCGATTTCAACGTTGCGCCGGAAGATCGAGACGTATGGGACCCCGAGCAGTGGCGCGGCCAGATATTGTTCAGCGAGCCAGAAAAAGAGGCGCTGCGGAAGGTGATGGCCTGGGGTTTGAGCGACGCGCTTCGAATCCATAGGCAAGAGGGCGGGATCTATACCTGGTGGGATTATCGAGCGGGCGCCTTCCACCGCGGCTGGGGCTTGCGCATCGACCACATTTTGCTGAGTGCGCCGCTTGTGAAGCGGTGCACTGGGGTTGAGATCGATAGAAACGAGCGCAAGGGGGAAAAGCCGTCGGATCATGCCCCGGTGATCGCAACAGTCGTATGACCGCGCCGAACGGTCCGCTCGAAAGGCAACTCGAAGGCAGGCGGGCCAGATTTATTATGGGCCGCCGCCCAGTATTTTGTGATATCTTCTTGCAGGAGCGTTGATCGAAGGGGCCCTTCCCGGATGAAGATCAAGGGAAACGTACTCGCCGCTCGAATAGCCTACGTGAAGGAACACTTTGGCGCCGACCAATTAGAGTCGGTCATCCAGACGCTGCCCGCCGAAGACCAGGCGATACTTCGAGGGCTGATCACGAATGTAGGATGGTATTCGTTCGATCTCGGCAAGCGATTGGATGAAGCAATCGTTCGCGTGCTTGGCAAGGGGGAGCCGCGGATCTTCGAGGAGATAGGGGCGGCCTCGGCTAGAAAAAACCTGACCACGGTGCACACGCTTTTTCTCGACAAGGGCAATCCTCAGGGGTTCATGTCTCGGGCGCACGTGATCTACCGCTCTTACTACGACACAGGAAGACGTGAGTACGAAGCGACGGGGCCGACCTCCGGTGTAATGACGACCTATGAGGCGGAGACCTTTTCGACATTTGATTGTCTGACGATCATTGGTTGGTACAAAGAAGCGCTGGCGATGTGCGGCGCAAAGAATGTAGTGATGTTCGAAGAAGTGTGCCGAGCCAAGGGCGGCGAGTTTTGCCGATACCGGGTCAGTTGGGAGTAGTAGTCGAACCCTGCCGCCGCTTCCGGGGCATAAGGCTCGTTATCGGACCCAGCAGACGGGTCCCACATCGCACTTTTTTCATGCTGATTATGCTGGCGTATTACCAGTGATTGAATGGGCTACCGAAATCTACCGCCGCGGCGTTCCTTGATAATCTCCCGATAGTCGTCCCCTTCCATCAGAATCTGCCTGCACATTTCATGCAACCGCGACCTCAGCCTTACTCCCACTCGGTCGCTCAGGGTTTCGTCGTAGGCCGACTCAGCACTCATATCCAGATAGTTCGAGGTGAAGATCGTGATCCGCCGGTCGTTGTACCGCTTGGTGATGATGTGGGAGATCGTCTCCTGGACCCACTCGGTCGGCTTGTTCGCCCCGAGCTCGTCAAGCACCAGAATCTCCGCCTCTATTACCGGCGCGAGGACCTTCAACTCTGAAGAGTGGGTGTTCGGGTTGTAGCTGTCTTGGATTTCCTTCAGCAGGTCCCGAAAGTCGTAGAACAACCCAGAGACGCCTTTCTTCCCCATTATCTCCCTGAGCGCCGCCACTGCCAGATGAGTCTTGCCGACCCCACACCGTCCCAGGTACAACAGCCCAACGTTGACGTCGGGAAAGTCCTCAATGAACTTTCGGGTGGTCATCATCGCCCGCTGCAGCGACGGGCACAGCAACTCGAAGTTCTGAAGGCCGCAGTTCTCGTAGCGCCTCGGTATTCGCGCCTGCTTGAGCAGCAGGTCGGTGCGGCCGGTCAGCTTGCAGGGGCACGGCCGGACTCCCTTGCCTTCAGTCGACGCCCAACCGGTTCCCCCGCAAACCGGACACAATGCAGCTTCGAGATTTGCTGACTTGCCGATCAATATTCAGTTCCCGCTTGTTCGAGACGTTAGTCTTTTGACCGTAGTTCGGTCCGAGTTTTTCGCGCGCGATTATAAAGAAAGCGCCCAGGCAAAGCAATCAAATTGATCGTGGTCCGGGCCGAAATCATGAAGAAATTTCCGCGACCAATATCACCCTTCCGAATTGAGTCAGCCGAGCTTCGCGAGCCGCCCCTCGTGCTCAACGACTCGCGGAGGCTTCCTGCCCTTTCCTCGCTCGACCGTGTGCCCTTCTTGTTTGAGCTTCTCCGCCTGTGCCTCAACACCGCCGGGAAACTTGACGTTCAGGCTTCCGTCTTCCTTGAGCACGCGCCAGTAGGGCGTGATGCGCTTTCTTCCATTCCGCAAGTCCTCTTCCGCAGTCTCGGCGACTATGCGAATGAGGATTCCCGTCGTCATCGGGCACGTCGTATCTGTCTTATGAGCTTTAGCCAGCCTGTCTCGAATCTGACCCTGGGTTACGAGCTGCCCGCGCGGGACCGTTCTGATCAGCGCGTCGACATCCAGCGGCTTCGGAACGAGCATAGTTCCCTTCCCAAATCGCTTTTGCATCTTCGGCGGGATTTGGACCCGCTTCGCGCTCGGGACTCTCTCCAGTTTCTCCCTCCATCTCGTGCGCGCTTTGAATTTGCTCATCCCCTCTCACCTCCAAGTTACAACTCGAAGAGTTGAAGCTGCGGCCCTTCCGGCCTTTGGAATGAACCGGCGGATAGTTGCGGACTGCGGCCGGCGATTCCCGCCCGGCGGCACGCCTGCGTGAACATTGCGCTGAACATCTCGGAGAAGGCTCCGTTGCCCCTCATCCTCGATTTGAATTGAGGGTCGTTGAGCCTCCCACGGCGCACTTGCCGAATACGGCTGAGTACCTTCCCTTTTCGCGCCGGGCGGTGCGCTTCAAGCCATCGCTCAAACAAGTCGGCGTTCGCGTACGGCAGCCGCAACACGACGTAGCTTGCGTACTGGGCGCCGGCGTCGGCCGCCGCTTTAACGACCGAGGTGATCTCGTGGTCCGTGAGCCCGGGAATCACCGGCGCCACAAGCACTCCCACCGGCACGCCCGCTCCGGCCAGCGAGCGAATTGCTTCGAGCCTGTTGGCCGGCGTCGAAGTTCGCGGCTCCATCACGCGAGCCAGCTCCGCATCAAGCGTCGTCACCGACAAAAAGACTGCGGCCGCGTTGTGCGTGGCGAGTTCCGCGAGAAGATCCATGTCGCGGGTCACCAGCCGGTTCTTGGTCACGATCATGACCGGGTTGCGGAAATCGAGGAAGACCTCAAGGCAGCGCCGCGTCAATTGCAACCGCCGCTCGATCGGCTGATAGGCGTCGGTCACTCCGCTGATGGCGACGACTTGCGGCTTCCACTTCGCCGATGACAGCTCCTCTCGAAGCATCTCGGGCCCGTCTTCCTTCACAAGTACCTTCGTCTCGAAGTCCAGGCCCGAGGAGAACCCCAGATACTCGTGAGTTGGCCTCGCGTAGCAGTAGACGCAGCCGTGCTCGCAGCCGCGATACGGGTTAATGCTCGCGTCGAATCCGACGTCGGGGCTGTCGTTGTAGGTGATGAACGACCGCGACGAGTCTTTCAAGAACTGCGTTCGCGCCAAGGGCTGCTCGTCTTCGCCAAAGCCAGCAGCAAAATCGGGATCAGCGATGTAAGCGAGCTTCTCGAATCGGTTCGCCGGATTGTGCATCGCACCACGGCCGCGGAGTTGGACTGGCGGCTGATTCACCTCGTAAGAACATCCCAACCCTTCGCTGCTGTCAAGCCGCTTGCTTCGCTTCGCCGTTTGATTCTTGTTCCCGATGGCGCTAGGCTCAGCCGCGTCGCAGCGCTTATCGCGTCGGACGTGAGTATGAGGACGAATCTCGATCTCGAGGAACTTCGCAGCCGGCAGCGCAGGTCCCTGTGGCTGGAGGATCACCCGGGCATTCACACGCTGGCCGAGGCGGAACGATTTCTCGATTCCGTCGGTTTCGCATTGCGCTACAACGCGACGGAGGGTCTTCCGCTCGCGAGCATGTACGAAGCCGGCGCGGGGCGAGCTCCCGAAGCACCGACGAGGAAGATCAAAGACCGGCCATCGGAAGAGACGGGCGAGATCGTCCAGCGCCTCGCAGTCGAACTCACCAACGAGCTGCTGGCTAAAGGCGCGGCCGTAGAGGTCAACATCATAGCCGGACGGCTGGTGCTGGCTCACAAACGACTCGTGCCCGCGCTTTACAATCTGCGCCGGCGCGGCGCGGCCGTCGATGACTTACAAGGTCTTTCCATCAATGCCGCGCGCGCATACGCGTTGATCAGCCAGAAGAAACGCGCGACGTTCGGAGACATAAGACGACATTTTGGAATTACCGGCTGGCCTGATCCTGACCCGGCTGGTGAAGCGCTGGCCGAACTGCAGCGACACCTTCTCGTAGATCGCGGCCCTTCCGAGGTCCCAAAGCAAGGCATTCCATACCTCAGCAAGGAAGGCATTCCCTACCGCGTATTCCACGAAGCACACAACGACATAGTCCGCGCGGCTGCAAAGTTGACGATTGGCGACGCGGCGCAAACCATTCTCCTCGCGTATCTCAAGGCCGCGATCTTCATCACCCCGCGAAAGCTCGCGTCGATGTTCAAGCTCTGTCTGACCCGGGATGAAATAACCACGACGATCGAGCGCCTCGAAGTCGAACATCGGCTCGTGCGTGGAAAGGCGGGTAAGGCTGAAGTAGTGGTCGTGTGTGAATGATCGTCAACGTCACCAGGTCACTTCTTTGGCGAGGCGATGATCCTCCGCACCGGATCGTTGTCAGCATAGACGCGCCACTCAGCGACCCGGCCATCCTCGACGATCGCCTTCCAAGCGGCGGGAATTTCCCAGGAGTTGTCCGGAAATAACAGGCCGGCGGCGGAGTACGTCCCGCGCGCGGCGCCGATTCCCACGACCAGCTCCGCGCGTCCAATAGTCTCTTCGCAAGCAATCGCGTAATCCGGGAAGAGGCGGAAGTAGGCGTCCCATGCCTCCTTCATCGCTTCCCTTCCCCGACTCGAACGGCCGAGCGAGTCGACGAACAGATGGTCGTCAGTCATCATCTCGCTCAGCGCGTCTACGTCGTGCGCGTTTATCCTGTCGATGAATGATGCGAAGACCTCCACCGGCGTAATCGCGTTCATTTTCAATCGTCCTTTCCGGGTCCCTCGGCGCGGCATACACTCGGCCCGCGCTCCGATGAGCGAATCACACTCAGGCGCATGACTTCAAGCTGGAGGCCCTCGCGTTGCTGATCTTCAATCGGTGATGCGCTGGGCGATCACCGAGGCGTTTGATATATTGGCCGCTGCTCCCTGCGGGAGACGAAAAAGTGGCGGACAGTCTCAAACAACCATCGGAAAGAACCCGGCCGGATTTGTCTGCGCTGCGAATCGCCAGGGAGGATGATGTGCCTGCCCGCCAGCGAGGCATTCGTTCAGTGCTCCTCGGGACGTCGATCGTCGTGCTGGCAGGAATCGGCCTGGTCATCGGCTATCGAATATGGAGTGGCTCGGCGCTTCCGGAGGTCGAAGTCGCGCGAGCCGCCATCGAATCCGGCAGCGCAGGGATGGAGATCCTGACCGCAACCGGCTACGTCGTCGCGGACCGCAAGGCCGCAGTCAGTCCGAAGATCTCCGGGCGGCTTGAATACCTGGCAGTTGATACCGGGAGCCGGGTCAAGCCTGGCGAGATCATCGCCCGGCTCGAGCATCGCGACCTCGACGCACAGTTGGCCGACGCGCGCGGGTCCCTTGCCAGCTTTCAAGCGGCCCAAACTCAAACAGAAGCCGAGATCGAGCAAGCTCGCGCCGCGCTGATGCAGGCGCAAGCGAATCGACAAAAGAGCAACCTTAACCTCGCCCGACAGTCGAAGCTGTTTGAACAGGGGGTCGGCGCCAAAGCCGATTACGACAACGCCATCGCGCAAGCCCGGGTCGATGAGGCGCAGGTCAAGACCGCCGAGGCCCAAATCGCAGCATTTCAGGCGAAGCTCAATTCTGCCGCGGCCCAGATTCGCTCCGCCGAAGCGCGCATACAAGTCATCGAGGCCCAGCTCGAGTACACCAACATTCGCAGCCCGTTTGAAGGCCTGGTCATCTCGAAGGACGCCGAAGTGGGCGAGACCGTCGCACCGGCCATCTTCGGCGGGTCATCAACGCGCGGCTCGGTCGTCACCATCGTCGACCCGAATACGCTGGAGGTCGAAGCCGACATCAACGAATCAAGCATCGGCAAGATCGCCCCGGGCGTCCCCGCCGAGGTCTCGCTCGATGCCCTGCCCGGCGAGAAGCTGCCTGCCGATGTGCGCAAGATCGTTCCAACCGCGGACAGGCAGAAGGCGACAGTCAAAGTAAAGGTCCGATTCAAATCGATTGACCCGCGAATACTGCCTGACATGAGCGCGAAGATAACGTTCCTTGAGAAGCGCGATCCGGGAGCAAAGCTGGAAACGGCGCGTGTAACCGTTCCGAAGTCCGCTATTCAGCAGAGGGACGGTAGGCCGATTGTCCTGATCCTGATCGACGATCGAGTCAAGCAACAATCCGTGACGCCGGGCAGTGAATTCGGCGATCGCGTCGAGATCAAACAGGGACTTGCCGGCGGCGAAGTGGTCGTCGTTCGCGGCGGCGATGGCCTCGGCGACGGCTCGCAAGTAAAGAGAAAAACCGATGAGTGATAGAGGATGAACATGGGAGAGACCCTGATCAAGCTGGAGAAGGTCACAAAGCACTACAAGCGGGACGCCATCGATATTCCCGTGCTCGACAACATAGACCTCGAGATCGCGCGAGGCGAGTTCCTCGCGTTGATGGGGCCATCAGGCTCTGGCAAGACGACGCTGCTGAACCTGATTGCCGGCATCGACAAACCCAATTCCGGCAACGTTGTGGTCGATGGCAAGGACATCACCCAACTCACCGAGAAGCAGCTTGCCAAATGGCGAGCGCGCCACGTCGGGTTCATTTTTCAGCTCTACAACCTGATCCCGGTGCTGAACGCGTACGAGAACGTCGAGCTGCCTTTGCTGCTGACGGATCTCTCGAAGAAGAAACGCCGCGAGCACGTGATGACAGCGCTCTCGGTGGTCGGCCTCGAGGACCGCATCGGCCATTATCCGCGCCAGCTTTCGGGCGGCCAGGAGCAGCGCGTCGCCATAGCCCGGGCCATCGTCACCGATCCAACGCTGCTTGTAGCTGACGAACCGACCGGAGATCTCGACGCAAAATCGGCCGAAGAGATTCTCGACCTGGTCAAACGGCTCAACGAAGAATTCGGCAAGACGGTCATTATGGTGACTCACGACCCGCGCGCGGCCAAGCACGCGCACACCGCGTTTCATCTCGACAAAGGCGTGCTGAGCAAGACAGGGGGCGTGTATGAAATACCTGCGACTCATAACTAAGAACATCGGCCGCAACAAGCGGCGCAGCGTGCTGACGATCCTGAGCATTGCGATCTCAGTCTTCCTGCTGGCCACGATGAGGTCGGTGATTACTTCGCTTGATGCAATCTCGGAGGTCCCGGGAGCCGAACGGCGCGTGGTCGTGAGACGAAACACCTCGCTTGCAGACGAGATGCCCGAATCTTACATCGCCAAGGTTGCGCAGGTCTCCGGCGTCGTAGCCACGTGCCCGGTCAATTGGTTTGGCGGAATTTACAAGGAAGACAAGCCGGAGTTCTTCTTCGCCCAGTTCTACGTCGATCCGGAAGCCATTTTCGAGGTGCAGAGCGAATACCAGATCTCGCCCGAGGAGAAAGCAGCGTTTCAAACGGACAGAAGCGCCGCGATCGCCGGCAAGAAGCTGGCCGATAAATTCAAATGGAAGATCGGGGAGGTCATCGAGCTGAAGGGCGCCATCTATCCGGTCAATCCCCGGCTGACGCTCCGCGGCATATTCACCGGCCCGCAAGAGATGGTCCTGTATTTCCATCGCGAGTACGTCGAGGAAGCGCTGAAGGCCGAGGACCGCGCCGGATGGGTCGGCAGCATTTCCGTCAGGCTCGACGCGCCCGAGAGCGCTCCCCGAGTTATGGAAGAGATCGATAAGATGTTCGTCAACTCGTCCGCGCCAACAAAGACCGAGACCGAAGCGGCTTTCCAGGCCAGTTTCGTGTCGATGCTTGGCAACGTAAAGGGGCTGATAGCCGCCGTAGGCCTCGTCGTCGTGTTCACCATCAGCCTGATAGCCGCCAATGCTATGGCGATGAGCGCGCGCGAGCGATTCACCGAGGTCGCCGTCATGAAGGCGCTCGGCTTCAGGCCGGGACTCGTCCTCGGGCTGATTCTGTCAGAGTCCGTGATCATCTCGCTCGCAGGCGGCCTCGTTGGCGTGGTAGCCGCCAAGACGGTTTATGAGTTCACCGGAATCGAAATGGGCGGCTTCATCGAGAACTTTGTCGTGACTCCGGGGACGGTCGTGTTGAGTCTCATGGCTTCGATCCTGATCGGCGTGCTCAGCGGTGGAATCCCGGCGTGGTCTGCGGCGCGTATCAGGATCATCGATGGATTGCGAAAGGTGGCATAGGCCAGATGGCAATACCGCTCAAATACAATCTCCGAAATCTCGTCGTCCGGCGGGTGAGTACGCTGATGACTGTTTCAACGGTCGCCCTCGTCGTCGCGGTGTTCATTGCCATCATGTCGCTGGCAAGCGGACTCAACACTGTACTGGTCTCAAGCGGTTCGCCCGAGAACTTGATAGTGGTTCGCGAAGGTTCGCAGGCGGAAGTTCAGAGCGAGGTTACCCGCGAGGCGTTTCAGCTTATCCAGACGCTGCCCGGCGTGGCCCGCGACGCGGAGGGCAAGCCGCTGGCCTCGGGCGAGATCGCGGTGCTCGTCAATCTGCCTCGGCGCGGAACCGGTGAGCCCTCCAACGTTACTATCCGGGGCGTCTCAGAGTCCGGCTTTGCGATGAGACCGCAGATCAAACTGACCGATGGCCGCATGTTCCGGCCCGGAATCGGGGAGGCCATCGTGAGCCGCAAGATCGCCGAGCGCTTCTCCGCCGCCGCGATAGGGGACATGATTCATCTCGGTCGCCGCGAGTGGACCATCGTCGGTCTGTTCGACGCCGGCAACACCGCATTAGATTCAGAGATACTGTCGGACGTGAATGATGTCGGGGACGCCTTCGACCGCCGGAAGTACTCGTCGGTGCTCGCGCGAGCCGACAACGTCGCCGCGCGGGACCATCTCGCGGATCGGATCAAAGCCGAACAGCGCCTCAAACTCGAGGCAAAACCTGAGCAGAAATACTACGAAGAACAGAGTATCACAGCCGAGCCAATCAAAGGGCTGGGCATCTTCGTTGCGATCGTGCTCGGGATCGGCGCGGCGTTCGGAGGAATGAACACGATGTATGCAGCGGTCGCTTACCGGACGCGCGAGATCGGCACGCTGCGAGCGCTGGGTTTCTCCAGGAGTGCTGTTCTGCTCAGCTTTGTCATCGAATCGTTGATCATGGCGTTGGTAGGCGGCGCGCTCGGCTGCCTGATCGCCCTGCCGGTGAACGGAATCGCGACCGGGACGACGAATTTTCGGACCTTCAGCGAGCTGGCATTCAGCTTCAGGATCACCCCGGAGTTGCTTATGCTGGCTTTGGTCCTTGCGGTGGTGATGGGATTGGTAGGAGGGTTGCTGCCGTCGAGAATGGCTGCGCGAATGCCGATTACGAAAGCGTTGAGGGAGTTGTGAGGTGAGGACGATTCCGTTGACGAGCGTTACCTGACGGCGTATAAAGGGTAACAAGCACTTGGGATACCTTGCCGAGAGGAGACCAGAAGATGGCCAGCGGCGACCTGACAACTAAACCCACGATTGAGACGGTTCTTGAGCGGATAGCGGCCTTCGAGCAGAGGTTCGATCAGAAATTCGATGCCTTCCGCGAGAGCGTCGAGCAGCGTCTGGACGAAATAGAAAAGCTAACCGTCAAGACTCGCGGTGACATGCTCGACTTGCGAATGGAGTTCCGCGAATTGCGCGGTCAGATCAAAGAGCGCCTTCTCGAGCAGCCGGTGCGTTAGTGTAATCGCAAATGTATGTCCGCTGAATCGAAACGCCGCTACACGCTTGAAGAATACCTCGCTCTGGAGCGAGAGTCGGATGCTCGGCAGGAGTTCTGGAACGGTGAAATTTTCATCATGAGCGGCGGCACGCTTGCTCATGATCGGGTTATGAGGAACGCCTTCGACGTCCTGCACGCCCGACTATCGGCAAAAAGTTGCGAGGTGTTCAGCAGCAATATTTACTCGAAGCGGGACGACGGGAGCTGGAGCTACTCCGAAGTCAACGAGCTGGACGCCGAAGTCCGGATTCCCTCGCTCGATGTGTCACTCGCTGAAATCTACCGGGACGTCGAGTTCGACTGAATTCTAAGCGTTTCCTACAGGTTGAAGTCTGGCCTTGTTCACGAAGTCGGCGATTCTGCGCTGCAATCTCGTGGAAACGGTCGCATTGCCCGGGGCGTCGGCCAGTTCCCGCCATCTGAATTTTTCGATCCGCCATTCGCCATCGATGCTCGGACAGGTCCAGGCCAAAGAGATCCGGCGGGATTCAAAGTCATCTTCCACGTCACTGTTATCATCCCACTCGACAGCGGCGTCGGCACATTCTTGGCGCAACAACCGCTCGACCAAATCTTTGCCGGCCAGACTCACAGGGTTCTTGAAAACTACGTCCATTCGTTTTCCTCCTAAGTTCGTACAGTAAGTGCAACTGCCCCGACTGTCAATTATTCTCACCGCCTCTGCTATAATCCCCGCCGATGGCCCTCACGCAGTTCCACCCTGCGGTATCGAACTGGTTCACCAAGCAATTCCCTGCCCCGACCGAGCCTCAAGCTAAAGCCTGGCCCTCGATTAAAGATCGCCGGCACACGCTCATCGCCGCGCCGACCGGCTCGGGCAAGACGCTCGCGGCCTTCCTCGCGGCGATTGATGACCTGGTCCGCCTCGGCGTCGACGGGCAGCTCGACGACACGACCCACGTCGTTTACGTTTCGCCGCTCAAGGCCCTCAGCAACGACATTCAGCGCAACCTACAGCAGCCTCTCGATGGAATAAAGCAGGAACTCGCGGCGATGGGTCACGCCGACGTCGCCATTCGCACGCTCGTCCGGACGGGCGACACGCCTCAATCGGAGCGCGCGGCGATGCTCAAGCGGCCCCCGCACATCATCGTCACCACGCCCGAGTCGCTTTACATTCTGCTGACCAGCGAAGGCGGCCGACGGATGCTGCGAACGGCCCGGACTCTGATCGTCGACGAGATTCACGCGCTGGTCCGTGACAAACGCGGCTCGCATCTCGCGCTGTCGGTCGAACGGCTCGAAGCGCTCGTCGGCCAGCCGCTTGTTCGGATAGGGCTCTCGGCGACGCAGCGGCCAATCGAGGAGGTCGCGCGGTTCCTGGTGGGGAGCAGAACGGAAGCTGACGTCGAACGGGAGACCGCAGCCCGCCGGCAGAGTGCGCCATCGCCTTGCACGATCGTCGACACCGGCCACGCCCGCAAATTGGACCTGGCCATCGAAGTCCCGTCCTCCCCGCTCGAAGCCGTGATGTCGAACGAGGTGTGGGAAGAGGTCTACAACAGGCTTTCCGAGCTGATCCTGAGCCACCGGACTACGCTGGTCTTCGTCAACACCCGCCGCCTGGCCGAGCGCGTCTGCCGGGATCTGGGCGAAAGGATCGGCGACGAGAATGTCACCTCGCACCACGGGAGCCTCGCGCGCGACCGCAGGCTGCTTGCCGAGCAGAGGCTAAAGTCCGGCGACCTGCGCGCGCTGGTCGCCACCGCGTCGCTCGAGCTGGGAATCGACATCGGCGCGGTCGATCTGGTCTGCCAGATTGGCTCTACCCGCGCCATTGCGACGCTGCTGCAGCGGGTCGGCCGGTCGGGCCATACGGTCGGCGGCATCCCGATGGGCCGCGTCTTTCCCACCAGCCGCGATGAACTGGTCGAGTGCGCGGCGCTGCTCGATTCGATCCGTCGCGGCGAGCTGGACCAGCTCAGCATTCCTCGGAACGCGCTCGACATTCTGGCCCAGCAGATCGTGGCGGCCGTCGCCTGCGATGAATGGACCGAAGACGAGTTGTTTGCGATGGTCCGGAGCGCTTATCCGTATCGAGATCTCGCGCGGTCGGACTTCGACGCCGCCGTGCGAATGCTCGCCGAAGGCTTCACGACCCGCCGCGGTCGCCGCAGTGCTTACTTGCACCACGACGGGGTCAACCACAGGCTTCGCGGGCGGCGCGGCGCGCGGCTCTCGGCCATAACCTCGGGCGGCGCAATCCCCGACACTGCCGACTATGATGTGATTCTCGAGCCTTCGGACACCTTCATCGGCACCGTCAACGAAGACTTCGCCATCGAGAGCATGGCCGGTGACATCTTTCAGCTTGGCAACGCGTCGTGGCGCATAACTCGGATCGAAACGGGCCGTGTTCGCGTCGAGGACGCCCGCGGGCAGCCTCCGTCAATTCCCTTCTGGCTTGGCGAGGCGCCCGGCCGCACGA
>DATDOV010000009.1:0-217512 GCA_035293105.1 Blastocatellia bacterium
CGTCGAGCAACGAGCCCGCGCGGCCCACCGATGGAGCGGCTCGGTCCTCGACTCGGTCGCGAGAGGCGCCATCATCTACTACGACGCGAGCGGGGAGGCGACCGGCCAATACGCGATCACGATCTTCCGCGGCTATCCCGACAAGGTTCGCGTAGAGATCGATCGCGGTCGTTCCGCTGAGGTGTTCGGGTTCGATCAGACCTCGGCGTGGAAAGGCGGCGTGCCGAACCTGAAGGAAGAAGACGCGCGAGACATTCGAGCGATGGTGCGAATCTGTCCGGAGCGGTTGTTCGTGACGCGCGGCGGCGGTTCTGCGTATCGCGAAGCCGGCCGCCGGATCGAAGACTCACCGCCCGCCGCCTCCGGTGGAGGCCCAACCGGCGCAGCGGGGCCCCCAACTCCGGTGGTGTTCGATCAGGTCGAGATGGCGGACACCTTGGGACCGGCTGCTGGAGCCTCGCGCGGGGGGACCGCCGGTCGGTCTACTACTACGTGGATCAGGCGACGTCGCTGGTGGAAACGGCGCGATGGTTGGAGCCGGACGATCCGCGCCAGGACCCGGACGATGAGGGAGGGGTGCTGACGGACATCAGGGTGGACTTCAGCGGCTGGCGCTTCAGCGGTCGTGCGCCGGGCAAGCAGCGAGTCAGCCAAGCCGAACACGATGAGCTTGAGCGAAGCAGGAGCGCCGCCGCAGGGACCGCATGCGAACCTGCCCGCTCAACTGATAAGGGTTTTCGTCCATGGGGATGGCATCTATCCCGATGTGGTGCGCGCGCGGCCGGGGGAGATACTGCTTCGAGCCGAGAACGAAACGCTGGGTGACATCTCGCTGGTGGTCGAGCGGTTAGATCCCGGTCAGGTCCCGGTGAACGTAAAACAGATCAAGACTGTCAATCGCGGCAAGCGCGCCCAGGAAGAGCTCGCGTTGGGCGTGGGTGAGTATGTCTACTACGAAGCGAGCCGACCAGAGATCCGAGGCAAGCTGATCATCGAGCCTCCTGGTCGGTAGCTGCGCCGCTCCGAAAGATACGCGTTAGGGACGTCCCAAAATGGGCGTCGACGAAAGAAAGGAAGAAAGGCGTTGAGAGTACCGACTTCAGTCAGCGGTATTCGCGGAGAGTCCACGTTGAAAGACGAACAACCCGACTAAAGTCGGTACTCTTAACACCTCTGAAGGAGACCTGTGATGGCAACGACGACGTTGAGGTTGATATCGCGCACGTTCGGCGCGGTGCTCGTGATAGGCGTGGCGCTGCTGGCCGCGATTACAGGCTATGCTCAGAACGCCTTTGACAAAGGAGTACCGGCCGAAAGTAAAGGCGGCCTGTCCAGTGTCTCCACATACGCCCGTGACAAGTTAGAGACCGTCAACCTCGCCAATGGCAATCTCACGATGCAGTTTCCGCTCGCAACCGTTGGCGGCCGCGGATCCGTTGCTTACACAGTGACGCTCTCCTACAACAGCAAGCTGTGGAGCGGCCAGCACGATGGCGAGAAACTCTTCGATCCGTTTGGCGATCCTCACTGGGTCCATCACTACAGCGCGACCTACGACGATCAGACTATGACCAAACCGAACCTGATTGCGCTGGGAAGCGGCTGGTCGATTCTGAAGGGCCCGGCCATCCGAAGCAGTCACGACGATTTTCGTCTACAACGCCGCCGGTCAGATGCTCACGGAGTACACTACACCCGACCAGCCCATTCAAGGTGGCGGCGGTGTTAGCTATTTGACTGTCGATCATCTCGGCAGCACCATCGAGCGTCACAATGAAGTGGTTGAGAATGTTGCGCCCCAGCACCCCGTCATCCTGGTCCAGTGTAGCCTCATCCTTCGGGATGGCAACTTAATCGTGAGAAGCGGTTGCGACTGCTAGCATCAATGCGGTCGGGAACTAGGATTGAGTGGTATGGTCAACACATCGTGAATCGCTGATAAACGTCGTGATCCGGAACAGGCCTAAGATGCTGACGCCTGTCATACCGACAGACAAGAGGCTTGAGCCAAAAGGCACGTGCCCAAGTTCGGGTGCTTCTAACTCACCCGACGTAGACGTTGTGCCACCGGCGGAGAGGCGAGACCTAACCCACTCTGGCGCTCATGCGAAGCGTGGTAAGCCCGTAGTTCTCCCTCTGACGAGATCATTTCTCTCTCGGGGGAAAGCGAGCCGCAAGGCGAGCCGACGGGACTGCGGGTATGGGAGGATGGAGAAAGCGAATGCCGTTCTGTAATCGAGCGGATAGAGGTTGAGCTTGTGCAACATCACCTCACGCGAAAGCGGGCAGACTTCCATCTGGTGTCTCATCACGAGAGAGTCTGACAAACCGACTTAGAGAGCAAAGCAGATGACAGCCGCAGTTTAAGCTGGTGCAGCTCTCGGCGAAAGCCCGTTGGCATCAGATGAGTATCGTGAAGTCGATGTGATAACATCGGCGGGTTCCGCAAGGGGCCTTTTGAGAGGCTTGAGCCGGATGTGGGAAAACCTGCAAGTCCGGTTCTTAGGGGGCTGGGCGGAAGCAATGTCGCCTGGCTACCCGGCCCCCTGCTGGCATACGACATTGGCGTTCTTAATATTCCATTACAGCTACACGCTGATCGTAGCTCATCGCCCGAAAGTATTGGTTTATAGGATTCTGACAGAGAGGGATCATGAAATACTTAAAGCAATTATTCCGGATTCCTACTGCTCATAATGCATTCCAGTTTGCGTGATAGTAGCGGCATTTTCAGGTTGTGGGAGGTCTCGTTATGCAAAAAACAATTCGCGGAGCTTATTGGCGGAGCATGCGTTGCGGGATTGCGCTGTTAACACTCGTTCTGCTTGTGATCGCGCAGGCATCGAGCGCGGGCGTAAGCTGGATGGCGCAATCAAGTGATTTAGAAGAAGCGAAGCGGCTCAACGCTGAGGTCGAAAGGCTGTATCAGCAGGGCCGGTACGATGAGGCCATACCGCTTGCCGAGCGTGCGCTTGCAATTCGAGAGAAGGCAGAGAAGGTGCTGGGGCCGAAGCAGGCCGATGTTGGCTCAATCCCTGAACAGCCTAGCCATACTCTACGATACGAAGGGAGACTTCTTGAAGGCAGAGCCGCTGTATCAGCGCGCACTGGCCATCTATGAGAAGGTGCTGGGGTCGGAACATCCAGATGTCGCCATTTCCCTAAACAACCTCGCTAATTTCTACTACAAGAAAGACCACCCTAAGGCGGAGTCTTTGTATCTGCGCGCGATTGCGATTCGAGAGAGAGCATTGGGGCTGGATCACCCAGATCTGGCCCAATCCCTGAACAACCTCGCTAGTCTCTACCAGGCAAAGGGAAACTACTTGAAAGCGGAGCCGCTGTATCAACGCGCGCTTGCAATCCGACAAAAGGTGCTGGGGTCGGAACATCCAGCTGTCGCCAGTTCCCTCAGCAACCTTGCTGGTTTCTACGAAACCAAAGGAGACATAACGCGGGCAATAGTATTTCAGACCCGTGCCAATGATGTCATAGAACGCAATATTGCGCTGAATATCGCAACCGGCTCGGAACGACAAAAGCTTGCTTACCTTGCAACTCTTTCCGGACCAACCTGGTGGACTGTTTCTCTGCACGCGCAGTCGGCTCCAAACGATTTGGCAGCGCTACGGCTGGCGCTCACAACCATCCTGCGCCGCAAAGGCCGCGCCCTCGATGCCACAGCCGACAGTATCGGCGCTCTGAGTCGCCGCTTCAACGAGCAAGACCGCGCTTTGCTAGTTCAATTGACTGATACGCGCTCGCGGCTCGCCGCGCTCGTGCTCGGCGGGCCGGGCAAGACCAATCTCGCCGAACACGGGACGGAGATAAAGCGTCTCGAAGAACAAGTTGAAAAACTCGAATCAGACATCAGCCTTCGGAGCGCAGAGTTTCGCGCGCAGTCCCGACCCGTATCGCTTGAAGCCCTGCAAGCAGCCATTCCTCAAGGCGCGGCGCTCGTCGAGTTCTTTTCGTATTACCCGCTTAAAGACTTCAAATTTGCAGGGAGCGACGACTGGGGCGAGCCGCGCTACGTCGCTTATGTTCTCGGAGGTGAAGGCGAGCCGAAATGGGTTGACTTGGGCGAGGCAAAGATGATTGATAACGCGGTCAGTGCTCTGCGCAATGCGCTGCGTAATCCAAGACGCGATGATGTGAAGGCTTTAGCCCGCGCACTTGACGAAAAGGTAATGCAGCCCGTTCGCAAGCTGCTGGGCCAGACACAAAAAGTGTTTCTATCGCCCGACGGCTCACCCAATCTCATCCCGTTTGCGGCACTCGTAGATGAGCAGAATCGCTACCTGATTGAACAATACTCGTTCAACTATCTAACGAGCGGACGCGACTTGCTACGCTTGCAGGAGAAGTCGCAGAGCAAGCAAATAGCAACAGTCATAGCCAATCCAGATTTCGGCGGAGACACATCTCCTTGTTCAGAAGGTAGAATGCCGGTCTCACGAGGCGCTATAGATTTTTCACAGATTCTATTCTGCCCTCTCGCGGGCACGGCTGGCGAAGCTCAGGCGATCAAGGCGATGATGCCTGAAGCTAAGGTGCTAATGAAAGAGCAAGCGACAGAGGCAGCAATCAAGAAGGTGTCAGGGCCGAAGATTCTGCACGTTGCGACGCACGGCTTCTTCCTTGAAGATGTCGTGATAAATCCTTCGACAGAAGCCAGAGGCTTGGGCATCAAGAGTAATCAGTCTGACGCAGCGATGAAGGTGGAGAATCCGCTGCTTCGCTCAGGGTTGGCAATCGCGGGGGCAAATCTTCACAAGAGTGGGAACGATGACGGTGTGCTGACCGCGCTCGAAGCTGCAGGGCTTGATCTTTGGGGAACGAAGCTCGTTGTGTTCTCAGCCTGCGACACTGGCGTAGGAGAAGTGCGAAATGGTGACGGAGTGTACGGGCTGAGGCGTGCGCTTGTGCTTGCCGGATCAGAGAGCCAGGTGATGAGCCTGTGGCCTGTGAGCGATGTTGCGACGCGCGATTTGATGATTGATTATTACAAAGCGATCCAAGCAGGGCAGGGAAGAAGCGAGGCGCTCCGGCAGGTGCAACTCAAGATGCTCGCGAGCGAAAAGCGTCAACATCCTTACTATTGGGCAAGTTTCATTCATTCAGGCGAGTGGGCAGGGATGGATGGTAAACGATAAGAGAGCAAAAGGATCCTTTACGACGATGCGAGAAGATAGACAGTTCTATTTTCGTTGAACGCGGTTTGATTGACTTGGAAAGCAACGAGGTCTAACAAGACGCTCGACCGGAGCCGCCGAAGCGCGGTTCGCATGGTTCCCCGCAAGGCCGTTCGGCGGCCCGGTCAGCTTAATCGTTAGCCAGCAAGAGAACCATCGGATTGCCGCGTGCCAAGCACGCAGCGCCTTAACGAGAGAACACGAGGAAACAACTATGAAGGCAATTGAATTACCTGGCTTGGTGATGTGCTTGGTCTTTACATCTCTGACCGCTGCTTCGGCGCAGGACTCCACAAAGGCCGAAACTTCACCCAAGCAAAGCAAGCCAATCATGGCGAAAGAGCTGCTGAAGTCGCTGGTGGGTTCCTGGGAAGGCACGTGCCGCACCTGGTTTCAACCCGGCAAACTTGCCGACGAGTCAGAAGTCAAAGGCAATATTCGCCCGATTCTCGGCGGCCGGTTCTTTCGTCACGAGTATGAGGCCACGATTCAGGGGCGACCACGGCACGGGGAGGAGACCATCGCATTTAATTCGGTGACGAAGCGGTTTCAAATCTCGTGGGTCGACGACTTTCACATGAATTACGCGATCATGTTCTCAGAGGGCGAGGCAACCGAGCGGGGATTCGTTGTGAAAGGGAAATATGGTGTCGCCCCGAACGCCCCACCGTGGGGTTGGAAGACCGTCTTTGAAGTCATCGACGATGATCATCTCACGATCACAGCTTACAATGTCACCCCGGACGGGCAGGAAGCGAAGGCCGTTGAGACAAAGTACAGTCGAACGAAACAGTGAACGCGAACCGAGGCGTCCTCTGCGTTCACTGGCTGACGTGTTAAGACGCCGCGCGGCGCGGGAACATTCAATCCCCTGGACGGTCAACCCGCCGCGGCGCAGGTCGGAGTTCGTCAATCGGTCGAGGTCAGACGTGCAATTCGAGATTCGCGGCCTACCCTGACCAAGAAAGGAGACACTCACATGATTTGGGCAAGCTGTCCTGCTTGTGGGGCCGAAGTTCTGGAGACTCAACGAAACTGTCACAGATGTGGGGCTGCAATGAGAGGCCCTGAGGCTGGCAGCGAGGAGCAGCCTGGTGGTGGATTCCAGAGCCAACCAGGATTCACCCCTGAAATTAGTTCAGCACTCTATGGGAATGCGCCGCGCTATGACAGCGGGTTCGGAGACATTATGGTGACGCCGGTGATGGTGGAACACCTGCGGGCGACCCGGCCGTGGGTGAAGTTCCTAGGGATCCTTCACTTTGTCCTGGTCGGCTTGATGGCGCTGGCAGGCCTGATTGCTATCGTCGTGCTGTCAAGCACTCGGGGAGCCGGCGCCAGCCCCGCGCTTGGCTTTCTCTACTGGCTAATAGGACTGTTTTATATCGCTCCGGCGGTTTACCTAAATCGGTATGCAGGAGCTATCCGCGAGCTGTTACAAGGTGGTGGTGCTCCCTCAATGGAAAGAGCCCTTGAGAGCCAGAAGTCGTTCTGGCGTTACGCTGGCATCTTGACGCTGGTAGCGATTTGCATCTATGCGTTAGTTCTTCTTGTTGCGTTGTTGGCCGCCGCTGGACGGAGCATGTAGGGTCCGGGCAAGGCCCAAGACACCGGAACAAAAACAGGACCGGAACGATGCGGTCTCATGCTCCGGGAATGACCCGAAACGGAATCGAGTAATTCGGTACGTGGAGGGCAGGCGTGCACTGTGCAATTCGCTGCCTACACTGCTGATTGGGCATCTTCGTTCAGCAGAGCCCATCAGTGCAGTTGGTAGTAGTGGTGCCTCTCAAGTTGAAAGTGCCCCACGAGAGTCGAAAGCAGCCGACAACCAAGCGGGACGTGACGCCGCTATTCCCCAACCGCGCCTTGCGCTCGTTCACTGCTGGTACCAACCCGCCACCCCGGCTCTGCAAGCAATTCCGCACTCAGACTCTCGGGGAATTGCGGCTCGGTCCAGCGCGACACCCTGGGACCATCGGCTGACATAGGGCCGTCGGCCGACTTGTCTTTGGAAACGCCGCACGCTTAATATCCCAGACTCATTCGCAATCAAGGACGCGTCGCTTCGGGATAGAGACCATGTCAGCAGGACCGACAACCAGGGACACCGCGCCGATCAGACTCGGGGAGGAACTCGACCTCACGGCGTTGGAGGAGTATCTGCGCCGGCGGTTGCCCGCCGTCACGGGGGATGAAATCCCGGCCGAGGCTCGAATCGAAGTCCAACAGTTCCCCGGCGGCCACTCCAACCTCACCTACATGGTCCGCATTGGCTCGACGGAGTTCGTCCTGCGAAGACCGCCCTTGGGACCCGTCGCTCCGACCGCGCACGACATGCCTCGCGAATACCGGCTCCTTGACGCCGTACATCCCGTCTTCCCGCTGGCGCCGAGGCCATACTTGCTGTGCGAAGATACCTCGATCATCGGCGTGCCGTTCTACCTGATGGAACGGCGCAAGGGGCTTGTGATCCGACGGGAGATCCCCCCTGAAATCGACGCCGGCCTGGAGGTCCGAAGACGATTAAGTGAAGCCTTGATCGACACGATGGCGGCGCTGCACGCGGTCGATATCTACTCGTCGGGCCTGGTCGGGCTCGGCAAGCCGCTGGGCTTCGTGACTCGTCAGGTGAAAGGCTGGACCGAGCGATGGCATCGCGCGAAGACGAGCGAAGTGCCCGAGATCGATCAGGTCATTTGGTGGCTTGAAGCAAGAATCCCGGCGGAGCCCGATCCCTCGGCCGGCAGGCCTGCGACTCTTGTGCACAACGACTTCAAGCTCGACAACGTGATGCTCGACGCGAATGATCCGGCGCGCGTGGTGGCAGTGCTCGATTGGGAGATGTGCACCGTAGGCGACCCGCTCGTCGATCTTGGATTGCTGCTTGTCTACTGGCCGGAGAAGGACGATCCTGAGGCGAGAAAGGAATCGATCAGCCTGGTGACGACGGAGCCTGGCTGGATGATGCGCGCGGAGATTGTGAATTACTACGCAGCCAGGACCGGGCGGGACGTGTCGGGTATTGGATTTTACGAGACATTCGCGATGTTCAAGATCGCCGTGGTTCTTCAGCAAATCTATGTCCGCTACGTGCGCGGGCAAACTCGCGATGAGCGATTCAAGGATTTCGACCGGCGAGTGAAGGGGTTGGCGGAGGCAGCGTGGGAACTCGCACGGGATTTTGGATTTTAGGTTTTGGATTAAGCGATTTTGGATTTTAGATTTTGGATTTTGGATTGAGCGCGGCTAGTTTAGATTTTGGATGTTTTGGATTTCGGATTTTGGATTCTGGACTAACGACCATTGTGGAGTTTTGATACTCTTTGCATTGTCGATTCTAGATTCAGTTTGTCGCCCGAGAGGAGGAGAGTTGAGTAAATAACCAGCAATTCAAAGACAGGACGAAGCACCTCACGTCAATTAATACGCTTCGGGTGTAATCGCAGTGCAATCCAAAACCCACAATCTAGAATCCAAAATCGAGGAGAAGATTCCAATGAACGAGCAGGAATTCAAGAACAGGACGAAGCACCTCGCGTTGCGCGTAATCAAGCTCGTGGTCGCGCTGCCGAAAGGTCTGGTGGCCGAAGTCATCGGTCGCCAACTGCTTCGATCAGCCACGTCTGTCGGCGCAAACTACCGCGCGGCATGCCGGGGGAGATCCTCGGCTGATGTGGTCAGCAAGCTCGGCATCGTCGAAGAAGAAGCCGATGAAACTCTTTACTGGATGGAACTCCTCGTCGAAGCAGAGATCGTCTCGCAGAAGAAACTAGCGAACCTGATGTCAGAGACAAACGAGATCCTCGCGATGACCGTCGCCTCGATTAAGACTCTTCGTGCAAGGACAAGGATCGGCAGTAGAACCAATAATCCAAAATCCAAAACATCCAAAATCTAAAATCCAAAATCGCTATGATCTACTTCATTCGTCACGCGCAGGCCGGAACACGCGAAAACTACGACGTGCTATCGGACCTCGGTCGCGAGCAAGCCAGACGCCTGGGCGAGTATTTCTTAGAGCAGGGTGCCCAACTCGAAGCCGTCTACGCCGGCGGCATGATCCGCCAGCGCGAGACCGCCGAGATCGCTTGCTCGGTGATGTCCGAAGCGGGGCTCGCGGCGAAAGAAGTGACCATCGACGAGCGATGGAACGAGTTCAGCCTGGCTTCGGTCTACCGCGCGATCGCGCGTCGAATGATGCAGGACAGCGAGGAGTTTCGCCGCGACATTGCGGAGATGCAGGAAGCCCTGCGTCGGGACCCTCACACGACTCGCGGGGCGACAGGACGGTGTGATGCGGCGGTGATTCGCGCGTGGATTGAGAACCGCTATCCGGACTTCGAGGGCGAGACGTGGGCTTCTTTCAGTGCGCGGATCAAGGCGTGTATCTCTGACTTGATATCCGGCCAATCAGCGGACGACCGGGGAATGGCGATCGCCGTATTCACCTCGGCGACGCCGATTGCCATCGCGACGGCATTGTCTCTTGATTTGAGCGATGAAAAACTCGTGAGCATTCTGGGCGTGTTGTACAACACGAGCACGACTGTAATGCGCGCGCGTCCTGAGGGCTTGAGACTCTTCACGTTCAATCAGGCGCCACATTTGAATGGCTCGAATCGGACGTTTAGATGAGCTTGGACGCGGTCAGAGACGTCGCGCCACGAGTGAGCAAGATTCAGGCGTGTCCCAAGTTAACGAGTTTATTCTCGGTACTTTCCTTGCGTAGTCTACCGACTGTGCATCCGGTCAACCCCACGAGGGCGGTAGTCGGTTCATACAGCACAACTTTGAGCAGAGTTCGACAATCGGCTACTCGAAGGAAACCAATCACAACAGGTTCAGAAACTCATCTACTGTCAAACCTGCGCTTCGGATCAGTGCTCGTAACGTGCCAACTGATAGCTCTTTATGTTAAACAGCTACGACAATAGGAGGGTGGCCTTGTTGTTTGAGAGGGCCGACAAAGCTTTCTGATCTTCAGCCCATAGCCAGGCGCGGTTAGGTTTCAACCGACGACTGTCAGTGGGTTTAACGACCGCGCATGAGCTGCGGCGGTCAACGCCGCCAGTCTGCCTGCGTTAGATGGCTCTTGGTGGGAACGCTCAACCATGGCTCGCTTCTTCGAGCACCTCGGTAGCCCATTGATTCAGGCTCTTGCCTGCCGCCTTAGCTGCGACCAACGCTGCGCCGTGTACCTCAGGTGGCACTCTCAGCATGAGCTTGCCAGACGCAGGTTTCTCGGGGCGAACGCCTTGCTCCTTGCAATCGCGCAAGAACTCTTCGATGGCGGTTTCGAACGCGGAACGCAACTCGGCCACCGTTTCGCCGTGAAAGCTAATCATGGTGTGCAACCCAAGAACGCGACCTACAAAGATGTTGTCGCGCTCGTCGAACTCGATTCTTGCTGTATATCCCTTGTGACTCATGGTGTTCATGGCTTGACTCCGATACCTTCTAACAATTCGCGAGCCTCCTCGACCTGATAGCGTTTGGCGTGCTTGCCCGGATGAGGACGGTGACAGTGCCACTGTTCACCCTGCAACGTGATCTTGATACGCGACCCTTCACGTTCTGTGATCGAGCCGCCTAGAGCGACGACCAACGCTTCGATGGCAGAGAAAACAACCGATGGCGACGTTGGGCGGGCGAAGATGGCTTGAAGCGTCTTTCGGTGTTTGGCGTTCAAGGGCAGATGCTAGCGCTTATTGCAATCAGTTGCAAGCGCGAAGTGATAGCGCCTCGGATCGAAATTCCAATAGCACTACTGACGAAAAAAGAAGTTGTCCGGGAGATCAGACAACTTTCTTGAAATGATGACCGACGTGTCGCAAGTGTAATATCGCATCATGAGGCTTTGCGGCGATGATGATCTTCATAAGCCATCTGGAAGGAGCGCAACGTTTGCAGCTCTCACGTCGAACTCGACTGTGCTTCATCGATGAGCTTCGGGCCTCAAGCGGCGATTCGTAGGTCGAAACATCGCGATTCCCATTGTTCGTCTGTTCAGTAGCATGCCCTTGCGCAGAGGCTATGCAGATGAAGCCTGTCACATGAATTGCGTACCTGACGGTGGCGTGGTGGGCTGAGCGGTCCTTGCGTGAGCGCCTGCGAAACCCGGCGCGGACAGTGCGAGGAAGACAAGGACAAGTAGTCGCTTCATAGCATCCTCTCCGAGTCAGGATCTTTCACTGGTGACCGTCGCTGGGGGTACGCCTCGTGCGCGGCCCTCGCTCGATCGGTAAACCTAAAGCACCTCTGTCGGCGGAGGTTAAGCGGAGAGGCGCCGGTTGCGTGCCATAGCCACGCCGCAAGCCCAAGTTGAATTTCTCCTTCTTAGTTCGTTCTCGCCTGCTCTGCGACGGTTAGGCTACTATCTCGCCTGCTGCGCCTTCTGCATGTGTGCCACTGCTGCTTCGAGCTTCGCGAGCCGGGCCGCCACCTCCTCGCGCGCCAGTCCGCCCGTCGCGTACTCAATGGTACGAACACCCTGTCCCGGGCGCATAGGGGCGATGACCTTGGTGGAGTCTTTCGCCGTCACGTGAACGCCCCGCTTCACGACTGTCACTATCGCGTCGCCTTCGACCCGTACGTCGTAGACGCCGACCGGAAGTGTAAAGTTAGGCGGCAGACCTGAGACCTCCACCTCCTGCTGCTTGACCACGGCGCCGTCCCTCAGCACAGAGATCATGACCACACCCCTTAGTCCCTTGGCTGAGGCGGCTGTTGGGTCTGGCACGGGGGCAACTTGGAGGTTGCCACTAGCCTGCTGAGCCAAAGCAGAGGGAGACATACGAACGAGGGCCATCGGGGCTAATGCTAGGAGCAGGCCACCGACGGAGATGGCTCCGAAAGTTCTAGCTTTGATCTGCATAACGACCTCCTTCAATTGATAAAGTAAGCTGCTATCATCGCACATCAGGTCAAGGACCCGAGTGGTTTTACCAGTCCTAACGTCCGGTATCAACGCGCCGCGAAGCGCCAGCGGACCGGCGTCGGCTGCATCCGGTGTTGAGCGCTCACTCCAACTTGAATTCTTGATAACGCTCGGGTGCGTATCGAGCGGCTAGCAAACCGGTTGCTTCCTCGACTTTGATGGCCTGCACCAGTACGCCTTCCTGCCCATAGGGTAAGTACGCCTGGCACTGGCCTGACGGGGCGATGAGACTTGTCGCCGATTCCTGGAAGCGCAAAGCATAATTCACACTCGCAAAGTAGATCGTGTTCTCCATGCTCCGCATCGTCATGGCCTTCTCGTAGTAAGGCCCGATGGCCGCGCCCCACTGCGTCAGACGGCTGCCTTCTCGATCGCTCCCCGTGTGGTGGGGATGAAAGACGATCTTGGCGCCCCGCACCGCCGCCCATCGCACAGTCTCGGGATAGCGCCAGCCTTCGTGACAAATCGCCACTCCAAACTTGATGCCATTGATCTCGAAGAGTCGCCGGGTATTTCCGGGCACATAGAACTGATCTTCGGTCGGGTCTAGTTGGTTCTTGGTTTGGTATCCCTGAATCTGGCCCCGGGCGTCAATGACAAAGGCGACAATTTGCCGGCCCGCCGCGGTGAGCCTTTCCATCCCGAGGATAGCGGCCACGTTATACGTTCGCGCCCACTGCGCCACGGCCTGGAGTACCCGTTCTTGTTGCGTCTGATCAAAGGGCAATACTTCAAAATCCTGTCCCCGCAGACCTGGGAGATAGGCTTCCGGGAAACACACGATCTCCGCGCCTTGGGCCGAAGCTTCGGACAGGAACCGCTTGATCTTGTCTAAGCCCTCATCAAGAGCTGAGGCGATACAAGGCGACGCCAGAGCAATGATCATGGATAACCTCCGATGCGAATGGATTCTAGTAGAGGTAGTTTGAGCGTCCAACACTCACTCAAAAGAAACCACGTGAACCGCGCACAGTGCCCTGAGGCTTCAGACGGAGGCTCGACTCGCGCGCTCCGCTGCATGAGCGAGTTGTTAGGCGTCCTCTTTCGCACCAGCGTCTTCCGCCTCTCGCCTCATTATAAAATTAGAATCGATCCAGTGTTTTAAGAAATCTATCCGTTTCCAATCAATAACGGGAACTAGCCACGGTAGGCCAGGCCGCACATGGAAGGGTTCCAGTTGATCCTCCTTGGCCACCGCCGTGGGCGAGAACATAAAGAGAACTCCTCCGAGAATCGCCCTGACTAGGCGTCCGCCTGCCACCTCAACGGAGTCAGGCTGAAGCAAGAAGTCAAGGCGTTGCCCGTCGAAAATAGGCACAACGCAGCCGACGGGATACTCAGCCGGTCCGCCCGGATTGTTCTCAGCAAGGAGTGTCGTAAGTCGATCTGCTTCGCCGGTCAGAATCACGTTCCCCCAAGTCGGCCCACTGGCAATGGACATCCGCCACAGTAGTGAAAGCAACCAAAGCCGCAACCGGTCATAGTCAACGCGCTCTACGCTGATGTAGGCGTTCTCGGCCGTCGGGAGATTCTCGGGGAACGCGGATAGGGCTATCCTGCCGTAGTCATCCCACACTGCCACTTTCTCGGCGCACGTTGAGCAAAGAAGGGGTTCCTTGGGTATCACGGCATTCTCAGGAAAAAGGTACTCTGGCACGACAGAACGTGGGGCCATCGGAGTCCGTCGACTGCACAATCCGCAAGCAACAGTTGTCGGGGCTTGCCTCCTGATTCGTGCGAGAACCTCGAGAGTATCGCTCCCAACACCGAACCATGACGAGGGAAGCCTCAGCCCCGACGGGAATTCCACTGATGCTGAGGGGGCCCCACTGCGGACTAATTGGTGATCGAAAGTCACCGGAAAGCCGAATACCTCTCCAGTGAAGCGACTATGCTGAGCCACCATTCCGCTCGGTGCCTGGTATAGGTGATGTCGCCCCTGCTCCGATTCAAACGAGGCAACCTCATATGAGATGTCAGCTGAAAGGCGGATACGACGGACCGCACCGGTGTCGCCCGCGAGTTGCAATGTGAGTCGGCATCTTTCCGGGGCAGCGACACCAAGTGGAACGGGGATGAGGTCGGGAGCCATCGCATCAAGGTCGAAATCGAGACGTGTGATGGTACCGTCAAGTGGCACAGACCAAAACCGTTTTGGCTCCTTCATCTCGATGAAATTCAAGAACGCCACAGCGGGGAACGGCACGACCACCAAGTCATGGACGAAGCAGGGTTTCATCGGATCGCGGACCTCTAAATAGTCGTCTCGCCCTTCAAGCCTCACAAGGCATCGCAGCTTGTTGACCTTGCGAAAAAGATGAACGACCCCATGTGGCAGGAACCAATTCCCTACATCTTTTGGTTCGATCTCAGATAGCGTCCGAAGCTCGATGCCGTGGTGTTCTGCGCTTGCCTTAGCCGACGCGGTAAAGCCACGCGAGGAGACCGCAATGGTCTTCGCCGCGCCAATCTTCTGCTTCTTGGTTGCCAACTGCTCCACCCACGTGTCATCGGCTCTTCGATTTCGCCTCCGGCACTCGATCGTCACGAGAATCTCAGTGGTTCCCGCCAAGAAGCGAATTGATGCGTCCACCTCGCGCATTCGCCCGGTGACACGATCGCGTATGCGATCCGGTGACCTGACGGTTGCGCCCCTCGGCGCCGCTTCCGCTTCGATCACGGCAACCAAACGCTCAAAGTCTCTCCAAGTTGATTTTGAGGCCATCGCCACGCACGCATAGCCACGAACGGCTAACTGACAAGGTCCTATGCGTTCTTTCGCCGCTAATCCAACGAGTTCTTTGCGTGGTGTTCGCCGCGGAACCATTCATTCAACGTGATTCCAATGCTCGAAGACCGCGGCCGATTTTTTGAGGTTCGCGCAGACTCGGCCGCGACCAGCTTCGAAGCGACCGGCCCGTCACAGCAAAAACATTCGTCAAAAGCGTCCTCGAAATGGTGGCGGTGCCGCTCCCTCACTCGATTAAGCCGCGGTCGAACGTAGCGCTCGAATAAGAAGGTCAGGAACTCTCGGTATTCAGTTTCAGTCATTGGGGTTTCCTACCATTCCGTATCAATAGCATCGCTACGTCTCCTCGAATTTTTGGCTCCAATCTACTTCCTTCGCGGCCCCGCTTGGGCAAAAAACACCCTGAGCGGAACTGCCCTTGTATTCGCCGCAGACATCGTTCACCGCTGCGAGGAAAGCCCGGATCTGAGAATCCCGAATCCACGGTTTGCCGTGAAGCTGCAGAATCCAGTCGAGGAGCTGACCTGCGGAGCTTATGTCTTGCAAGCCGATCTCATAGCGTGGTTGACCCACCTGATCGATTAGAAATGTCTCCGATTTAGAATCAAATGTCACTCCGGCGTCTAAACGCTCAACACGCGTTCGATAGTCGGCAGAGCGAAGCTCAAGCCTTCTGACAACCCTTAACGTCTCTTCAAAGAGTTCCCTGTCCGCGCGCTTCGCGTGCGTTAGTGAGGTGGGCACTCTGGCTTATAGAATTACGTAAGTCCGGCCACCATTTCGAGAAAGCCGCCCTCAATTCGCTCTCGGGGAGTGATGGATTCATACAACCATTGACGCTTGCAAGAAGCTTCAGAACGTCGCCCTCGGTGAACGACGCGCACTGGAACTGAATCAGGGGGCCGTCAAGGTCTGTAGCGTCCAAGTCAATTAGCAATGGAACTACGCGGGATTCATCGAGTTGCTTTGATAGAGCGCCGGCCTCGAAATGTAGCCATGGAGCGTTCTGATTCTCTGCGAGTACGACTATTACTCCGAAGTTGGTGCGAGCGAGAGCAGCCGCAACATCGGCTGACCAACGCCTCCCTTTTTCAATATCATCTTCAGAACAGAATGGCCGCGCCGCCTGTATGACATGCGGCAGCCAACTTCGCAACTCTTGCGCAATCAAACCGCTGCGGTCCCCCGACCAACTGATGAAAATGTCCATAGTCTATGCAACCTCCTGCATCCTGTCGGATTTGGGGTAAGGCGTACAATTTGCAATTAGACACCAGCTTCTCGCGATTCGCACGCGTGACGATTGCTAATGCACGCCTGCCTCGGTTCCCTTGAATGACTTACGAGCCGATGATTTCGCAGAATTTCTTAAGATCCACATTGCCCCCGGAAACGATCGCGACGATCGGACCTTAACTGGCTTTCCAGTGAATGCCGCGGCCACGGACAAAGCGCCAGCCCTTTCCGCAATCACGCGCGTCTTTTCCGCCATCAGCCGCATCGCCTGCTTCGTCTCGTCCAGGCTAACCACAATGCAGTCATCCACCACCGGCTTCAGAACTTTGCGCGCTTGTTCATGGATACTAGGCCGAGGCTCCTCCAGGGTAGAAGGTTGCCGGCGTTACGCCAAATCGCTTGCTCAACCGCTCGATGTGCTCTCGTGTAAGCCTTCGCTTCCCTCTGAGGATTTGCGATACGACAGGCTGGCCCCCAAGCTCCTTAGCGAGATCGTACTGGCTTAGATCGTGCTGCTCCATGAGGAACGCGAACACCTCCTCAGGGGTTGCCGAGCCGATGGAGAACTCCCTTTTCTCATAGTGTTCGATGAAGGGAATCACGGCGTTTAGGTACTGGCCGACAGCCGTGCGATTCTCGGCGTCTAAGCTTCCAGATTCCCCCATCAGGATGCGGACCGCCTCGCTGTAGCTGCGGTGCGTCTTCCTACTCTTGATAGGACGGGGCGGCAGATGGAGATAGAGCCACCGAAGCAACTCGTTGTCGACAGGCAACTCCAGCGGCTTGAGTTTCTTTTCAAGTGTTGCAATGGTCATTTCACTTTCTCCAACGTCCCTCATCGTACTCGGCGTGCGTAAACACGGACTCGATTGACACGGATTGAAGGGCGTAATCCACGACAGCGATCAACCGGTACTTGTTCCCGGAGATGTTGAACGCCGTGTGGGGCTTAATCTGATCCGCTGAACCAGAGGTCTTCTTGAGATCTACGAAGTGCTTGAAGCTGTTCGACTCCATGACCTGCGTCCAGCTCTTGAGAGAAGATCTGGAATCGGGATGTTTCCGTGCGAATCGCTGGATCAAATCCCTCCCGATGAGCTTCACTGAGGGATGATAGCAGAACGCTATCCGCTGTCAACGAGTGACACTTGATGCGTCATATCGAGAAAGTTCGCACTATGCAGGTCATCATTGACTTGAACATTAGCTGCAGATCACATGAATGACTTACGCCCCGATAATCTCGCAGAATTTCTTCAGATCCACATTGCCCCCGGAGACGATCGCGACGATCGGCCCCTGGCCGGCTTTTCCAGTCAATGCCGCGGCCACGGACAAAGCGCCGGCCCCTTCTGCAATGACGCGCGTCTTTTCCGCCATCAGCCGCATTGCCTTCTTAGTCTCGTCCAGGCTTACCACAATGCAGCCGTCCACCGCGGGCTTCCTCCGTCCACAAGCTTCCAGCAAAAAAGGCTCATGCGTTCACGCTGTCGCCGGAGCGATCTCCCGCTCAATGCGCTTCGCGCTTGCGATCTCGGCTACTCGCACGTCGTATGCGGCCTGCAAGTTCAGCCACGAGCGCGCATCGCCACCGAAGTAGCACGCAAGCCGCATGGCGGTATCGGCACTGGCGCCGCGCCGCTCGCGAACGATGTCGTTGATGCGCGGAGCAGGGACGTTCAGGGCTTTTGCCAGCGCATTGCGGGCGGTACCGAACGGCGCCAGATAATCCTCTCGCAATACTTCGCCGGGATGGACCGGTCGCCTGCCGTTTTTGATCATCGCAGTTCTCCGTCAAGAGTTTGTACGGTTTCCACATGATGATCGCTAAAACTGTTTAAGGAATTCTCCAGGTTGCAGAATCAAAATACCACGAAACGGGTGCAGCACCAGCAGGTCCCCTTCTCCGCTTACGTTGCAATCGGCGCTGCCGCATACCGCGAGTTCCAGGAATTTGTTGTCTTTCGGGTCACGGCAATCCGTTATCTTCTCAGTGACGCCCAGCAACTCAGCCTGCGTGACCAGAGCGGCTAAGAATTCTTTTCGCTGCTCTTCAGATAAGTACTTATCAAACTTCTTCCGCGCAATTACTTCGCTCAATTCCAGCAGCGTTGGCATCGAGATCAAAATCTTGCCTCGACCCTGTGCTCGGTCTAAAGCCTCTCGGGGTTTGGAATCGGGTAAGAGCAATGCGCTGACGATTGTGTTGGTGTCGAAAACAGACCGCAGGCTACTCGTCATTGAGTATGGACTCCAATATCTCTGGGGTCATCCCTCTTCGCTGGGCCTCACGACCTATTTCGTCCATCACTTCTTTCAGAGGGCGAGCATCGGCTGCGGTGATTTCTTTCAACCAAAGACTCAGCAATGCTTCCATTTTCGTTCGTTCTTCCGCCGGCGCCGTGTTGAATACTCTAGCCACTTCGCTGTCTACCTTAATCGTAATTGCTTCGGTCGCCATTGCATGCTCCTGAACTTTCTGTTGGGTAGTCGCTGATTGAATAGTACCTCAATCAATACGACCCGTCATTAGCGCCCCTGCGCGTCCCCAATCGGGAAAGCCTACCGCGCCTTCTGAGCGGCCACGCTCCCCGGATGATAGACCCGCTCGCTGTTCGCCTTGATCTCCTCCAGCGTGAACCACGCCGGCTTGAACTTCCGCGTCGCGTACAGTTGCGCCTGGTCGAAGAAGTGAGACGAACCGGGGTCGGCGCTCTGTCCGAACGCCAGCACCGATCGCGCTTGGAGCTTCGGACCGAATTCCACAACGCTGACGAATGAGTGGCCCGCGACTCCGTATCGCCGCTTCTGACCCTTCTCCGGCCGCGTGTAGAAGTTGAACACGATGCCGACCGGTCCGGGCGCGCCGGCTACCGGTAAGCTCTGGCGCGCATCGCTGAAAGGCTCCTCGCCCCCGGTGTGAACTCGCTGAAGCCGGTTGATCTCACCCCACGCGACTCGCCACGTGCCGAAGTCGCGCTCGAGGGCGGTGATCGCTTCTTCGAGCGCGCGAATTCTCAGCCACGGGTCCGACGGATTGGCTCGCGCGAGCCGAGGCACCGCTTCGTAAGCCAGCGCGAACAACGTCATCGCCTTCGAGTCGATCGTGCTCACGTGGTCCCAGGCTTTCAACTCGGCGATCGCTTCCGCGAGTTTCTCGGCCCGCGCCGCGTCGGCTTGCTTCAGTTTCTCCCAATCCTGAACCAGCGCCGGAATTTGGACCTCGGCCTCGATGACCGAGGTGTCGAACCCGTAGCGGGCCCAGTCTTCGTAGGTGAACTTGCCGTTCGACGACAATATCCGCCGCGAGATGCGCGCCCTCGCGTTATCGCTCTCGCGCACCATGTATTCGGGGAAGTTCGCCTTGTCGGGATTGCCCTCGCTCGTTGTAGTGAAAGGCGTCTGGTTGCAGTTCTGAACGAAGCCGCTCTTGGGATTGGTGAGCTGAGGAAGCTCCTCGAATCTGTGATAGCCCTGCCATTCGGTGTCGGGAGTGCTTCCGTCAACGGGCTTCGTCCAATCCACCTTCGCGGTCCTTCGCGGCACCGCGCCGTTGTAAACGTAGAATATGTTTCCTTCGCGATCGGCGTACACGCAGTTGAACATCGGAATGGCCGCGCGCGACATGATCGACTTGAACTCCGCCATCGATTTTGCCTTCCCCATCGAGTACCACTCGTCGATCATCCCGCCCTCTTCGAGCCTGGCAAGCTTGATCGCGAGCGGCTTCCCGTTTCTGACGGCGACGATTGGACCGTGATGGGTCTTGCGCAGCTTGAAGGTTTTGGCCTCGATGCCCTTATCCGTTTTCACCTTGACGACCTCGCTCCACTCGGTCGCAATGCGGTAGCCGTCGCCATAACGATAAGCGAGCGGATTCTTTGGGTCGTCAAACTTCTCGGTATACAGATCGACGACGTCAGGATCGTTCACCGTGTGACTCCAGCCGAGGTACTCATTGTGGCCGATGGTCGGAAAGCCGGAGCCAAAGAACGACGCGCCGGTCATGTTCCAGCCTTCGCCGCTATGGAGGTGTCCCTCGTACCATTGGCCGGGACCGAACAGCGGCTGATGCGGGTTGATGAACAGGAGGGCCCGACCGCTCGCGCTCTTTGACGGCGAGACAGCCCACATGTTCGAGCCGACCACCGATTCGAGGTCGAACTCATCGGTAGCGGGTGCGGCGGACAACTCAGCAGCGAACTCATTTGATGGCGCAGGCGAACTCGCGGGCGCATCGGAATTGGCCTCGCGAACTGCGGTACGAATTTCGTCCGTTCTCAGTCCCGACTTGCCGAAGATGAATAGCTGGTAGATTGCGAACCGATTGAAGGCGAACACGTGCCACGGCTCGAAGCGGGTTATCAAGCGCGGCTTCACCTGAGGATTCGTGGCTAGGAAGTAATTCAATCCGTCGGCGAGCGCATCGCACAGTTGGCGTGCGCGCGGAGATGAGCGCTCGTACTCCGCCATCGCGAGCTTTGGAATCTCGAGCGCGCGGTTCAGCAGATCGCTCGACAGCGTCTTCTCGCCGTAGACTTCAGACGCGCGGCCGAGCGAGCGGATGTAACTGTCCTCGATCTGCCAGAAGTTATCTTCCGCCTGCGCGTAGATGTAGCCGAAGACGCAGCTCGCGTCAGTCGGGCCATAGATGTGCGGCACGCCGTACGAGTCGCGGTAGATCGTCACCGACTGTGCCATCTTCTCTGCCTTCGAAGTCGCCTTTGCCGGCGATAGGGGAGCGAGCTGCAACGTGAGCAGCAACGCGAGCGCCGCCGCAGCAATCGAGCGGAACTCCCGTCGACCCGCGGGCCGCTTGATGGACAACCGCGCGGGCCTGGAGGTGACTGCCGACGCCGAGTGCTTCCAATGCCTAAGGTAACAACGTGCAGGATCGAACATGACTATCCTCCGCGGGTGAATGGTGATTAAGCGTCTTGTGCTGCCGTGCCTGATCGAGACTGCGGATTCTATATACGAAGGGTCACCGGCGCAAGCAGTTCGCGCCCGCGTTACGGCGTTCAGAGAGCACACGACCGAGGTAGGGTACTGGTGTTCAGAGTACCGACTTCAGTCGGGTCTTTGATCTCAGGTACGGTCCTTTGCGAGCGAGCCGGCCAGGAGTCCGCGCGTTGACCGCTGTCTCGGTGAACCAGGACTAAAGGCCCGACTGAAGTCGGTACTCTCAACGCCCGTCTGCAAGCCAAATAGTCGTTGCGCAGAGCAGCAAATTCAGAATAGACTTCTGAGCTTCGAACTGATCGTGCTGCTGGCCATCCGTGAATCGTGACCGTTGAGCCGAGGTGCCTCTGAGCGATGCAGACGCTGCGTGACCTTTTCGAAAGGTACTCCCAGGATAAGCTGGTGCTCGGAATCGCCGCCGCTGTGGTGGTGATCGTCTTGTTGATTGTCATCGCCCTGATTGTCAGATGGCGCGGCGCTAAGCGAAGGCGCGAGGCGCACATCATGAGCCAGCTTGTTGCGATGGAACGCGAGAAGCGGCTCGCGGCTGCCGTCGAGCAGCTTCAGTACTCGAAGGCGCCCGCAAATCTCGCCACCCAAATCGCCGAGATCATTCAGGAGTGCCTCTCGCTGTCGCTGCTTGCGATATACGCAGGCCGCAGCGGAGACGAGTGGATCACCGACATCGTGGGCAAGGGCACGCCCGCCAAGACCGGCGCGTTGGGTTTGCCGAAGTCGCTGCCCACCACGCTGATGCGCGAGTATACGCGACCGCAGATTACACGGCTCGCGAGCCTCGCCGCGCCGCCTCCAGGCAACCCTTCCGCCGCGGCCTACCAGACAGCAGGAGATCCGAGCGTCGCGTCGCCGGGCGGCGCGCCGAGCGACCAAGCCGTCGCGGGCGGGCCATCGAGCGTCGTGCTTTTTCCCTGGGGCGGTCCCTTCGGCTGGAGCGGCTTGATGGTGACCGCGAACGGAACCGCGATCGACGCGGAGTCGCTCGGCGGGCTTCAGGAGCCGGTTTCGCGGGTTGGCGGAGTGCTCGGCGTCGCGTTGGAGCTCGAACGCGAAGCCGCAGACGTGGGCGTTCTCGACCAGCGCGCATCCCGGACTCTTGCACTCGCTCGCTCGCTCGTCGCGTCACTCGAGGAGTCGTCGCCGCTTTCTTCAATCGTCCGCGAGGTCGCCGCCTTAATCGAGGCCGATAGCGCGGCGTTGTGGCGCGTCGATCAAGCCGCTTCGGTCGTCGCGGTGGTCGCCTGTCACGGGTTGAAGTCCGATGAGTTTCTTCCGCTACCGCTCGGACAGGGGTTTGCCGGATCGGTTGCCGAGTCGGGACAGACGCTCGCGATCAAGGACGCGCCTTCCGACCTGCGCTGCCTGTTTCCACGCGAGGCCCGCGAGAGCGGCATCGGCTCATACCTCGGCGTGCCTATCCTCGCAGGTGGAAAGACGGCCGGCGTGATTGAGGTCCACACTGGCGCGGCTCACGAGTGGACCGCTGACGACACGAGGTTATTGCAATCGGCGGCGGAGCTGATCGCGCGCGTATTCAAGAGCATCGAGGCGCGGGGGAATCGGCTGCGAGTCGAGACGGCTTACATGAAGCTGTCCGAATCATTCGCCGGACTGCGATCGGAGAAGGAAGTGATGGAGGCGGCGGTCGAGGTGCTGGGCCACGCGCTCGGCGTCTCGCGCGCGATTGTGATCGAGTTCAATCAGCGCGGCCAGAGCGAACCCGTGACCCACGAGTACCGGGTGCCGAACGTGGTCTCGGCGGCGAGCCTGACCTTCGACGAAGAAGTTCGCTCGCGCGCGCTTGCGGCCGGCGACGAGCCGCTGCAGAGCGCCAACTCGCGCGAGCAGTCACTGATACCGGTCGATCTGGTCGCGAGGCTCCAGATCGAGTCGGAGGTGGCGGTGCGGATCAAGCTCGCCGACAAGCTCGCAATAATCCATCTCCACCAGTGTGACCGGCGTCGCGACTGGCAGCCCGACGAGGTTGAATTCGCCGGCCGGGTGGGGAAACAGATCGCGCGTCAACTTTCCGATGCGCGCGCACTCGCAGGGGCCACGCGCGACCGGGACATAGCTCACGAGAACGCCCGCCGCGCGCAAGAAGCGGCGACGCGATCGGGCGAGTTGATGGCGGCGCTGCCGGAAATGGTCATCGGGCTGGACCAGCAGGGGCGCGTGAACTTCTTCAACTCGGCGGCGGGAGTACGGCTCGGGCTTCAGATCGACGATATCGGCCGCATGGCTGAGATGACCGAATCGCTGGCGATGTCGGACGATTCGCTTTGGGACAAGATCGTCGCTTCGCAGACCGTCAGCCGATTCGAGGGCGAGTTGCTTCCATATAAGAAGACCGGCTCACTCGAGATGCGCGAGTCGCTGCGAGTCAGCGTCTCGGTTGCTCCGCTGCGAAGCAAAGCAGGAGAAGTCGCGGGCCACCTCGTCGTGGTGACCGACGTCGGGCACCTGTCCGCCGGCGGCGACGGCGCGGCGCGAGTGAAGGAGATCGAACAGAAGGCTGCTGAGTTGGAGCGTTGGGTTTCCGAGGCTCGGCAAGCCCAGATCGCCGCGCAAGCCGCGGCCGAGTCATCACGAAAGGCGGAAGCGCAGACGCGGAATGAGCTTGATCGCGTTCGCGAGGACGAGACGCGCGGCCGCCGCTCGGCTCAGCAGTTATTGGAGATCAACCGGCTCAAGAGCGAGTTCATCGTCAATGCGGGCCACGAGCTGGAATCGTCTCTCGAATCCATACTTGGTTTCTCAGAGATGTTAGAGCAGGGATCGTATGGGCCGCTGACCGAGGAGCAGCTTCAAGCAGTGCGCGGGGTGCTGGCGTGGGCGCGGCGAATCAAGAGCGATATCGAGTTGTTGATCGAGTACGGTGCGCGGCGATCGAGGAGGCTCGATGCGGGGGATGGGAAGTGAAGGATCTACATAGAGCAACGGATGAACACTGATTAGACAGAGAACGTTGCACTTGCCTGTTATGCGGGAGGCGTCGGGACAAACCGCGCGGCGGCAGCTATTTCTTGGGCAATTCTTTTTTTGCGTCGGCTTATCTGGCGGCCAACCGGACACGATGGCATGGTTAGGGTTACCTACGATTGGGTCTGCCTCTGCTCTTAACTTTTGCGTGTGAGCCAGACCGGCCTGGAAATCGGCGCGTCCGAGCAGGTTCGCCGGGCGCAAATCCGCTACCGCTTGACCGATTTGCCAAAGGTCGGCCTCAGACAAATCAATATGCCGGGTTACGGAAAGGTTCGGCCAAGGATGCGGGATGAAAGCGTCGGGCCGTATACTCCGGTCGCTCGTGCGAATCCATTTGCTGAAGAGAATAAAACGAGCCAAGTTACTCGTCATCCGCTATCAGTAGCACGTGGTCTCCTGCGTCGTGAGAGACTGTTATGAAGATTCGACTCGGTGAATCAGTTGAAGGATTGGCGCTGGCACCTCTGTAATGAACGGCTCGGTTCCATACGCCTTGCTCGACTCGACCAACGCGGCGTAGTGCAGTTCGCCATCCGGGCCGACGCTCACCGAAGGAGTGCGGCGCGGGGCTCGATGCCACTCGAAGGTCAAATGTCCATCAGGCTCAGCCCCGACCGACGGAGGCGGGGTACCAGGTGGGAGCGCCTCCAAGAAGCGATTGGCCTGACTGACGGTCTCTTGCGTGACTGGCGCCGCCGCGTATCCGTCCCAGCCCGGAGCGCGGCACTCCGCTGCCACGACGGTGAGCTGGTCGAAAACGACACTCGCGAGAGTTTCCACAGTTAATGCCTCCTTCGCAGCTCAGGTTTTCTCTTCGAGGAGGTCCGTCAACGGGACTTCGTGCCACTGCGACTTGAAGTCTCTCGCGTGGACCCTGAATCGTAGCACCATTGCCAGTTCGGTCTCTTTGAGCGGCGAACGAATCACAAAAGCGGGACGCTTGAACGCGTAAGGGGACATAGTCACCGTGATCCAGCGTGGGAGGCGCTCATAGTACGAACCCACCTCACCGTCAAAGACCTTCCACTGCACGCACGTGTATTCTACGCCGTCAATCGGTTTTTCCGTCGTCTCAATGACATGCTTAGGCTCGCGTGGACGAGGCTCGGGAAAGAGAACCTGCGTTGGAATACACGCCTCTATCACGATCAACTCGATATCGAAAGTGCCAGTATTCGACAGCTCAAAATACATGATATACAGGTTTCGCTCTGGACCCAGTTTCGTGAAGGGTCTGAGCACTAACCCCTTGCAAGGCAGGCCGCTCTCTACTCGACGAATATCCTCGATAAACCCGGTGACGTCAACGCCGTCCGGTTCCTTGCCCAACTCGTCGCCGATATCTCGCAACAGTGCTTCAACCCCTTCAGGATCGTGAATATCACGCGCATGAAAAGGCTGAAGCGGTGGTTGGAGATTTCCGACATCGAATCCTCTGATAACGAGTGGGATCACCCTGGATAGTGATCCGGCCCCTGCGCCCGCTTCGAAGTTTATCCACGGTCGGGATACAGATTCCTTGGAGACCAGAACGATCACGACCTTAGACGACCGGATGCTGCTGACTATCCTGGAATTCCAGTCCTCACCCGAGGCAATACTCTCATAGTCGGACGAAACCAAGACAGACACGTGCCGGTCGAACGCGGCATTGATCAATTCCTTGATGCGCTTCGCGACCTCGGCTTCCTCGCCGATGTGGCTAATGAACACACTACTGGTCTTCTCGATTTCAACCATAACTACTGCAGTTTGGGAGCTAGCCGCTTCGCGCGCCTCACAGGAGTGTCTCAATCAAGTCCAGTTCCTTCCGCACTAGTTGATTCACGATCTCGCCGACATCCTTTCCTTGACGCTCGGCAAGGCGCTGTAGCCGTGTCTGGAGCTTCGCGTCGAGGTAGATGGGCAGCCTCAATTCTCCCCCCTTCCGGAAGAACTTCCCTCTGACAGCTTTAGAAAAGTCGTATTCCTCTTTCATATTTATTTCCTCTCATACTGCTTTGCTTCGTTCTTCGTCGCCTTCCGGGCCGAAATCAATCGTACGCGAGCACCCGCGGCGGTCTCTTCTCGGAACGTGTGGCAAACAACCAGCAACGCCCCCGTTCCATCCAATCCCAAAGTAATCCACCGCTCTTCATCATCGCTGTGGTCCTCGTCAAACTCTGATAACGCTTGCGAGTCAAGAAACACCGTCGCGGCCACTTCGAAAGCAACGCCGTGCTCCTTCAGATTGTGTCGAGCCTTAGCTGGGTCCCACTCAAATTGATAGAGGTACGATTCGGCCACCTCCCAATGATCCCACGAAACGCCCCGACCGCAAACATCCGGTCAACGCCGTCTCGACCGGCGGTTCAGAGTCTCCATGACACGTTGCGAACTCAGCTCTCACTTCACCGCGGCGGCGGGGGCGGTTCCGTATCCCACCAGTATTGCTTCTCAAGCTTCTTCTGCGAGGGCCATATCTGATCCAACGTGTCCCCCTCGAACAACTCGCCATTCTTCATCACCCACCGAATCGTGTTCGTGTTGCGGATGTCCTTCAACGGATCCTTGTCGAGTATCAGCAAGTCCGCCAGCTTGCCCTCTTCGATCGATCCCACGTCTTTCTGCAGGCCTAGCGCCTCCGCTCCGAAGATCGTCGCGCAGCGCAACGCCTCCATCGGCGTCATTCCGCCCGACTGCAGCGACCACAGCTCCCAGTGACACCCGAGCCCCTGAAGCTGCCCGTGACCTCCAAGACACACTCGCCCGCCCGCTCGAACTATGTCCGCCGCGTCCCTAGCAATGCTGACGTGGCCATACTCTTCCGGCATGAACCACTGAGGCCGGCGCTTGACCATCGTGTCCAGCAACTCATGCGGGATAAACCGACGCAGCTTCTGATTTCCGTGCACGTCCGAGGTCTCGAAGAAGTAGTTCTCCGTCCACGGCGCGCCATAAGCCACCAACGTCGTCGGCGTGTAAAACGTCTTCGTCTTGGCGACATACTGCGCGATGTCTTTGTAGATCGGGTGAAGCGGGAGCGCGTGCTCGCTGCCGGAGAACCCGTCAGCCATCTGCGACAAGTCGAGCTTCATGTCGAGCGCGCCTTCGGTCGTCGACGTGATGCCGAATTCCTTACAAGCCATCGAGACCCACTGCCGCACGATGCGGTCGCCCGCGACGTATTCCTTCAGCGTGGTCGTGTGATAAGCCTCTTTGTACCGCTTGATGAAATTGCGCACCGCGTCTTTGTCATCCAATCCCGATTGAGAGAAGACGCCCGGCCCCGTTGAGTAAACGCGAGGCCCGAGAATCTCACCAGTTTCGACCAGATCGGTGTAGGCAAAGACGTCGTTCGTGCTGCTCTGCGGATCGCGCGTCGTCGTCACGCCGTAAGCCAGATTCGCCAAGTATTGCCACACCTGAGTCTGATGCACGCCGCGCGGCGCCCACATGTGCGCGTGAACATCCACGAAGCCGGGGATGATCGTCTTGCCGGTCACGTCGATGACCTTCGCGCCTGCTGGAATCGTGACCCTGCCCTTTGGACCGACTGCTGCAATGTGATTGTCGGTGACGACGATGTCGCCCTTATCGATGATCTCGTCGCCCTTCATCGTGATTATGCGCGCCCCGCTGAGAATGACAGATCCCTTGGGCCGCGCGCGCGGAGCTTCGATGACCGCGTCGGTGACTTCGGGCTTGTCGGCCGCGATATCCTGGCGATAGAACTTCGAGCCCCAGGCCCAGGTGACGGACTTGCCGTCGGCCGACCAGCGGAGGTAATCGCCGCCTTCTAGCGACATCTTCTTGACCGGCACTGACGACGGCCCACCGGCCGTAATGCTGATGTTGACGGTTTCTTTCCCCGCCTTCGGAATCGTCACGAGGTAATGTTTGTTCTGGAGATTCAGGATCGCTTGTTTGCCGTCAGGCGAGATGCGAATGTCGTCGGCGTTGGGAGGGAACGGGCCGACGGCCTGGCCGGTGACTTTGATGTGCGTCTTGCGATCGTAGCCATCAAGCCTTATCGACGTGAGTCCAGCGTTGCTTGTCAGGTAGACGCGCGACGGGTCACTGGTGAAATGCGGGTTGCGCCCGCCCTGCGCCGGGCCTACCGAGGTCGAGTCACCCCCGCCGGCAGGCATCCAACGGAGTTCCATGCCTGCGCGAGAGTCGATTCCTGTTATCTCACTTTGGTCGCCGGGAGCGCCCGACTCGGGAAACACGTCGTCGTGGTGGTCTCTCAGATCGGAGTAGAGTTGATCGGCCGTCGCGCCCGAAGTGAAGACTATCCTCGCGCCGTCGGGCGAATAGACCGGTGAAGAATAAAAGGCCCCGCGCCGCGTGAGCTGCTCCGGTTGCTCGGAGCCGTCAGCAGCGAGCCGGTATATCTGGCCCCCTGCGCTAGACCATGTCACATACGCGACGTATCTGCCGTCTGGCGACCACGCCGGCATGAACTCACCGACGGTCGAGGTCGTCAGGCGTCGAGGGGCGCCCGAGGGGAGCTCCATGATCCACAGCTTGTTGAGCGAGCTGAAAACAACGCGTTTGCCATCAGGTGAGAGAGCCGGCCAGCGGATCAATCGCGCGCGCACGGTTGGGCCGTCATCGACGCGATTCTCGAACCAGACACGCGGAGCGATTTCGGCTTCGACCTTTGCGGAGAAGGGAATCACGGCCGGTCTACCGGTTGCGAAATCGACCCGTTGAATCCTTCCATTGATGGGCACGATCAGCGACTTGCCGTCCGGCATGAACGCGTAACCCGGCATCGTGTCGCGAGTCGCCCGGGATTCCTGATCGTCGCGCGTCACGGGATTGATCAGCCAGCGCTCCTCGCTCGTTTCGAGGTCGCGGACGCGCAGCGCGGTTCCGGTTTCGTAGCGCGTGGCGTAGACGAGCTTCCTGCCATCAGGCGACAACATCGGGCGCATTGCGCTGCCCTGGGCGTTGGTGACAACGGAGGTCTCGCTGGTCTCTCGATCGAACTTCACGATCTGCCAGATGGGGAAGCGAGCGTTGTAATTGAAGGCTCCCGTGCGAACGGCGTAGAAGACGTACCGGCCATCGGGCGATGCGACCGCGCCGAACTTGTTCTCGCGGGGCGGCTGTGGCTGGCCTGATCCCGGCTGCTGTGGCGGCGGTTCGGGCGGACCGATCGTGACTCCCGAGCCGCCATCCTTGTGGTACATCCAGAGCGAGAAGGTCCCGATTGACTCGCCTGAACGCGAGACGATGACGTATTGGCCGTCGGGAGTCCACGAAGGCGACAGGAACATCTGGTTGCGGCCTTTGGTGAGCGCTTTCGGGTTCGCGCCGTCTGGATCGGCGAGCCATAGGTTCTCGGCGCCGCTGCGGTCGCTGAGGAAGACGATCTTCTTTCCATCGGGAGAGAACTTGGGCTGGCTCTCAAACGAGATGCCGCCGATTATTCGTTTGGCCTCGCCGCCCGCAGTCGGAACAGTGTAGACGTCACCGAGCAGGTCGAAGATGATCGTCTGGCCGTCGGGCGAGACATCGAGCGACATCCACGTGCCTTCGTCAGTCGTGAATTCGACTTTGTCAGTCGCCTTGAGCGGCAGCTCTTCGTCTTTCTTGGCTTCCTTTTTGTCGGCGTCTTTCTTGTCTTCTTGAGTCAGAGCGCCGAGCGGCGCCGCGATCAAGAGCATTGCGAGTAGAGCGATTAGAATCCGTGCATGCTTAGGGACGGTCATGCTGTTCCTCCGTGAAAAAACTGAAGGTCCACTGGGTTGAAATAGAGTTGGACACTATAGAACAAAGTTGGAGGCAGCGCTACGCTGCGATTGAAAGGTTTTTCGGCTGGTTTGAGTACGTCGGCGTGTGTTGGCCGATGGCCCGTGGGATATGAGGAAGTATCGTGGCCGGCCCACAGGTACGGACGGTGAGCTTGCTCCCGCCGACTCGATGCTGCTAGAGCACTGGATCACAGTTTGGCTCAAACCAGCGGGAGCAAGCTCGCCTTTCTGACCGAGAATCTCCAGAGACCGCATTAGCCCCGATCGACGATGATCGGCATCTCGACGGAACCATCGCCATTAGGAGCAGTAACCCTGAGATTCCGCAACGGCGCGCCGTCGGTAGCCTCCGCCATCGGCGTAACCGACATCTTCTCCGAGTCGACCTCCACCACCAGGAAGTGGCCTCCCTTGCCCCACGCTACCGTGTGCGCGCCGTCGAAGTCGGACGGGTCACTCTGCTCGACCTTTCCTCCGCCTCCGGTGATGAAGTAGTTCACCCCGCGTGAGCGCGAATGCTGAAAGTTGTGCTCGTGCCCGCTGAACGCCGCCCGCACTCCCGCTCGCTCGAACAGAGGCACCAGCACGCGGCCCATCGACTTGGAATTCGAGTGCACCGGCCCGGCGCAAAACGCCGGATGGTGCGAAAAGGGAATTCGCCACAGCGGAGAATCCGCAGGTTGAGATGCTGGCTCCGGCAGTGCTTCCTGAACGAACGCGAGATGGTGTGGGCGCTCGAAGAAGCGGTGGTCGAACAGCTTCGTTTGCCGCGAAGTGTCGATGCAGAGGAACTCGATGTCGCGGCCGTACTTGAAGCGGTAGAAGAGGCCGGGACCTTGCGAAGCGGGGCCCTGCGAGTGTTCGCCGCTGAACCGCTCGTCGATGAAGAAATTGTCGAACAGTTGCTCGCGGTCGTCGCTCTGTTCGGTCTCGCCCGAGTCGTGGTTTCCCACACACGGATAGACAGGAACGCGATTGATGACGTAGCGGTATGGTTGGTAGAAGGTGAAGAACCAATCATCGTCTTCGTCGCCTGTGTCTCCAATTGGCAAACCCAGGAACCTCTTACCCGCGTAGATATTGTCGCCGGCCGTGAGGATCAACCGGACGCCTCGTTCATCGACGGCGCGGTTGAGCGCGGCGGCGACTTCGCGTTGCCGGCGGCTGCGGGTCGATTCCTTTTTCACTCCTGTCCCGAAATCCCCGATCACGGCGAAGGTGAGTGCGGCCGACTCGTCCGGGGCTGCGTGAGTTCGAAAGCGATTAACATAGACGCCGCCGTTGTTGCGCAGGCCGCGGCCTTCCGGTCCGACGACCCAATCGAGCCTCTCTCCCGCCGCCCACTCTTTTCCGTCGACAAGAACACGGTAGGTGTACTCGGTGCCCGGCAGAAGCCCGGTAATCCAGACGTGGTTCTTATCGTTGGTTTCGGCGGCCCTCACCGTGCCCGCCGAGTCGATGACCTCGACTCTCGCGCTGCCGTAGGGCTTGGACCTCGCGCCGATACACTCTCTTCGCTCCTGGTCGATGTCCGGCAGGTCGTCGTCATCGATCAGCTTCCAGTCTTTCTGATCGCGGACCTTGAAGAAGAAGCCACCCCACGCGATGAGCGCAGAGTCGTGGGTGAGTCCCGCGAGATAAAGATACGGTTCGAAATGTTGTTCTGACATGACACCCTCCTGAGCCGTGCTGTTCGAGCCACCCAACCGCAGCCGGCCGTCGCCTTGTCGGTACGAATCCGCCGAAGTTGGTAACCTGAGAGCCGCCCTCTCATGAGACCATGACGGAAAACCTCGGCCGCATGATGCAAGGGGCGACGATCGGAGGCTCGAGGCTTGCTGAAATCGGGCTAAGTCGGGGTCGCGCGGCGGACGGCGGACCGTGATTGCGGGCGACGTGAAAGAAGGCGGCGGTGAACCTCACCCGCCGCCTCCAGTGGTTACGCGCTCGATTGCGGCCCTCAGTCAGCCGCCGAGGGCTCGGATTGCCCGCGGGAGACCTTGCTGTGGTGCATCCCGTATAAGAAGTAGATCAACAGCCCTGCTGCCATCCAGATCAGCAGCCGAAGCCAAGTCTTGAGGGGTAGACCTACCATCAATCCAATGGCCGACAAGACACCGAGCGGCGCGGTGACCCAGACGAGCGGAGTCTTGAATGGCCGCTCTATGTTCGGCTGGGTGATGCGCAGCACCAGAACTCCCGCGCAGACAATTGCGAACGCGAACAGGGTGCCGATGGAAACGAGCTTGCCTGCATCCCCGATCGGGACGACTCCGGCGGCGATCATCACGATGACGCCGGTGATGATCGTCGTTATGTAGGGCGTGCGGAAGCGCGGGTGAACCTTGGCGGCGAAAGCCGGGAGAAGACCGTCCTTCGCCATCGAGAAGAAGATGCGCGGCTGGCCGAGCAGCATTACCAGAATCACCGAGCTGAGACCGGCGATGGCTCCAAGCTTGACGATGGGAGAGAGCCACGTCAGACCAATCGCATCGACGCCCACCGCGATCGGATCGGGGACGTCCAAACGCTTGTACTCAACGATGCCGGTCAGTACGAACGAGACGAGAATGTAAAGTACGGTGCAGATGGCGAGCGAGCCCAGAATCCCGATCGGCATATCGCGCTGGGGGTTCTTCGACTCTTGCGCCGCCGTCGAAACCGCGTCGAAACCGATGTAGGCGAAGAAGACCACACCCGCTGCGCGGAGGATGCCGCTCCAGCCATACTTGCCGAACTCGCCGGTGTTCTCCGGGATGAACGAGCCTCCCCACTTTGCGGTCGAGACATAGCCGATGCCGACGACGATGAACACAATGACAATCGCCACTTTGACCACGACGATGGCGCTGTTAACATTGGCCGATTCGCGAATTCCAATTACCAGCAATACCGTCACGGCGGCAATGATGACCATAGCCGGGACGTTAATCACCGAAGTCATCTGGTCGAAGCTCTGCCAAGCGACATCGTACTTCGTGAAAACGTCCTGCAGGTCGGTCGTGAGCGCCGTCCATCCCGCCGCCATGTGTAGTTTGTCTGCGGCGGCCTGGGTCACGTTCACCAGCGTCGTGCCGGGGGAAGCCGTGTACTGAGGCGGGATGTGGATGCCCAGCCCGCCGAGGAAACTCACAACGTAACCCGACCAGCCGATGGCGACCGTCACCGCGCCTAGCGAGTATTCCAGTATCAGGTCCCAGCCGATTACCCAGGCGATGAACTCGCCCATCGTCGCGTAGCCATACGTATAGGCGCTGCCGGCGATGGGGACGGTTGACGCCATCTCGGCGTAGCAGAGCCCGGCAAACGCACAGGCGATGCCGCCCGCGACAAACGAGAGCGCCACGGCCGGACCGGCGTTTGACGCCGCGGCGTTGCCGGTCAGTACGAAGATACCCGCGCCGATGATCGCGCCGATACCGAGCGTCGTCAGGTTCAACGCGCCCAATGTCCGCTTCAGGCCATGCTCGCTGTCGGCCGCTTCCGCCTTTAGCTGCGACATCGATTTTCTTGCGAAGAGTGAACTCGCCATTCAGTGCCTCCAATCTGAGATTTAGAATCAGATGCCAGACAAGCTTGGATTACGCCGTGTTACCAGTGATGCAACGAGAAGGCGAGCCATCGTAGTTTTTCGCCAAACGCCTTGTCAAGCTGAGTGCTTCGCCTCTTTGTCTCCTGTTAATCCCGCCCCTTCGGTTACTCTGACTCAACGTAGGGCTGAGCTTCCCCGACTCTTCGCCATATGAAGTAAACGGGGACGCCTGACGCGACTATCACCAAACCCGGCCACGTCTGAGTGGTTCGATAGACGAAAAGCACGATGAGGATCACCGCCGCACCCAGAATGTACAGAGCCGGAATTATAGGATAGCCAAACGCTCGGTAAGGCCGCTCGGCGTCAGGTCTCGTCTTGCGGAGCCGGAAGATCCCGGCGATTGTCAGAATGTAAAAGATAAGCGCCGCCGAAATCACGTACGTCAGCAGATCGCCGTACAGGTTGCCGTACTCAACCGGCTGCCCCGCCGCGTCGACCTTCTCCACCGTGCGCGGCAATACCAGCAGCGCCGCCCAAATCCCCTGAATAACCAGTCCCCAAGCGGGCACGTGCTTGTCGTTAAGCTGGCCCGACGACTTGAAGAACAATCCGTCTCGCGCCATAGCCCAGTAGGCACGCGCGCCGGCTAAAATCAGCCCGTTGTTACACCCGAAGGTCGAGATCATGATCGCGACAGCCATCACCGCGCCGCCGTGGCCCGGGAAGATCACGTCAGCAGTCGCGGATGCTACGCGGTCCTTCTCCGCTGTTTGAATCGCTTCGAAGGACAGCGTAGCCAGATACGCGACGTTCGCGAGCAAGTAGAGCGCGATCACGAGAAAGGTCCCAAAGGCGAGCGACAACGGGATGTTGCGCTTTGGGTTCTTGACCTCGCCCGCAGTGAACGTGATGTTATTCCAGGCGTCGGACGAAAACAGCGAGCCGGTCTGCGATACGCAAATCGCGACGAACACGCCGACGGTCGCAGCAGTCAGGACACCCTGGTCGAGGTCCTTCTGAACGAAGCGCAGGCTCCAGAGATCGCCGAAGTTGCCATTGGCCGCAGCCGCTTTCCACGCGATCAGCCCGAGGATAATCAGCGCGAGCACGGCCCCGGTCTTCGAGATCGTGAATATGTTCTGAACGAGCTTTCCGAGCCGGAGTCCGCGTGTGTTCATCCAAGTCAGCAGTGCGATCATCAACACGCCGACAAGCTGTGCAGTCGACAGCGAGATCGCGTAATTGGACGAGATACGAATCGGCGACACAATGTAACTCGTCTCCGAAACCGCCGGCCACAACACGCCCAGGTACTTCGCGAACCCCACGCTGACGGCGGCGACTGTGCCGGTCTGGATGACCATGAACAAGGTCCAACCATACAAGAACCCGAAGAGCGGCGAGAACGCCTCTCGCAGGTAGACGTACTGCCCGCCGGCCTTTGGCATCATTGCGGCGAGCTCGCCGTAGCTCAGCGCGGCCGTCACGGTCAGCACACCGGTCACCAGCCACACGACCAACAGCCAGCCGGGCGCCCCCACCTGACGCGATATCTCGGCCGAGACTATGAAGATGCCCGAGCCGATCATCGAGCCGGCGACGATCATCGTCGAATCAAGCAGTCCCAGCCCGCGAACGAAACCTGTCGCTTTGTTTTGGACTTCAACGGCACTATCGGCCATTATCGCCTCCTCACACACATGTGATCATTGAAACGACCCGACAGCGTGGACGGTCATGAGTCCCTGTCGTCAGTCTCCCTCTGCGGCTGCCCTGGTTTCTTTCCCCAACGTGCTGTGCCGATAGCCATAGAAGAAGTAGATGATGAATCCGGCGCCAAGCCATATGAAGAACCGAAGCCACGTCTTCAACGGCAGGCTCAGCATCAAGACGAAGCAAAACACGATTCCGAGCAGCGGGAAGTACGGCACCCACGGAGTCTTAAACGGGCGTTTCCTTTCGGGCGCCGAGCGCCTCAATACGATCACGCCCGCACAGACCAGGATGAACGCGAACAGAGTGCCGATGTTGGTTAGCTCGGCCGCTGAACCGATATCGAGCACCATCGCAAACCCGCCTACGAAGACTCCCGTCCAGATCGTAGTGATGTGAGGCGTCCGGAACCGCTGGTGAATGCGAGCGAAATACGGCGGTAGCAGTCCGTCGCGCGCCATCGCCATGAAGATTCGCGGCTGCCCGAGTTGAAAGACCAGCAGCACGCTTGTCATTCCCGCAAGCGCGCCTGCGCTGATGACGGCCTGAACCCACGGCTTGCCAGTGACCTCGACGGCCGTTGCCATCGCCGCCGCGTCACTGACAAACGACGTGTACTTCTTCATCCCCGTCAGCACCGCCGACACGGCGATGTAAAGGAGAGTGCAGATGATGAGCGACGCAATCATCCCGATAGGTAGATCTCGCTGGGGGTTGCGCGTCTCTTCCGCCGTTGTCGATACCGCATCGAACCCGATGAACGCGAAGAAGACGATCGCCGCCCCGCCCATCACTCCGGTGAACCCGCTCGGCATGAACGGGTGCCAGTTGGCTGCCGGGTTGACGTAGAACGCGCCGAACGCGATGAAGAAGACGACGATGCTGGTCTTGACTATCACCGCGCCGGTATTGAAGCGCGCGCTTTCGCGGATTCCCACAACCAACACGACCGTCAGTAGGGCGACGATCAGAAAGGCGGGGAGGTTTACAGATATCTCCTGCCCGAAGATCGTCGGCAGGTGAGAGCTCGAGTAGTTCGCGAGGTTCTCCGCCGTTCCTTTGAAGCTACTAAGGTCGTCGCTTGAAAGCTCAATCAACCCCTGCTCGTGCAGCGCTACCTGCCGGGCTTTGTCTATCCAGTCCTGCGCGGTGCCGTAATCCCTGACGAGCCAAAGTGGCAGCTTCATGCGGGTCAGGTTGTAGAGCAGCTTGACGAAGAAATCGGACCAGCTCACCGCTACCGCGATATTGCCGACGGCGTACTCGAGTATCAGGTCCCAGCCGATAATCCACGCGATGAACTCGCCGAGGGTCGCGTATGAGTAGGTGTAAGCGCTGCCCGAGACCGGGATCATCGAAGCCATCTCGGCATAGCAGAGGGCGGCGAAGACGCAAGCGACGGCGGCTACGACAAACGAGAGAATGATAGCCGGGCCGGCCCCATCGCGGCCCAGGTGAACCTCCGAATTCGATAACCACGCGCCGATGAAGTTGATGAGCGGAGTATCGATTTTGGAGTTGAACGTAGCCCCGGCGGCTGCGGTCCCCGTGAGCGCGAAGATTCCGGCGCCGATGATGGCGCCAATCCCCAGCGCGGTCAGGTCGAGCGCCGACAGCGAGCGCTTCAACCGTCGCTCGGGAGCTTCGGCGTCGCCGATCAACTTGTCCGGGTCTTTAGTCTTGAACAAGCGAGATCTCATTGACCTACCTCCGCGAAGAAGGGTTGTATCCCGCGGGCGGGCGCGGCCCACCCATCGCCTTGGCATTGCCTGGAAGGATTGACGAGGACCTCGGGTCGCGACGATCCGCCGAACGTCATCGCGCTGACGCCCGCGTTATCGGATATCGTTTCGCCCATCCGATTGTGTTCCCCTCATCAGTGCTGGCGCGAATCGGAGCTCGCGTCGAAGAGGCAAGCTCGCGGCCGGTCGCAGCCGGAGAAGACGCTGGCCGGCCTTACTGCATTTGAGGCGTCGCGATTATCAACCGGGGGCGAGAACGCTGTCAAGCAAAAGGGGGTCTTTGGTTTGACTTAATTAGAGACATGGCATTTCTTTTGTGGTAGTATTCGGCCTGGGACGGAAGCCCCTCTTGATAAGGCAGTTGGCTACCCCGTCGCTCCCTCACGGCAGTCAGCCCCTGTACAAGGTGATTGCAATAATCGAGGTCGCAGCCTTGAAAAGCGGCCGGCCTTGTCCATTGGCGCTGACGGGACTCAAGAGGCAATCCTGGCCCGATCGAACGACATACGAATAGCGATACCAGGCTCGTCTGGCGACTGACCAAGATTAGGGAGAATCTGATGGCAAGCAAAATTCTACTCGCCGATGACAGCATAACGATTCAAAAGGTCGTCAACCTAACCTTCGCTGACGAGGGCATCGAAGTCATCGCCGTCAGCAACGGCGAACTGGCACAACGGCGGCTCCCCGAAATCAACCCCGACCTTGTCCTTGCCGATATCTTCATGCCCGGCAAGAACGGATACGAGTTGTGCGACTTCATCAAGCAGAGCGCTCAGTTTCGCCATATTCCGGTTGTATTGCTTGTCGGAGCCTTCGAGCCTTTCGACCCAACCGAAGCGCGCCGGGTCCAGGCCGATCACCATCTGACCAAGCCTTTCGAATCGCGCACGCTGGTCGAGACCGTGCGGGCTCTGATCGGCAAGCAGGGCCGTCCGGCTACCGGACCGCTCGCGTCAGCTCCGCGGCCGTCGGCATCGGTGCCCGAGACCCGACCGCTCACAACACCGCCGTTCAACATCGACCTCGCTGCGATGACCGACGAGTGGCCCGCGCCAGCCGAAGCACAGGCCGAACACCAGGCGCCGCAACCGGCCTCAGGTGAGGCTACCCAAGGCTCACCCTTTGACCTGAGCGCGTTTGGCGACCAGCCATCGCCGCGGGAAGAGGATTTCGGATTCGATTTCCGGAAACTGACCGAAGACGCTGATTCCACGCCCGACAGCACCGAGCCAATCCCGGTCGCAACGCCGACTGAGGGGTTCGGCTTTTCACTGATCGACGCCGAGCCGGCTACAGAAGTGAAGAAAGAAAGCGGCGGCGTAAGCTCCGTTGTGCCGTCCACGTTCGGCAGCGTCGCGCAAGAGCTCGTGCTCGATTTTGAGACCATGCAAGCGCCGCCCGCACCGCAAACGGAATCGACCGAGTGGTTTGAAGCTGAATCCGAATCGGGACAGAACGCACCGGTCGCCTTCGATTTCAACCCTGATGAGGAAGAGGTTCAGCCTGCGCCTCCGCCGGTGAGCGCGTCGGCTTTCCCTGCGGGTGAGCTTGAGACGCTCGACGAAACGGGCTTCAGTTTCGCGGAGCCAACCGAGGCGGAAACCGCCGCGTCCTCGGTGTTAGGCGCCGAGGATCCGCTGGGCGATTTGCTCGACGAGAATATCGAAGCAGAGGCTTCACCGGATGTTCTCACCGAGGAGTTCCCTCCGGGCTTTGGCGCTCCGCCGCATGAGTTCGTTGCCGGGGACGCCCCGTTCGGTTCGAATGGCAACGCGTCGCCGGAACTTGACACTGCGGCCCAGGTAGATCCCTCCCTCGAGAGCTTCGCTGAAGAGGTAGCGGCCGAGGGGGAGAAACTAGACAGCGTGTTCACGTCGTCGGAGATGTGGTCACGCGAAGAGGCCCGCTTCGCTCCCATAGACGTCGAGGCCGTCGCCGTCGACGAGCCAGCGCCGGCGCCCGCCGCAGCCGAAGAGTTTGACGAAGCTGAGACGGGTTTCGCCTTTCAGCCTGCCGATGCGGAGGAGGCTATCGATGAGGAAGAAGCCTGGCGGGCGCGACAACATCTCCCCGGCGAGGCAGTACCCGACACGGCTTCGCCTGCCAGGGCCGCCTTGCCGCAAGAGGTGATTGACGAAATCGTTCGGCGAGTCGTCGCGCAGTTGGGCGATTCGGTCGTCCGGGAAATAGCCTGGGAGGTCGTACCCGACTGCGTAGAACGGGTCGTCGAGACACTCGCCCGCGACTCGCTATCCAAGAGGATATGAAGTATCGGCGGTGACTCACATCCGGCAACCCGGCCGGGCGTAAGAGACAATCTAAGACATGTTCAAGGGGTCGCGAGGTTGATAATCTCCTCTCGATCCCTTTTAATTGTTCGGCAGCTCGACGCAATCATCCGAAGGCAGCATCTTTCATGAGGCTTACACTTTGTCCGGATTGATCGAAAAGAACCGCGATGAGTGACATCCCAAAAACTTACGCCCCACACGGCGCCGAGGCGAAGTGGTATTCAGCCTGGGACTCGCGAGGTTACTTCAAACCGCGCGGTGACGGACGGCCTTATGTCATCACGATCCCGCCGCCGAACGTAACCGGCTCGCTGCACATTGGACACGCGTTGGGCTACACGATTCACGACGCGCTGATCCGATGGAAACGAATGCAGGGCTACGACACGCTGTGCGTGCCCGGTACGGACCACGCGGGGATTGCAACTCAGAACGTCGTCGAAAAGGAGTTGAGGAAAGAAGGGCTCAGCCGCCATGACCTCGGACGCGAGCGCTTCATCGAGCGCGTAGGCACTTGGGTGGACGAATACGGCGGCATGATCCTGCGACAGTTGCGCAGACTCGGGTGTTCCTTCGATTGGAGTCGCACGCGGTTCACCATGGACGACGGTTACGTCAAGGCGGTGATGGAGTGCTTCGTCAAGTGGTGGGAGGAAGGGCTGATTTATCGCGGGAAGCGGGTAATCAACTGGTGCCCGCGATGCCTGACCGCGATCTCCGATATCGAAGTCGAACACGTCGACCGCGTCGGCAAGCTCTATCACCTCCGTTATCCGTTCAAGGACGGCTCGGGTCTGATAGTCGTCGCCACAACCCGGCCTGAGTCAATGCTCGGAGACACCGCCGTCGCTGTGAATCCGCAGGACGAGCGGTACACCGAGCATGTCGGGAAGATCATCATCTTGCCGCTCGTCGGCCGTGAGATCCCGTTGGTGGCCGACGACTACGCCAAGCCTGAATTCGGCAGCGGCGCGGTGAAGGTCACTCCTGCGCACGATGCGAACGACTTCGAGATAGGGCTGCGCCACAATCTCCCGCAGGTGATTGTCATCGACGAGCGCGGCACGATGAACGCCGACGCCGGCGCGGCCTATGCTGGGTTGGACCGGTTCGAGGCGCGAGAGCGTGTTCTGGCAGACCTTCAATCGCGGGGGCTGGTCGAGAGAATCGAGGATTACACTGTTCCGACGGCTCTTTGCGACCGCTGCAAAACGGTGATCGAGCCCCTGCTGTCCGAGCAGTGGTTCGTGCGCATGAAGGAATTAGCGCAACCGGCCATCGACGTCGTCAAATCCGACCGCGTGCGTTTCATCCCCGAGCGGTACGCTCGAATTTACTACGACTGGATGGAGAACATCAGGGATTGGACCATCTCGCGGCAGTTGTGGTTCGGCCATCGGATACCGGTCTGGACAACGGACGACGGCGAGTACATCGTCGCGCGGTCTGAAGAAGAAGCTCGCGCAAAAGCCGGCGACCGTCCGATCACCCAGGACGAGGATGTACTCGATACATGGTTTTCGTCCGCGCACTGGCCGCAAGCCGTGCTTGGCTGGCCTGATCGAACGGCAGACCTTGACCGGTATTACCCGACGTCGGTCTTGATTACTGCCCGCGAAATTCTATACCTGTGGGTCGCGCGGATGATCATGACCGGAATGCACTTCATGAATGAGATTCCGTTCTCGGACGTGTACATCTACCCGACGGTGCTGAACGAAGAAGGGAAGCGGATGAGCAAGTCGCTCGGCACGGGATTGGATCCGCTCGATCTGATCGACCACTACGGCGCGGACGCGCTGAGGTTCGCCTTGCTCGTGCGCACAGCGAAAGGTCAGGACTTCCGGTTTGCATCCGTGACGAACGGGCGGCAGAGACAGGTCGAGGAGGCCCGCAACTTCGCAAACAAAGTCTGGAATGCATCGCGCTTCGTGCTGATGAACCTCGGAGACAATAGCGCCGAGCATAAACCGGAGTGGGTGGAATCCGAGGCGCTTGCGGACCGGTGGATTCTGTCGCGGCTCAACGAGACGATCGATGAAGTGAACCGGGCGATGGACGACTACCGGATGAACGACGCGGCACAGACTCTCTATCACTTCTTCTGGGATGATTTCTGCGACTGGTACATCGAGCTATCCAAGAGTTCGGTTGCATCGCGAGAAGCGACCGAGGAGGTACGCGCGGCCCGCAATAGAATCATCTATATTCTCGAAACTAGCCTGCGGCTGCTCCACCCGCTGATGCCGTTTCTCACCGAAGAGATATGGCAGCGGCTGCCCCATCGCGGCGAGTCGATAATGCTGGCTCGCTATCCGGAGGCCGACCTCGCGCGCGTCGACAATGAAGCCGCCTCGCAAATGCAGACCGTGATCGCGCTCATCACCAGGGTGCGGAACATCCGCTCGGAGCTGAACATCCCGGCGAGCAGCAGGCTCCGGCTCTACGCGGCGCCTACCGACGCCGCGGCTGAGCGCTTGGTGCGCCAGAACGAGTCACAGATCAAGCGGCTGGCTCGGGTTGAGGAGATCGTAATCGTAGGCCAGCTTCCCACCCTCGATTCGGCCGCAAGGGGTCTCGTCGCCGGATTCGAAATAGCGGTGCCGTTGGAAGGACTGATCGACATCGCAAAGGAGCAGGAGCGGATCAGCAAGGAGATCACCAGGAGGGAGAATGAAGCGAAAGGCCTGGCCTCCAGACTCGATAATCACTCGTTCCTGGAACGCGCGCCGCATGACGTCGTCGAGCAGGCGCGCGACCGGCATCAGGAGCTGATCGCGGAGATGGAGAAGCTCACCGCGACTCTGCGCTCGTTCAGTTAGCGGCGAGCCGTGCTATGAGCCGAACAGCTATGGAACTCGACGCGGGTATAATCTACGCCTACGCCTCGGACCTGCTGAAAGAGGACCTTGGCCGGGGCGACATCACCACTCAAGCCATTGTTCGCGCCGGTCAGCGGGGCCGTGGAAGGTTCCTCGCCAAGCAGGACTTCGTGCTCTGCGGTCTCGAAATCGCCGAGGCGGTGTTCTCCAGTCTCGATAGCAGCATCCAGCTCGAGTCGCGCGCCTACGACGGCGATATGATCAAACACGGAACAGAATTCGCCCAGATCGAAGGACCCGCCACCGTACTGCTGTCGGGGGAGCGCGTCGCTTTGAACCTGCTCCAGCGGCTGTCGGGAGTCGCGACACTGACAAGGGCGTTCGTTGACCGAGTCGAGGGCACGGGGGCTCGGATAGTCGATACCCGTAAGACGACGCCCGGTCTTCGGGTCCTGGAAAAGTACGCCGTTGAAGTCGGGGGAGGGCACAATCACCGGTTTGGGCTGGATGACGGCGTGCTCATCAAGGATAATCACATCGCCCTCTCAGGTGGCGTGCGCCGGGCAGTCGAGATGGCGCGGCGCTACGCACCGCACTTGATGAAGATCGAAGTGGAAGTGGCCAATCAATCGCAACTCCTCGAGGCGATCGACGCGCAGGCCGATGTGATTATGTTCGATAACATGAAGCCGGATGAGATTCGCGAGTGTGTCAAGCTATCGCGAGAAAAGGCTCCGGGAACACTGCTCGAAGTATCAGGCGGTGTGAAGCTGGAAAACGTCCGCGAGCTCGCCCAGTGCGGCGTCGATATGATCTCGGTCGGCGCAATCACTCATTCGGCCGCGGCGGTCGACATCAGTTTGAGCATAGCTCCCCTGTGAACCGACCATGACGTTGAAAACAACCCAGAGGCGCCTCAGATTTGACTCCGTGAACGTACACGCGGAAGGCGGCGACGCTTGCCGGGTCGACGTGTCGTTCACATTCGGGAGCGCGGTGATCCGGGCGTCGAGCGCGGGCCCGAGCGAGGCGCCCGGCCCGCTGAAAGCGGCTGCCACAGCCGCTCTCAACGCGGTCGAGCAAGCCGTCGGCGGGCGAATCAAGGCAAGCCTGGCCGACGTCGACCACGTCAACGCGCTGGGTAAGCAGTTGATCGCTGTACTGGTCGACGTCGAGTTCGAGGGGAAGCAGGCGCAGCTCTTTGGAAGCTGCCAACTGAAGGGCGACGAGATCGACGCGTCGGTCAAAGCCGTTCTCAACGCGACCAACCGCTTCGTCGAGCTCGCGATGAGGCGGTGACCCGCCGCTCTCCGGCTTGCGTCCACCACCTAGCCTTATGGCGAAGCTTGGATCAATCCTCATCCGCTTTGACAGTCTGCCCTCGACCAATGATCGGGCTCGCGACATGGCGGTCTCAGGGGTAGAAGAAGGACTCACGGTCGTCGCGGCCCGCCAAACCGCAGGCCGAGGCCGCCACGGTCGAAGCTGGGTATCTCCCACAGGCGAGGGCCTCTACGTCTCAGTAGTGCTCCGCCCCCTGATCAAATCCGCCGACTCCCCCATCATCGCTCTCGCCGCTGCCGTTGCCGTTGCCGAGACTCTCGCTCTGGATTTTCAGATCCCCGCCGACATCAAATGGCCGAACGATGTGCTGGTGAACGGCAAGAAGATATGCGGCATTCTCGTGGAAGCCGCGACCGAGGGTGACCGGTTGCAGTACGCGGTGCTCGGCATCGGAGTGAACGTCGGCCAGCGCGAGTTCCCCGACGACCTCGGCCAGGGCGCCACTTCGATCTTTCTCGAGAGCCGCGCCGCCATTGCACCGGACGACGTTCTTCGGCCGCTGCTCGACCGGCTCGAGACTTGGTATCGGACGACGCTCGCGCGGCCTCTTGACGTGACGGATAGATGGGAGCGGCTTTCAAGCTCGGCACGCGGCAAGGTTGTCAGAATCATCTCCGCAGACGGCGAGTTTGAGGGCACGACCCGTGGGCTAACCCCGCACGGCGCGTTGAGGATCGAGACCCCAGGGGGCGCGACGCGAGAAGTTGTCGCCAGCGAGGTGTCGCTGCGACCGAGCGTAACCGCTTAAAGGAGGCTTATGCTGCTGGTTCTTGACGTTGGAAACACGAACACAACCTTGGGCGTGTACGACGGCGCGACGCTGAAACATAGCTGGCGGCTGTCCACTGAGCGCCAGCGCACAGTAGACGAGTACGGCATCCTCTGCCGGTCGCTGCTTCAACTCGTGGGCGTCGATTCATCGGCGATAACTGACATAGCAGTGTCGTCGGTCGTGCCGCCGCTCGAATTCACGCTGCACAAGATGGTCGAGGAGTATTTCGGAATCAAGCCGCTGTTCATCGAGCCGGCCAATTGCGGAATGCCTGTGCTCTATGACGATCCGCAGGAAGTCGGGGCCGACCGGCTGGTGAACGCCGTCGCCGCGTTCAGCCGATACGCCGGGCCTTGCATCATCGTGGACTTCGGGACGGCGACGACGTTCGACGCGGTCTCGAAGGCGGGTGAGTATCTGGGCGGCATCATCTGCCCCGGCATTCTCGTTTCGGCCGAGGCGCTGTTTCAGCGTGCGGCTCGCTTGCACAGGACGGACATCCGGCGTCCCGACCGGGTCATCGGCACTAACACGACGGCGAGCGTTCAATCGGGACTCTATTATGGCAACGTCGCGCTGGTCGATGGCGTGCTGGAGAAGATGGTCGAGGAGTTGGGACCGGGGACTCGCATTGTCGCGACGGGTGGACTTGCGCCGCTGATCAGCCGGGGCTCGCGGTTGGTCGAATCGGTCGAGGCGGACCTGACCCTGGAAGGGTTGCGATTGATCTACGAGCGTAACCGACCAATGCGGTGATCCAATCACCTCCGACTTGTTGAGCACCGAGCCTGTGAAGTAAGCAATTCCACGACGGACTGCTTGACCGGTTTTTTGACGCGCGTGTATAGTCGCGCCGGCAAACGAGCTTGTCATGCAGACTGCCGTCTCAATCAGTTGTCCCTTCGCCGTTTCAACCTGAAAGAAATTCCTTGATCCGATGACCGTGCCCAGCGTGGCGTCAAGTTTTCCGAAACGCTGGTAGAGATTGCCTGGTGTAGTTCTCACCTCCCTCAGAATCTGAACTTGAGTCCGGCCTGGACCAGTCGCGGATTTCCGGGCAGGAGCCCGCGAACGCGATCCACGATGTAGGTCCTGTCGAACAGATTCTTGGCTGATATAAAGAATGTCGTGCGCCAGGACTCGACGTTGTAGTTGCCGGTTGCATTCCAGGCTATGTAGCTCGGAATCAGGCCGCGCTGCCCGTCGGGAGTCGGGTTCACGGTACTGAGATCATCGCCGAACTGCCGGCCCACATAGTTTGCCTCGATGAGTGCGTCAAGCCCCGACGCTCCTGAGTACCCCAAGGTGAAATTGACCAGATGCTCCGGCGTGTACGGCAGGCGATTGCGGGTGACGCTTACAGTAGTGAAGCCGGGGATACTACTGAGCCGCCTTCCCGTGAATTTTGCATCGGGAAGCCACGTGTATGCGGAGCGGAAATAGAAGTTGTGGTGTGATCGCAGAATCGTTCCCGTGTCTATACGCGCGGTGAGTTCAAAGCCCTGATGCAGAGTTTCACCGCCGTTGGTGAGCATAGCTCCCAGACCCCCGGCTACGCTCGCGGGCACGATCTGGTTTTCATAATCGAGCCGGAAGAAGGTCGCTTCCACTCTCACGCCCGAATGTAGCAGACTGCGTAGGCCAAGCTCGTAATTCCAGCTCAACTCGGGATCAATCTCGATCACTCCGCCAGTTGCGTTGTTGATGATGTCTTCAGTTCTTGGAGGAGCGAAGCCTCGATGAACCCCAGCAAATAGTGTGAGCTTTTCGTGAAGGTTATAGGATACCCCTGCTCCTGGCACAACTTGAGTCAGCTCGGTCCTGCCGGTGACGCCCGCACCCGCATTGGAAAGTCTGTTCGTGCGTTCGTATCGAATATGCTCGATGCGGACCCCCGGTGTGAAGTTCAGGTTGCCTAGGATGAAGCGGTTCTGAATGAAGCCCGAATATGCCTGGTTCTTTCGCCCGTTGTTTTCGACAATCACGCCTGAGCGCGAATTCGGGCGGTTGCCGTTCTCCTGGGTTCTATTCTGGTTTTCGAGGTGCATGCGAAAACCGAAATCGAGCTCACCGCGCGCTTCGAACAGCTTGTGGTTCAGACGAAAGCGGGGCTCAACGCCGAACAGATAGTAATCGCGTAGGCGACCTTCGTTCCCGCAGGTGGTATTGAGGTTGGCCATTCCGCCGCAGGCGGGGTCGCCAGCGTCGTTCGGGCGCTGAAGCGAGTTGCTCGACTGCCGCCACCAATCGCGGCTGAAGCGTGAGCCGTAGATGTTCGTGCTGAGAAGTAGATTGCTGTTGAAGACAACCGCATGAGTCGCCGATGCGCCGAAACGGTCGCCGTGGAAGAAATCGTTGCGGAAAGGATTGCCGCGCGGATTGGCACGATACTCAGCCTCGGTGAGACCTGAATAAGTTACGTTGGAATCTTCACCGTAATAACTTGTCCTCAAGGTGAGCGCCTGACGCGATCCAAGCCCGGTCACAAGCTTGAAGTTGAAATCGTTGATACCCGACCTCACGTTTTCGCGGGCGCCTTCGCCCTGCTTGCGAAGATAATTGAAGAGCAGCCCGACACCTCGCCACGTGCCGCCGAAGTTGATCTCGCCATTGAAGTAGTCGCGTGTTCCTCCAATGAGCGCCACATGGCCGGAGGGTTTAGTCGGAGGATTGGGCGTGACGTAGTTGATTACACCGGCAACGGTGACAGGACCGTATAGAATCTGACCTGAGCCTTTGAGAACTTCGATGCTTTCGAATCGCTCAATCGGCGGATGATAGTAGGAAGCGTTGTCGCCATACGGCGCATAAGAGAGTGGTATGCCGTCTTCGAGCAGGAGTACTTTCGTCGAGCGCGTCGGGTTGACTCCGCGAATCGAGATATGCGGCTTTGTACCGAACCCCTCGTCGTCGCGGACATTGACGCCGGCAACCTTTCTGAGCGCCTCGGCGAAGTTGAAGACCCGGCTCGTTTCGAGAGTCTCCTTATCTACGAAATCGACCGCGCCCGGAATGCGGCTGACTTCTTCGGGTGTTTCGGCGATCTGGTTCCCATTCACGACGACCTCTTCTGCGATTGCTGCAGGCTGGAGGGTCAGATCAACATTGGCGCTCTGCCCGGCCGAGAGCGCGATATCTCGGGTGAGCGCGCCAAAGCCCTCGCTGCTAACCGTCAGTCTGTAGTCTCCCTCGATGAGGTTTTCGAACCTGAACGCGCCAGCTTCATCGGTTCTCACGATCCGCTCGAAGCCCGTGGCTCGCTGCCACAACGTTACCACGCTCCCGGTTATCAAGGCGCCGCGCTGGTCTGAAACCCTTCCGCCAAGCACCGCTCGGGACTGCGCGGACGCGAGCCCGGCGGCCAACTGGAAGATTAAAGTAAGCACGGAAGCCGAAAGCAGCATTTTTCGCATGGAGCCAACTCTCCTTTAATGAAATTGAAACCTATTTTCAAAATGTCAGTTTACGGGCAGCCGCGCGGCGTGTCAATCTTTTTTTTGGCGTTTCTGTTTTTTGGCGTGTCGTAGGAGAGTGCAGGCCCGGTAATTGGCGGAAACCGCCCTGGTGAGCAGGCATGCTCGTGCGAAGGGGCAGTCCCCGATCCCTCGTCAGTTGCTCGATCTGGAATGGTTCTCCTTGGTGTTTTCCGCACGAGGTGTGGTTGTAGCGTATCTCGGTGTCAACATTGCAGCCATTGAAGGAACCCAGGATCTTCGGCGGGCTTGCCTTCCTGCTCCGGGCAACATGTGCTGCCGGATTGTGGAGACGATGTAGACGATGTAGACGATGTAGACGATGTATACTCTCAATGAGCACTGCCGGCGCGTAAGGCGCTACGGTGATCAGCGCGCAGATCGTGGTGTCTCATGTCCTCAACTGCAGGTCGCAGTCTCTTAGCGATTCCCTGAAACAAAGAAATATTCGCAGCCGTAGATCACACTACAAGAGAATATACGGTTAGGTATTTCCAGCGCTGCACTCGCTTGATGTGTGCGGCTCCATGAATTCACCGAGGAGGAAAACCAATGCGAACGCTAATGCGAACACTTCTGATCTGCCTTCTTGCGCAAGCCGCCGTCGCCCTGGCCCAGGAGGATTCGCCGAAGGCCACCGTCGCGCCTCAGGAAAACCCGCTCAGCGCAAACAATAAGTTATTCTACGGATACCTGAAGATGATCCTGCTCCGCTCGGCCGATAAAATGCCCGAGGAGAATTACAACTTTAAGCCCACGTTCGTGGTCCGCAGCTTCGGCCACGTCATAGGGCACGTCGCCGACTCACAGTACACGTTTTGTTCCGCCGTACTCGGCGAGAAGAACCCCCTCCTGAGAATTGAGAGAACCAAAACCTCCAAAGCCGATCTCATCGCGGCACTGAAAGACTCCTTCGCCTACTGCGACAAGGCCTACGACGGGATGACCGACGCGTCCGCCGTTCAAATGGTGAACGTCTTCGGCGGTATGCCAAAACTAGGTGTGCTCACTGCCAACAACATCCACACTGTGGAACACTACGGCAACCTTATCATCTACATGCGGCTGAAGAACCTCGTTCCTCCGACCAGCGAGCCGGAGTTCCTGCAACAGCCGAAGAAGTGACGCGCCTCCGGCCGCCGGTCGGCAATTTCACTCGCGCATCCTGCGGTCGCTTGATCGGCTCGCAGGCCAGCGCGGCAGGGGTCCATCCGCACATGAAAGCAGTCGTCCACAGCAGATGCGGGCCACCGGACGTTCTCCAAATCAGAGACGTTGAGAAAGCCGGCTCCGAAGGACGACGAGGTCTTGATCAACGGTGCGCCGGGAGGAGTCGGTACGTTCGTGGTGCAATCGCCAAATCGTTCGGCGCACGTGATCGGTGTGTGCAGCACCCCGACGTACGCGCGACCGGAGTATGGAGAATATTTGAGCGAGCAGCCACGGCGGTGACGCATGCGGATCAGAAATGCGGAAGATGATCTGGAGGATCACATCGTTGCGCAAGAAAATGACTAAACTGCTCTTGGTGTCGGGACTCGTTCTCGTTGGCATTATCGTCGTAGCGCTCGTTTATCGTGTGCTACGACAACATCACAATGCGGCGGCACTGGTTATCAACACACCGAACGGAATACGTGAGGAGATGTTCATCCAGGTCGGCGGCATTGAGCAGTGGGTTCAGATTAGAGGTGAGGACCGGGGCAATCCTGTCTTGATGTTCCTTCACGGCGGTCCCGGGTTTTCGTGCTTAGCTTTAACTCCAGTATTCCGGCGTTGGGAGAAGTACTTTACTGTACTTTACTGTACTTTACGATTGTTCAGTGGGGACCAACGCGGCGCCGGCAAGACGTACGGCCGCAATGGCGGAATCGGCAATGGTACTCTGACCATTGATCGGATGACCCAAGATGGGATCGAGGTGGCTGAGTTTGTGCGCAAGCATCTGAATAAGGACAAGGTGATTCTGTTTGCACATTCTTGGGGTACGGTTCTGGGGCTTCCAATGGTCAGTCACAGGCCCGACCTGTTTTACGCTTATGCAGGAACCGGTCAGGTGGTCAACATGGAGCGCAACGAAGCCGTCTCGTACCAACTGATACGGCAGAGAATCGTTGTCTCAGGTGATCAGCGGACCATCAGGGCACTCGACGAAATCGGACCTCCACCCTATGAGGACGTAAAGACGTGGATGATGAAAGGGAGGCTAATAGTAATGAATTCACCTCCGCCAACGGCCGGCCACGACCTTCCAGATGTTTTCTCGCTGGCCTTGTTCAGTCCGAACTATTCTCTTAAGGACGCATACCATTTATTCTCGGCGGTCAATTACTCTTGCTCGACCCTTTATGCCGAGATGATGTCGAACGACGCCCGACGCCTGGGGACCACGTTTGAAGCGCCGATCTTTATCCTTCAGGGTGACTCAGATTTCCAGTCGCCGACCGCACTCGTTACTGAGTACTTCTCGACGATTCAGGCGCCGAAAAAAGAGCTCGTTCTGTTGAAGGGCGAGGGTCACACGGCCGTGCTCAGTAATCCAGATCTTTTTCTGGACGAGTTAGTCAGCCGGGTTCGTCTGCTCGGAGTTCAACTAGATCCGACGGCGACCAAGCCGTGAAGTGTGAACGAGGTTTAGCAACGAGGGGAGACCGGCTTGCAAATACGGTCGACCGTCGCGCCAGTGTGAGCTTTCGATGCAAGCATCGACTGCCCGTTTCGAGGAGGACCTATGAAGAGGACTCTCGCGCTGCTCTGCATCGCGACACCGATGTTGTTCGTGGCCGCGGCTTATGCGGAGGATGTGCCTAAGGTCACCCATTATTCCCTGAAGCTTCGAGTTCTTCCCAAGGAGCGGCGCCTTTCTGTAGCTGCGCTGATGACGTTAACGAACAATACCGGGCAACCACAAAAGGAGATTCCGCTGCTTCTCTATCGGCTGCTGGAGGTCCAATCCGTGACCGATGAAAATGGTCAGCCGCTCAAGTTCTCTCAAAACGTACTTGGTCTCAGTGACGAGAGGAATTTGCAGGCGAACGTCGTCAGTATTCGGCTCGGGACCCCACTGCTTCCGAACAAGAGCTTACGGGTGAACGTGACCTATGCGGGATCGATTTTTGGTTATCCCGAGGTGATGGCCTACGTTCGAGATACGATTAGCGAAGCGTTCTCCCTCATTCGCCCGGATGCGTTCTCTTATCCGATGCTCGCGCTCCCATCGTTCAAGAGCGTTTCCGCGGCCTATGATTCGTCGTTTACCTATGACCTCGAAACCACCGTTCCAGCGGATTACACGGTTGCGTGTGGCGGCCTATTGACAGCGACGACCAGACGTGACAACACGGTCACCTTCGTGCACCGGAGCAAGATCCCCACGTGGCGGATAGACATTGCCATCGCAAAGTTCAAGACCCTGGCGGATGAAGAGCGGAAGCTTTTCGTTTACGTACTGCCTGAAGATGAGCCAGGTGCAATGAAACTCTTGAATGAAATGAAGAACGTAATTGCGTTCTACTCTCGTATGTTCGGACCCGTAAAGAACTATCAAGGGTACACCGCAATTGAAATACGGGACGGATGGGGATCGCAGGCCAGCGATTATTACTTCTTGCAAACCTCCGCGGCCTTCAAAGACTCCGAGAGAATTGGCGAGATGTACCACGAAGTTGGCCACTCGTGGAATGCAAGAGCGAAGCCAGGCGTGAAGCGTTGCCGTTACTTCGACGAAGCCTTCGCGTCGTACTTTGAGAGTCTGGCGATTCGCGAGTTCAAGGGTGACGCGGCGTTTCTCGCGGATATGGAAAAAAGCCGCGATCTCTTTGCCCAGTGGGCGAAATACGAACGGCGCAACTACGACACTCCGATTGCCGACTATTGGAAAGAAGAGCGGGGGCGCCTTTCATACACGAAAGGCGCGTGGTCCCTGTATGTACTTCACCAGCTTGTCGGAGAAGAGAACTTCCGCGGAATCGTTCGTGAGCTCCTGCGGGACTTCTCGGAGTCGGGCGCAGACTTCGAAGATTTTCGCAAGACGGCTGAACGGGTGTCGGGTAAGAATCTGAGCAAGTTTTTCGCTGAATGGATCTATGGAGCTGAATCGTCGCGCGTGTTGGTTGATAAGCTTACGATCGAGGAGATTGTCCGTCGCTATCCTTGATTAGAGACGTACGCGGAGAAGTGCAAAGGACCTGGCTTAGCTTCGAGTTTACCGGTTTGGGTGGGCTGACCTTTCTGTGGCCGCCGCTCGCAAGCTATCTCTCCCCTTACATTCTGGTCCCCTGCGTCCTCGGGGAAGGATCACTGACTCTGTCGCTCCTCGTGAAGGGGGTCAATGTATCGAAGTGGGAAGAAAGCGCAGGCTTTTTGCGAAGCCGTCGAGCCTAACCTTTCTGAGAACCAATCTACACTGGGAGAAACGAAATGACGACCAGCACCATCAGCGAGTCACAATGCAAGTCCGCAAGAGTCGCCGGAGTCCTGTATCTACTGATGGCCATCAGCGCCCCTATTGGCCTCATATATGTCCCCGGTAAGCTGATGGTGCCCGGAGACGCAGCGGCGACGGTCGATCGCCTCCGGGCTTCTGAGTCCCTTCTCCGCTTCGGCATCGGGAGCGAATTGTTCCACCAGGCCGTTGCGATTTTTCTGGTTCTGGCTCTCTACCGCTTGTTCAAGGCCGTCAACGAGAAACATGCCGTGCTGATGGTGATCCTGGGGGCTTTGGTCTCCGTTCCGATTGTATTTCTCAACGTGCTCAACGAAATCGCTGCGCTAATCCTCGTCAGCGGCGCCGATTTCCTGTCCGTGTTTGGAAGGCCTCAACTGGACGCCCTGGCGTATCTGTTCCTCCGAATGCACGAGGAGGGCCTCATCGTCGCCTCAATCTTCTGGGGGCTCTGGCTATTTCCGTTCGGGATGCTTGTCATCCGATCGGGTTTCATTCCCCGCGTATTGGGCATCTTGATGATTATTGCAGGAGTCGGCTATGTCGCGGGTTCCTTTACTTCCCTACTTCTGCCGGGGTACACGGATCTTGTTGGCCAACTCACGATGGTTCTCGGTTTTGGGGAATTGCCGTTCATCTTCTGGCTTTGGATCTGGGGTGTGAGGCTGCGACCATCCGACGCCCCAGCCGCCGAGTCGGCGGGTGGTTAGCCTGCATGACAAACAAAGGAAGATGGTATGAGCGACTTTCAAGTTCTGCGGGTCTCGAGCGCTGCTGATTACTTGCGGGTATTTGATGCAGATCGATTGCGATTGGCGCGCTTGCCGACGTTTATAATTGTTGGCTTGCTGTCTGTTCTTTGGATTTGGATAGGCCAGAAACGCCGGCCCAAGTCTTTCGCAATATCATCGCTGGACGACCGCTCATTGAAGACGAGAGGACAAGGATGACGCTTTCACCCCTTATGATCTTTCATGTTTGCGCCGGGATCATGGGTTTCCTTTCTGGCTCGGGGGCATTGCTGTTTCGCAAAGGTTCCCGCCTCCATCGAGCGTCCGGCAAAGTCTTTGTCGTATCTATGCTGAGCATGGCTGCCGCCGCTGTGTGTTTGGCGCTCGTGGAGCGGAGTTGAGTAATGTTCTCTTCGGTGTCTTCACGCTTTACCTGGTTGCGACTGCCTGGCTGACCGTCAGGCGCAAAGAGGGAGACGTCGGCCCCTTGGAATGGGGCCTGCTGGTCGTCGGGTTGGCAGAGGGAGCGGGCTTTTTCATTCTTGGTTGGGAAACGGCGCACAGCGCGACGGGTTCAGTAGATGGATATCCCGCCGCCTTCTTTATCTTTGGGTCTGACGCTTTGCTTTGTGCCACCGGGGACGTTCGCATGTTGGTTCGTCGCGGTATTTCGGGCGCACCACGTATGGCGCGACACCTTTGGCGAATGTGCTTTGCGCTGTTTATTGCCGTCGGCTCTTTTTTCCTTGGAACGTCCGGTGATCCGGTGCTCCGGCAAACCGGTTTGCGCGCCAGGTTGTTTACGACAGAAGTTCGTCAAACGCATCTCCCCGAGCAACTACGTTAAGCACCGTGGAGATGAGTTCTCAGCCGCCTATGTCGAAAGCCAAATCAGTCCGGTCTCTTTGCAGGAACGCATTGAAATTCTGGACGTGCTGCGAGGACTGGCCGTCTGCGGCATTCTCATCGGCAATATGCAGTGGTTTTCCGGTTACGGGATGATGCCGCCTTCGGTGGCGCGGCAAGGCCCGATCGGCGATCAGATCACGCATTTTCTGGTTCACTTCTTTGTCGAAGGGAAGTTCTATTCGATCTTCTCGTTCTTGTTCGGGTTCGGCTTTGCGCTGCAGATCGCGCGAGCCGAAGAACGCGGCGACCTCAAGGCCTCGCTTTTCAAACGTCGTTTGTTCTGGCTGCTCGTCATCGGTCTGCTCCACGCTTACTTGCTGTGGGCGGGCGATATTCTCAGCGTCTATGCCTTGATGGGCTTTGTGCTTGTCCTGTTTCGCAAAAAAACAAACGGCCCGCTGCTCAAGTGGGCGTTCGGCCTGTTGGTGGTCCCTATTCTGACTTACGTTCTACTTTATATTCTGTTTGTCGCCTTTGTCTCGCCCGAAGCCGTAGCGAAGCTGGATGCCGCGCAGATCGGCTTTTGGAACGAATCGGTCAAAAAGGTTTCCCGTGGCAGTTACCTGCAAATCATCACGGATTTCAACCTGAACTATATCGTCGGCAGGTATGCGAGTCTGCTCTTGGAGATGCGTCTGCCGAAGATACTGGCGATGTTCTTGCTCGGCTTTTATGCATACCGGCGAGGGGTGTTCAACGATCTATCGGGTCATCGACCGTTCATTCGCCGCGTCTTTGTATACGGACTCATCTTAGGTCTTGTCGGCAATTTCGCTTTTGCTGCGTTCGCGGGCGCGGAAGCGGTTCTTCCGCCGTCGCCTGCTGGAATCGTAGGTGTCATCAGCTATGCCTTCGGCGTTCCCGCGCTGGCGCTCTTCTTCATTGGCCTGGTCGCGACGCTATGGCAAAGAGCGGCGTGGCGGCGACTGTTCGTCTTTCTGGCTCCGGTCGGGCGCATGGCGTTGACCAATTATCTACTGCAAACGGTCATCTGCGTTCTCATTTTTTACGGTTACGGTTTCGGTCAGTTCGGGAGATTCGGTGCGACAACGGCGACGCTGATCGCGCTTGCGATCTTTATGTGTCAGATATTGATGAGCGCACTGTGGCTGAAGTATTTCAGTTACGGTCCGTTGGAGTGGATCTGGCGACAATTCACATACCGTCGACGATTAGACCTACGGCTCAAGCGTCAGCCAACCACAGTTGACTCGCTTACGTGAAGCACGTGGGGTAGGGGTCAGTTTGAAGGACCAGTTCAGAGTTCAAGCTTTAGCTTGCCGTTTCGCGACGCAAAAGGCTCAAGAGCAAGCTAAAGCTTGAACTCTGAAACATCACTGCCCAGCGTGGAGATAGATGGAGATGAAAGCACGAACGAGTTATAAGGGCAGGCACATTGAGCGGACAAGAACCCGGGGTGATTCGCCGGATTCCTGTATCTGCTCCTTGGCTGTTTGCGTGAAAGTTGAGCATCTGGTCGAAGCCGGTTTTGCGCCGTTGGAAGCGATCAAGATAGCCAGCTTCAACGGCGCCAGGTTTCTCGGCGAAGATGCGCACATCGGCTCGATTGCAGTAGGAAGTAAGCCGACTTGATGATAGTGAGAGGAATCCCCGCAGCGAGTATCAGCGAAATCGAAAAGGTCGAAATCGTTTTCAAGGATGGAGTAGGTTACGACTCAGAGAAACTGATCCAATCGGTCCAGGGTCTCGTGGGAATCCGGTGAAGTTGTTAACAACAATTCTCGAGTCCGACCGAGTCAGGATTTGCCTCCGTGGCGTGGAGAGTTTGCGCCCCGCGGAGAGTTTGCGCCGCGCAAAGCTCGCAAGGACCGAAAGCTCGCCCCGGTCTCGGATGATGCATCCGCTCATCAGGCTTCAACCAAATGTGACGTTCCCGCTAAAGGTGATAATGTGAGTCAGACAATGTTTAACTCCTCACGTCATATGAGACCCCTTTATCTGAGGTGCACGTGTAAGATTCGAGTTGTATTAGGCGTCGCCGCGTGTTCATGCGTGCTTGCGGCAGCGAGTACTCTCGCAAGTTTGTTTTCTTTAAGCGTCTGCGCACAGCAGGCTGCGCCACCGACACCGGTCGTAGTCCAACCCGGTGCGCCAGGTAAACCCACCCGAACTCTTCCCTCGACGACGAGGGCTACACTGCCGCCAGCCTCCCCAGCAGATGTGCAGTTCATGCAAGGCATGATCGTGCATCACGCTCAGGCGGTTGAGATGACTGCGCTGATCGAATCGCATACCGAGAACAAGGATGTGAGGTCGCTCGGGGCGCGAATCAGCAGGTCGCAGTCGGACGAGATAAAGTTCATGAAACGGTGGCTGGCGTCTCGTGGACAGCCAACTTCGCGCGCGATGCATCACCGGTCGCGCATGGATATGTCGCACGGGAATATGTCGCACGAGTCGATGGCGCTTATGCCTGGGATGCTTACCGCGGAGCAGATGGAGGCGGTCAGGAAAGCAAGAGGCGAGGAGTTCGACCGTCTGTTTCTTACAGGGATGATTCAGCACCACGGCGGCGCTTTGACCATGGTGAGAGATTTATTCGATACCGCTGGTGCAGGCCAGGACGCTGAATTGTTCAACTTCGCTACGGATGTAGACAGCGGCCAGCGCGCCGAAATCCGGATTATGCAAAGCATGCTGGAGAAAAAACCTTTGGGGGATAAACGATGAATCGAGTACTTATGATGGCTTTCCGTTTGCTCGTAGCCTCCCTTCTTTTGTTGCCGTGTTTTGTTGGCAACATGCAGGCCCAAACGCCTTCGTCTCAAGAGGCAAAGAAGCCAGCAGAAATAAAACCCGACCAAAAGCCCGACCAGAAGAAAGAAGAAGAGGATCCGTTTGCTCCTGCGCCCGCGCCGCCGCTCCCAGCCGGAATGACCGGCTCGGATGCCAACGACCCGCGCGCCAAACTTACACCGGGATGGTACGACGCAGGCGAGATAGCGAAGGGGCTGAAGCACCTACAGCTCTTCAAGAAACCTGATGCGTTTCAGCTCGACTCGGCCGATCCTAACAACGCGAAGGTGCAGAAGACCTTAGGACTGATGGGCATTGCCGACCCTTCAAAGATGCCTAAGTCGATGCAGTTGGTAATGGCTCAACTCGCGTTTGCAAACTCGGACCTTGCGTTCCAGGGGAACCACCTGTTTCAGGGTAACTTTTATGGCGTCAATATCTTTGACATCTCGAATCCCGCTAAGGCCAAGTTGGTAACGTCGATGATTTGTCCGGGTGGACAAGGAGACGTTTCGGTCTACAAGAACTTGATGTTTATGTCGGTCGAACAGCCAAATGGGCGACTCGATTGCGGCACACAGGGATTTCCGCCGAACCCTCCGCCGGCCCCCGGCGAAGAGAAAAAGCCGAGCATTCCAGCGCCGCAAAGCGATCGGTTCCGCGGCGTGAGGATCTTCGATATATCCGACATCAGGAATCCGAAGCAGGTAGCCGCAGTGCAGACTTGCCGCGGCTCGCACACTCATACGCTCGTAGTCGATCCGAAGGATAAGAACAACGTCTATATCTACGTGTCCGGCACATCGTTCGTGCGTCAACGTGAAGAGTTGGCCGAGTGTTCAGGGGAAAAACCTGATAAAGACCCGAACACCGCGCTGTTTCGCATTGATGTGATCAAAGTCCCGCTGGCCGCGCCGCAAGATTCGAAGGTGGTGAACAGTCCTCGCGTGTTTATCGATCCCCGTACGGGCAAACTCAACAGCTTGAGCAGCGGAGGCGCCCATGGCAAAGCCGGCGAGGGCCTGGAGAAGCCAACCGACAGCGACCAGTGCCACGACATCACGGTGTACTCGGCGCTTGGGTTGGCCGCCGGTGCCTGCTCTGGAAATGGAATCGTGCTGGACATAAAAGATCCCGTGCATCCGAAGCGTCTGGACGCAGTAAACGATCCGAACTATTCATATTGGCACTCGGCCTCGTTTTCAAACGATGGGAAAAAGATCGTGTTCACCGACGAGTGGGGAGGCGGACTGGGTGCGCGTTGCCGCGCCAACGATCCGAACAAGTGGGGCGCCGATGCTGTGTTCCGTTTGAAGAATAACAAGCTGAGTTTCGCGAGCTATTACAAGTTGCCGGCAGCACAGGGCGACACCGAGAACTGTGTGGCGCACAATGGTTCGCTCATTCCAATTCCGGGCCGCGACATAGAAGTGCAGGCCTGGTACCAGGGTGGCGTCTCGGTCATGGATTTTACCGACGCTGAGCATCCGGTTGAGATTGCCTATTTCGATCGCGGGCCAATTGATCCAAAGATGCTGATACTGGGTGGCCACTGGTCCGCCTACTGGTACAACGGTCGCATCTACGCTTCGGAGATCGCCCGCGGGCTGGACGTCTTTGAACTAAGCCCAACCGAGTTTCTGACGCAGAATGAGATCGATGCCGCGAAAACGGTGCGAATGGCTGAGCTCAATGTACAGAACCAGCAAAAGATCGAGTGGCCGGCTCAGTTGGTCGTAGCCAAGGCGTATCTGGATCAGTTGGAGCGATCGCAGGCTCTGCCTGCCGACCGAATCGCGGCAGTGCGCAAGGCGATTCAAAGCGCAGAGAGTTCTCATCTGAATCGAAGAGAGCGCGCAAAACTCCAAAGCTTCACGGGGTCGCTGAAAAAAAGCGCCGGCATCGCCAAGAGTGCGGCAGACTCGAAGCGATTGCAGGCCCTGGCGGAAATCCTACAGCGACCCTCAAAGTGAGCCGCAGACAGAATCTGCCGGGCCAATCGGCCCGGCTATCCGTCTGAGTCACTGCTTGAGTCACCGCGCAAGAGTGACTTCATGCCGTTGTGCGTGTTTCGAGTAATCCTTCGTAAACGAGTAATCCTTCGTAAACTTGAATCGCGTGACAGCCTCAATTTCCGACCGCGATCAAGTCGGAGTTGCAATTTGCAATTCGCTGCGGCAATCCCCTACACGGTTTGAATTGTCGGTAGAAGGAAGCAGACGTATAATCGGCGGGAGGTTGCGCGATGAATTATAAAGTTGTTGTCAAAGAATCAGAGGAAGGTTTTAGCGTTTCCTGTCCAGGTTTGCCTGGCTGCTGGTCCCAGGGCGAGACTGAAGCTGAAGCGCTTGCAAACATCCAGGACGCGATCCGCGAATATCTCGCAGCCATCGACGATCTTGTAAAGGGTCAAGACATTCGCGAAGTCAATGTAACGGTCTAGCCGTGCCCAAAATTCCCGGCGTCAACCACCTTGATGCGGTTAAGGCGCTACAAAAAGCTGGATTCCGCATCGTTCGCCAGGGCAAACACATCGTCATGTCGGACGGCGTTCGGATCATCACTATTCCACGTAATAATCCCGTCAACGCTTTTACCATGGGCGGTATTGCCCGAGATGCTGGACTGACGGTAGAAGAGTTTAAGAAGCTTCTCTGAAATGACAAAGAGTAAAAGGAAGATCGGTCGAGAAGTACTGGCTGGGCTACGAGAGATCAAGAGCGGTTGCCACGGACGCGTCGTGAACCTTCCGAGTGTTGCGAGCGTTCGCGAAAAGACGGGGCTCTCACAAGAACGTTTCGCAACATTGCTCGGGGTATCGATACGAACACTACAGGACTGGGAGCAAGGCCGCCGAGCTCCGTCAGGCGCCGCTCGGACGCTGCTTTTGATCGCTGAGCGCAATCCGAAGGCGTTGCTCGATGTCGCGTGACGGTCCCGAGATGCACGTGAATTCAACCGACGCTGAAGCGAACCCGCGAAGCGGGTGACGGAATAAAGCCACGGGTGAGTCCGCGAACCCATGGAGAAGCCGCGCACATCGCACCCAACCCGCGAAGCGGGTGGCGGCCAGGTTGTTAGGAACACATCGAACACCGAACCCGAAGGGCAGAATTCCGTGAAATGTCAGGAGGGGCGGCCTCCGTTGCGATAGAATGTCGGCGATGCCGACGATTCTGAAAGTGGGAACGTCTCGCTTCTATTTCTACTCGTGCGACTGCGGTGGGTCGCGACACACGCACCTCGACCGAGAGAATTGCAGCGCGAAGTTCTGGCTCGACCCGGACGAACGCCCGTCACAAATCACGATTATCGCCCGAGAGAATTTCGCAGCGTAGCAGGGCGACATTAATGCCAACCACCTGAGCTTCCGAACTCCACCGAGCCGAGATAGCCGGTCCACTCAGACCTCTTTGTGGGACGAACTCCGGAGGAGTTACCTGTCTATAGATGCCAGCACGCTCCACAGTCCGAACTCCGTAGGAGTTACCTGTGCCTGGCTCCGCGCGATGGTGCAATGTCACCAAGAGGTCACTCCTACGGGGTGAGGCGATACGGCGCGAGGTCGTTTCTATAGACAGGTGACTCCTACGGAGTGAGCGCGACACGCTGTCGATTGATCTCGAAGACGGCCGCTCTGTTTCCGTTCTCATCGGGTGGTATCCCTGTCTCGCGAATGGCACACCCGCGGAACGCGGTAATCTTCAGATAAGCGGGGCCGGCTATGGAGTACATTGGCCCGACCTTGATGAAGACATCGGCGTCGCAGGACTGTTGCTCGGCGAGCTATCGTCGGAGAGCGTGTCTTCATTTGAGCGCTGTTTGAGAGAGCTGCGTGCTAAGTGGCTTGGGCGATGGCGCCAAGCATGACTTTGATACCCAACGAATGCTTTTGTCGCCGTGCTTTCCTGTTCGCTTGTTTGCGTTCGGTGTTGAGTAGCCTGCGGCCTGTGTTTGTTTGCCGATAGAGCCGAAACTTTCTTGCCAGCGGTTCCGTACCTCAGCTTGAGAGCAACTTTCAAGCGCACGGCGCACACTGACGAAGCACATCATAGGCGAAGAGTCGATGGTCTGGGGGGCAGTCATCGTAGCGCGCCACGCACGCCTGATTCAATCGCTCGCTTACAGTAGGAGGTGAAGAGTATGAGCACAGTCATATTGACCAGCCTTCAACGGCATTCAAGGATTAAGCCCAATTCCAATCTAAAGGAGAAGAAAATGCAAGACACCGCCAATGTTACTCAAGAAGATACCGATCGTGGAAGACCTCATGATCCCGGTCACCGTCCTATTGCGCGGCCTTTTGAGCGTTTCGGAGAACCAATGCGAACACTTCTGCCAGCACTTCTGATCTGCCTTCTTGCGCTAGCCGCCGCGGCCTCCGCGCAGTCCGGCGCGCAAAAGCCTGTTGCGCAGGCCGACGCGCAAAAGCCTGTTGCGCAGGCCGACGCGCAAAAGTCCTCCGTGGCTCCTGTGCAGTCCGAGGCGCAGAAGTCCTTCGCAACCATGAAGAGCCTGGCGGGTTCCTGGGAAGGACCAGTGACAACCTCCCCGCAGGCCATCGAGGTCGAAGGCAAATCCGCGCAGATCTTGCTTCGGGTGACTTCCCGGGGGAACGCGCTGATGCATGACTTGACCATCGCGGGGATCCCCGACAATCCCATAACCATGTTTTACCTCGATAGCGATCGCATGCTCCTGACGCACTATTGCGACGCCGGAAACCGGCCACGAATGACGGGCAAGATGTCGCCGGACGGCAAGAAGGTGGAATTCGAGTTTCTCGATATCGCCGGCAACCCGCAATACCACATGCACCATGCCGTCTTCACCATCATTGACGAGAACCATCACACCGAGGACTGGACGTTCATGATGAAGGACAACCCGATCCACGCGCACTTTGACCTTCAACGGAAAAAATGACGAAGCGTATCTCGTGGTAAGGGCTATCGGGAAAACCTGATGGACCGCTAGTGGAACGACAGTCAGCCGATTCTTTACGGCGAGCTTCGCGACCGTGTCGTTGCAATGATACTCGGCCGAATTCTCTAGGAAGGCAATCCGCTGCCTTCCGTGCGCAATGTCGCGGCCGAATATCGCGTCCATCCGCTCGCGGTCCTGAAGGGCTATTGTCGAGGACCGTCACCCGCTGCGCGGCTTCAATCCCGGTATGCATCACGTTCCACGGGTTCGCGGACTCACCCGTGGCTACACGCCATCACGCGCTGCGCGGGTTCGATTCTTCGCGTTCCGTCCACCCCACCACGTTTCGCCGATCTAATCTCGACAATACAATATTTCCGCGTGCCGTTCGTCTACACTAATGGATGAACGAGCCGGCGAGCATCACCTCGATGACCGAGCAAGACCGTAAAATCTCCGAGATCATCGCGGAACACCGGTCCCGACTGCTCAATTTCATCCGCAGGCGGGTGCCCGACCCTTCGGACGTCGAGGACATCGTGCAGGAGGTCTTCTACGAACTGGTGGAAGCCAATCGCTTGCTGATGCCGATTGACCACGTGACCGGCTGGCTGTTTCGCGTCGCGCGGAATCGCATCACGGACCTCTTCCGCAAGAAGAGGCCATTAGCGTTCAGCGACGCAGCGCCCAATGAATCCGGGGACGAAGACGGCGAGTTACTGCACATCGAAGACCTGCTGCCATCGCCCGATGCCGGGCCGGAAGCGCTTTACGCCCGCAACGTGCTTCTTGATGAGTTGGAACTTGCGCTCGACGAACTGCCCGACGAGCAGCGTGAAGTATTCGTCGCTCACGAGCTGGAGGGGCGCAGCTTCAAAGAGTTGTCGGCGGAAAGCGGTGTAAACGTCAACACGCTGCTCTCGCGCAAGCGCTACGCGGTGCTTCATCTGCGTGAACGATTGCGGAGTATCTACGACGAGTTTATGCGCGATCTGAGTTGAAATCCTCAGCGCTGTCTCGGCGTTCTCCGCGCCTCTGCGGTGAGTGTTTTCGATCCCTTCTTCACCGCAGAGACTCACGCAGAGAAAACCGAAATGAGGTTACCCCGAGTTTACGAAGAAACGAGGAACACAACATGAGAAAGAGACTGTCGGACCTGACGAGACTGACGAAACTGATTCTGATAGCGCCACTGGCGATCCTGGGGATGGTGATCTTCGCCTGGATCGGCGGCGAAATAGTGATGCTCTTGTGGAACTGGCTGGCGCCCACGTTGTTCGGATTGCCGCCAATCACCTTCTGGCAGGCTCTCGGACTGCTGGCTCTCTGCCGGATCCTGTTTGGAGGATTTGGTTTTGGTGGCGGTGGGAGTCGCAGTTCGCGTCGGCGAATGGAGGGCCGAATAGCCGAGCGAGTGCGCGAGCGAATGGCCGAGCGCTGGGAGCAGATGACGCCGGAGGAGCGGGAACGATCCCGCCAGGGTCTTAATGATCGCTCGGCCCGCACGACGCCGCTGGATTCGACCCCGAATGCGTGAGCGCCGACAGGCCCGATCGCATACGCGTATCTCTCGCGGTTTCTGACGGTCTTCGCGTTTGGGGAGTTGCCGATCGTGGTCTGGCTCTTGATCAAAGGGGCAAGAGTTGAACCATCGGACAAGCGAGCGTCCTGATTGGGCTAACCGCGTCACAACCGATCGGGACCAACAAGCCGCTCGACGCTTCGATGACACCGATAATCTGGATGACTCGTTCCGCGCTCTGTGCTAATGTTTGCACGCTCCAAGGGAAGGAGGAACCGTAGATGGCTCAGTACCTGCTCATCGAGTCGCGCGATCCGTTTGAATCCAACGACGTCGGCTACTACTACGACCTGGCCAGGGGGCTGGTCGAGGGCGGCAACCAGGTGACGCTGTTCCTCACTCAGAATGGCGTGCTGTCGGCGCGCCCGTCGGCGCACTCGGCCGCGCTCAGCGTGCTGGCGAGCAGCGGGGTGACGGTGCTCGCCGATGACTTCTCGTTACAGGAGCGCGGCATCGCCAAGCTGGCCGAGGGCGTCGCCGCCGCCCCCATCGACGTGGTGGTGGACCACCTCGCGGCAGGCCACAAGACCCTCTGGCACTAGGACTAGGAGACCAACCATGTCCAAGAAGACACTAACCATCGCGCTGATGGATCCTCCCTACGAGTCGGAGAACCTGACCACGGCGTTTCGGATCCTCGACGTCGCCGCCCGTCGCGGGTACAAGATCAACGTCTTCGCCTACGAGGGGGCGTCGGGTCTGGCGTTCGTGCGCCAGACGCCGCACCCGAACCCGGTTCACGGCAAGGACGTGGCTGAAGAGAACCACCCCACCACGAAGGACCAGGTCGCGGCCCTGCTTGCCGAGGCCGAGAAGAACGGCGGTAAGGTGGACTGGGTAAACTGTGGCTTGTGCGTCGACGAACGCGGGGTCAACGAGTTCGTGCCGGGCACGCGGCGCGGCTCGCCGGCCGACTTCCACGCCTTCGTCGAGGCGTCGGACAACGTTCTCGTCATCCCGACCAAGTGAGGTGAAGCCGTGGCCAAGAAAACGCTGAACATTGTGGAGTCTGCCTATAGGGCCGTGATGGAAGAGCAGGATGACACCATCCTCTGGCTGCTGGCTGCGATGCAGGGCGCTGGTGCGGAGCACACCGTGGTGCTGCGCGGCAACGCAGTGAACTATGCGGTCGCCGGCCAGGGCGTCCCGGGCCTCACGGTCGGCGAGTGGAGGCAGACGCAGGCTCCGAAGATGGATCGCGACGTTCTGGACCTGATCGAGAAGCGGAAGATCCCCGTGTACGTGATCGCCGAGGACCTCGCCGAGCGGGGGATCGAGCGCGGCGAGCTCGTGCCGGGCGTAGAATTGCTCTCACGGGCGGCGCTGCCCGGGATCTTCGCCGACTACGCGCTCGTCGCGCACTGGTAGCTCGAGGGTCGCGGCGGCGCGCCGCTCCGAAAACGTCACCAGAGGATAGCCTGAGGAATGCGTCCAGGGGCGGCATAGCGGAAGCCGCCCCTCCGGTTACCGTGCAAGCGTCACTACTGTCGACACGACGCCATTCGCATTCCGCACCTGGACGGTGTGCGAAGAACCTGTCTTGAAGATGTCCCGGACCCTCAAGCCTCCCGGCGTGCTTCGGGCGTTCTTATTGACGATGATCAGATCTCCGCTTCGCTCCAGGTTGAACATCTCGCTGCCGCCGTCGACGAGGAGCACCGCGCCCGTCCCAACGTTCGAGTTGGCCGCATTGAACCGCAGCGCCTTCCCTTTGTACCTCAAGTTGACAATGCGCGGGGCCGACGAGGTCTCATTCGACGCGGCGCTCTCGGTACCGCTCCCGTAAAAAGCGGAGACCGTGTAGAAGAACGCCTGCGACGACGTCGCCGGCGCGGGGACAGTGTCGACAAACGAAGATTGTCCCGTTAGAGCTATGCCGACGACGTTTGACAACGCAGGTGGGACACCCGGCGTTAGCGAGCGGTGAACGAGATAGCCGATTAGCCCGGGGGCGTCGGCGGGCGCGATAGCTTCAGCCGACGCGGCAGCAAGCGGCGTGACTGCAAGGTCGTTAGCCAGAACATCCGTCGGCGCATTGGGCGAGGCGGTCGCCAGCGTCCACATCACCTGAACGCGATGGGTGTCGGTGTTGCCTAGTATCGTAATAATGCCTTGCAGCGCCTTCACGCGATTGGCCGAGTCGCGCGCGGTGTAGGTGACGAATACGCGGCCGGTCGCGTCGGCTGCAGGAGAGAACACGAGATCGCCTCGCCCGTTGCCGCGATCAGTGAACGTACCGCCGGTCACGGCAGTGGCCTGCAACCGAATATCGGTGTTTGTTCCGTTCGCCGCCAGGACATTCAGCGTTGTGGTCGCGCCCGCGATTGACGTCGCAAGCGTCGGGGCCCTCAGCTTGAGCGCCTCATTGGTCGCCGTGCTGGTGCCGCGCAGCCGAACCGTTCTCAGAAGGCCATCCGGGTCGTTGCTGATCACTATGAATGAGCCGTCAAACACGCCGAAACTCGCCGGTGAAAACGACACGGTTCCGATGAAGCTCTCACCCGGTCTGAGCGTGGCCGGCAACGCCGGAATTCCCGTCAGAGCGAAAGGCGCCCTCGGCAAGATGAAGCTCGAGATGAGTAGATCCGCGTCGCCGGTGTTCTTAAACTCGGCGTTTGTTGAAGACGAACCGCCGGGGAAGTCAAAGACCGGCGGCGTGACTTCGAGGTTCGGCACGGGCGCGGCGGTCCCGATGCCGGTGAGATTCACGTTCACGCTCGGGGTCATCGGGTCGTTGCTCACGATAGAGAACGAACTGGCGAACATCTGCGCCGCTAAGGGCGCGAAGCGTACGGTGAGGTCCACGTTGCCGCCGGGGTTGATCGTGAGGGGCAATCCGGGCTTGTTTACGATCGAGAACGGAGCGGCGGGATCGCTGATGGCTGATACAACAAGATCAACTCCCCCGACGCTGGATATCGTCACCGTAGCCTCCGCGGCTTGGGAGGGGCCGACCGATCCGAAGTCGATCATGTCGGGCACGACGCTGATCTTCGCCACGGGAGGTGGCGGCGGCGCGGGCGTAGTGGCGTCGGCTATGTTGGACGGCGCTGAAGTGCCGAAATTGTTGAAGGCGACGACTTCGTAGAAAAACGTCGTGCTGGGCGCGACGGTCGTGTCGCTGAACATCGTGACGTTCGAGCCGACGCTGCCGATCTCGAAAAAGTCGAATCCGTTCAAGCTGCGAAGGACCCGGAATCCCAGTTCATTGTTCGAGTTGTCCATCCACGTCAGGTCCACCTGGGTCGCGGATATCACCGTGGCTACGAGGTTGGTCGGGGCATCCGGGGCCTTTGGAATCGTCGGCACCAGCGATATGGTGAAGTCCCCGGCATCACCCTGAAACCCATCCACGACGATGAAGAACGTGACTCCGACCGGCATGTTGCGGCGCAAGACCTCGGGGTCCCCGCCGCCGCCGACATCGGCGCTTGTGCAGCCGTTGAGTCCCGGACAACTGGTTACGATATAAACGGAGGCGTTGTAATTGGCGACCGGCGTCACCGTAACTTCATAAAGCTGCGTGTCAGGAGAAGTGAATTGAAAGACGACGTCACGGCCGCTCCCAGACAGGTTTGTCGGCAGACAACCAACACCGGGATTGAGGTCATTGGCGGCGCCGAAAGTTGTGGTCCGGGAAATGAAAGGCAATCGGCTCGGCTCGATCACAACCGGCGTGTCGCACGTATCGTTCGACACGAGGGCACGGCGCAGCGAGAAGTGGAATGCGCCCGACCCGCTCGCGTTGGGACTATCGACGACGATGAAGTACTGCGTACCGGCGGTCAGCACGGGAGTAGCGAATTCGCCCAATCCGAAGTCCCGCGGAGTAGACGCGGCAACGCAGGTGCCGCTCGGATTAGCGCAGTTGGTTACGACGTAGAGGCTGATATCGAATCCGGGAGCAAAGGGTGTCGCGCCGATGGTGTAGGTATCGGTGGCGGTCGGCGTGAATGAGTATACGACATCCGGACCGGCGCCAATCGAGCCGGGGCCCACGCCACAACCCCCGGGACCGGGATCTATGTTGTTGGCGGCCCCTGCCGTTGTAGAGTCCTCGAGGAATGGGAGCGCGGCCGGATTGATCACCGTCGCCGCGGCGCACGTGTCGCCGGCGTTCGGAACAGGTGCCGGGCGCTGCGCCGCGTCCTGCCGGGATTCACCGGCGCGCGCGCTCGAGTCGGCGGCCGCGTCTCTCGAAGTGAACCAGCCCGCGGCGCAGGCCAGCAGAACGAGAATCGCGGACGCCAGAAACGTCAGGGCTATTCTCCGCGACGCAGACTGGCTCTTAGAATCCAGACTCAGTTTCATTATTGCCATCCTCCAGGTGAAGGTAGTGACGGAACCGGCAGACTGCGACTTTCCGTTGGATTAGAGTGGCGTCTAATCATCCTGCCTGCTGTCTCCCCAGCGCTGGGCCTGTCGTGGCGCGATTATATAAGAACCGCGACGAGACAGTAAAGCGATTGTGCGGCGAAGCGGCGAAGGCGGGGCGAAGCGACAGCGAAGCGCGATGGCAGCAGTGGAAGCCGCGCTGAAGGCGGCGCCTGTGGGACCCCGGAGCCGCACAGAACTCCGAAACCACGAATGTCTGTGAGGGCCATCGACGAGCATGCGAGGCAACCGAAGCCGACGTGACGCGAACCCACCCTCGGATCGCGCTGCGAAGTGAGCTTGAGATCTCATTTGGGTTGGCGGTCGGCTGCGGGCGTGCGACGGGAAGCGTGAAGGATCACGCGCGACGCCGGTCGCCCCTTCGCATCGTCGGTTGAATAGACCGGGTCGCGCAATGCGTCATCCAACGGGATGAAGCGCACGCCAAGGCTCTTGTACCACGCCAGGATCTCGCCCAGGTTGTCGCACGTGAACTGATTGGCTCCGATCACAAGGATGTGCTTCACGTCCCGCCCGGCGATTCGCCGAGCGGCCGCGCGCGCTCTTACCGTCGATGTCATGAGCAGAGACTTGAAGTATGCCTTTACCATGCTGATGCACTCTTGATCGCCTCGGGCGGCCGCGGCACAGTACGAGTCTCCAAAACTACCGTCAAACGACTTGATTGTGGCAGGCGCTTCGAGATAGCCCTTGGTCTTCAGGTACGCGCTGATCTGCTCCCGCGCCTGCGGGTCGCCGCTGGGCTTCAAGCTCGGGTAACGGTAGTACTTTTTCCTGGGCGGAAACTTCTTCCAGTACGGCGCCAGCAGCAGATCGTTGCGGGTAAGGTCTTCGATCACGAATTGGGCCGGCCGCTTGTTCATCTTGCGCCGGGTGAACGACATGTTGCCGATCAGGTTCCCGCTGCGCAGCCACGATTCGATGAGCGATTGATCGTGCTGGCGGCCGACGACGAAGTCTACGGTTGGAGGCATGCCATTCTGCTTGAGCGCGGCGAGCAACTTGTCAAAATTCTCTCGGCTGTTTTCGGCTGCGCACCAATTGTCTTCGCCCCGATCGGGTTCTCCCTGACTCCGAACCATGCCGTTGATGGTCAGGGCTATCTCGATGCCCTCCAGCGGCCGGCCCTGGCTCTCCCCTGAATCCTTCGGGCGAGACTTCAATAGAGCAGCCAACTCTGGAATCCTCTCAAGGTCGTCGAGACAGCGGGTAATAGGCGACTTTTCGGCCGCGGCTCGTTGGGGGGGGCTGCAACTCCCGGAAACCAGCAGAGACGTTAGCGTCAGCGATAAGATTGCGATTCTCATGTTATGAACAAGCAGCTTGCCATCCTACGCGCTGAACCTCCGGCGCATCAAGGCGTCAGCCGGACAAACCGGACAAATGTTCCCACCACGAGGAGCAGGACATTGATGGAGCGGGAGCGCGTCTTCAGCGATCCTGCGAAACGTGTATCTGGAGGAGATCAGCGCGACCCGCCGCTGTGCGAATGGCGTCGAGCACTTCATCGGCCGTGATCGTCATCAAGCAGTCGTGATGCGGGCACAGATGGACCTGCTCGTCGCCCTCCAGCCTGAAGCAAGGGCTGCAAGGAAGCTCGTGGCGAATGACGGTGTTGTGCGGACCCAGCGGCGACGTGCGTCGAATGTCGGTCGGCCCATAGATCGCAACCACAGGCGTGCCGACCGCCGCCGCGACGTGCATCAACCCGCTATCGTTGCAGAGCAGTAGATCACACTGCTCGATCAGTGCCGCGACCTGTTTCACGCTGGTCTTGCCGGCTGCCACCGATACGTTTGGCCCCAGGCCTTTCGACACCTCATCCACCATACCGGTCTCTACAGGCGACCCGAACAGGATGATTCGCGCGGTCGGCGAATCGGCGATCAGTCGTGTCAGGACTTCGCGAAACCGTTCCGGCGGCCACTGTTTCCATCGCATGTCGACCGATGTTCCAGGCTGCACGCCGATTATTGATCCGCGGCCTTGCGCAGCGGCGTCGGCAAGGAAGCGCCGGGCGAATTCCCGGTCCGCTGCGTCAAGATGGATGGAACTGGCGGCCTCGGGCAGGGCCGGTCTTCGGCAGCCGACCGCTTCAGCGAGGTCTAGGTACCTATCAACTTCGTGTTCATCCTCTCGCATCACGACCGGCAGGTTGAACACGAAGCTGAAGCGGCTGAAGCGGTGCGCCCATCCGGGGCTCGTGACGTGACCCAGGCGGAACCTGGCGCCGCTCGCCACGACCAGAACCGCGAGCCTCCATGAATGGCTGTGAAACTCGTTGATAGTGAGGTCGTATCGGGCGTCACGCACTTCGCGGAACCGTCGGAGCCACGCGCGTAAGCCGGCGGAGTACGGCAGGTTGTAAGTATTGTTGAAAGTCCCGGACCCGGCCAGCACTTCTTCGCAACCGGTGTTGTTTCCCACCTGAAGATCTATTCTCGCGTTCGGATAACGCTCTCGGAGCGCCTTCAGCGCCGGCGTATACATGATGAAATTGCCGAGCCCCTGATAGGCGAAGACCAGTATCCGCTGAATGCGATCCGGCGAGAATTCCTCGCGCGGAAGCGATGACAGATAAACCTTGAGTGCAGCTTCGGCTGGGACTCGCACCGCTTGTTTGATCATTTGCTGCATTGAAGCGCCATCGGAGAAAGCGGCGATTCAGTCTTTTCTGAGATAGTATCGGAACACGCCGTTGTTACAGACTTCGTAGTTCTCGTTCACCCACGCTCTAATCAAATCGCCGCGGTCCATCGCACGCAGCCGGGAAAGCGCGACCACTTTCGGACGCCCGGCCTTCACCGTCTCGAACCACTGATCGAAGCCGCCCGGCTCGACCTTGTTCAGGTATCTGTCCTTGCCGCGGTCCAGGAAGAAGTACTTGCTGGAGTTCGTAAGCCCCGACAACACGAGTACCTCAGTCTGTCCGTGCACGAAGACCCTGTCACCCGGCTCCAAGTGAGATGTTATCTCCGCGACCGCGGCGTACTGATCCTGCAGCGTCGGAGGCGGTCGGCGATACGAGAATGCATCCACAACAGTGAAGTAGAAGATCGCCACGAGGACGGCGGCACAACAAGTGTGTTTGAACGCGGCGATGTTGAGATTCGGAGCGAACTTGCCGGTTACCTTCGCTGCCAGATCGACAGCCAGAACGAAAACAACTGCGGTAAATATCCCGACGAACGGCAGCGACGGTATCATGTCGGCGCCGCCTTGAATGTCGATCAAGCAGAAAACGAAATAGACGACCGACGCGATGACGACCGCGTGACGCGGCGCTTGCTCAAGCAACCGGCGAAGGCCGTGGACTTTCGCTTCCTTCAAGAACCAAAAGACCGCGACGGCCGCTCCGGCGACGGACATATAGAAGTAGTAGCGCTCCCCGCGATACGCCTTATAAAGCAGCCCGACTACGTGTCGCAACGCGTCCGACAACCTGCGCACGCCGCGCGGGCCATAGACCGTGTAATTGTAGTGAACGGTCCACGCGTAGAACTCCTTGAGCGCGCCTTCCACCCAGAAGTACAACAGCATTATGATCAGAGGCGCCGCCGCACCCAGCAATAGCTTGAGCACCTTCTTATCGCGCCAACTCGTGAGGTACTTCGAAAACGCGAGGCCCGCCGCCCCCACGAATAACAACCCCGGCTGCCAGCTCAAACATGAGAGCATGCCGAAGACGCCTGCCACGAAGGGCCGGTCCCTGAACACCGCCCACAGCGATATCAACCCGAACAACACCATCGGCGTCTTGGGCTGAACGCCGCCCGAATTCAACGTGGAAAACGCATTGAAGCCAAGCATGACCGCTGCGGCCAAAACACCGGTCCAGACGCCGCCGAAGTAGTCCGACGCCACAACGAACGTCATGCAGACCGTCAGAATCGCCAGCGCAAGGTATGCCAGGCGGATGGCATACGCATCCCGCAACCCGAATGGACGAGTCGCAGCGATCGCCCCCGCACCGATGTAGGCCGACAGCGGGCTCTTGATGTTCACGACGTCGCGATACGCAACGCCGCCCCGAGAGATCACCTGCGCGAAGTAATCCCAGTTAGCGCGGTCGCCCCTGGTCGACATCTTCCAGAAGCCAAATTGACTATATACCAAGCCAGAAACCACAACAGTGATCAGCAGGATGGAGCGGCGATTCAACCACAGGATCATCTTCGGCGCGCGCTCGGCCTTCGGTGGTTCGACCTCGGCTACTGTGGGGCCCTTCAGCGCAGTCACTAGCGGGTTATCGGTCATTGGATGTGTTCGATTAGAGCAAGGAATATACAAAGGAGCCTCGGATTCATCAACCGCACGTTCCAGCAGACTGCTCGATACGTGATCAGGGTTCGTTCCTCTGATACACGGCTATGTCGGTGACGGACGCGACCGGGTGGTAGTTCTGACCCACGGCGTCGCGAACCCGCTGATCCGTCAACTGGTCTTGCAGCAGTATCAACTTGAACTGCCTGTTGGCGATCATCGCGAGCAGCCTCTCCCGGTGTTCGCCCTTAATGCCAACGGCGCGCCACCACACGAACGGCGTGGGGTTTTTGCGGCCGGTCAGGACATAAAACGCGCACCCTCGTTGAGCGAATGAGAAGATTGGGTCACCCGGCGCGCTGTGCTCCTCGATCGCGCGCGTCAATCCCTCGATCAACCCCGCCTGCCTCCGGTTGACCATTATCCCTCGCGCCCGATCGATAGACAGGGGTATCCGGTCAACGAAGCGGCCCCGCGAATCGAGCTGCGGAAGCCACGTGTCTTTGACCCCGATCACCGCGAACACCACAACAACGGCGGCCCCGCACAACATCGCCTCGCGTCGCGCGACGCTCCGTCTCGCAGTACTGCTCGGGTCCGAACCCAACCAGCGAACTCCCAGCATCACGGCGAATAGGAATATGGGGGGCAAGACTCTGACCAGGTGGTAGTAATCCGCGCGAGGGTAGACTTCGAGGTAGGCACCCAACGCGAACAATCCGACTATCACGCTGGAGCCGTTGCGGCTCCACCACTGGGCCCGTCCGCTGTCGCTTCGCAGTTCGCGCCGGGACTTCCACACGATCATGCCGAGACAAATCAAAAGGAGCAGAGGCGGGAAATAGGCAACGGCGGCGGAAGCCGAAATCTTGAGCACGTACAATCTGGCCGGCACGAGCAGCGCGACCGTCGCAAGCGCCGTCACACCTGCAACGTACACGCTGAAGAAACGCGGGGCCTTGCGCAACACGAGAAACGCCCCGATCACCGAGACCAATGCCACGGCCGCTGCAGGGCCAACGAGCTTCACGGGAGGGAGCGGTACCGATCTCGTCTCGCTGTAGGCAGACACGTGGTGCAGAAAGTGATCGATCATCGCCCCGAGCGCACCGTCATAAGCCAGGTACGCCGCCATCGCCCCAACAATCACAGCGAAACCTGCCAAGACCACGCCAATGCTCCCCAAACCAAGCATCACCGGCCTTCGGCGTTGACCTTCGTAGGTTCCGCCAACAATCGCCTTGGCAGCGATTGCTGCAACGCCGGCTGCCGCCACCGTCAGCCCGACGTTGTATTTGAACACGAAGACGAGGCCCACACTCAATCCCGCGAGGAACAGCCATCGCTTATGGTCGCTCGCTTCGTATCGGAGAGTGAACAGAAGACTGATCATCACGAACAGCATCGAGTACTGAGTCGGATACACACCGAACACGTACTTGTGATCGATCCACGCCAGGGTTAGCGCCACGGGGATCAACGCCGCCCAACCGAGCTTCAGACGACTGCCCAAAAGTAACAGGATCACGAGCGCGGCCAACCTGAACGCCACTACGCCCGAGCGCACGGTGAGGATCGTCGCGCCGAACAGCTTCATCAGCAGCGCGTTGAGCCATAGGATGCCCGGCGTGTAGTTGTAGAGAAAGTCGCGATAAGGCACCTCGCCTTGCAGGACTCGCTCAGCCGGAGACACGCTGTAGCCGATAACCGAGAGCCACATGCCACGCCGTACGAACAGGCCGTAGGCCAGCGCGCCGCCAAGCAGGGTAATCGCGAGCGACAGCAACTGGCGCCGCCGATGTCGCCGTTCGGCCAGTTTCTTGTCATTGACGCTATTGCTCGCCATTGCCTCTCACGCGCGTTGTCCCGTCGCAGTAGTGAGCACGCCTGGAGTAACTGTCCCAAGACCGTTCACTCACCGTTTTCATGATTGACAAGGTAGTATACCTATATCAAGATACAGGAGCGCCATAGCTGAGCAAGCGACGGAAAAGCTAATTCCCATAGAATGGTATATCCCCGAGGGGATAGTGAGTCGATATGCAAATAACATGGTTATTCAGCACTCTGACCAGGAATTCATTATCTCCTTCTTTGAGGTTTTTCCGCCCCTTCTATTCGGGACCCCTGGAGATCTCGACAAGGTTGCAGCACTGAAGTCTGTTCGAGGCGAGTGCGTCGCACGTGTCATCGTATCAGCGGAACGACTCCCCATCTTCATACAGGCGTTACAAACAAATCTAGAACGGTTTGCGTCCAGGCAGGAAGAAAAGAGCAACAGCTAATGCACCATACTGCCACTGCCACGGCTGAGTACCTAGCGGTAAGATGGGCAGGGAGTTCAGAGCCGTGCAGCTCGATCGTCTCGTGTCAGATTGTCTTGCTCGGTGTGATGGGTCTAATGCCAGGATGGGAATTCCTCCAGCCCCTTACACTACGAATAGCACAAGATGATGATGACTCCATTCTGGTTACCGATGATGTTTTTCACATGTACGGCGTTGGGGATAGTATCAGGGAATCAGTCGCTGACTATTTCCAAGTTCTTGCTGAGTATTACGACCATCTGTCATGCGATGAAGACGAACCTAGCCGGGCCTTGTTTCAGCACCTACAGAGTTACATCCGTCCTCTGGCTCGATGACGCTAAGTCCTATGACTCGACGCAATCGTGATGTTGAGACCATTCTCTTGACCAAGTTTGAGTCTTCCGAGTCCAGGAATCGCGCGGATGATCATAGATGGGTGGAACTCAAGCTCCCAGGTGTTCCCACAATTCGCACTTTCTTCTCGCACGCGAGACAGGATATTGGCGATGAGCTATGGAAGACGATAGCGAGTCAGCTCAAGGTTCGCGCTCAGTATCTCGACGGCATGATTGATTGTACGAATAGCCGAGACGATTACTATGAAAAAGTCCGAGACGAACCATTCCCACCGTGGCCCGACTATGTGCTGAGACGGCTAAGACGTTAGGCGGCCCCTGCGCGCACGCACTAACGGGGCGCCTTTAATTTACTCACATCAACCTTCGCCGCACGTCTTTCGTAGATGATCACGTCGTTGAACTCCCGACTCAGGGCAAAATTCGCGGCGATGTAATCACGCATCGGGCCATACTTCTCGGCGGCCAGGTCGCGGTAACTCGTCACGATCAGGTTTACCTGGGTCTCCTCAATTGCCCTGAGCGTGTCGCCGCGCTCCTGATCGTTCACCCCGACGCCGCCCCAAAACTGCGCGCCGGAGGGATTACGGCGATCAGCGAGGAACAAATAGGATGACCCCGCATACGACTGAGCGAATAAGTAGCCGCCCGCCGGCACCCTTTCCTGTATGTACCTCACGACTGAATCTATCTCGTCCGCTTCACTTTTCGGGAAACGGACTCCTCGGCCGCGATCTATCGTCAGCTCGGAGTTGCTCCTTAGTCGCAGCCCGCGCTCAAAGAACGTGCCGACAAACAACCGCGAGCCTATTAGGAAGCACGACAACGGCACGGCCATCAGCGCGAATCCGATCATCCGGCCCGCGATTTCGCGCGCGCGCGGCCTGACAACGTGAATCACGTGAATCAGCAACAGCGTCACGAACGGCATCGCGGCTACGACCTGCTCACGAGCAAGCCTCGGGAACGACTCCAGCGACGCCGCTGCTGCGACGACGATAACTGCCGCGAGCGTAACGGAGTGACCACCCTCGAATCTGGCGCCGAACCAATACACGAGCGCCGCGGCGGCGATGAGCAAGACGGGGAGATAAAAGAGAAGCTGGTCGACTCGCGACTGGTCCCCCAGCATACAGAAAGCCAGAAGCGGAATCACGAGCAAGAGCCCTAGCGCCGCAGCCAGGACCGGTCTTTGTCTGAACCGCCGCGCCGCAACGACGCTTCCTGTCAGTGTAACCGCATACGCGAGCGCAATGAGCGGCGACGGCGTAGAAGCCAGCCTTCCAAGCAGGAACTCGCCCGGACCAAACAGCAGTGTCCGCGTCATCGCTCCAAGCGCCCCCTGAAAGCGAAAGTAGATCAACACCGGGACTATCGGCAGGAAGAATGCGCCGAGCATCACCAGGCCGCGCTTGTAGTTCTTCCACCAATAACCGGCCTCCCATCGTATCGGGCCACCTTCGACCGTCACCACGAGCAGCAACCCGATCAACGCATACGCGCCAATGTTATGCTTGAACAGCGCGAGCACTCCAATCGAAATGCCCGCCGCAACCAGGCGCCACGCGCTTCCGCTCTTCAGGTACTTCAAGAGCAGCCACAACGCCAAGGCGAGGAAGAGCGCACCGTAGTGCATCGGCACGGCCTTAAACGGACCATTCGGCCTCAGCCAGATCAGCGAAGACAATGCAGGAATCATCGCCCACGCGCGCGGCATCACCTCCCTCGCTGCCAGGTAGATTGCCAGCGTCGTCAGCGCCTTGAACACGAGCACGCCCAGCAACGCCGTGTAGAGTGACACGCCGAACAGGTCGAATAACGCCGCGTTTACGTAGATGATCGCCGGGGGATAGAGAGTGTGGAAGTCGCGATAGGGGACTTCGCCCAAGAGCGTTCTCTCAGCGCCGTATAGGTTGTACCCGATTGAATAGGAGAGATTCGTCTCCCTGAAGAAGAGTCCGCTGAAAACGAGGCCCGCGATACCCAGAACGACAATCGCCGCAACCGCGTCGCCGAGTTTGGTCGATGGGTTTCCAGGGTGTTGCTGGCTCATAGCGCGCAGGGCCTCACGCATTCGGTTTTCAACGACCGCGGTCGGTCAGTAGCCTCCCAGCCCTACCGCGCTTCGACGCTCTTTATCGCGACATCTGTGGCTACACGCTTATGGCGGGCCAGGCCCATGCCCGAAGTGTAGATGGCGCCTCCAATCAGCGCGTTCAAAAAGACGGGCGCGAAAGCAAGGAACGAAAACATCAGCGCCTGCTCGCGGGCGAGCCCGGCATTGGCAAACAGCAACACCATCACCCACTCGCGTACACCGAGTCCGCCGACCGAAATCGGCAACATGCGGATAAGGTCCACAAGCGAGATGAACCCGAACACCGCCGGCAGGCCGAGCGGCAAGCCCATGGCGCGAGCTACAACGAAGCAACCGAGGCTCCATACAACTCGAATCAGCACCGAGAGCAAAACCGTCGCCGCAAGCATACGCTTGTAGCGTCGCAGTTCCGAGATCGCTTCAATCGTCCGTGCAGCCGCGATGCCTATTCGTTCGAGCTTGAACCGCGTCCCTGCATGTCTGCACAATCGCGCAAGCCGCGTTGATACGTAGTCGCTCATCAACAGAGCGGACCCGAGGAAAGCCGCGGCCAGCACCGCTTCGACGAAGTAGAAGACCGGCGCTGACGGCCGGTTCGCCCGGCTCGCCAGCATCGCGCCCAGACCGATCAACAGCAGAGTGAACAGGCCGACCAACCGCTCGTAAATTAGTGTTGAGAGTACGAAGGGCTTGTCGCGCACCTCGCGGTCGGCGTAGATAAGTCGTGCAACGTCGCCGCTCACGCCGCCGCCAGGTACGAAGTTCATGAAGAAGATCCCGACCAGATAGTATACAAACAGGCGGGCAGTCGGGATCGGTACACCACGCACTCGCAGGATAACGCCCCACCTGTAGGCCATCAGCCAGTTGACCGCCACAGTGGCCGCAACAGCCAATGGAAGGTACATCGCGTCGGTCGCGCGAACGGCTTCGAGCAATCCGCGCGCGTCGGCCCTGATGATCACCCACGTCAGTGCGCCAAGCCCGACGACGAGTTGGGCGAGCCCGCGCAGACTCAATGCGCGCCGCCTTTCGGTTGCGCCTACGTCAGCGTTCTCAGGATTTCGCTCGCTCTCTCGTTCCACCGTAAGACTCAGCCCTCTCGTCTCGATTTGAGGTGAATGTTCACCCAGATGCGCGCCAGCTCACGAAGCGTAGAGAGTATATGGCTTGCGCGAACCGTCGAGCGCCCCGCCGGCCGCGGATAATGACGCACGCCGATCTCCGCCATCCTGAAGCGATGATATTTCGCTTTAGCCAGCACCTCGGCGTCGACGAAGAACTTCTTAGACTCAATCGTCACCTTGTCGAATACCTCGCGGCGGAAGAGCTTGAACGCGCAGTCTATGTCTCGCACCTTTATCCTGAACACGATTCTCACGAGCAGATTGAAGCCCCACGATAGCACGAGCCTGGTGAGCGGGTCGAAGCGGTAGATGCGGAATCCGTTCACGATGTCCGCGCTCTCGATCAGCGGGAGGAGGTTCGCGAGTTCGCGTACATCGAACTGGTTGTCAGAGTCGGTATAGAAGATCAGTTGATGTCGTGCGCTGGTGAAGCCGGTCTTGAGCGCCTCGGCGTAGCCGCGATTCGGGTTGTGGTGGAATACGCGGACGTGCGCGGGGTCTTCACTCGCGAGACGGTCCGAGATTTCGCCCGTTCGATCAATGGAGCCGTCGTCGACGATGATCACCTCCCAGTCGTGAGGCGAGAGAGATCTTAGGACCTCAGCCATCCGCCGCGCGGCCGTTTCGATGTTCTCTTCTTCGTTGTAGGCCGGCAAGACGGCGGAAATCGTCTCAGGGATCATAGTGAAGCAGAACCAACTGCGGGAAAGATAAAAATGAAAAATGAAAATTGCAAATCCCCAATTGGCCTGTCCTCCAATTTGCAATGTTCATTTTTCAATTCTCAGTTTTCAATTCCCACGTCCTTTCATCCGAGGTATCCCAGTCCTCGCAGCCGCTGCCGAATCTCTTCGCTCTCTTCGTCTGTCATCCCCACTGATCCGTCGGCTTCTGCATAAGCTTCGGCGCCCGACGCCCGCACGGGAACATTCCCGAGATACTCGTCGGTGAACAACTCTTCGAGCACGCGGCCATCCATGTCCGAGGGAATCTCGACGCCGAAGCTGTGAAGGATCGTCGGGGCGAAGTCGATGATCCTCGCGCCGGCGATTCGGTGGCCGCGTCTGATCTCCGGGCCGCGACCCAAGAGTATCCCGTTCATTCTATGATCGCCCGAGTTCCCGTAGACCGGCGTGATGAACTTGTTCGAGGTGAGGTCGAGCGTGCCCAGCGGTTTGTTGGTCATGTCGGCGGGCAGGAACTGGATGTCGGGCGCTTCGTCGAGATGAGGCCCGTTGTATAAGTCCTCGCGTCGCCAGATCGGCCCGATCAAGGGCTGCCGGGTTTCGGGATCAGTCAAGCCGCGCAGCTTGTCGATGATCGATTGCAACGCGTACTCGTAGTCGGCTCCGGGGTCCACCTTGCCGTTGGCCTCGCGGCCGCGCAGGTTGATGAATATCTGCCCATAGTTGCCTTTCGAGAATGCTGTCGTCCGACTCCAATCGACGTCCTCGAGCGACAGCATCAGCAGGTTCGCGAGCCGCATGAGCTTCGACCGGTTCGTCACGCCTACCGATAATCGCAGATGCGCGAGCCCCATCTTCATCGCCGAGCGGTATGCAAGGTCGGGAGTAAGCCCGAGCCGGAAGATCGCTCGCTTGAAACGGGTCATCGCGTCGCGTTTGAGTACGAGCAGGCCTTCGTTCATCAACCATACGTTGAAGCACAGGAACTTCTTGATCGGGCCGAATCCGTGATCGGAGCCGAGATAGACACTCGCTTCGTCGCCCACCTCGTCAAACAATTCGCCTAGCGTCGAATCCACGGCGTGCCAGTAGTCGTGAATTCGTCCGATGTGGGCGTCGTGTTCCTTGCGGTTGAAGAACGGATGCGACTCGTCGAGAAGATGCCACAGCTCATGCTGAAAGCGGTCCGTCCCCCAGTAGTGGGTCGCAAAGATGTCCCAGCCGTACTCGTTCATCAGATAACGATTAACCTTCGTCTTGTAGTCGAGCTCGGCGAAGAGCTGGACGAGTATCTTTTCAACATTGCCGGGCGTGTATACCTCGGTGATGTAGAGTTGATACGGGCCGAACTTCGATTCGATTTCGTCGATCAGATTCGGCGGATGCGTGAAGTCGCGTCGCCCTCGCGGCGTGAGGAAATCCGAGATCATCAACCCATTAACCAGGCCGGGCGGATAAGTGCATGGGACATTGGTGACTATGGCGCGCTTTCCCATCTGACCAAGTACGTCCCAGAAGGGGAGTCCGTCTCGCACGCCCGAGTTGACGGGCATATCAGGCAGTCCGCCCGTTCCTTTGCGCCGGAGCAGGAATTCGAAGACGCCGTGCTTGCCGGGGTTCTTGCCGGTCATCCACGACACCCAAGCCGTGGGAGTGATTGGAGGAATGGTCGTCTCGAGCGGCCCGCGAACGCCTTCGCCGATGAACTGCTTCAATCGAGGCATCAATCCTCGATCGATCAACGGATCAAGCACATCAAACGTGGCGCCGTCCAACCCTATAAAGAGAACGCGCTTGCTCATAAGAAAAGGCTAAGAAATATATCGGACGGACTCTCAATGTTCAACTTGTTGGAAGTCGGTTGTTGGAAGTATGGTGAGATTAGACATCGCCCGCGAGGTGAGTATACGCGACACCCTGACCGCCTCCGTTTCGGGACCTCGCCGAGGGCGCGAAAACCCGACGCGTACTCGTTCGGACCTTGCGAGACCGCCACGTTCGAGGCAGTATTCCTCTCCTGTTCTCCGTTCGAGAGCTATGAGCCAACCCACACCCGCCAGAGTTGCCGCGCCCGGCGTTGAAGTGCACTCCGTTCGTACTGCGCGCGACAGGCGGCGATTTCTTGGGCTCCCTTACAACCTGTATAAGGGCAATCCGCATTGGGTCCCGCCGCTTCGCATCGCGCAGAAGGATCTACTCAACACGAAACGGCATCCGTTCTATAAGACTTCTAACACCGAGATGTTCCTCGCCGAGCGCGAGGGTCGGGTCGTCGGCCGAGTGATGGCGATCCTCAACCGCGCCCACAACGAGTTTCACCAGGAGCGCGCCGGATTCTTCGGTTTCTTCGAGGTCGAAAACGACCCGGAGGCCGCAACGCTGCTGCTTGATTCTGCACGCGACTGGTTGCGCTCGCGCGGGGCCGAGGTGATGCGCGGCCCGATGAATCCTTCGACGAACTACGAATGTGGTTTGTTGATTGATGCCTTCGATCGTTCGCCGGTCGTGATGATGACCTACAACCCGCCGTACTACGTCGATCTGATCGAAGGCTACGGGCTGCGGAAGGCCATGGATTTGTACGCTTACGACACCGGCTTCGATTACTTCGTTCAGTCGGACAAACTGAAGCGCGTGGCTCAGCGGCTGAGGGAGAAGGACCGGATTCGAGTGAGGCCGGTGAAGTTGAAAGAGTTCAAGCGCGAGGCCGAGATAGTGCGAGCGATCTACAACGAGGCGTGGGGCAAGAACTGGGGATTCGTGCCCGTGAGTCCGGAGGAGTTCGACCACTTGGCGAAGGACTTGAAGCAACTCGTCGATCCTGAGATCGCGTTCATAGCCGAGCAAGAAGAAGAGGGTTCTTCACAAGCCAGGCCGATCGGGTTCTTTCTGGCGGTGCCTGACATCAACCGCGCCCTGAAGCGAATCAACGGCCGGCTGCTTCCATTCGGGCTGTTGAAGCTGTTGTGGTATTCACGCAAGATCGGCTTCCTGCGAGTGGTGATAATGGGTACGGTGGCTGACAAGCAGAATCTGGGCGCCGCAGCCGTGTTCTACGATGAGATCTACCGCCGCGCGCCGGCAGCAGGCTACCTCAACGGCGAGATAGGCTGGATCCTGGAGAACAACGCTCTGATGTTGCGCGCGGCGGATTTGCTCGGCGCGCGGCGATCGAAGACCTACCGGATTTACGAGACGGAGCTGATTGAGAAGGAATGAATCGGGAGCGATGAGTCACAAGTGCCAGCTTGTCGTTCACCGCTTATCGTTTATCATGCTTCATCATCCGTCGCTTCCACATGAGCCCTACTTTGACAACGCCGAATGCCCCACATAGAATGGACAACGCTTGAGTGCCGGGGCAATGAGAATCTCGAAGGTATATACGAGAACCGGAGATGGTGGCGAGACGTGTCTCGTTGGCGGCGTCCGCGTCAGCAAGGCCAGCCTCCGCGTCGATGCCTACGGCGAGGTCGACGAAGCCAATTCGGTTATCGGAGTAGCGCGCGCGAAACTCTCTGACGGCGAGATCGACAGTGTGCTCGCGGGGATTCAGAACGACCTGTTCACCGTCGGCGCAGACCTGGCGAGCCCCGCGAACGTCGAGGCGCCGCGCGTCAGCCAGTCTCTGATTGCGAAACTCGAAGAGACCTCCGACCGTTTTCTTGCTCAGCTTGAGCCGTTGAAGGAGTTCATACTGCCGGGGGGCTCGGAAGCCGGCGCCGCGCTCCATCTCGCGCGCGCGGTTGTGAGGCGAGCCGAGCGACGGGCGGTCGAACTTTCGGGCGCCGAAGATCTGAACCCGAACGTGGTCGTCTATCTCAACCGGCTGTCCGATCTTCTGTTCATCCTGGCGAGGGTCGTCAACCATCGCGCCAGTCACGCCGAGAAGATGACCGACTTCAGCAGAAAGACCAAGCAGGCCTGACGAATGACCTGGTTCAAAAAGAAAGATCAGCCCAAGTCGCCGGATCCGAGCGAACGCAGAACCGTTCGGACCGAGGGGTTGTTTGTCAAATGTCCGGGCTGCGAGCAGATGATTCTGAAGCGCGAGATGGAGAACAATCTCAACGTCTGCATCAACTGCGGACATCACGGCCGCATAAGCGCGATTGAGAGGTTGAAGCTGACTCTCGACCGATCGGAATGGCGTGAGCTTGACTCGAATCTGGCCTCGAACGACCCGCTCGTGTTCGTCGATACGAAGGGATACCGGGACCGTCTGCGAACTACACAAAAGAGCACCGGCATGCTGGACGCGATGATAACGGGCGAGGGCACCGTGGGCGGATACCCGGCGATCGTCTGCTCGATGGAGTTGGCGTTTGTAGGGGGTTCATTGGGAGCGGTCGTCGGCGAGAAGATTACGCGGGCAATCGAGCGCGTTCTGGAGACCCGCTCGGCCCTGATCATCTATTCGGCGTCGGGCGGCGCGCGCATGCAAGAGGGCGCAATGTCGCTGATGCAGATGGCGAAGATATCGGCGGCGCTCGCGCGCATGGACGAAGCGGGCGTGCCGTTCATTTCAGTGTTGACCGACCCGACGACAGGCGGCGTGACCGCGAGCTATGCGATGCTTGGTGACTTCAACATCGCGGAGCCGGGCGCGCAAATAGGCTTTGCCGGGCCGCGCGTAATCGAGCAGACGATCCGGCAGAAGTTGCCTGAGGGGTTTCAGCGAGCCGAGTTCCTGCTCGAGCACGGCATGCTCGATGCGGTCGTTGAGCGCAAGGACTTGAAGGAGTTCCTGGTCAGCTCGCTCGGCTTCATGACCCAAAACGGCGTAAAGCCGGCAAGCCCGGGCCGTTAGTCTGTAATCGCGCGGGCCCTCCGGGTTTCGCTCTTCCGCCAAACCGAGGTCGCGGCAAATCGTCGCTCTGTTGGGATGAACTACACGGAGTCGCTCAGCTATCTCTACGGACTTGGTCACGAAGTGCTCGCGGCCAAGTTCGGACTCGACAGCGTCCGTCTCCTACTTGGGCGGCTCGGCCATCCCCAGCGAGCATTCAAGTCGGTGCTGATCGCGGGGACGAACGGCAAGGGCTCGGTTGCCGCGATGCTGGAGTCGATCATAAGCGCGGCAGGGCATCGAACCGCGCTCTACACCTCACCTCACCTTGTACGGATCGAAGAGCGAATCCGAGTGAGCGGCGACGAAATACCGGCGCCCGAGTTTGCGCGGCTGTCAACGCTGGTGAGGTTGACCGGCGAAGAGTTGGTGAACGAGGGCCGGCTCGCCGCGGCGCCGACGTTCTTCGAGCAGTTGACCGCCATCGCGATGCTCCACTTTCGCGACTGCAATCCCGATGTTGCGATACTCGAGGTGGGACTTGGCGGACGGCTTGATGCAACGAACGCAGTCGAGCCTATGGTTTCGGTTGTCACCGCGATCGATTTCGATCACCAGAACATTCTCGGCGACGAGATTACCCAGATCGCTTCTGAGAAGGCGGCCATCATCAAGTCGGGGTGCCGAGCGGTGATCGGGCGGCAACCGCACGTTGAAGCGTCCGAGGTCCTGATGCGGCGATGCCTGGAAGAGAACGTGCTTCCGGTGTTTGCAAACGAACCGTCGCCGAGCGCGGCGAACGATTACGGACGGCTGACGATAGACTATGAGTCGGCGTCCAGCGTCTACCGCCGGGTGATGCTGGGATTGCGAGGCCGGCATCAGGCGGACAACGCGGCGGCGGCGATCGAGGCTGGCGAGTTGCTTGCCGAGAGCGGGCTCGATATTCCGCGTGAGGCGATCATAAGGGGGTTGCGCCAGGCGCACTGGCCCGGCCGGCTAGAGCTGATTGACGACAAGCCGCCGATGTTGCTCGACGGCGCGCACAATCTCGGAGGCGCGCGCAGCCTTCGAGCTTTTCTCGAAGAGTTTTGTCGCGGGCCGATTACGCTTGTGTTTGCCGCAATGGGCGACAAAGACATCGACGGAATGGCGGCGGAGTTGTTTCCGATTGCGCGGACGCTCGTCCTGACTCGCGTTCGCGACCGGCGCTCGGCATCAACGGCGGTACTCGGCAAATTTGCATTGAAGACTTCCAGCAACGTGATCTTCTCAGAAACGGTAAGACAGGCCCTCTCGTGGGCGCGCAGCGTGACTCCGCCAGAGGGAATCGTATGTGTGGCGGGCTCGCTCTACCTGGTCGGTGAAGTGAAACAGCTTATGGAAAGGGAAGACGAGCAACCCGCCGGCTGATGGAGAATGGCAAACTTCTCGGACGCGACGCGACCATACCCATGACTCACGAGCTTCTCAAGAGGGATTACCTTTACAAGGGACGAATCCTCGATCTCTCGGTTGGGAAGTACGAGTCCGCCGGCAAGGGGCCGGTCGAGATCGAAGTGGTCCACCACAACGGAGGCGCCGGAGCGTTGCCGGTCTTCGACGATGGAAGCATAGCGTTGGTGCGCCAATGGCGATACGTGCTCGGACGCTACTCGCTGGAAATAGCCGCCGGGCGGATCGAAGGGGAGCACACACCCGAAGAGACCGCCGCGCGAGAGATGGAAGAGGAACTCGGATACCGCGCGCGAGAGTATCGGAAGCTCGGGGAGTTCTATGTTGCTCCGGGATACTGTGAGGAGAGGCTTCACATCTATCTGGCAACGGGGATCTCACCGTCAGCCCAGAATCTGGATGATGACGAGGAGATCGAGATCGTTCGGATGCGGCTTGCGGACGCGCTTGATCGCATTCGATCAGGCGAGATTGACGACGCGAAGACGATCATCGCGCTGTTTCTGGCCGAGCAGTTCGTTACTGTCGCAAACTCATCCGGGCTCGTTTAAACTTTCACAATGCAAGTTCCGACCTCGTCCTCACGCTACTGCCGTCTATGCTATGCGGTGTTGCCCGACGCTCAGTCTACCGAAGCAGAACTCTGTGAGCGCTGTGCGCGCATTTGGAGCACGTTCCCAAAAGCTCCGCGCGTCGAAGCGAGTCAGCCTGACGCTGCGTCCTACGGCAAGGCAGGTTTCACAGGGGAACAGCTTCACAGTGACGCCTCGGCGCCGGGCGAGGGCGGCGTCGATCCGGATCGGCCCCGATGGGGTCCCGGAACCGGGATCATCATCTGGGCGGTGAGCGTCGCTGCGATCACGCTAATACCGCTGGTTCTGCTGATGCCGTTCGTCGTGGTGTGGTTCTTCAATCACCAGCAGCCGGGCGTGCCAACCGACGTGATTGAGCGAGATCTCGCCAACTGGGTCAAGGGTCCGACGAGTGTGCTTGTCCAGCTTGTTGCTACGATGATCGCACATTTGATTACCATCGGCGTCTGCTGGTGGGTTGTCACCGCGAGGAGCACGCAGCCATTCTGGGCTAGCCTGGGATGGAAGTTGGACAGCCGGTCTGTTGCGGTTACCGCGGGGCTGATTGCCATCGTAGTTCCCGGCGTGTTGGTCCTCGACTCGCTGCTGACCAGACTTATCCCTCAGCCCACTGAGTCTCTGTTCGAAGAGATGCTGAAGACCGGCAAAGCCGTGCGACTGACGGTCGCCGTCCTCGCCGTCTTCACCGCGCCGCTCGTCGAAGAGGTCGTCTACCGCGGTGTTTTGTATTCGGGCCTGAGGAAGAAGCTCAGCCCGGTGCCTGCGATCGCCATCGTGAGCCTGTTGTTCACGTCCGTTCACCTGTTGCAATACTGGGGCGCGTGGGCGGGCGTTCTAGGACTTGCCGTCTTGAGCTTTGTTTTGACGGGGATTCGGGCGAAGACGAGATCGCTCTTTCCGTGCTTCGCGATACACACGGTACACAACACGATCGGCGCCATCGCGATCATCGTGAGTGGCCGATGAGGCGCTCACAGCATCCAGAGATGCCGGTTGGGGTAGAAGTCGACCGGACCGCTCGGATGGAGCTTTCGATATTCGATGTACCGGCGGCGCCACTTGCGATATCTCAGGTCGGAAGACTGAATATCGTTGTGTGGAATCTCCTGTAGGTAACGTTCAACCTTCCACACGTTCCTTCTCGACAAACGCCAGTCGTAGTCGCCCAGGTCACGAAGGTCCGCCACCGCATAGCCGGTTATTCGGCCGCTCTTGTCGATGTACGGGTCGAAGTAGCTCATCACCAGATCACGGACGCGTCTGAAAACTGGAAGCCGGCCGTGCAATCCGATGTCGCGAGAGCGCGCGACCGCTCCAAACCGGCCGTCGTGTCGGTAGAGAAACAGCACGTGATCGAGTTCATCCTGTGATTCGAGGCTGACCACGAACGGCGGGTAGCCGTGCTGTTCGAGGATCACAGCAGCAGCCAGCGCTCCTTCGAGGCAATGAGCGCGGTTTTCCCGCACGACACCGCGAAAGGATCGACACGTCTTTCTGCCGAGCTCGTGGTTATAGGGGATTCGGCGGAGACAGCGTTGAACCTGCCGAGGCGTGCGGTGCGCCTGAATGAGCCGCCATTCTCCTTGAGTGAAGTCAGCCTTGAGTGGGATCATCGCGAGTCAGTCGTCAGTTTCCGCATTTGTATAAGACGGCCTCAGCACCGTCGATCGGAATGGGAAAACTGGCTACACGAACGAACCGGGACGGGTTCGTGCGTATAAGGCCCTCGGCGTACCGCTCCATTGGCGCGACCCACTCCGCGCGATCGAGTCCCGTGCGGACCAAAAGATAGTCGCAGTTGGCCAGCCGGTCGCGCGCCGAGTCGACGACAACCCAATCGACGGTTATCACGGGCGGGCCGGCCCGCCGGGATGACATCAGCCTCGCGTAAAGGGCTACGCTCGACGGGTTCAGATAAGGGAGATTCACAACGACTCCAAGCGTCGGAGCTTGGGAGGAAGCTCTCGTCGTCGGCGAGACTGTCTCCTCCGGACTCGGCGCTCGCGCGCTTCCGCCTTGCGAGACCGAATTGACGAGTTGGGCGTGCTGGGTAACGGCGCGGACGATTCCCGGGACGCCCCAATCGTCGTTGCTCGGACGATGATCCGTGCCGTAGTAGTTGCGCGCGAGAACCATCCACCGAATCTCCGGCGTGTCGATGTAATACCCGCTTCCGTCGCGCGGCCACTGCGCGTTGAAGAAACCAGCCAGCGCCCATAATGCGATCAAGGCTGCCACAGCCGGTTTCAGGACGCGCCTTGCTCGAACGCGACCCGAGGCGCGTCCGCCGGGCAACCAACAGACGGAGAGCAGTGCGGCGGCCGGGAGAACCGGAACCGTGTAACGCACATCCTTGTTCGCGACCAGAGTGAAAGCGAGGAGTCCGCTCAACAGCCAGAGGTAGAGCATCACGCTCTCGCGCCGCCTCCGTGCGAGCGAGGAGATCAAACCCGCTATGAACAGCAGCCCAAAAGGAAGCTGCGTTTGGGTTCCGATCAGCGTGTGGAAATAGAAGATATTCGATCTGAAGCTGAACATCGGCGCTTCGTTCTCGTTGAGAGCAGCTATCTGGTTCGTTCGATAGATGGCTATTACGTCGTTGAAGTGCGGCGCGTACCAAACGGCGGCAATGCCGGCTGTAACGATCGCAGCAAGCGCGAGATTGAGTATGGCGCGGGAGTCACGCGAGCGTATCACCCGCGCGGCGACGTACAGGGCGGGAAGAATGAAGAAGAAAGGGAAAGTCTGCTTGGTTAGCGCGCCGAGGCCCGCCACCGCGCCGAACGCAAGCGCGTATCGCCGATTCCTGAAGTCATCGGCGCGAATCAGCAGGGCGAAACTCGCAGCGACCAAAGCCATCAGCGGATAGTCGAGGAACGCATCGTGCAACAGCCACGCTGGAAAGTGATAGCAAGCCACCAGCAGCGCAGGCAGGACGCTCGACAACCTGCTCGATTCTCCGCGCGAATAGAGCCTTCGGAAAATCCACGAGACCGATGCGAGCAAAAGCGCGAGCGAGATGAGGTTGGCTCCGATACCGGAGAGCCGCGACGCGCCAAAGACCAGGAATATGGCCGCCGTGGCGATATGGACTAGCGGTGCATAGTAGCGAGGCTCGGCGACCAGTTCCCTATAGAAGCCGTGAAAATCCAAATGCGCGAGCGTTCTGTAGTAGTCGTATCCGGCGCTGATGTGGTCGGAAGGATCCCACGACGGGGGCGTTTGATTCTTGAGTGTCCAGGCGACGGTGGAGGCCGATAGTAGCAGGAAGATGAGGGCGAGCGACAGCTTGTCCAGACGATGTTGTCGTGGCTCCCGGTCCGGATTGGCTGCGGCGCTAGACCGATTGTGCGGCGATGAACCGTCGTGATCTCTCATCGCTGAACCGCTCGTATCGCTTCGTCGATAGCGGCGAACGTGATCGCGTAATGCGATGCATTCCACACCTCGCGGCCGTCTCGAACGAGGATCGCCTGAGGTGATTCGTGCCTTAAGCCAAGCCTTTCAGCAACTGCCGCCGACACATCGGGAGCTGTTTGTACCGTGATGAGTTTCGCGTTCACCGCGCCGCCCGCACCATCGAGGAAGGACTTCAACTCCCGCAGCGCGTGCTCGCTTATGGGACACGTCGTGCTGTGTTTGAACAACAGAACGGGCCGCGCGCGTGATTCCGCCAGCGCCTGATCGAGTTCGTCGACGTTGCCGACTTGTTTCAAGGTGTCCATAAAACGCCGTCCGTATTGACGAAGCCAAGCTACCTTTTACAAAACAGGCGGGGTTGTTTGCAAGATCGGCCACGCAGGTGGCCGTGCAAGGCCGGGGTGCACACCGCACCTCTACCGGGAGACCTGCCATCCCTCGCGTTGGTATTAAGCTGGTCGTTTGGGGCGTGAAGCAAACTGCTTCTGCCCGACTAGGCACTGCGTTAGTGCATGACCGCGACGACCGACCGGCCAAGTGGCTTCGGGGCCGACCCGTTGCGTGTGTGCTTAACGCAGGATTTGCGAAGTGCCTCGTCTACCAGCGGCTCGACCATACACTCCGCCTTGCGGCAGACGATCGCCAGTTCGCTGATGACGAGGTAGCGCGCTCGCTCGAGCATGCGCTTCTCTCTGAACGAGAGCGGCTTGCCCAGTGATATGTATGTCAGGTTCTTCAAGACCTCGGCGACGTGGAATATGTCCCCAGTCTTCATCTTCTCGAGAAAATCCTTGTAGCGGTCTTTCCAATCGATCGGGGGATTAGTGAAATCTGCCGCTAGGGCCTTGAGCAGCCTGTCACACTGGCCGGTGTTGATCGGGGCGCGGAGACCGATTTCAATCGCGTTGGCGACGGGAACCATCACGGTTGATTCGGTTGCTTTCAATCTTAGAAGGTAGAAACTGTTCTCGGTGCCTGAAACTGCGGTAGTGGTGATCCTTTCGATTACGCCTATTCCGTGGTTTGGATAGACAACTTTCTCGCCTATTTTAAAGCTCACAGATGCCTCCTTACAGCAGAGATGGCCGAATCAGATCCCAAATCGAAGAACTTCGGGGTGATGTAACCAAACATTGACGTTCTCTGTTTTTGACAACGAGCCGCGAACTGCCTCGTCTGTCGGCGGGCCGATTGAACCCTTGGCAAGCGCGATTTTCGAATCGCCCATCCTTGCCTCTACCAATTCGTTCAAAGCACTGCACCCTCAGTCTACATGAGCGTTGAAGGACGGTCAAGCTGACGAATCGTATTCAGATGCGCGGACGGTCCGAGCCACGACGACTTCGCTTGCCGTCGCTCACGGCACTTCAACGGAGATGATCTCAGCGTGCCGAAGCGAGCCGCGGCCCCTTCGCAATACCCTGAATACCGCTTGATCTCCCGGCCGCAGGTCCCTTGTCAGTCGCAAGAAGTCCTCCACAGACGTGATGGGCCGGTCGTTCATCTCGATGATGACATCGTCAGGTCTGAATCGGCTTTGGTCGGCGATGCTCCCCGCGTCCACGCTGACAACGTAAGCCCCTCGCACGCCCTCGAGTCCTCGGGCGCGCGCGAATTCGGGGGTGAGGCTCCTGACCGTCAGGCCGAGTCCCTGCGGCTTTGGCTTGTCTCGTCCGCTTTCCGGTTTCACTTGTGGGTCGACGGGAGTGCGGGGGCGCGGCGGGCTTGGCAACAAGTCGAACCGTTCCTCCACGTCTTCCTGTCGCTCCTCGAGCTTGACCCGCGTCGCCTGCTGCCGGCCGCCGCGAACGTAGAGGATGGTCGCGGTGCTGCCTGCGGGAAGGGAAGCGATCCGTCTGATCATTTCCCGGACGTTTTTCACCTTCTCGCCGTTGATGCTGACTATCACGTCGCCGGCCTGAAGTCCGGCGCGGGCGGCTGGGCTGGATTCCGCAGTCACCCCTTTCACCAAGACACCCTCGCCATCGCTGATTCTGTTGTCGCGCGCGATCTGCTGCGTCATCTCACTCGGCGTCACGCCGAGGAATCCGCGGCTGACCCGGCCCTTCGTGACCAGTTGGTTGTAGACGTCGACGGCGGTCGCCGACGGGAGCGCGAGACCGATTCCATTGTAGACGCCGGTGCCAGTCGCGATCTGTGTGTTGATGCCAATCACTTCGCCGGCCAGATTGACCAGCGGCCCGCCGGAGTTTCCCGGATTGATTGCAGCATCGGTCTGGAGAAACTTCTGGAAGGGCGTAGCCTCGGGGCTCTCGATGTCGCGATCCTTCGCGCTGATGATGCCGGCCGTCACTGTCTGCTCGAGGCCGAACGGGGATCCAATCGCGAGCACCCAGTCGCCGACATTGAGCTTGTCGGAATCTCCCATTCGCGCCGGAACAAGCGGTGTTCGCGAATCGATCTTTATCACCGCCAGATCGGTCTGAGGGTCGTTGCCGATTACTCTCGCCTCGAATTCGCCGCCGTCCGCGAGCTTTACCCGAATGCGAACGGCGCGCTTGACGACGTGTTGATTGGTGATGATGAATCCGGCCGGATTGACGATCACTCCCGACGCCGTGGCCTCACGCGTGACGACTTCGCTCTGAGATACTTTGATGTGCACGACTGAGCGCTCCACCTTTTCCGCCGCCCGCCCGAAAGCCTGTGATAACGAATCGGGCGTGAACGGCGTGGTGCTCAGCTCGAGTCGATTGTCATCCGGCCTGGCGCTCGCGACTCCTCTCATGCCGACGCCGATCGCGATTCCCGTGGATAGACAGCACAGCCCTACGAGCAGAACGATCGTGCGGATGTGCCCGGGCGAAGCGACTCCACCCGTGCGGCCGGTCGATCTACGTACACCTTTGTTGATCATCGCAGCACCTCCCGATTAGCATCATCGTTGTCCGGAAAAACTCTGCGGCGGCTGCTTCCGCCGGGCGCCGTCGCGGTCACCTGGGAAACGAACCACGACGGGCGTGATTCCTCGCGATTATACAACCGGCGTCTGGCGGGTTCTAGCCGCTTCGGGTCAAGACGCGCGTAGTCGTCCTCGTTGAATCAGTTCGTGGATCACCATATCGCTTAGCTCGGCACGGTATCGGAGGCCCGTCGAACCGCTCCCGATCAGTGCGTCTCGGATGTCGCTTGAGAGCTCCCGAATCGTCGCCAGCCGCGCCTCGACGATCTCGTGCGTGTCAATCGGCTGGAGTTCTCCGCCGACGGGCGTCGCGCTGAACACGTGCGTCGTCCATTCGATCACGTCGGCCTCGCAGGTGAAGGCAACCCGCGCCCTGAGGATGTAGTCGTCGAGCGCAATCTCGAGACCTGTCTCTTCGAGGCCCTCTCGCAGTGCTCCGTCCTCGACGCCCTCACCGGGCGTGATGCCTCCCGACGGCGCCCGGTATGCGCCGTGTGGGTACATCGGTTTGCGAATGACGACGATCCGATCGCCCGCGATGATGAAGAGGGTGACATCATGAGCGCGGCCGTTCTTCTGGCTTCGGCGCACCATTTCAAACTCGCGCCCGGCCATCTCATACGTGAGTGAGACGGCCTTCGGCACGCCAAATTTCTTCTCGACTTCGATTAGCCCTTCAGGCGAGATGTACATTGGACGAAAACCTGTACGGACGTGGCTGCGTGGCCCGCGCGTCCCCGAGATGCGTATTCGATGCGGGGGCTATCTCGGAATCTCAGCCGCTCTACCCATGGAGCAACGCCCGCACAGAGGGTGATTGAGGACGGCTACTTCTGTTTCTTCGAGTGCTTTTCGAAGAAGTCCATCACGGCTGCGAAGGTCCTCGCGACAACGCTGACATGATCGGCGTCGGCGATTTCGAGGTGGCTGACTGTCAGCCCAGCCTTCTGGGCGGCTGCGACCATGTCGCGCGATCGCTCAGGTGGAGCTATCCCGTCACGCGCGCCATGAACTACGAGCGTCGGAATCGCCTTCACCTTTTCAAGGAGCGCGGCGGCCGCTTGGGGCTGGGATGGCCCGCCTCCCGACACAGGCGCCATCGCGGCGAAGAGTTCGGGCTTCGTCGATGCGATTACCCAAGTTGCGCCGGCCCCCATCGAATGACCGGTCAGGTAGATTCGCGCAGGATCGATCGCGAGATCGCGCGTCGCGGCCTTGATCACTTCGAAGACGTCTTCCTGCCCCGGTCCTCGATAGCCGCTGAATCGCCCGCGTCCATTCGGAGCGGCCAGAATGACGCCGCGCCTCTCTGCTTCCCCTTTAATTACGTCGGCGTCGTAGAGGTCGCTGAAGTACGAGCGCTCGTCTCCGAGCGCGCCGTGCAGCATTACGACCAGAGGCCGCGCCGACTTTCCATCGTAGCTCTTCGGAATGTAGAGCCGGTATGGCACTAGATCGCCATCCGACGCGAGGTAGGCTCGCTCAACTTCACCGCGCTCGGCGGTGAACGGGTTCGTCCCCTTTTCCAGCGTTGTCAGCGCGGCTTCGACTCGATCCAGTTCCTCGATGGGATTCACCATGTCGTCGCCTCGGGAGGACACCAGCGTCGCCAGTCTCTGAACCCAGAACTCGGGCGTTGCCACCAGCGGTGAGACTGTTTTCACCTTTGGATCCGTTGAGTTCTTGATCGCGGCTATGGCTTTCGAGAACTCCGCGAGTTGGTCAGTGAAGTCGGCGATCACGTAGATCGGTTTTCGCAGTACGGCCAGCTTCTGGGTGCCGGCTTCGATTGTCGCGGCCACCCAGTATGCGCCGTCGGGAAGGAGAACGCGGCGGCTTGCGTTGGTAGTGAGCTCGCCAATCGGGACGTGCTCGGATATCAGGACCGGTTTGCGCAGGCGCAGGGCAGCGGAGTCTCCGGCGGACCGGCCGGGGGCGGCGTCCATAGGAATGATCTCGAACGTGACGGCAGGCGGAGCAGGGAACGATTTGTCACCGGTTGTGGGGAACATCTGCGAAAGGGACACCTGTACGTTCTTATTGGGTTCAACGACGAGGCGGTCGGGCTCGACGCTGAGTGACGAAAGAAACTTCGCCCGATCGTCCCACGGGCGGCGGGTCAGCAACGCGATCCCTTCGCCGAGCGATTCAAGCAGCCCGGGGATATTGCCGCGCCTGAAAGCTTCCTCGCTTCGCTTCCTGACGGGCTCAACGATAGAGAGGTCCGCGCCGGCGCGGCGTTTATCGTTGTAGAGCCGACTCGATTGCTCGATCCGTGCTATCAAATCGGATAGGAAAGGAACCTGCTGCGCACCAGCGGGTGAAGCTGCGAGCGCGACGACCCCAAGCACTAATGATCGAGCGCGCGTCCACCTCATGTCCGGCAAGTTCCCGTTCATAATCCGGGGGCCAGTCTAACATGAGTCGGCGCCGGACTTCATCACCAGGATTGCCCTAGGACGGATGAGCTTCTGAGGCTTCGGTCATCAAGCGTTAGTCGCCGAGGGGTCTGGCTAATCTGTAAAGTGCCTGGTGAAAGGAAGAGAATTCCCGCCACTGCCGTCAAATAGCTGACCGTGCCTTAGAGGGATGCTCGATCTATTTCGGAAGGAGGGAAGAATGAAAGGAAATGTGGCCTTTAAGCTCGCTTTTTCTGCTCTGATTATGTTCGTCTCGATAAGCTCGGCCACTCAACGTCGCTCACAAGGCCCGATGTTTGTGCCTGCGCCCGGCTCGCCTGTCACGGTCGGGCCGGATTCGGGTGAGATCGTGCTTGCGGACTTCAACCGCGACGGACACCTCGATATGCTCACCAAGCATTTGCTCAGCCGGATCGTGGCCGTGCGTCTCGGGGACGGCAAGGGTCGTTTTGCGCCCCTCGCCGAGGGGCCGATGAGTCTCGGCTACCAGCCGGGTGCTATCACGCTTGGCGACGTTAACAACGACAACATCCTCGACTTGGGCATCGCCGGCAGAGATGACAACCGTGAATACGTTCATGTCTTCCTGGGCAATGGAACGGGCGGCTTCAGCCCGGTCTGCGGGTCGCCCTTCACCGCGAGCGCGTCCATCAAGACCTACAAACCCAGTCTCCACTTCGTGGATGTCAACGAAGATGGCAAGCCGGACATCGTCACTGCAAATGGTCGGCGGAACAGCGTCGAGGTCCTCTTCGGAGACGGTCGAGGAGGCTTCTCCGCAGGGCCGATTGTGAGACTGGAGTCGGGTCAGAACCGCTACTATCTCGCTTTGGGTGATGTTGACGGAGACAGACATCTTGATCTGGTGACTGTGAGCAGTGTTGAGGCAGACGGCCGCGGCCACATCGTAATTAAGCGCGGCGACGGAAAAGGCGCTTTTGCGGACACGCAGGAATTGCCCTTGTCGTTGCCACCCGGTCCTCGCATCGGCAGGCTTGCCGATGTGAATGGCGATCACCATCTCGACATCGTGCTTAGCGACGTGAGCAAGAATCTGAGCGTCCTACTGAATCGCGGAAGGGGCGAATTCACACCTGCGCCGGGCTCCCCATACAGAGTTGGCGGCGAGGCGTTTGCGGTCGTAGTTGCCGATGTCAATGGGGACAAGAAGAATGATCTCATTGCGGCCACCGTGAATAGTGTCACGGTACTCCTTGGCGATGGCCGTGGGTTCGTGCCGGCGCCTGGCTCGCCGTTCAGTGCAGGACCGGGTGCATACAACGTCGCTGTGGGAGACATCAACGAAGATGGAAAGCTCGATGTCGCGGCATCCAGCTTTGAGGGCAACGCCGTGACCGTACTACTGGGGCGATGACCTCACGGATCATCTAAAGCGGCAAGAACAAACTATGCGTTTCCGTAGATTGGCGTTTGGTTCCTTAGCAACGTGTCATGAAAAGTGGGCGAGTCGAGATCTCTTTTCGGGGTTCATTGATTCGATCTCCTCTCGGTTGCTCCCGGGATGAGCCTCGCACCTACAGGTTGGCATCAGGCCGTCGGAGCCAGGACTCTTCGCAGAAAGCGGGCGGTGTGGGAGGCCTCGCACTCGATGATGGCTTCGGGCGGGCCTTGAGCTACCACCGAGCCGCCGTCGTCACCGCCTTCGGGGCCGAGGTCGATTATCCAGTCGGCGCTTTTGATGACATCTAGGTTGTGCTCGATGATGATGGTTGAGCCTCCCGCGTCGATTAGTTGCCGAAAAGCTGAGAGCAGCCGGTTGATGTCGTCAAAGTGAAGCCCAGTCGTTGGCTCGTCGAATATATAAAGGGCCCGTTCGCTGTCGCGCTTCGAGAGATAAGCGGCGAGCTTGACACGTTGAGCCTCGCCTCCCGACAGCGTCGTGGCCGATTGGCCTAGCCGCAAATACCCTAGTCCGACGTCATCCAGCACTCTCAGCCGCGACGCAATTCGATTGACCCCCGAAAAGAAGAGCAGCGCCTCGCGGACCGTCATACAGAGAACGTCGTTGATAGACCGGCCTTTGTACCTCACCTCCAGCAACGCGGGCTTGAAACGCATGCCCTTGCACTCTTCGCACACCAGTTCGACGTCAGCCAAGAACTGCATTTCTTTCACCTCGACGCCGTTGCCCTCGCAGCGCTCGCACCTTCCGCCGGGAACATTAAAGCTGAAGTGCGACGCGTCGTATCCGCGCGCCTGAGCTTCGCGAGTCTGCGCGAACAGATCGCGAATCCCGTCGTAGACCTTGATGTACGTAACCGGGTTGGATCGCGGCGTGCGGCCGATCGGAGATTGATCCACGAGCACGACATCGCTGATCAAATGGCCGCCATCGAGTTTTGCGAACGCGCCGACGCGACCCGTCCACTCGCCGCGTTGCTTCTTGAGACCGGCGTAGATGATGTCGTGCACGAGGGTCGATTTGCCCGATCCCGACACCCCGGTGATGCAGACGGTCAAACCGAGGGGGATGCTCAGATCGATTCCCTTCAGGTTGTGTTCACTTGCGCCTCGAATCTCGAGCTTATGAAGGCCTGGCTGCCGGCGTTGTTTCGGCGGCTTGATATCGAGCTCGCGCCGGAGGTACTTGCCGGTGAGCGACTGTCCCGTCTCCAACATCTCTTGCGGCGTGCCGGAGAAGACGACCCGGCCTCCGAGTTCTCCAGCTCCGGGCCCGATGTCGATGATCGTATCGGCCGACATCATCATCTCCGGTTCGTGCTCGACGACCAGCACAGTGTTGCCGATGTCACGGAGGTTCTCGAGGATCCGGATGAGCTGCCGGTTGTCGCGAGGATGAAGCCCGATCGAGGGCTCGTCCAGCACGTACAGTGCGCCCACCAGGGCGGCGCCCAGATTCGTCGCAAGTTGAATGCGCTGGGCTTCGCCACCCGAGAGCGACGAGGCAAGGCGGTCAAGCGTCAGGTACTTGAGCCCCACATCCAACAGGAACTTCAACCGGCTGCGAACCTCATGAAGTAGCCGACCCGCGATGTCCATCTCCGTGGGCTGCAAAGTCAGTTGATCAAAGAACGTCGCGGCCTCGGCGGCCGTCATCGCGCAAACCTCCGGCAGCGTCTTGCCGCCGACTTTGACCAGCCGCGCTTCGAGCCGCAGCCGTGCGCCTCCGCAGTCAGAACAGAGGGTGTAGCCGCGATACTTCGATAAGAACACCCTCACGTGAAGCTTGTACTTTTTGGTATCGAGCCAGTCGAAGAACCCGGTCACACCGTCGAATCCGTCCCGGCCATGCAGTATTGTCTTCTGCTGATCGCGTGTCAGTTGTCTGAACGGCACGTTGGTCGGGATTCCGGACTGCCGGCAGAATCGGAGCAGTTCTTTCTGCGCCCATTCGTACTGAGGTTTGGTCCAGGGGTCGATGGCGCCGCCGGCGAGGCTCAGCTCGCGGTTTGGAATGACGAGATCGAGATCGAGCCCGATCGTGTTGCCGAATCCCTGGCAGGTCGGGCAGGCGCCGAACGGATTGTTAAAGCTGAAGAGCCGCGGCTCGGGCGTCGCGTACGAATTGCCGCAGCGCTTGCACGCAAAGCCTTCGGAGAATGACAACCGCTGCCGGGGTTCGTCGGCAGTTTCTATGACCGCGCGCCCGTGGCCTTCGCGATAGCAAATCTCTATTGAATCGACCAGCCGTGAGCGCGCGTCTGGATGCGCCGCGAGGCGGTCGACGAGGACGAATGTGTCTGTGAATGACGTATCGTCGAAGCTGTCGGGGGACGACAACTCGATTATGCGTCCGTCCTTGTAGAGCCGCGTGAAGCCGCGTTGCATCAGGCTCATCAAGTGGGCCTTGACCTTGATTCGTTGCCGGGCGCTGCCATCCGAGGCCTGTTTGCCTCTTCGCTTGCGGCCGTCACCGTTCGATCCCGCAGCGGCTTGGTCCATTCCCGCCTCGGCCGGGAAGAGGACATAGAAGCGAGCGCCGGCGGGTAAGGCGAGGACTTCGTCGGCGATGGATTCCGGCGTGTCGCGGCGAACTTCCTGACCGCAGCCTGCGCACATCGTCCGGCCGACTCGGGCGTACAACAACCGCAGGTAGTCGTATATCTCGGTCTGGGTTGCGACGGTCGAGCGCGCGTTGCGAGTCGAGTTCTTCTGACGAATCGCGATCGGGGGACAGATGCCTACTACTTCGTCGACGTCGGGTTTGTCCATGCGCTCGAGAAACTGGCGGGCGTAAGCGGAAAGGCTCTCGACGTATCGCCGTTGGCCTTCGGCATAGATGGTGTCGAATGCGAGGCTGGATTTTCCTGACCCGCTTACTCCGGTGACGACCGTGAGTTTTCCGATGGGAATCGAGACGTTGATATTCTTGAGGTTATGAACTCGCGCGCCGCTGATTCTGATAGCTTCATCCGACATCGTACGCTGCCCGAAGCCCGGCCAAGCTCCTCATGTGAGCGATTGGGCCGGAATGTGAACCGCATATTCTACCATCCGGGACGCACCCAAACAAAGGTGCGGGCGAGCAGCATAGAATCAGTTGAATCAATCAGCAATCAGGCCGCTGGTTGACGGTCAAAGTTGCGAGTCGCTAGAATACGACGGTTCTCAGTCAGTTCAACAGGACCATCTTGAAGGGGATGTGGCGGAATTGGCAGACGCGAAGGTCTCAAAAACCTTTGGGATAACCTCCCGTGTGGGTTCGATTCCCACCATCCCCACCAGAACGAACAGTGAGGACTGAGGGATGAAGATATAGAGGCGCGATTCATCCCTTCTCTCAGTCCGCATCGGTCAATGAAGAAGCCGGAGATCAACTTTGACTCCCTCCCACGCTCCGCCGTCTCCACGACTCACCTGAATATCTGCCTCAAGTGCACTTTCAACTTCTTCACAAGGCAACTCAAGTTGACGCCCCGCGCCGCATACGCAGAACTCAAAAAGCACGTTCCCGACCTTTCTGACTTCACCGGCGCGTCCACCTCCCGCCCTCACTTCCTTGATTCCGGGTCCGTGACCCACTGCCCATACTGCCGAGCGCCGAAGAAATGGTTCGGGTCGTTCCGCGCGTATCGCATCGACGCCCACCCGACGTTTGAAAAGGAGAGGAAAAAGCTTTGGGCCGCGCTTAAGAAGAAGCCAGATCGTTACACGCTGTGGACCCCGCAACGGACCCAACTGCAGATCTTCTCCGAATGGCTGGAGCGGTTGAACCGCGAGATCAACTTCAACGACGATCGTTGGCTGCTCGATGTTGCGCTCGAAGCGATCAAGCGCGCAACGCCGGCGGCAGCTTGGGAAGCGGCGCTAACCGGCGGCGTGCGGCGCGTTCAGCTCTCTCGGCAAGAGGAGGGCCCGTGGCGCTACGAGACCTCCTGGTTGTTCGTAGGCCCGGCGCTGTACGGTGATGTCCTGATCGTCCAGCACCTGCTCTCACGCTCACACACTCATGGCGGACGCACGTTCGAGGGCCGGCTCACGCTTCAGGAGTTGATGGGGCGTTTGCGTCGAAGCGGCTACTTCGATGTGAGGGGCATCGGTTCGCGCGATCCGTTCGAGGCGTTCGAGGAAGCCGTTTCAACACTGGTTGCTTCGGGCCCGGCAGCCGTGTACTATGCCGTGGATCGCAACGATTACTTGAAGAAGTTGAAATCCATCTACGAAGAAAAGCGCGCTAAATAGATGAACATCAAAACTGCCCTGATCAGCGTTCTGGCGGCGATGGCGATGATGGCGCCCGCCACGGCTCAGGAGACTGGCGAGCCCGGCTTCGTGATTACTCTCAAGAATGGCAGCACGGTACGCGGACGCACGCTCTCGCGCGACGAGGCTTCGGGTACATTGCGACTCACGATGACGCCCAAGAGCTACGCCGTGGTGGCCGTCGATGACGTTGGATCGATCCGCGCGTCCACGAGCGATACGGATTCGATCCTCATACGTGTGCGCGGAGGGAGTGAGATTCGCTGCAAGGAATTCGGCATTACCGGCGAGACGGTGACCATCAAACTCGGAACGATGAGCCGGATCGAAGTTCCCTGGGATCAAATCGAATCGATCAGCTTCGGGCCCGTCTGAGAACCGAACGTTGGGGGCCGAACCAGTTGGGCACGTCTAGCCTAGCCGTTTAAGGGCCGCCCTTAACCGCTCCCACGCCAGCTTGACGTGCTCCTCAGTCGTTCGGATGTTCCCGATTGCCAGCCGCAAGGCGAACCTGCCGTCCAGCTTCGTGTGAGAGAGGAAGACCTTTCCTTCCCGGTTGACCTCTTCGAGCAGGCGCTCATTGAGTGACGTCAGTTGTTCCTCGATCAACGGATCTGCAGCGTTGAGATGCGAAGGCCGAGCGCGAAAGCACACCGTACTGAACGGAGCCGGAGCCAGCCGCTCAAAGTCCGCGCTCTCATCCACCCAAGTCGCGAATTCCCGGGCCATCGCGATGTGATGACGAATTCGCGCCGCCAGACCTTCCACTCCGAAGTACCGCATGACGAACCAGAACTTCAACGCGCGAAACCGGCGGCCGAGCTGCGGTCCGTAATCCATGAAGTTTCGCACGTCGCCGGAGTCACTCGACCGCAAGTACTCAGGTACAAGGCTGAACGCCTGGCGCAGCACTTCCATCCGCCGGCAGAACAGCGCGCTCAGATCGACCGGAACGAACAGCCACTTGTGCGGATTGACGACGATCGAATCCGCCCGCGCGCAACCATCGAGCACCCACCTCATCTCCGGCAACACCGCTGCCGATCCCCCGTATGCCGCGTCTACGTGCAGCCACAGGTTCTCGCGCGCGCAGATATCGGCTATATCGTTGACAGGATCGATGCTCGTGGTCGAAGTCGTCCCGACTGTCGCGACTACGCAAAACGGCTGCCAACCCGAAGCGCGGTCTTCGACTATCGCATGGGCGAGCGCTGCAGCGTCCATGCGATACTCGCGGTCGGTTGGAATCTTTCTGATGCCCGCCTGCCCGATGCCGAGCGTGATTGCCGACTTGTCGATCGACGAATGCGCGTGCTCGGACTGATACATGCGCAACCTTGTTGGCCCGGATAATCCCTCTTCGCGCACTCGCAACTCGGGAACGGCCTCGCGCGCGGCGGCGATCGCGCACAAGCTCGATATCGAGGCGGTGTCGTAAATGACGCCCGAGAACTCGTCCGGCAGCCCGATCATCTGCCGCAGCCAGTTGAGTGTCACCTCTTCAAGCTCCGTTGCCGAGGGAGACGTGCGCCACAGCATCGCGTTGACGTTGAACGCGGCGGCCAGCAACTCGCCGAGAATTCCCGGTCCCGATCCGCTGATCGAGAAGTACCCGAAAAAAGCCGGATGGTTCCAGTGAGTCACGCCCGGCACGATCACCCGGTCGAGGTCAGCGAGTATTTCCTCAAAGGATTCGCCGGTTTCCGGCGCCGATATCGGCAGGGCGTCTCTCGTGGAGCCGGGGGAAGACTGAGACAGCACCGGATAGCGCTCGGGATGGGCCAGGTAGTCGGCAACCCAATCTATGAGCCGCCGTCCGAGCTGGCGGAATTCCTCAGAGGACATGTCACCGAGTTGGCGGTGTGTCTCTTGAAGTGATGAAGCCAATGTTAGCCCTCGTGGGTCTTACAATCGAAAGCCGGCGGCGCGACGGAGACCGCTCGAAGCTGAATTCAGCGGGGAAGGGATCTCGCTCCCGTTGTTTCAAATTCGTCGAAGTTCGTGCGATTGCCTGTCAGTGGGAGCAGGCTCACCTTCCTAACCTGAAATCCGTCCGCCGTGGGTGTGCTCAAGCTCCGCGCCACGTCGAAGTGTACCGGATAATCAGCGCCCCGCTTCCAATCTGACGTAGTCTGCCCTTCGCTTGATTGGAATGAACCCTTCGGCAATGATCGCTTCCCGCAACATCATCTCAGTGGCTTTGTGGTTAGCTCCGGCAGGCGAAATCACGTTTTCTTCGATCATCGTACTTCCAAGGTCATTCGCGCCGTAGTGCAGTCCGCGCCTGCCGATGTCCATCCCCTGTGTCAGCCACGACACCTGAACGTTTGGAATGTTGTCGAGGTAGAGCCTGCTGATTGCGAGCCATCTGAGATACTCATCGCCGGGCACGCGGTCAGGGAATCGCCTGCCGATCGGAGTGTTGTCGGGTTGCAGGGTCCACACGATGAACGACACGAAGCCGGGATTGCGATCCTGAAGCTCGCGCAGCTTCTCTAAATGTATCAGGCGATGATCACGCGTCTCGCCGTAGCCGAACATCATAGTCGCCGTTGTCGGAATCCCCAGCCGGTGCGCTACGTCCATCACGTTGAGCCACTCTTCGCTGTTGCAATGCGTGCGGCGCTTGCGGCGGATTTCGTCAACGAGAATCTCGCCGCCGCCGCCTGGAATCGAATCGAGCCCCGCGTCGCGGAGTTCGCGCAACACTCCTTCCACTCCGAGGCCGGAGATTTTCGCGAGGTGATCGATCTCGGGCGGCGAGAAGCAATGAAGGTGAATCCCGTATCGAGTCTTCATCTCGCGCAAAAGGCCCGTGTAGTAGTCGAGCGGAAGATCGGGATGAAGCCCGCCCTGCATCAGCACGCCGCTGCCGCCGATCTCGATCATCTCCTCGACCTTGCGAAATATTTCTTCGTAACTGTGAACGTAGCCTTCGGGCGAGCCGGGCTTGCGATAGAACGCGCAGAAGCTGCAAACCGAGACGCACACGTTCGAGTAGTTGACGTTGCGGTCGACGACGTATGTCACAACGTCGTCCGGGTGCAGCGATTTGCGCAACGCGTCGGCAAGGGTGCCCAGCTCCTCGGTTGCGGCGGTGTCTTCTACCGCCTTCCACTCTTCGAGCGCGAGCCGCTTGCCCAGAGCGACGCGCGAAATCAACTCTTCGGCGGCGCCACTCTCCAGTGAAGTTTCCATGAATGAACCTCGCCGCCGATTATAACCAAAAGACAGGAGGCGGCAAACCGGCGAGATTGAAGGATTGGATCATTGAATCATCGAATCAAAGGGTCATTGAATCAATGCTCAATCACCCAATGACTCAATCGCCCAATGACTGGACTGGGGCTCGCGACGTGTGGTAAACCTCTTGCCAATCGCTGATCCCCGTTTTGCTGCGAGTACTCACGACCCGTTAATGCGGGTCGGGAGGGTCTGTTCCAACTCTGGAGATCACGCGAGTGACTGAAGCATACCGCAACGTTCGAAACCTTTCGCTCATTATCCAACCCGGTGACAGCTTCTTTCCCATCGTCGATGCCATCGATGCCGCCGCTTCAACAATCAACATGACGATCTTTCGAATGGACGACCCCATCGTGCGCGACGCAATGATCCACGCTGTCGGCCGCGGTGTTAAAGTGCAAGCCCTGATCGCGCCCGCCGCCAAGGGATGGTCCAAGAGGAACAAGAAACTGTCCGAAGATCTCGCCAGGATGGGCATCGAGGTCCGAACCCCTCAATCCCCCAAAGCAAAGATCAAGCTCTACCACTACAAGATGATGACGATCGACGACGCACAGGCGCTGATCCTCACATTCAACCCGACGCTGAAGAACCTGCATTACGCGCGGGATTTCGGGGTCCTCGTGCGCGACCGTGAGATCGCGACGGAGTTGAACCGATTGTTCGACGCGGACTGGCAAGGCAAGAATTTCAAACCCAACGATCTACCGCTGGTCATCAGCCCATACAACAGCCGTCAGAAGCTGATGGCTTTTCTGGACTCGGCCGAGCACACGATACGAATAATGGACGGAAAGGTGCAGGACCCCGAGATGATCAGCCTGCTGCTGCGCAAGGCCGGTTCCGGCTGCGACGTCAAAATACTGAGCCGGGAGACTCATTTCCACGGCGTTGTTCCCAACTTCCACATTCGCAGGCTCGCACGGTACAAGCTTCACGCCAAGTGCGTCGCGATCGACGGCGCGCGCTTTTTCGTCGGCAGCCAGAACCTCCGCAAGGTGAGTCTCGACCAGCGCCGCGAGGTCGGCATCATGATCGAAGACAGCCCGATGGCCCGCAAAATCGAGCGCGTCTTTGAAGAAGACTGGAGCAACGCCATCGACGCCCGCACGCTGAATGATTCCAACGCGGTGTGACGTCGATGTCGTTACCCGGCGCGAGGGGAGAAACCCGCCTTTGACCTGCCGAAGGTGCCGCATTAAGATGGTCGAAAAGAAGCGCAGCTATCACAAGCGGCGCAAATGGGTTTGTCCGAAGTGCGGAGGCGCAAGAATGCAGCAACCGAAGCAGCGGCCGACCAAAGCGAACGGAGGTGAGCATTGATTAAAGGGCCCGGCTCGACGCGGTACCAAACGGGTGATGAGGTGTCTTTCGCGATGCCATCAGGCATGCTCTACGGCACCATTGTCAGGATGATCGGAGACGGCGAGGCGGCCGAGATCCAGTTCGAAGACGGCCGGAAGGAAATCAAGAAGGTGCGAGACCGCGCGCTTAGCCTGGTGAGGCGCGCTTCGGGAAGGAGCGAGGTCGAGGAACGTCATTCCGACCGCGAACGCTTGAAGGACCCCGACATCGAGAGAGTCCGTCGGAGCGAACAACGAAGAAGGTCCTGATGTTGGGAGACACGAACTCATGCCTTTGACGGCGAATCCTTCCTTCCATCACATCGAGATTCCTTGCTACGATCTTGAAGTCGCGGAACGATTCTATACCGCGCTGTTCGGTGCGACGGTCTACATGCGCCGCGATGCCAATCACCGTACCGGCGTTCCAGCGACCGGCAGCATCGCTCAAGCTCGAGCGAGCGGCTTCGAAATCGACGCGACGTACATGAAGTTCGCGGGATTCAGAATCGGATTCCTGAAACGCCGGCAGCAGCACGCCCAGCAAGAAGTCGACCATCTTGCGTTTGTGATAGATGATGACGATCTCGCAGCGCTCGCGCGGCGGCTTGAGGACGAATCGGTTGACGTCGTCGAGTACAGCGCGGAACGAATGCTCGTGCGCGATCCGTTCGGGCTGATTCTGGAGCTCTGGCCCAGGTCCGTCTTGCGTGGGATGGGGCTGCTGTAGTCTTGCGGCCTACCCGGTTAGTTGCGCGATCAGCTTTGCCAACGGACTATTGCTGGCCACCGAAGGCTCGAAGACCAGAAGGTACGCGATCCGCGCCGCTCCATACACGCCAAACAAGATCACGATGTTGCGGATGAGCTTCACCCGGGACGACAGATGGTCGAAGCTCGCTACGTATCTGGTTCGGCCAACCAGGACCAGCAGCGACCGGAGCCAAACTGCGACCGCCAGCAGGAACAGCGGCGGTCCAAGCAGGTTGTACCCAAAGCCGCCTGCTATGTCGCCTTTCCCGACCGCGCAGAAAGAGTGAGTGAGTCCGCAACCGGGACAGGGCAGGTTGGTCAGATTCTTGAACCCGCAGATCGTGAAGTACTGACCTTCGGGCGCGTGGAAGATCGCGCTCAGCAAGAACATGGCCCCGAGCCCCAGCGCACCGAACAGCGCGAGCCGCTTGTCATAGGTTGGAAGCGATCCGTTGGTTGCTTGCTCTTCCGACATGCGATCTTCCGGATTCATGCAATAGAGGTGCGCTCATCGTCTTCGCAGCGAGAGGCCCGTCCGTTTGATTCCCTGGGTCTTGACGATGAAGTCATCAACCAATCTGGCGAACTGGCGCGGGTATTCTAGCATGGGCAGGAATCCGCAATCGCTCATCGTCGCGATCTTCCCGGCTCGCGACGCCGCGAACAGGTTGCGAGCTTGAGTGACGCTCTTCTTGTCCTTGTCTCCGCATACGATCAACACCGGCGCCTGATTTCTGGTCATCCATCGCTCGATTCGCTGCGTCGAGTTCGCGCTTGCCGCCAGCGCCGTCTCGTAGGCGGCGCGAGGATTCAAGTCGGCGAAGTCCTCGAACAACCGATCGCGGTATCGTTCGGGCGCGCGGCGGAACCGCCAGGCTACTACATTGCGAATAAGCGGGTAAGACGCAAGCTCGCGGAGCCCGAGCGCGGCAGGCGTGAACAGCGCCAGGCTCTTGATCTCGCTTTCACGCATGACCGCGCGCGGGCTGACCAGCACCGCCGAGCGCACGTCCTGCGGATGACGATCGGCGCACGAGGTTGCGATCAGCGAGCCGAACTCATGCCCGACGATAACCGAGTCAAACATACCTTCGAACTCAAGGATCGAGTGAAGGTCGTCGGCGTGGTCTTCAATCTCGAAGCGCGCGCCGCCTGTTATCGGCTGTGACCGGCCAATGCCTCGCGAATCGTAGATCAAACAGCGATAGCGCTTCTGCAGAAACGAGATCGCCGGGCGCCAGCACTCGGCCGACATCGCCCAGCCGCTCACGAAGCAAAGCGGCGGGCCGTCACCCGTCAATTCGTAGTACAGCGGTCCGCTGTTGGATCTCAGTATCACGACTCAGTTCGCCTGGCCGTCCGAACTCGTTCCCCTCGCGGCGAATCCTCGTCCCTAAACATAAGGGCCGGTCGCGAGTTGGTCAAGAAAGTGAGTCAGTTCGGGGGCGCGCCAGATTCTTCGAGCTTGACCACTCAGGCGCACCATACCCACCTCTCGCGAGGTGGGTATGCGCGAGAATCTGGCGCGGAGTCAGTTCCCCAGGAGCGTACGCGGCCCCGGTGCTTCGTGCGCTGCGACGTTGACAGCCCTCCACCTCGCCACTACCATTCGCGTTCATCTTCGGTGCGGATTCGCTTACATGGTGTTACCCGACGAAGAGTACATGCGCGAAGCATTGGCCGAGGGTCAGGCCGCGCTACGAGAGGGCGAAGTCCCGGTCGGCGCCGTGGTCGTCATCGACGGCGAGATAACGGGCCGGGGTCACAACTCCTCGATCCGGACCAACGACCCGACGGCGCACGCCGAGATCGTCGCCTTGAAAGAGGCTGCCAGAGCCGTCGGCAACTACCGGCTTACGGGCGCGACTCTCTACTCGATGATCGAACCCTGCGCGATGTGCGCGGGCGCGATCGTGCATGCGCGGATAGGGCGGCTGGTCTACGGCGCCTCCGACCCTCGTGCCGGCGCGGTGGACGCTCACTTCGGCGTTTGCACGACGGATTTCTTGAATCATCGAGTGACGGTTGAAAGTGGCTTGCTTGAGAGCGAGTGCCGCGCGATGCTACACTCGTTCTTCGCCGAAAAGCGGAAGAGCAACGATGCGGAGAGGTGCGAGAGTGGTTGAATCGGGCGGTCTCGAAAACCGTTGTACTCGCAAGGGTACCGTGGGTTCGAATCCCACCCTCTCCGCCATTCGATTTTGGATTTTAGATTTTGGACTTTGGATTGAACCCCGGTTTGGTTTGCCGCTTTGGTTTGAGTGATCGTCGATCTGGCTAGTGTGTTCGCAGCCCCACTGCCTGCATCGGCGACTTCCGGGTTCGTCAATCCAAAATCTAAAATCTAAAATCTGAAATCCGAAACCTGGAGAGGTGCAGGAGTGGCTTAACTGGCAGCACTGGAAATGCTGTGTACGGGAAACTGTACCGTGGGTTCGAATCCCACCCTCTCCGCCAGGACTGAGGACTGAGTTGTGAGGACTGAGGGAGTGCGACTCAGTCCTCAGTCCTCAGTCCTCACAACTCAGTTCTTTTATCAGGCTCCGGACGCCGTGCAATCGCGCGCCAGCGAACCCCGCCAGGCCGGGAACGGAGCAACGGTAGCCAGGCGCGGATGTGCCGCGGCCTCTCCGGAGCCTGACCAGACTTGAACGCAAAGGCGGAGAGGCGACGACAAGCCAAACCAGTGAATTCAGCATCCGAATCACACGTCATCGCAAGACGATTCAGGCCCCAGACCTTCGATCAAGTCGTAGGCCAGGAAGCCATCACACGGACTCTCGCCAACGCCCTAACCTCGGGGCGCATTCATCACGCTTACTTGTTCACCGGCGCGCGAGGAACTGGAAAGACAACGACGGCCCGCATCTTCGCCAAGGCGCTCAATTGTGAGCGCGGCATCACCGCCGAGCCCTGTGGCGTGTGTTCGTCGTGTACAGAGATCGCAGCGTCCAGCGCGCTGGACGTCCTCGAGATCGACGCCGCCTCGAACACCGGAGTTCAGGACGTGCGTGACGTGATCATCGGAACCGTTCAGATCACGCCGGCGCGCGACCGCTTCAAGCTGTTCATCATCGACGAAGTACACCAGCTCTCACCGTCGGCGTTCAACGCGCTGCTCAAGACGCTCGAAGAGCCGCCGCCTCACGTCAAGTTCATCATGGCGACGACGGAATTGCACAAAGTGCCGGAGACCATCCTGTCGCGATGCCAGATCTTCGAGTTCCGAACCATTTCGCTCAACAAAATTCTCAGCGAGCTTCGCCGCATCACCGACGAGTTGGAAGTGACCATCAGCGACTCGGCTCTGCTCTCGATAGCGCGCGCGGGCGAAGGCTCGATGCGAGACGCCGAATCCGCTCTCGATCAAGTCATCAGCTTCGCCGGGCAGGAAATCAAAGACGACGACGTCTCTGCGGCGCTGGGACTCGCGGACCTCGAAACCTTGAATGAGACCGTGCGGGCCATCGCCGCACAGGATTCGGGCGGGGTGCTTCGCATAGTAGAGGAGGTTGTCACACGCGGCTACGACCTGCGTAGCTTCTGCCGCGAGATGATGGTGCATTTCCGCGCGTTGCTGGTGGTGAAGATAGCCGGCTTCGATCAGGAGTTGGTTCAAATGCCGCAGGCCGAAGCTGACACCCTTGTGAAGCTCGCCGATGAGTTTTCCGAACAAGACCTGATCAGGTTCTTTTCCATCCTGACCAAAACCGAAGTCGACATCAGGACTTCATCCCAACCCAGGTTGCAGTTGGAGATGGGCCTGCTGAAGCTAGTTCACGCAGGAAGGCTCTACCTGATCGAGGATGCGCTCAAGCGGTTGGATGAGTTGGAAGGCCGGCGTGCCAGTGGTGGCGGGTCTGCACCCTCGACTCAGAGCCAGCCATCTACGCGAGGGAGCGGCGCTCGGGCGGTTACCCCGCGACCCGCACCGACACAGGGTCGCCGCATCGAGAGTCAGAGTGCCGATCGTCGCGATGCACCCGGCAGCAGCGTTCCGCCTCCGGAAGCGCCGCCGGTTTTCGATGAACCCGCTGACGACGCCGTCGGAGGGCGCCCACTCTCCGCTGCGTCGAGAACAAGTGGCGTGTCTGCGTCGGACCCGATCGAGAGGATAAAATCGTCCCTCGAACAACGGAGGAAGATGATGCTCGTGTCGGCGCTCGAACACGCCGAACGCATCGACCTGGTCGGAGACTCGCTCCGCATCGAATACTCGCCGGAGCACACGATCTTTAAGAAGAACATAGAGGCCAAAGAGAACCGTAAGACGATCGAAGACGTAGCCCGCGAAGTTCTCGGACGCGCGATATCCGTGGCTGCCGCAGTCGGAGGGCAAGCTGTCCTGGAACCGACGGGCGACCGGGAATCCCTGAAGGCGAGGGCGGAAGCCGACCCGGCCGTGCGCGCCGTCGTCAAAACATTTCGCGGCGAGATCGTGGACGTCGTCAAACCCGATAAGTGAGTCGTATCCATAGTCACGCTGCGCGAGCGCTGCGTCGTGTTGATCAGTTTCGTGGGAGGGAAGACAGCATATGAAGCTACCGGACGGATTGGACTTTGAGGAGATGATGAAGCAGGCGAAGCAGATGCAGGACGACATGCTTCGCGAGATGCAGCAGACGCGGGTAGACGCCAGCGCCGGCGGCGGCATTGTCACCGTGGCAATGAACGGCGCAAAGGAACTGGTCGATATCAGAATCGATCCCGACGTGGTCAAATCCGGCGACGTCGAAATGCTCCAGGACCTGATCGTGGCCGCCGTCAATGAAGCCTCGCGCAAGGTCGATGAAGCCATGAAGGGTAAACTGGGAATGAAACTCGGCGGTATGGGCTTAGGGGATGACGCGCCGTTCTAGCGGGTGCTGAAACACGTAGAACTCTGCCACTAAGACACCAAGACACAAAGTGGCCCGGTCAATGACGAACTTCGTGTGTTCTTTGTGACCTCGTGTCATTGTGGCGAGTCCGGGACTCCCTCCGCAACTTGCGGAGCCCGGACAACGCGGCTTTTGATCATCATCATGTTTGACTACGTAGAACCCGTCACAAGGCTGCTCGACGAACTGAAGCGGCTCCCCGGCATCGGTCACAAATCAGCTCAGCGAATCGCTTTTCACTTGTTGCGCTCTGCTCGCGAAGACGCCGACCGTCTCGTCGAGGCAATCCGCGAAGTCAAAGACAAGATCGTTCTCTGCTCGATCTGCAACAACATCACCGACACCGACCCCTGCCGGTTCTGCGCGAGCCCGACTCGCGATCGAAAGGCGATACTCGTGGTCGAAGAACCGTTCAACCTCGTGACTATCGAGAAGACGCGCGAGTACCACGGACTCTATCACGTGCTGCACGGCGCGCTTTCACCGATTCGAGGCATTGGGCCCGAGCAATTGAAGATCACGAGCCTGCTCGAACGACTGCGAGAGGGCGAAGTCGAAGAGATCATCCTCGCGACGAATCCGAACACCGAAGGTGAAGCGACGGCGAATTACTTGTTCAGACTGTTGAAGCCCCTGGGTGTACGAGTGACGCGGATCGCGATGGGAGTCCCGGTCGGTTCCGACCTCGAGTACGCCGACGAAGTGACGATGAATAAGGCGCTCGCGAATCGGAGAGAAATGTAAGCCAGGGCAGCACGTCACTCACGGGCAGTCGGTTGGAGAGAGATTCCCGATTTCATTGGCGAGCGCTTCCGTGTTCACCGCAGGTTCTTGCCCTCGCTCAGCAATCCCCAACATGTCGCGAAGTAGTATGAACAACGGGAAATGACCGCAGTGCTTGCGGTGGGTTGGAGCAGAAGGGACCACGGTTCACGAGGCACGCGCGTGAGACGCCCCGAACTCGCTCGACCTGAATTAGCGCAAGTCGGATTGTTGGGAAGGGACTATTATCGGAAGGCGTATGCGTGCGCGACAGCCCCGCCCATCCTGCCTGTTCTCGAGCGTCAGGCTACCGCCGTGAGCTTCCGCGATTTGGCGGCTCAGCACAAGGCCGATGCCCGACCCGCCGGGCTTGGTAGTGAAAAACGGCACGAATAAATTCGAGGTATTGGAGAGGCCCGGGCCCTCGTCTTCGACCCACACTTCAGCCCAGTTGCGTGATCGCGACCAGCCGACTCTGACCGCGCCGCCGGTCTCGAGCGACGCGTCAGCCGCGTTGCGAACCAGATTGATCACCGCCTGCTCCAACTGGTCGCCATCGGCTTGCACTGTGAGTTGCGGACCGGACGCCAGGAGGACGGTCATTCGCATCTCGAGACTCGCGACGCGTTCGATCAACGCGCCGACGTTGACGGCTTGAAAGTCCGGCCGCGGAAGCCTCGCCAGCCGCGAGTACGCGTCGAGAAACCGGCTGAGCGCGGCGGCTCTCGTTGCAATCACATCGAGGCCCCGCTGCATATCGTCCTTCCAATCTCCGGCGCGCGGTTCTTGAGAGGCAACCGTCTTCAAGCTCGCCGCGATCGACTTGATCGGGGTCAATGAGTTATTCAACTCGTGGCCAAGCACGCGGACGAGGCGCTGCCACGCCTCGCGTTCTTCTTCGCGGAGCGCACGGCTCAAGTCGGAAAGCACGAGCAGTTGATGCGGAATGCCGCGCTCGCGGAAGGTCGTGCGTCGTACTTCCCAGCGAGCCGCCCCTCCCGGAAAGCTCATTTGGAGCGTCCTGGTCGTATCGCCGGTCAGGCAGTCGGCCAGCCCAAGTTCCTCCGCGCGTCGGCCCAACAACCGCTCCACGGGCTGCGCCAGCAGCCGCTCCCCGGCGCGATTCACCAGCCGCAATCGCTGGTCCGCGTCGAAGGTGAAGATCGCAACGTCAATTTCCGCCATCACGGTTCGCAGCAACGCGGTTGCCTCGAGCGCACCGAGCCGCTGCTCGCGCAAGGTCTCGCTGAGGGAGTTGACTTCGAGCAACGCCTCGCCCAGCGGATCATCATGAGTCGCGCCCCGCGCTCGGATGGAAAAGTCGCCCTCGCGCAACGCAGCCAGCAGGTTCGATAGCGTCTGAAGTGGGAATACCACGCGCTCTCGCAAGGCGTACGAAACGCTCAGCCAGACGCCGATGACGATCACACTGAGGGTCCACTGGTACTTGTCGGTGAAAGGTCCGGTCCACAGCAAGTACATCGCGAGCGCGACGGCGGGGCCCGCGGCGGCAAGCGCCAGCAAGAACACCTGCCTATCGTGTCTCGGCCTGCGATTGGCCGGCCTTCGGGGTGTGAGCGGTTTCGCGTGCGCGGCGGCGGGCGGCTCGTCCGCTCCTTGGGCCTTCGGCCGGACGGCTGGTTTGGCGACGGAACCGGCGATCGGCAGCCTGAAGCTCTTCATAATCCAAATCGCTGGAGGCGGCGGTAGAGCGCGCTGCGGCTCAGCCCCAGCTTATCAGCGGCGCGGCTCACGTTGCCATCGCACTGAGCCAGCGTCTTCTGTATCAGGAACGCCTCGACTTCCTCGAGGCTCATCTCGTCCAGCCGCCGAGTGACCTCAAGGACCGACTGCAACCCGAGCTCCGACGCGCGCAGCAGATCCCCTTGCGACATCAACACCGCGCGCTCGATCACGTGGTCCAACTCGCGAACGTTCCCGGGCCACGGGTGATTTTGCAGGGCTTTCATCGCCGCCGCGTCGAACCCGGCAATCGATTTACGATAACGCTTCGTGTGCTGCCGGAGGAAGTGGTGCGCCAACAGCGGGACGTCTTCGATGCGCGCGTTAAGCGGCGGCAGCCTGATCTCAACGGTGTTGAGCCGGAAGAGCAAATCGCGGCGAAAGCGGCCGGCGGCGACCTCCGCCTCGATGTCGGCATTGGTCGCCGAGATCAGCCGCACGTTGCTGCGCCGCGTTTTCGATGATCCAACGCGCTCGAACTCGCCAGTCTCGAGCACGCGCAGCAGTTTCGCCTGTTGGTTGGGCGGGAGGTTCGCAATCTCATCCAGGAACAGCGTGCCGCCTTCGGCAAGTTCGAAGCGGCCGGCGCGGTCCGACTTGGCGTCGGTGAACGCGCCCCGAACGTGGCCGAACATCTCGCTCTCGAATACTCCCTCCGAGAGCCCGCCAAGATTCACGGTGACCATCGGTTTCGAGGCTCGGTCTGAAACGGCGTGCAGCGTCTGGGCGACGACGTTCTTTCCGGTCCCATTCTCCCCGGTGATGAGGACGTTGGCCTCGGAAGGACCGACGCGACTGATGATCTCGAGCACCGGCCGCATGGACGGCGACTCGGCTATCAGCTTCGGCCGCCCCTCCTCGCGCAGGAGCCGGTTCTCCGCTTCCAATCGCTGACCTTTTCTCAGCGCGCGGCCGAGCTCGATTTGAGTTCGAAGGATGGTGAGCAGACGCGCGTTCTCCCAGGGCTTCTGCACGAAATCGCGCGCGCCGCGTCGCATTGCTTCGACTGCGACTTCGACGCTGCCCCACGCGGTCATCACGACTACCGGCAGAGAACTGTCGATCGCTTGAATACGCGAGAGGAGATCGAGGCCCTCCTGGCCCGACGTCGTGTCGCGCGCGTAGTTGAGGTCGATCAAAACCAGGTCAAAATCGCGCTTGTCGAGCGCTGCGAGGATGCCAGCGGGCGAGTTCACGGCTTCGATCTCAAAGCCGTCGCCCTTAAGCATGAGGCGTAGCGCCTCAATCACGTCGGGCTGATCGTCGGCGATCAAGATTCTGGGATCGGCTGAACCCTGAGTTTTCATCCGGAGTTTCCGCTAAGACTCGTTCATATTAACCTCAGCCGTGGAGGGAGACCAGTCGCAAAACAAGTTGATTCTAATGAAGCCACGGCGTTCAGCCTGATAATCCGGGAGGGGTAATCTGTCGACAGGCGCAGGGCTCGAGCTTTGTAGGGTAGTCCTGACAGGGCGTGGCTAGATCGCGCGGGCCGCGGCAAGCGCGGAATCATATGAGTCGATCCGCGGGATCAGACGACCTCAAACCCGCTCTCCTTCAGCTCTCTTTCTGCTCTCGCCTCGTGTTCGTCATCGACTACGCGGCCGTCGAACAGGTGAATGGCGCGATCGGCGTGGCGGGCGTAGCGGGGATCGTGAGTCACCATGCAAATCGTCGCGCCGCCCTGATGCAACTCTCTCAGCAACTCCATGACCGCTTCGCCATTGACCGAGTCGAGGTTCCCGGTCGGCTCGTCAGCCAGCAGGATGAGCGGGTCCCCGGCGACGGCTCGGGCGACGGCGACGCGCTGTTGCTGCCCGCCGGACAACTGGCTCGGCAGATGCTTCGCGCGATGGGCCATTCCAACTCGCTCGAGCGCGTCATTGACCCGCTTCCTTCGATCCGCCGACTTCAGCCCACGGTAGGTAAGCGGCAGCTCTACGTTCTCGTAAACGGTCAGGTCTCCAATCAAATTGAAACTCTGGAAGATGAATCCGACCTCACGATTGCGAATGCGAGCGCGGCGGGAGAGCGCGAGATCGGCGACCGGTTTCCCGTCCAGCCAGTAGTTGCCCTCTGAAGGAGAGTCGAGCAGACCGAGGATCGACAGCAGCGTAGATTTTCCGCAGCCGGACGGGCCGGCTATCGAGAGGTATTCGCCTCGCTTGATCTCGAGGTGTATTCCCGATAGCGCGTGGGTTTCTACCTCGTCGGTGTAGAAGACTTTGGTTACTCCTTCGAGTCGGATTAGCGGTTGGGCCGATGTCATTTCATTCCTCCGGGGTTCTGATTGCGACGTCAGTTTAGACGAATGCGGTCGTTGTTGTCCCACTGGGACGTGTCGGAAAGAATAACTTGATCGCCTTCCTTCAAGCCTTCCAGGATTTCAACCGTCGTAACCGAGCTGCGGCCCAGCTTCACCGGTACGAGGGCGGCGCTGCGCCCTCCGTCTTCAAGCTTGAACAGTTTCACGGTGCTGTTCTCCTGGCCGTGGACCGGACGTCCGACGTACAGGATGTCGTCGAGTTTCTCAAGCTGGATTGTCCCGTCTACGGTCAAATCCGGAACGGCGCCCTTGGGCAACTCGCCCTCGAGTTCCGCGTCGACGGTGCGAGTCCCTCCCTGCACTGACGGATCGATACGGCTCACTTTTCCGGGAATGAACCCGTTGCGAGTGTCGATGGAGACCGGCTGGCCGATCTGAATGTCTTTGGCTTGAGTCTCGGCGATTCTAAGCTCGGCTTTGAGCCTGACGGGATCGGCCACCCGAGCCAGATTCGTCCCAGGCGTGACTTGCTGGCCTACCTGAACCTGCACGACCTGGAGCACGCCGTCGATGCCCGGCCGGACTCGAAGCGCGTCGAGCTGGCTCTTGCGCAGTTGATGGACGGCCCGGCGCTGTTCAAGAGTCTCCTGCTGCTGTGCAAGCAGCGCCCTGGTCTCGTCACCACTGATGCTCAGACGGTTCTCCTCTATTTGATTCCGAATGGCCAGCTCTTCGGCGCGCATCCTGGAAACCCTGAGTGTGAGATCCGGAATCAGGCCTTGCTTGGCCAGCTCTTCGTTGACTTCTGCTTGAAGCTTGGCGGTGTTGTAGTCGGTCTTGACCGTCGCAGCGATCGCCCGCTGGTCCAATAACTGTCTCTCCAACCGGATTCTCAGACTCGTCTGCTCGGCTTGCGCGGCTTTCAGTTGAGACTCGGCGTCGAGCGCGGCTTGCTCCAACTCAGGATTCGACAGCTCGAGAATCACAGTGTCGGCTTTGACGGCCGCGCCGGGTTTGACAACGATCCTCTCGACTCGGCCCTGGGTTAGGGCAGGTATCCAACGGACCTCCTCAGGGACCAGGGTGCCCGGCCCTCGAACTTGCCGCAGCATCGAACCTCGCTTCACGGTATCGACCCAGACCGTCGCGCGCTCGACGCTGGGTGGTGCGGGCTTGAGTTGCGAGACCCCCAGCGTTACACCGCCAATGACGGCCAACGCGAGCAGGACGTAGCTGGTCCGGCGAATTCGGCGCTTGCGTGCAGCAGACTTGCGTGGGACGTCCATTCTCTACCTCGGACTCACCGGAGATGGAAGTATTGTGCCAGTGTCTTCGTAAAAGACTAAGTGGCTGAACCGTGACTTCTTAGTCCCCAGCGGTCTCCAGCGGCCTAGTTGGCGATCCTCACTTCTGGGATCGAACTGTTCATAATCGAACAGGACCTTTTGCGGTTTCGGCCAGCGATACCGGAAGGCTGATCGTCTTGGAACCCGTTCGGCAGCGCCTCTCCGCTTGCCCATAGGGGTCCCTTTCTTTGGGCGTCTCCACCACGATGATGGGCCTACGGGTCGTTGAGCCCGCGGCAGCGCAATTCGGTATATAGCACAGTAACTTAGACGCAATGATGCAAGGTCGTCAAGCTCGCGATTTGACTTCCAGACGAGCTTTGGTCAAGAACGCTGATTCCCGCCAGGTTGTGAACCATGTCGCAATAAGCTGGAGCGAAGTCGCGTCGCGTGACGGGAGATTCCGGCTCAGCGGTTGCATTGAAGCCTTGCCGCGTTTGGAGGGTAAGGCTAATTCAGACGGTTGAGAACATTGTCGTGCTCCTCGCGTGAGGTAGTCCCGTGGACGCTATCTTTCAGGACCTTCGCTACGGTCTCAGGCTGCTGATCAAGCGACCGGTTTTCACAACCGTTGCGATTGTCGCCATGGCTCTCGGCATAGGAGCCAACAGCGCGATCTTCACAGCGGTGAATGCCGTGCTGCTGCGCCCTCTGCCCTTCGGAGCCGCAGACCGTCTCGTCTGGTGCTGGGGGACGCAGCCGCAATTGAGCGAAGCTCCGATCGCACCGGCGAACTTCCTCGATATACGCGATCAGAGTCAGATGTTGGACGGTCTAGTGGCCTTCCGGGGTCAGAGCTTCAACATTGCAGGTCAAAACGAACCCGAGCGGGTACGCGGCGCGGCCGTCTCCGCGGATTTTTTTGACGTGCTCGGGGTGAATCCCGCCTACGGCCGGGCCTTCTCGTCTGACGAAGACCAAGCGGGCAAGAACCAGATCGTGATCATAAGCTATGGACTTTGGCAGCGGCGGTTTGGATCTAATCCACTTGCCGTAGGCCAGAGCATGACGCTCAACGATCGACCCTTGACGATCGTCGGAGTGTCGCCCGCAGGGTTTCAGACTCCCGGTTCCTCGGAGGTTTGGACCCCGCTGGCCTTCGACTCGAAGGAAAAGACGGTGCGAGACACCCACAGCCTTGGGGTCATCGGGCGGCTGAAAGGTGGAGTGACGTTGCAGCAAGCCCAGTCGGAGATAGACGGCATTACGAAACGGCTGGAAGATACTTTTCCTACGACGAACAGAGGAATTGGGGTGCGGCTTGTCGACCTGCAGGAGCAGGTCGTCGGGAAGTACAAGCTGACGCTGTTGGTCGTGTGGGCGGCAGTCGGATTCGTGCTGCTGATCGCCTGTGCCAACGTAGCGAATCTGTTATTAGCCAGGGCAGCCACGCGGCAAAAGGAAATTGCGATTCGAACCGCGCTGGGAGCGACCCGAGGAAGGGTTGCTCGACAGTTGTTGACCGAGAGCGTATTGCTGGCCGTACTGGGAGGTGGGCTGGGGCTGCTGTTGGCAATCATCGGGACGGAGATGTTCGTCGCGTCCAATCCGACGTACATTCCGCGCATCCGGGAGATCAGTGTGGACGGGAGAGTCGTTGCCGTGACCTTCCTGGTTTCGCTCGTGACTGGATTGTTGTTCGGCGTAGTTCCCGCCTTGGTTGGGTCGCGTCCGGACCTGAACGAAGCACTGAAAGAGGGAGGACGTACCGGCTCGAGCGGCCTGCGTGGCCGCCGCGTCCAGAGCCTGCTGGTCGTCTTCGAGATTGCGCTCGCTCTCGTACCGCTGGTGGGCGCCGGCTTGATGATCAAGAGTTTCTTGAGACTGCAACAAGTCGACCTGGGTTTCGATGGGGAAGGTGTCCTGACGATGCAAATCGCGTTGCCTAGATCCAAGTATCCGACGGCGGCGCAACGCGCGGGGTTCTTTCAGGGCGTGGTTGAGCGACTCAGGCCCCTGGCCGGCGTTGAGGCGGTCGGGGCAATAACCAATCTTCCGCTGAGCGGCGCGGCGGATTCGACCAGCTTCGTGATCGAAGGGCGGCAACCAGCCGGATCAGGTGAGGCTCCGCTGACCGAGTACAGATCGATCACGCCGGACTACTTCGCGGCGATGGGAATCAGCTTCCTAAAGGGGAACAAGTTCAGCGAGGCCGACCGGGCCGATTCCCGAGGCGTCGTCATCATCAACGACACGCTCGCACGTCGTTTCTTTCCCGATGAGGACCCTCTCGGAAAGAGGTTGGGGCTGAGCGGGCCTCCCGATTGGCGTGAGATTGTCGGCGTAGTGCGCGATGTCCGGCATTTCGGGCCGGGGGCTGAGGCGAAGCCCGAGTGCTACATTCCGTTTGGTCAAAACGCCGCGGGCTATCTGCAGTATGCTTCGATGACGGTGGTAGCGCGCGCGGCGGGCGATCCTTCCGGGCTGATCAACGCAGCGCGACGCGAGGTGCTGGCCGTCGATAATAGCCAGCCGGTCTTTAACGTCAAGACGATGGAGCAGGTTCTCTCGGATTCGATATCGCAAAGACGCCTGGACACGTTGTTGTTGGGTCTGCTAGCCGGCTTCGCATTGCTGCTGGCGGCGATAGGGACCTACAGCGTCGTCGCCTACTCTGTCAGCCAGCGCACTCACGAGATCGGCGTGCGCATGGCCTTGGGCGCGCGCGCCGGCGACGTAATCGGGCTCGTCGTTTGGCAGGGATTGCTGCTCGTCGTATTAGGCGCAGTAATCGGGGTCGGGGGCGCACTTGCATTAACCCGCTTTGTTTCGAAGCTGCTTTATCAGGTGAGCGTTTTGGATCCCTTCGTGTTCATAATAGTCGTGGCGGTGTTGTGTGGAACGGCCGTCGTCGCGAGCTATGTCCCCGCGCGCAGGGCAGCGAAAGTTGATCCGATGATTGCCCTTCGGTCCGAGTGAAGATCGTGTCGAAACCGCCTTCTTTGAAGTGGCGGCTTAGGAGCAGAGAACATGGTAAACAAGCACTGGTCGATAAGCGTGGTTGTCGCCGTAGCATTGCTGTTTGGGGCCTCGCTTCCCGCCTTCACCCAGGCAAATGTTTTGCTTCAGGAGGAGTTCCACCAGACGTTCGCGATCCCATCAGACGGGCACGTCAGCCTCGAGGGGATCACCGGGGTCGTGGTCATCAAGGCGTGGGACCGCAATGAGGTCCGGGTTGACGCCGTCAAGCGCGCGTACACGAAGGAGCGCCTTGCCGAAGTCAACATCAAGATAGACGCGGGCACGGATTCCATTGCCATCAGGACGGCGTATCCGGGCCTGGCGGCCACCGTGTCGAGGACCTCGTCGTCGTCCGCAACCGGGACTACCACGACCAACACGACGACCATGACGACGGACTGGAACTCCGATCCGTATATGCGCCGGATGAATCCCGCCACCGTTGACTACACCGTGATGGTGCCGAGAGGGGCTCGGCTCGACAATATTCAACTGGTCAACGGAACGCTGCAGGTCGAGGGCTTGGATGGGAGGCTGAATGCGTCGAGCGTGAACGGGGAGGTTACGGCGACGCAAGTATCCGGCGAAGTGAAATTGTCGACGGTCAACGGACGATTGAGGACATCTCTAGGTCGTGCGAAACCGGGAACGACATTGGTGCTGAGTTCCGTCAATGGCGGGATCATACTGGATGTCGCCTCCGGCGCGAGCGCCACGATCCGGGCGACTAACGTGCGCGGCAGCATCGCGAACGATTTCAACTTCACGGTGCGACGGGGCGCCCAAGAGGCCCGAGAGATGGATGGGATGCTCGGAAACGGCGGAGCTAGCGTCAGTTTGAGCAACGTAAACGGCGCGATAAATATTCGTCGCGTGCAGTAGCAGTAGCTTCCACGGTCCTAGCCGGTAAGAACGACTCTCAGCAGTGGCATTGGACGTCGGCGAGCGGGGGTCGTCAGCGGCGGGATATCGACCACGAGGTTCAGGCTCGTGGTCTCGGGCGTGATTCGCCGACATGTATCGGTTGTGCGTGCGTCTCAGGTCTTCCTTGTCGCTAAACGAGGAAAAACCAGCACTCGGAAGAGCTCGCATCCGAAAGATATCGCTCGTCATCGTTAATCGGGTGCGTGAGAATCCGACTGCCGACTCGCGGGTACGCCTCATCGAGAAGCTCGTTCAGGAGCAATACCCCGATTCCAGATTGACCCTAAAAGAACTGGCGAGGCAGGCTAACATCTCAATCTGGCATCTGGCTCGTGTGTTTAAAAGCCATACTGGCGCAAGCATTAAGCAGTACCTGCGAGCTGTGAGAATGACCAAGGCGAAGGAACTACTGCTGACTACTACGTTGAGCATCAAGGAAGTTGCCGCCGCGGTCGGTCATAACCACGTCAGCGACTTCGACCATCACTTCAAGGCGACGTTCCAGATGCGGCCTGGCGAGTTCAGGCGGGTTAGGGGCAAGAATCCCCAATGAATAGCAAAAATCCCCAATGAATAGTGATTGCATCGACATATCTCGTTCAAGGAGAATTCGGTCATTCGCAACTCCCACTCTCAAGAAAGGAGACACGATGACGCAGAATCCAGTAAAGGATAAGCTTGTCCTCGTGAATCAACTGCTGTCTGAGTTGATTCCGCAGGAATTGGAGACGAGACTTGAGCTCCAGGTTTTCGTCGATCCGATGGGTGCACTGAGTGCGCTCGACACGAACAACAACAACAATAACAATAACAACAACAACAACATCGACATTCTGTAACGTCGAGTGACGATGTCTAAGGCTCGTGCATGAACCCAGGAGTTCCTCTGGCTGAAGATAGGCAGGTGATCGCTCCGCCTCTGCAGCGGATGAGTGGTCACCTGCCGGTTTTAGACACCGGCGGCCAGGCGACCTATCTCAAGTTACGCGACGGTTGCGCGTTCCATGCCTACGATGGCGGGGAAGAAAAACAAGAGTTCATCCTTAGTAGTCCCGACAGGCGGCAGTTCCGAGTATCGGCGGCAGCGAAGGCGATTCTCGAGCGCCTCGATGGAACCTCGAGCCTTGAGGAGATCGCATCGGATTTGCACGCCCTGTCGGCGCAGCAGCTAAGAGATTTTCTTGAAAAGCAATACGGGTCGCTTGGTCTCTTCGAGAACTTTGACCATCCCGTGCCGCCAACACGAAAGGCCGGAACCCCGTTCCTGTTGCACTGGGATCTCATCCCCGAACGCTATGTCGTACCCGTTGCCTCGCGGCTCCAGGTCCTCTACCGGCCCACGGCGGTCACCCTGGGACTCTTACTGATTGGCTTGGCGCACTTTTTCGTTTACGTCGAGCACCCGGCCTCAAGGTTTGCCGCGAAGCCGGGCTCGCTATGGGTGCTGCTCTTGTGCCTGGCTAGCATCTTGTTTCACGAGTTCGGCCACGCCGCGGCCGTCTCCAAGTTCGGCGGCTCACCGGGGAAAATCGGATTCGGGCTTTATGTGCTGTTGCCCAGCTTTTATGCCGATGTCTCGGAGGTATGGCGCTTCCGCCGGAAACAACGGATGGTCGTCGACCTTGGCGGCATCTACTTCCAGCAGCTTGTCTTCGCGATGTTCGCGGGTTTGGCGGTCCTCACGTCCGCGCCGGAATACTTCGCCGTCTGTTACTTCATCGACTTCATGGCTTTGCTTAATCTGAATCCGGTCTTTCATTTCGACGGCTACTGGTTCCTGGTTGACTACCTCGCGATGCCGGATCTGTACCGGACCTCGCTATCCTACATCAGGAACTCTCTCAAGAAGGTTTTCGTGCCTTCGCACCCCGTCGAGCCACTGCGGCAGTTACGCGGGCACAGGTACTGGGTATTCGTGGTCTATGCGGCGCTTTCAAACGCCTTCTTGTTTGTGATTCTCTGGATAGGCTACCGCTACGTAAGCGGGATGGTCACGCAGATCCCCGTCGTCTACCCTCGGATTCTCCAGGCGATGGTAGATGCCGTTCGAAGCTACGATGTAATCAAATTCGTCCACGTATCGATCACGCTGTTTTTCGCAGTCGCCTTTCCCTGCACTGCTCTGCTGGGGATCTACCGGTACCTCGGCAGCCTGATTCGCCTTGCGCTGGCGAAGCTCCGAAGTTTCAGAGCTTCGTCCGAAGCGGCGTAACGAGCCCGCTGCCGAATGCATTTGGAGATAAGGAGTATCGCTATGAAGACCTTGCTGTTGCACCCTCCGATGGACGACCCGACCCTCCCGTATCATTCGATGGCGTACCTGGCCGGCCACGCCCTGCACAATGGTTTCACGAACGTGTCGATGCGAGATGTCAACGTCGAGTTCGTGAACTACTGCCTCGAGGAGGACAGCGTGCTCAGCTTCTACGAGGAATGGGAACGAAGACTCAGCCACCTGGAATCGCGATCTGAGCTGAACTTCCGCGAGCAGGAGGAATACTACGGCCTTTGGGTGCACAACAAACTGGATTTCGCGGAACTGAGCAAGGCAGTTGATGGCTTCAGGAGTAAGGAAGCGTTCCTGGACTTCCCCGCTTATCTCAAGCGAGTGAATCTCATGCTCGCCTATTTCGGATTCATAGGCGCGCTTTCGTACCCTTCCGAGATTGCACACTTCAGACAGATGAGCCGGGCGCGGTATTCTGTCTATCATCTCAACGATCTGCTCAGCCGGGAATTGGCCGAGAGGATTTGCGCGCCGTTCTCACGTTTTGTCGATGAGCGGCTCTGCCACGACCCCCAGTTCGCCGACACCGAGTGCTTCGGCATTAGCATCATCTACGATCACCAACTCTGCTATGCGCTGCACCTCGCACGCGCTCTGAAGCGGCGATGGCCTGAGAAGAAAGTGATATTTGGCGGCACATCGATCAGCCAGTTGTACAAGTACCTCAAGGACAAATCGCAGATGAAGAGGTTCTTCGATCACTGCGACGCAATCGTAGTTGGAGAGGGCGAGACGGCCATCTGCGAAATCGCGGACTGCGCGAGCGATTCGCTCCTTGATCGCCGGATTCCCAACACTATCACCTACAATCCGACGCGTGACGAGCTGCGGTTTCCGCAGCAGATACACTATGAGAATGTGAACGAACTTGGCCCTCCGTCCTACGACTACCGTTGGGAGCTCTACCTCTCGCCGGAACGCGGCATCAACTATGCTCCAACGCGAGGGTGCTACTGGAACCGGTGCACGTTCTGCGACTACGGACTCAACACCGATAGCCCGACTTCCCCCTGGCGCGAGAGGAAGATCGAGCGCGTAGTGGAAGACATCCGACGGACCAAGGAAGTACACGGCGCGCGCTACGTTTACTTTGCGGTCGACGTGATGGCGCCCGGGTATATCGAGAGGCTTTCGGACGCGATCATCGACTCCGGGCTCGATATCCGGTGGGCTTCCGAACTGCGGATGGAGAAGATCTTCAGCCCCGAACGATGTGAGAAGATGATCAAGAGTGGTTGCGTTTGCATTTCGTTCGGCATGGAGTCGGGAAACCAGAGGATCCTCGACCTGATAGATAAGGGGACCAAGGTCAGTCACATGGCCGAGACGATGAAGAACTTTGCCTCGGCCGGCGTCGCGGTCCAGCTTATGGCCTTCACCGACTTTCCCACTGAGACACCAGCGGAAAAAAACGAGACGTTCAATTTCGTTCAACTGAACCGCGACCATTGGTCGACCGGGGGAATGGGATCATTTCTGCTCACCGGCACCTCTATTATCGCGAAGAACCCGGAACAGTTCGGCATTGAGCTCATAGACACCAAAGACGCAGACGTCGCGCGTGCGATAGCCTTTCGCGTCGGCGCCGACAACGACCGTGAAGTACTGCTGACCGAGGACAGCGATGCGTCATTCGATGGCGACGGCGGCGTGTTTCCAAAAATCCTCGGGCGCCCGTGGGCCGGCGGCACCGACACGCTGCACTCGATGGTCTATTACGATCAGTGCGGCAGGACGTTCTTCAAGGATAATCCCATAGACGACATGTATCCCGCCAACGAGCAGTCGGTAGACGTCGAGGAGTTGGAAACCGACGAGGATTTCCTCCGCTGCACTTTAGCCGTGCCGGGCAAGCTCAACGAATCCCACTTTGACATCTCCCGCGTTCTAAAGAACAGACTCGATTACCTGGAACACATCAAGGAATTGGTTAAGCTACCTGCTGAGCCAAACTACGCCAACTTCTGCGAGTGGGAGCGTGAAATCGAGCCCGTGATGAGCAACGGCGACGTGACAACCTATTGGATCACCGCAGGCAATAAATGCGCGAAGGTGGAAAAGCTCGTGTACCGAATCGTCTCCCTCGCCGTCGAACACAACCTCTCCCTTGACGAAGTTCTCAGCTCTATTCCGGCGGAGATGAAGTCGAAGCTTATCGAATACTTCAAGCAACTGCAGGCGAAGGGTCTCATTGACCTACGCGATCCGAATCGGATGGACAGGAAAAAAATGGATTACGCCGACGTCGAAGGCCCCGTGCTCAGCGAAGTCGGCGTAACGGCCTCGTCAGCGGGCGACCTCACGTGAGTTCGGGCCGCCCCGACGTTTGTAGTGCCTCTCCAACGTGGTCGCAATAGACCTAGCATGCGTGTGCTCCTACCTTACTCAAATTAGTGTCACGCGGGATAATCTGGTCTGGTCGCCTTGCTTGACATCGCTTAAACGCGATACCTATACTGCTCGACGGTCGCTACCAACGAATCGCGATGAATGATTAAACTTGAAAGAGCGTGTTCGTCGCAGGCTGTTCGACGAATCTCGAAGTAGGAAGAGGTCGCCGCGGCGCAAAGTGCCACGGCGGGAGACGGGATTGGCTAGCACACTTCAAGGGCGGCTGGATGCCAAAGGGCTTCGCGTAGCCATAATCGCGAGCCGCTGGAATGACTTCATCGTCGCGCGGCTCATCAGCGGGGCGGTCGACGGATTGGAGCGGCTTGGCGGTTCGGGCGAAAGCATCACGATCATTCGCGTCCCGGGATCGTTCGAGCTTGCCGTCGCAGCTCGGCGGGCTGCGGCGACGGGAAAGTACGATGCCATCATCTGTCTTGGGGTCGTCATTCGCGGAGAGACCTCTCACAACGAGTACATAGCCGCAGAAGCAATCAAGGGGATAGCCCAGGTCGCGCTCGAGGCCGCGCTACCGGTCGCGCTTGGTTTGGTGACGGCAGATAATCTGGAACAGGCCATCGACCGGGCCGGCGCGAAGTCCGGTAATAAAGGGTTCGACGCCGCGATGACCGTAGTGGAACTCGCCAACCTCTATCGTGAGTTCTGATTGTTGGCGCTTGGTGAAGTTATTGCAGCGGGTCAAGTAAGGTCTAAATATGGGTGCCAGGCGTAAGGCCCGGGTTTGCGCCTTACAAATGCTCTTTCAATACGACATCGCACGTCCGAGTGCCGATGACCTCGCTGATCGCTATTGGACTGCGTTCGGCGAAGAAGCCGGCGAGGTTGACCGTGAGTATTCCGATCACCTTGCGCTCGGCGCGATATCTCACCTCGATCAAATCGACTCGCTGATCAAGGAGCGCGCCGAGAATTGGCGCATCTCGCGGATGGCGGTCGTCGATCGGAACATCCTGCGGCTGGCAATCTACGAATTCCTCTGCGAGCCTGAAACTCCCAAGACCGTGGTCATAAACGAAGCGCTGGAGATTGCCCGGCGATTCTCCACGTTCGAAGCAACCCAGTTCATCAACGGCATACTCGACGCCATTAAACGAGACCTCGAATCCAAGCAAGACGCCTCGCTCGCTACAACCACGTAGGAGCGCGCGATTGGAGTACCACCGGGGGCTGATTCCTAATACCGGCGTCGAGTTGTATAATCACGCTTCACCAACCGAAATCGGTCAGCCTTGAGGCATTGGCGCCTATGCCCAACCGGCTCCCCACAATCGACGACAAGACCTTGCTGGGCGAATACCTGTCTGAGTCGCAGGAGCTGCTCGAAGCGCTTATCACCGACCTCGACTCGATGGTGGCGCGGCCGGGCTCCGAGCCCGACGTCAATCTCGTGAATCGGATCTTCCGCACGGTGCACTCGCTCAAGGGACTGTCGGGGATGATGGGGCTGGCCGAGGTCCAATCGCTGGCGCACGAGTTTGAAGACGTGCTCGACGACCTGCGGCTCGGCCGCTTGGTTCTCGACCGCGAGACCAGGGCAGGCTTTCAGGAAGCGGGCGCGGGTTTCGCGGCTCTCTTTGGCGGCGCGGCGCGCGGTTCGGCAACCGAGGAGGACTGCGACCGCTTCCGCGGGTTGCTCACCGCCATAGCTGCGCGGTCGCAGGCGCAGAGCAAGCAAGAGGTCGAGATTCTTCAATCGCTCGGGCTCGCTCAATCCGAGCAGGATATGCTCACTGAACTCGAGACTCACCGGCTCGTGGAAAACCTCAAAGCCGGCCGCGCGATCTTTGCGCTCAGTGTAGAACTGGCGACCGGGGCGCTCGACTCCGGTTATCGCGCTCTCGTATCGAAGGTGAACGAGTTGGGCGAGCTCATCTCGACCCTGCCTGCCACAAGCAGCACGCCAACTCTTGTCGGGCTCAGGCTTCTGATCGCGACTCAGAATAAGGAATCCGAAATCAAGCGCACGCTCAAGGCCTACGGCGGCCGCCTTGATCGCTTGGGGGCATCGTCATGGCAGCGCGCCGGCGCCGCGCTGAAGGGCGTAGGGCGAAGACAGTCGAAGCCGGACAAGGCCGCCGCGCCGACTGCTGCGCCGTTGAGTTCCCTGCTCCCGCCCTCGTTCGCACAGGAATCGCTTCAGCCCCTCTCGCCGAGCGTGCGCGTGGAACTTTTCCAAATCGACGAGCTGTCGGGTTTGGCACATCAGTTGGCGATCGAGACCGAAAACCTGGCAACGATGGCTGACCGGCGCCTGGCCGAGAGAGAGTGTGGGGCGAGGGACAGGTTCGATCTGAAGTTCAGCGCCCGCCGGATCGAGCGTGGGTTCCTCGATCTTGAGGAGCGGCTGGTCGGACTGCGAATGGTGTCGCTGGCCCAGACTTTCACGCGAGCAGCGAGGCTCGCCGGACGCCTCGCCCGCGAGTTGGGGAAGTCGGTTGCAGTCGAAGTAACAGGACGCGAGACCCAGTTGGATAAGGTGATCGTAGATCGCATCTCCGACGCGATCTACCACATTCTCCGCAACGCGATTGATCACGGGATCGAGCTTCCGGAAGCGCGCCGTCTTGCTGGCAAACCCGCGCGCGGGAAGATCAAGATTGCCGCCCGCCTCGAAGGGACGCGCGCTATCATCTCGATTTCAGACGACGGACGGGGAATCGACCGCGCGGAAGTGCGCCGGCGGGCGATTGAAATCGGTGCGATAGGCGCTGAGGAGGAACTGACCGGCGAAGAGACACTGCGGCTGATCTTCCGGCCGTCGTTTTCGACGGCGGGGCACGTCTCCCCGATTTCGGGACGCGGCGTGGGTCTCGATGCAGTCGAACGGGCGGTTGCGGACCTGGGCGGATTCATTCGCGTGTTCTCAGAACGCGGCGAGGGAACGCGATTTGATGTCTCGCTGCCGACTACCCTGGTGATGGTCTCTGCGTTCATCATCAGGTCGGGCGGCTGGCCATACGCAATCGACGTTGGCCAGATAATCGAGCTAATCTACGTGGGTTCCGACTCGGTGTTGGGGCGCGACGGACGCCGCAGCGTGGAGTGGCGCGGCGAGCCGGTGCCGCTCGTGGAACTTGCTTACTTGCTCGGTCTGGGCGGCGCGAGGCTCTTGAGCAAGCCGGACCGCAATTCAAATGGGGATGGCGGCGTCGCTCATTCGAGGTCCCGCGTCCCGGCTTTCATCACACGGGCGGCGGATAGAACCGTCGCGATCGCAGTGGACCAGTTCGATGGCCAGCGTGAAATCATTGTGAAGTCGCTCGGTGCGCTTGGCGGCAGGTTCAAAGGCGTGAGCGGCGCGGTCGACCTGGAGGGCGGTGAGGTGGCGCTCGTCGTCGATCTCCCGAATCTGCTCTTGCATCGGAGCATGAGACTGTAGCCCGCGTAGTTCAGCTAATAGGCTCGCGAAATCGATGACCAGAAGTGAATCGTTATCGCAGCAATCGACCGAAGCCGCCGTGGCCGAAGTGGACGGCAGAGCAGGCCCCTTCGTCTCCGTTCTGATCTTCGAATTCGGCGGCGAGCGTTTTGCCATCAGCGTCGAAGGCACGGAAGGCGTCGTCGACTGCCCGCGGTTATCGCCGCTGCCGAACGCGCCGGAGGGCCTCACCGGCATAGGAAGTGTGCGCGGACGGATCACGCTGGCAGTCAGCCTTAATCTGGAAGCGGCTTCCACCTCGGCCAAAACACGGTTGATCCTTTTGAAGGGGGAAGCCCAGCTCGGTCTGCTGGCCGATCACGTCGAGGGTGTCGTCGCGCTGTCGTCAAAGCAGGTGCTGAAGCCCAGACCTCCGGAGTCGCGCAAGGGAAAGCCATCCTGGTGGACGGCAAGCGCCTGCTTCAAGCATTCCGGGCGCGTCGTGCCGATAGTCGATGTCGAGCGGTTGCCCCAGGCATTATGATTGAACCAGTGCCGCCATCGAACCAGCAGCGCGCGGGAGTGGTCGATCCGATGTCGCGAGCGTCGCGAGCGTCGCGAGCGCTTTCGGGTTGAAGTTTGGCGCCCGCGTATTTAGACTACTGAAACGCATTATGAGTGGAATGAAATTTCGCCGAAGCTGTTCGGTTTGCAACGCAACGTTCTTCTCCCCCGATCGAAAAGCTTCGCATTGCCTGAAGTGCACCAAGAAACGTGTCGTCAAGCACGTGCCGGCGGAAGCAAGGGCCCAGGCCCAGGTGACCCGCGTCGCGCCGCGCCCCGTGCCTGAAGCGCCGACGCCCCCGGCAGGCGAGCGAAGACACCGAGAACCCCGCGCGCCAAAGATGGGTCTGTTGACGCCGGAGAACCGTCGCCGTATCACTCAGCTTTACGAAGAGGAATTTGTCTCCGGCAACATTCCGCTTCGCGATGTCCACTCCCAGATCGCCACAAAACTATGGGTCAAGCGACAGGTCGTCGCCGACGTAATCAAGGAACTAAACCGATCTAGGGTCCTCCTGACGCCGGAACTCAAAGAACGGGCGGTCGAAATGTACCGACGGTTCGTCGAGACCGGCCACAGACCCGATGGCGGAAGGCGTCGAGCCATCAGCCTCGCGCTCACCGTCCCTTACAAGCAGGTCATGAAATTGATTCGCGAGTGGTCGATGACCCAGTACGAACAGTCGCCCACGCCGACTCCCTCGCGCCAGCAGCTTTTCGAGATCGAGAAGGATTACTGGCAAGAGTTGAAGAATCAGCGATACAGCTTGACTGAATTGCCCGCGAGGATAGCAGAACAGCTTGGTTACGTTACGCGATGGCAGGTGCTGAGGTGGCTCGACGTTCTACACGACGATGAAGGCACGTTCGCCAACGTTCCTGACCCGCCGCCCGAAGCCAGACAACAAATCCTGGATGAATACATGGCTTATCTTGAACTGGCCTCGCCGCCCGACCACGGCCTGCACTACACCATCGCGGCGAAGATTCCAAAGGTGACTCCACGGCAGGTGCATAAGGTCTTGCAGAACCTCAGGCACAAAATGCGAGCCGAGTACCCGCTGGTGTGATCCAGGCTCCGCCGCTCAGGACCGAGCGACTCTTCCGATGAAACAAGTGGTCCAAAACTTCCGCACCGGCGAACTCAAAGTCGAAGAGCTTCCGCCGCCCTCTCTCAGACCGCGTGGCGTCCTGGTTCGCACCGCGTACTCGTTGATAAGTCCGGGCACCGAACGCACCATCGTTGAGACGGCCCAGAGTTCGCTGATCGGCAAGGCCCGTGAACGCCCCGACCTTGTCCGTCAGGTCATCGACACCTTCAAGCGGGAGGGCTTGCGTTCGACCTACGAAAAAGTCAGGTCGCGCCTGGACCAGATCAAGCCGCTGGGCTACAGCACGTCAGGAAGCGTCGTCGCCGTCGGCGAGGGAGCCGCCGAATTCAAAGTCGGCGACCTCGTGGCCTGCGCCGGCGCGGGCTACGCGTCGCACGCGGAGGTGAACTTCATACCAAAGAACCTCTGTTGCAAGATTCCCGAAGGGGCCTCGCTTGCCGCCGCGGCCTTCACGACGGTCGGGTCGATCGCGCTCCATTCAGTCCGGCAGGCCGGCGCGCGGCTCGGCGAGACCGTCGCAGTCATCGGGCTGGGCCTCGTGGGGCAGTTGACCGTTCAGCTTCTCAAGGCGGCCGGCTGCGATGTCTTGGGAATCGACATCGACGGATGGGCTTGCGAATTGGCGAGACGCTCCGGCGCCGATTTCGTCGCGAGCGATTACGACCGCGCTCGAAAACAGTGCGAGGCGATGACGGCAGGGCGCGGCGCCGACAGCATCATCATCACCGCCGGTACGAAGTCGGATGACCCAATCGAGCTGGCCGCTGAGATCGCGCGAGACCGAGGTACCGTCGTCGTCGTTGGGCTCGTGGGCATGAACGTGCCCCGACACGCGTTTTACGGCAAGGAACTCGAGTTGAAACTCTCGCGGTCATATGGCCCCGGCCGCTATGACCCCGAATACGAGGAGAAGGGGATCGATTACCCGATTGGCTACGTGCGCTGGACTGAGCGGCGCAACATGGAAGCGTTCCTGCGGCTTGTCGCCGACGGCTCGGTCAACACCGAGATTCTCGCCACGCACAGATTCTCTGTAGCTGCGGCTGACTCGGCGTACGAATTGATACTGGGCCGGAGCGGAGAGCACTGTTGCGGTGTTGTGCTCGAGTACCCCGCGCCTGCTAACATCTCGCCCGACGTCCTAACAACGGTTCATAAGCGGGCTTCGGTTGCCGGAGCCGCGGCCGTCGGCTTCGTTGGAGCCGGGAACTTCGCGCGCGGAGTTCTGCTCCCCCTGGTGCGGCGCGAGCCCAACGTGCAATTGCTCTGCGTCGCGACCGCGACCGGCATTAGCGCGAAGAACACTGCTGACCAATTCGGATTCGCCTGCGCGACAACCGACTGGAAGCGCGTGGTCGACGACGAACAGATTAACTGTGTGTTCATTGCGACGCGGCACGATTTGCACGCGAGTCTGGCTGCCGAAGCTCTCGCGCGCGGCAAGTCGGTCTTCGTCGAAAAGCCGCTCGCGACCAACAAGGCCGAGTTGCGCAAGGTCGTCGAAGCGGCGGGGCGATCGGGCGGCGTGCTTATGGTCGGCTACAATCGCAGGTTCGCGCCGCTTGCGGGCGAGGTCAAGAAGCGGCTGGCCGATTTGGCGGGACCGATGACCATCGTCTATCGGATCAACGCCGGGCAGCTACCGGCGGAGCACTGGTCGCACGACGAAATCGAAGGCGGCGGGCGCATCATCGGCGAAGTGTGCCACTTCATCGACTTCGCGCAGTATCTGACGGACTCGCTGCCGGTGCGAGTGAGCGGGGAGGCAGTGCCGCAATCGGCGGCCGCGGGCTTCATTGACGACAGCGTTTCAATTTCGATCGGCATGGCCGACGGCTCGATCGTCTCCATCATATACGCGGCAAGCGGCGACGCGGCAGTCGCTAAGGAGAGAGTTGAAGTCTTCCGTGGCCGCTCTGTGGCGATCATCGACGACTTCAAGAGCGCCGAGTTCGTACGCGATGGAAGGAGGAAGCGGCTCGGGGGAGGCACGCAGGACAAGGGACACGCCGCTGAGATAAGAGCCTTCTTCGAAGCCGCGCGAAAGGGCACGGCTGCGATCCCGCTTGCGTCGCTCGTTGCGACCAGCTTGACGGCGATTGCCGCGGTTGAGGCGATCAGAAGCGGAGCAACTCAAACAGTTGATGTCGGGTTTCCCGCAGGCGGTTAGGCTGATAGCAAGCTGCTCCGGGCTGACGCCTAGAGCATTCTCGTCGGGTTTCCCGTAGGCGGTTAGGCTGATAGCAAGCTGCTCCGGGCTGACGCCCGAAGCATTCTCGTTGGGTTTCTGGCTGGCGGTTAGGCTGATAACAAGCTGCTCCGGGCTGACGCCTAGAGCATTCTCGTCGGGCCGCCGTCGGGGTTTCGGACATCGCCCCTTTTTCTAGGGTAGTCTCATCGTTCGACGCGACACTGAAAAGGGAGCCTCAGCGAGACTCGTAGGTTTGTCTGAGGGAATCGAATGACACACCGCTCAATTCTTCTCGTGCTTTTCGTTCTCACCCTTGCCGTGGCCGCAAGCGCTCAGACTTCAGCGAGCGTCGTCAACGTGCGCCCCGAGCAAGCCGTCTACAAGATCAAACAAGGCGCGAAGGTCCAGATCGCCATCGTCCTTGAGATTGAATCCGGGTACCACATCAACTCGAACCGGCCGGGAGATGATTTCCTCGTGGCGACTTCACTGAAGCTCGAACCTCCGGCCGGCCTGACGACCTCGCGAGTTGTCTATCCGAAGGCGCTGTTGAAGAAGTTCCGCTTCTCCCGAAAGCCGATGTCCGTGTTCGAGGGGAGAGTCGTACTCAGGGCCACTGTTACCGCGACTGCCGGGCTCGCCGGCGGCACGCACATCATTCGCGGCGCGTTGAGAGTTCAAGCTTGCAACGACGAGAAGTGTCTTCTGCCGAAGAACGTCGAGGTGAGCGTTCCTGTTGAGGTGATGTAGCCAGGCCCGACTGGCACAGTCCTTCTTCTTGCGGGCGCTTTGCGCGGGGACTATGATAACAAGCTTCGTGGAAATGAATCGCGGGTGCCACGGGCCGCGTGCTCTCCCCGACTGAACTGCGCGGCAGGGGTGTTGCAGTTGAACAGTTGCGGAACGGAATGGGTTTCTTAGCAGTTCGAGGTTCGCTTTCATACGATCAGAATCCGACTTGTCCCCTTGCAGGGTACCGTCCGCGCGCACCTCACACCGAACCGAGACTGGGGTGAAGGACAATGACTGATCACGTCGCCGCCGTAGCCGGGCAGTCGATCAAGACCGGAGTTCGCCGCAAGAGCATCGCGTGGGCGGCGGCTCCCGTCGCCGCGCTCGTGCTGATCGATACGGCCCTCTCCATTCTGGCATTCATCGTAGCGTACAAGCTGAGACAGAACACGAGCGCGTTCGTCTGGTCGACCGGGCACGCCTTGCCGGTTGATATCTCACCCGAATTCGAGCCCTACTTCAGCCTGATGCTGTTCGTTCCCTTCGTGAAGATGTACGCCTTGCGCCGTTACGGCTTCTACAAGCTGCGCGGCGAGTTCTCGTTTTCCGGCGACCTGGTGAGAATCGTGAAGGCGGCAACGCTTGGCTTCCTGGTCATGGTGTTGATCGCGTTTCTGTTCCGGAAGGGCTTCTCGTATCGCGACGGCAAGCTGGTTTACCTCGATTTCTCTTACTCGCGGCTCTTGTTCGTTTACGACTGGCTGATCTCGATGGGGTTGCTGTGGTCGACGCGGGCCGTCGTCAGATTGAGCCAGGTCTTGCTGCGCGCCAACGAGCGCAACCTCATTCCGACGATCGTTGTCGGCGCGGGAGAGATGGCGCAGGTCTGCATACAGGAGATGTCGGAGAAGTCGCGCCTGGGCTACAAGCTCGTCGGCGTGGTGACGGCCCAGGGCGATGAAAACGGCGACTCGGCGTTGCGGTACGGAGTCAGGCGGCTTGGTGATTTCGACAGCTTGCCTGAGATGGTGAGGCGGTACGGCGTTGAAGAAGTGTTGATCACGGACGACCGCATCAACCCGAAGAAGATGTTCGAAGTGCTGATGGAATGCGGCCGCGACCATCACATCAAGTACCGAGTCATCCCGAACCTGTTCGATTGCCTGCCGGGCAAGACCGAGATCGCGACGATCGGCACGCTCCCGATGATCAAGCTGTTTGAGGAACCACTGCGCGGACCGCAACGAGCCCTCAAACGCGGTATGGATGTGATCGTCGCCGCGCTGGCTCTGCTCGTGACGTGGCCCTTCTGGGTCGCGCTCGCGATTCTGATCAAGCTGGAGTCGAAGGGGCCGATCTTTCTCAGGCAAGAGCGCGTGGGGATGGATGGCAAGCTGTTTTTGATGATCAAGTTCCGTTCGATGCGAGAGGGCGAAGACGATCAGGCGCACCGGGACTTGATGGCGCGAATGATCAACGGGGAGGATGCGAATCAAGGAACGGCGGACGAGCCGATCTACGGCAAGGTGAAGGACGACCCGCGCCTGACGAAGATCGGCGGCTGGATGCGGCGCTACTCGGTTGACGAGTTGCCGCAGGTGATCAACGTGCTGATGGGTCAGATGAGCATCGTCGGGCCGCGTCCGCCGCTTGCGTATGAAGTGCGTCAATACAGCGACTGGCACCGCGCGCGGTTTCACGTAAAGCCGGGCATAACGGGGCTGTGGCAGGTGAGCGGGAGAAACCGGCTGCACTTCGAGGAGATGGTGCGGCTGGATGTTTTCTACATTGAGAACTGGTCGCCGCTGCTGGATTTGAAGATCATGCTGAAGACGATCCCCGTTGTGATGCGCGGGGACAATACGTACTAGAGTCCGCCGCACCCAGTTGGGTCGTTTAACTCCAGCCTACAGGGTCGCACGGCGTCAGCGGACCCCCCAAAGTCGTAGCGGCGTAGTGTGAACAACGGGAACTGCGCGCGGCGCTTCGCGTAGGGTGAGGCACCGGCCTACCCTTTCGCGATGTGTGGAGTGCTGTTCTGCGGTAGAGAGGCGGCCGAGCGCTTTAGCTCGACGCTCACCCGATCCAGCGGGCGCCGTGGCAGCGGGCCGCTTTTTCGTGTTAGTCTGCCGCTCTCCGCTGCGACGAACCATTCTACAAGTTGAGGAGCGAAGAATGAGGATCGACGTCCACACTCACTACTACCCCCAAGCCTATTTTCAGATGATTCGCGACTCGGCCTCTGAGTTCGCTTTCGACAAAGACCCCGCCGGGCGGACCATAATCAAATACAAGGGCGCCCGCTTCTTTGGCGTAACCCAACCCATGACCGACCCCGTCAAGCGGCTCGAGGACATGGACCGAGTGGGGATCGACCTCGAGGTCATATCGCTTTCGACTCCAAACGTATTCTTTGCCGGTGCGGAACAACAGCCGGAGGTCGCGAAGTTGGTGAACGACGCTTACGCGGAACTGATCTCCGAGCACCCGTCGCGCTTCAAAGGCTTCGCGTCGATACCGATGGATTCACCCGACGATGCACTCGCGGAGCTTCATCGAGCAATCGACGACCTGAGAATGAACGGGGTCATCCTGCTGAGCAACATCAGAGGCCGCGCGTTGACGGCTCCCCTCTACCGCCCGTTTTTCGAAGAAGCCAACCGAATGAAGCTGTGTATCTTCCTCCACCCGATGATTCCGGCCGCCGCCGAGCAATTCAACGAGTACGTGCTCGGACCGCTGGTCGGCTTTCCATTCGATACGACGCTCGCGGTTGCGCGAATGTGTTTCGATGGGATGTTCGCGGACTTTCCCGACATTCGATGGATCATCGGACATCTCGGTGGCGCCGTCCCGTACCTGATGGAGCGTCTCGACAACGGCTTTCGCGACTTTGCCGAATGCCGGGCGAAGATCGACAAACTGCCGAGCACTTATTTGAAGAAACTCTACTATGACACGGTGACGTTCAGCCCACACACGCTGAGGATGGCTCGCGATCTTGTCGGGACGGACCACATGCTGATGGGAAGCGATTACCCGCATATGCTCGGTTCGATCGACCGCTCGGTTTCTTCCATAGAGGACCTCACGATTCCTGAGTTCGAGAAGCAGCGGATATTCAGCGAGACGGCGTTGTCGATTCTCAATAACGTCTAAGACAAGGATCATCCATGACGACTGAGCGAGTTCCCGCCGAAGCTGCTCCGCGGTTCATTCGAGCCGTAGGGTTGTTGGGGCTTACAGCGATCTCGCTCAACGGCGTCATTGGCTCGGGAATCTTCGGACTACCGGCGACGGTCGCGAAGATTCTCGGCCCTGCAAGCCCGGCTGCGTACGTTGTCGCTGCGCTGGCTACGGCGCTGATCGTCATGTGTTTCGCCGAAGCTGGAAGCATGTTCGAGCGGACTGGCGGGCCCTACGTCTACGCGCGGGAAGCGTTCGGCTCGTTTGTTGGGTTCGAAGTCGGGTGGGTATTCTTCCTGACTCGGTTGACGGCGGCGGCGGCGATTGCCACTAAGTTCGCCGACTATCTGGGCGATCTCTGGCTGCCGCTCGGGAGCGGAGTCGGCCGTGTTGCGGCGTTGACGCTTCTGAGTGCGGGGCTCGCGTGGCTGAACTTCGTCGGTGTGCGAGCCGGAGCATGGGCGGTGAACGTGCTGACGATAGCGAAGCTGCTTCCTCTCTTGCTGTTCGTCGGCGTGGGGTTGTTCTTTGTCGATGGGAGCCGGGTTGAGATACTCGCGATTCCCCCGATGCACGGTTTGCGAGAGGCGAGTCTCGCGTTGATCTTCGCGTTCGGAGGCTTTGAAAACGCGTCGGTGCCGAGCGAAGAGGTCAAAGATCCGGCTCGAAGTCTGCCCGTGGCTCTCTTCACGTCCATCGCGGTGACGACGGTCATCTATATGCTCATACAGATTGTGGCGCTAGGGACGCTTCCGGGACTTGCGGGTGATAAGACCCCGCTGGCTTCGGCGGGCAGAGAGTTCCTGGGACCGGCGGGCGCAATCGCGATCACGGTGGGCGCCGTGCTCTCGACCAGCGGCAGCAACAGCGCGCTGATGCTGGTGGGGCCTCGCATCTTGTATGCGTTGGGGGAAGGGAAGCAATTGCCTGCCGTGCTTGCGCGAGTACATGCGCGGTACCGTACGCCTCACGTTGCGATAGCGGTCTTCGCGATCGCGGCGTGGCTGCTGTCACTGTGGCTGACGTTCGATGACTTGGTTGCGGTGAGCGCGATCTCGCGGTTGTTGTTCAGCGCGACTACGTGCCTTGCGGTGCCCGTGCTGCGCCGAAGGATGCCGCTTGCAGTGCGAGCGTTCAAGATTCCGGGCGGGGCAGCGGTCCCATTGCTCGCCGCAGCCATCTCCATCTGGCTGCTGAGCGGAGTCAACGAGCTTCAAGCGATAGTCGGCTTGTCGGCGCTGGTGTTCGGTGGCGTGTTGTACTTGTGCTTTCGGCCTCGACGCTCGCGGGTTGCGTCGGAAGCGAGGCGGAAGAAAGCGGAGCGGTGACGGCGCCAGCCCCTCCACATCCGTCGGTCACGATCAACGATAAGGTGAAGGCGGACGCTCGAGCGATCTATCGAGCCGACAGCCTACTCAGAGTTCAACCCGGAATGGGAAAACCGATCCTTCGAGATTTTACACGCGCTGCTTGACGTCACCCACGAACTGCGGAGTTTTGCAGGAACGATGACGGCGGTGGTAGCATGCCAGCCAACAGGATCATCCAGAATGAGTGAGACAGCGACTACTTCGATCCACGGCACACCACTTCGCGAAACACACCTCGCTCTAGGAGCCGAAATGTGCCAGGTATTCGGCTGGGAAATGCCCTCGTCATACACCTCGCCGGCTGAGGAGCACGAAGCGGTGCGCACGGCGGTCGGGTTTATCGACCTCAGCTACTTCGGGTCCTTGCGGATATGGGGAACCGAAGGCGCGCAGTTTCTCCATGGCCTGGTGACGAACGACGTAAAGGGCCTGAAGAAAGGGCAGGGCATGAGAGCCGCGTTTCTGACCGGGCATGGAAAGGTGAGGGCGCTGTGTCGTGTTCTTGGTCTCGGCGACGGGGAGTACCTCGTGATCAACGACCCGCAGACCCATGAGCAGATTAAGCAGTACGTGGCGCCGTTTTCGTATGCGGGCGACTTTAAGGTCGAGGACGTCTCCGATCAGCGCCGGGTGCTATCGGTGCAAGGACCGAGTTCGCTGCTGGTGATGAGGGAAGTGAGCTTCGAGCCGGTGCCGAAGCTGGCTCCTCACGAGTGGATGAGTACGATCATCGCCGGACACCACGTCGTGGTCGTCGGGACGCGACTGACGGGCGAACTGGGGTTTGACATTCTCGTTCCCGCGGAAGGGTTGAAGGACGTTTGGGATTTCGTGCTCGTAAAAGGAGGCTTTCACTCGATCCGACCGTTCGGTCACCGCGCCCTCGACTCGCTGAAGATCGAGGCGGGAGTGCCCGTCTACGGAATCGATGTGGACGACACCAACATGATGTTGGAAACGGACCTCGCCGACGCGGTCAGCTTTACCAAGGGTTGTTACACGGGGCAGGAAGCCGTAGCGATGGCGACGTATCGTGGACACATCAGCAAGCGGCTGTCCGGATTGCGTATTCAGGGCGAGGTCATACCGGCGCGCGGCGACAAGGTGTTCAAAGACGGGAAGGAAATCGGCTACATCACCAGCGCGTTGAAGTCCCCGACTCTCAGGTCGGTCATCGCGATGGCGTATATCAAGTACGGGTTCTACGAACCTGAGAACCCGGTTGATGTTTTAAGCGAAGGCATCTCCCTCCGAGCAGTCGTCGCGAAGCTGCCCTTTTACCGCGGCGCGCACTCAGACTGAGTGAACCGCTATCGGGCATCGTGTTAAGAAAAGGCATAACAGTTGGGGTGATGGGATCGGCTGACGAGACTCCGGCCGGACACGACTCCGCAAAGCGAGAAGCCCTGGCGCGAAGGCTTGGCGGGGCGATCGCCGGCCGCGGCTGCGTGCTCGTCACTGGAGCGACGACCGGCGTGCCGAACCTGGTGTCGCGTTCTGTTCGCGAAAGTGGCGGACTCGCTGTCGGGATTTCGCCGGGTGCGAACGCTCAAGAGCACGTCGGTGCTTATGGGTTGCCGGCGGACGCGGCCGATGTGATCGTCTACACCGGCTTTGGTAAAAAAGGGCGCAACGTCATCAATGTGCGGTCGTCCGATATCGTTATTGTCATCGGCGGAGGACTCGGTACCTTGAACGAATTCACGGTCGCGTACGATGAGGGGAAGACAATCGGTGTATTGGAAGGGAGCGGCGGAGTGGCTGATCGTATACGAGAACTCCTCGAGTACCTCAATAAAGCGGCCGGTCCGCGGGTGATCTTCATGGACGACCCAGAGACGCTGATCGACGCGTGCATCCGTGAGTTCGAGCGAGGGCGGGTGGCTACTTCACTCTAACCGATCCCGATCACGGTTTCTTGGGCGTGCTCCAGTAGCGATTGCCGTAGTATTTCCGAAGCCCGTCGATTCCTTCTCTCAACACATGGCGGTTGGCTGCTTCATCCTGGTTGGATCCAACGATGGAGAACTGTCCGTTCTCGGCGGGTTTTATTGTGAGCGTGCTGCCAGGGGTGAGGAACTCGATTGACCCGTTCCATTTCATCTCATCAAGCACAACGACGTATCCGTCCCCGCCGAAGGCGTAGACCCGGTCGTCTCCGGCTTTGACGAAGGAAACACCGTACTCGGTCCATAGATGGTCGATGAGTTCTCGCAACTCATTCAGGAGGTCGGCGTACACGCCGCCAAAAGTAGGTTGTGCCTGGCTTGTCATTCTATCGCTCGCTCTTAGGTTGTCTTTCGGGCGACCGCCCGATTTCAGTGAACCGTTCAGCCTCGGCCTTCCCATCCGATCTGGAGCAGGCGGCCATTTTCGACGACGACGGGGACGGTCGGATCGCCGTCAGTCATCGCTAACATCTCTTTGCGGAATCTCATGTCATCCTGCGCATTGCGGTCTTCAAACGCGACACCGCGTTTAGAGTAGTGTTCCATGGCTTTCGCGCAGTACGGGCATCCCGGCTTGGTGTAGATTATTACGCTCACGCTTCCGAGTCTCCGAATGCTGTCATCTCAAGGTGATTTGTCGTGCGCCGCGGAAGAGTGCGTGCCGACGACGAGAGACCAGATTAACAGAGGAATACGCCGACGCTCAAGCTTGTGCAAGCGGGGTGCGTCGCTGCGTGGCGCGGGGGTAAGGGGCCTCGCGGAACATTCGGTGTGTGGTATAGTAGCCCCTCGCACGATGACCGCATGCAGGGGGAGCCGAGATGCCGATGGGAGAACCCGACACGAATGCCTCGAAACTACGGGCGGCCGAGCGCGCCCTCGAGTTCGTGCGATCGGGTCAGACCGTTGGGCTGGGGACGGGCTCCACGTCGGCGTTTGTCCTCGAAGGACTCGGGCGACTAGTGAGATCCGGCTTGAATATCACAGGTGTTGCGACGTCGACCGAGAGCGAGCGGCTCGCCAGGTCTGTCGGAATTCCAGTGGTCGAGTTAAACGACGTCGCCAGGATCGATCTTACGATAGACGGAGCGGATGAGATAGATGAAGAGTTCAACATGATCAAGGGGGGTGGGGGCGCGCTGGCGCGTGAAAAGCTCGTCGCGCTCGCTTCGGACCTTCGAGTCATGGTTGTGGATTCTTCAAAGCTCGTCCCGGTACTCGGCGTATCGCGGGCACTCCCCGTGGAGGTTCTGCCGTTTGCGTGGTCGCTGGCCGCTCGCCTGTTGGAGAAGCTCGGCTGCACAGTGGCGCTGCGCGAGCGAGGCAGTGCGCCATTCGTGACTGACAATTCGAACTACATACTCGATTGCAAGTTTCCCGGAATCCCGGAGGCCGCGCGTTTGGAGAAGACGATCAAACAAGTCCCCGGCGTTGTTGAAAGCGGTTTATTCGTTGGCATAGCCGATAAGGTCATCGTCGGCAGTGACACGGGTACTGCTCTACGTTGCAGGCGGGAGTAACCGGTGCGACGCGCTGGGTGCGCCGCGCTCGCCGTCCTCCCCGGTCTTCGCTGACTTCCATCGCAGCGACGGCTCTAGTAGAATCCGTCACAAGCCCCACGACATTCCGATCTCGTTCTGGAGGTCCCGTGGCTGAACAAGCGTGGAGAGAGGGGCTGTTCGAAGATTTCAACGCCCTTGTTGAGATCGAAATCTGTAGCAGGTCCGCGAGAGTTCCCGAGAACAACAAGCTGCTCCGGTGCTTTCAGTACATATGCACCGATCGGGTATCCGTGGGCGATTACTGTTGGAATGGCGAGTGCAACAACTGCCAGGTCTCGTATGTCGGAGACGCGGGGGCGGTGAAGATCGGCTTGGCCTGCCGAATGTACGTCCAGCCCGGCATGATAATCACCGGCTTGAGCGTGAATCTAAAGAATGATCTTGTGGACGCTGGAGAGAACTCAGGCTGAGGACTTGAACAGGTACCTGTAGATCATGTCGCTTAGCGCGTCGATTGCGCGGTCCTCGTCGAACTCGCAAGCGCCGGTGACGTAATCCTGCGACAGATCAAACACCACGCGATGAACAACGAAGGCGGCTGCTTCGATGTCGATGTCGTTGGCCAGGCCCGCTTTTCCGGCAAGAGATATGATCTCGTGAAGCTTCAAGATGGATCTGTCCGTTACCGCCTTATGGCGGGCGGCGAACTCAGCGTCCTTCAGGACGAGTTCACATATCACGCGGTGGAGCCCCGACAGCCTTTGTTTGTCAATAATGGCGTTAGCGACGGCTTGTCGGATGCGGGGCTTGAGGTCGGAATCGAACAGGTGCTCGGGTTTGAAGCTGTCGAAGATGTTCTTGTAAAGCTCATCGGCCAACCTGTCAAAGATGGTTAGCAGGAGGTGACGCTTATCGGTGAAGTAGACGTAGAATGATCCAACGCTTACTCCCGCAGCCGCCGCAATCTCATTCGAGGTGGTCTTCTCGAATCCACGTTCCTGGAACAGCTTGATCGCGGCGGTGACTATCTTCTCCTTTGTTTGCTTGCTCCTTGCCTGTTTCGGGTCAGTCGGCACGCTGACCGCTACTGATTCACCCATGCTCACGTCCTCCGTTTTGATTCGAACTCGACCTAGGACCAACGAGGCGACATTATACCAGAATCCCTGAGCCGTGCCTCAAGATAATTATCGACAAACTGACGTCACATTCACTATATTTACACAGAACTTGAGTTCAACTTCATCGTAAAAGGGGTGAGGCGAGCGGATCGAGTTATTGACTACAATCAAAGGAAGGGGAAGGTATATGGCTAAGAAGCTTACAATCACAATGTTGGGAGCGGTCCTTATCCTCAGCGCGGGGCTGTTTACATCATTCGGGCAAGAAACGAACCGGACGATCGTACTCTCGCGTCAGGCGCGGCTGGCGGGCAGTGTTCTAACGCAGGGCCGCTATTCGGTGTCGTTCGACGAGAAGAAGAGCGGGGATTTGTCGCTGGCCAAGGACGGCAAGCAAGTCGTTAAGGCGCCCTATAAACTGGTCGCCCTTTCCAAGGAAGCGCCGGACACCGCGGTCGTTTTCGCGGCGGCCTCGGACGGCTCACTGCAGGTTCGGCGAATCGAGTTGAAGGGACTCAAGGTCGCATTGCAGATCGAGTAGATGCAGTCGGAAAAGACTCGGGCCGCTCGGCTGTCACCGGGCGGCCCGCGAACCTCACTCCAGGTCGGAAGCTCCGCTAATCATCCGCGCGAACCCAGCCGTAAGCCACGTTGCTGCGTTGTCCGCCGCGTTCCAGGTAAGCCATTTTCAGCTTCTCGAGTGCGTCGGCCGGAAGCGCTTTGCGTTTGGCCTTCACGTCGACCTTATACAACCGCGCCGCGTTGAGCCCGAGTATCTTCGCCTTGTCGGCCTTCGACAGCTTTTTGTAGCCGAACTTCTCGCAGAACTCGTCGCTGATCTGGAACCGTTTTAAGGCGTCGATCGCCCATTGCGGCGATCCCCACCAGAGACAATCAGTCCCCCAAACGACATGGTCTGATCCGTAATACTTGATGTTCTTGCCCATTCCGTGCATGCAGAGTTGGGGGTGCATGATCGCCAGCGTATTGAAGAAGCTGCCGATCTCGCAGTAGACGTTGTTCATCTGCGGATTGCGCTTCTTGATGTCCATCAGAATCCGGTGCCACTCGAAGTCCCCGGTCGTCGGATCATAGTTGTTATGAGCTTTGTCCAGCCATACATCACCAGGGGCCATGCCCTGTTCGTTCTTGCTGTGCTTAATGGCTGAGTGGTAGACGACGAAGTTGAAGTCGGGGTTGCGCAGCGCCGCCTTCTCGACATCCTTCGGATTTGCCAAATGTCCGAGCGTACGAGACTGGTACGAGTAGCCCTTGTGGACGCTGATCAGCTTGAGGCCGCGCTTGCGCGATTCCTCGATAAACCACTGCGCGTTGTCGTCATCGAGTTGAAATCCGTTCCCCGATTGACCCGGATCAGTATGGCAATACCACTTCCAGGAGTTGATGCCGTACACCTGCAGCTCGCGTTCCATCTGCTCAATGCATGCGGCCTTGTCAATCTTGTTGGCCGCTTTGTCCCAGTAATGATTCGGGGCGAGGTTGCCCTGGTTGAGCGCTCGCTGCGAACCGGCCAGATCATTAATCTCCTTGCGGGCTTGGGCCATAATCCAGCTTGGCAGGATTCGCCCGCCGACTCCGGGTGTCCGCGCCGCGCCTTCGAGTACTTTGCCCTCCTTGTCTCGCAGGTTCTCTTTGCCGGGCACGCCGGAGATGACCACCATCGATGTTTCGCTGTCGAATAGCATCTCCTTGACGAAATTCTTGAAGCTGTAAGCTTCAGGGTCAGTCTTGAGTTGAAAGCCCATGTTCTTAACAAACTCGGCGTCGCGGAAACCCGGTATCGCAAGTCCGTTCGTGAAATGCGCCTGCACGTCTATGATGAAGTACTCACCCTTTGGCCACTTCTCATCGTAGGCAGCCGGCTCCCACGTCTCGGCTTCGTCGACGTCCCAGCAGAGTCCGTAGACCTTGTTGGAAGCCAGAAAGCACGTCGCCAATCCCATTGAACTGGCCATGAAGGCGCGGCGGCTCAATCCGAGCTTCTTCGCCCGCTCCTCGCCCATCTCGCCAATCAAGTGCTCAACCTGTTTCTGTTGCGGAGTCTGGCGCCGAGGGATGAACTCCTCGTTTGAGACCGCCTGAGTCGGCATTGGAGAGTCGACGCCCTTCTTAATGTCTCGTTGTCCTTTTCGAATCCACATATCAGAGGTTCCTTTCGAGAGCATTGCCCGCAAACTTGCTCGACAGTCGCGGGTCACATTCTTCAATGAGGTGCTCGAGGCGTGGTCCACTGTCCCCCACCACGTAAAGATAGAAGTCCGCTTACGATTCGCCTAAGGCCGTATCGGGCCGTCGACAGTATAATCAAACCAACCGATCATCATCTCTTCCCAAGTTTGAGGTCCCCATCTAACCTCCTTCGTAGGATCCGGATTGTATTTGTTGCCGGGAGAATTATCGAAATGCGCGACGCAGTCGAGCCGGCTGCCCTTTGGAAGCGCGAGCGGAACTTTGAATCTGTAAAGCAACTGCCAGTTGAAATCGTACTTCGGGACGCGCAGGACTATATCGGACCTCCCGTCGGGATACACCGCCGTGTAGGTAAAGTCCTTGCCGCGCAGGTGCATGTGCGGCATCAGGTCAACGATTCGAACGTCTTGATCCGCCGTCCAACTCGACCTGACCTCGTAGTTTGAGGCCCCGGGCGGAATCGCGAGTTTGGTGTTCATCGCCAGCCCGGTTAGGACCTTCCTTTCGACGGGCGTCCGGGCGAAGATCAAGCCTATGTATGATCGGTCGGTCGCCGCTTCGCCGTTAGGTGTGTAGTGCATCTGGAAGACGAGGCTCGATCCCGCCTTGACCAATTTCCCCATGCCCTTCGGAAACACCTTTGGCTGTTCGCCGGGCGCGAAGCCCGCGAGTTTGAACCCTCGAGTGTCCGCGGCGCTAACCGTGCCACCCTTTGCGCCGTCAGTCTTTGCCGCGGGATCTACGACGTTGACGATGATGTGGTGGACGACCTTCCTATTCCCAGGCCGAATCTCCGCTGCCTGGACCCATTTGTCCTCTTTGAAATTGGTCGGCACCGTTATGTATTTGTATGGGATGACGCCCTCGGCAGGTACCGGCACCTCTTCTTTCAGAGCTATCACGACGTCGGGCTGTCCTATGCTCCATCCTTCGGCGACCTTCGGCAGAGCCGGCAAGTCGGCGTCGTCTCCTTTGGGCGCGCCGCCGTCGACCCAGGCCACGAGGGTATCGATTTCGCGTTGCGAGAGCCGCCGGTCATTCTCGAAGTGTCCGTAGCGCGGATCCGCCAGCCACGGCGGCATCGTCCGACCTACCACCTTCTCTTTGATCGACCTGGCCCACGGCCGAACGTCGTTGTAGCTGAGAAGCGACATCGGGGCGATTTCGCCCGGCCGATGGCACTCGATGCAGCGGTTGAACAGGATCGGCGCGACGTCTTTCGTGAACGTGACTCTCGATGTCGCCGGGCGGGAGGCGGCGACAGTAGCCGCGAGGATAATCGTAAGGCCAGCCGCGACGCTCGCGAATCGGCAGAACATTCGCTTCATTCGGTCCCTCTCGTGGTGGATTCCGCGCAATCATAGGCGAATAGCCTCCAACCATCAAGGGCACGGCAGTCTTCTTGATATCAACGCGGCTCGTCGCCGGCAACACTTTCTTTGGCCCGACCGAGCACTACCGGAACGCGACGCCGAAGCGGACGCCCCAGAAGTGCTGAGTGCTGGCATTCGACCACACGTGATCCCGGAACTCGAATCTAAGACCAACCTTCTTCCTGACCCAGTAGTTAACTCCGCCGCCGAAGTTGAACAGATTCGCTCTCCCCTCGCGGAAAATCAGCGTATAGCCAGCGGTCACGAACGGTACGAGCTTTTTGTCGTTGGATTCGTTCACGAAGTGGTACGACCCGTTCGCCGAGAACACGCCGAAGCCCGAACCCAGGCCCTCGAAGGGTCCCAAGTAACCGATCTCAGCGCCCGCGCCAAGCCCCTTGTAGATCAGGGCCTCGCCCCCGGCGCCCAGATGGAGCGTCGCCGCCCGGCTGCCCGCCCCGCCTGGCGCCACAAAACCATAACCCCATCCTCGCGGGGCCGAACTGGTCTGAGCGGCGGCCAGTCCCGAAAACGCGAAGAGTATCAGTGCTGCTAGTATCGACTTTCTCATACTTGTCTCCTCTCTGTTGAGTTTGAACTTCCGCGGAAGTCCAACGCTTTTGGGCAAGCGGCGGTCCACGGCCACTAATCGCCATAAGTTGATGATTCACGGGGGAAGAGCGATTCTGACGAAAGATGCCGTCATGAACGCGCCGCAGTTGGTTGCCGACAATCGACGAAACATAGCTGCTGCGCCTCGGCCAAGCCAATCCTGTAACGGAGGCTGCTTCATATCGTCTTGTCACTCCCGATTCGGAGGACGCTTGGTTTTGATGGGACGAAACCACGCGGCCACCAGGAGATGCATTCTGACAACACTTTAAGCGGTTGACAAACAAGAGTATTGTACTGTACCACCACGTTTCACGATTGGAGTTCTGTGCCTTGACGCACAGATCAATCCGCCCCGGAGGGAGAGAACTTCTCATGGCATACGCTACTGCAACCATCTACATCCAGAATAAGTCTGGCGCGACGGCAGACATCACGCTCTCGCATCAGTTTTCGCTGGTCTTGAATCCAGCAGAAGTATTCCCTACCCAGTACAACGTCCCGGACGGCGCGAAGGCTGGCCCGTTCGTCGTTAATTTTCAGACCGGCACGCCGGACCCGGATTACTGGTGGGTCAGTATGCTGATTCCCAGCGGCACGAATTCCGGCCTCTATATGAGCCCCGGCAGTGCTATTGACCCTGGCAAAGAATGCGCGTTGCAAGCAGCCGATGCCGGGCAAACACTGACCTTTGGCCTTACCACCAGCCACTTCAATATCAAGATGGCCTCGGGCAGTTGCCAGGCTGATTTGGAGCAACATAGGACTCCACCCAAAACGCAAATTGAGCATGTGTTTCTGTTGATGCTGGAAAACCGCTCATTTGATCACATGCTCGGCTTTTCGAACTTGTCTGGCCTTGATATTGATACCGGCAAAAAAGTTTCCATCGACGGAGTAGCGGGCATGCAGAACTCCTATAACGGCACCGCCTATCCGGCGACCCAAGACGCTGCGGACAGCATGCAATATGATCCCGGCCATGAGTTTCCCGATGTACTTGAGCAGCTTTGTGGCGCCGGCGCCAAACTTGACAAGGGCGTGTATCCGGCAATCAACAATAGCGGCTTTGTTTCGAACTACGCCACCACCAAATCGGATCAGGAAGGCGGGGCTACCAGTAATTTCGGCGAGATCATGAGATGTTATTTGTCATCGCAGTTGCCGATTCTGAATTCGCTGGCCGCGAACTTCGTCATCTGTCCGAAGTGGTATTCCTCGATGCCCGGTCCCACCTGGCCGAACCGCTTTTTTTCTTTAGCGGCCAGCTCAGGCCACATGGACACCAGCCCAAGCACTACGCAAATGGGAACGTGGGACTCGGTGGATGGCTACGAGTTCGAGAATGGGACTGTGTTTGATACTCTCAGGAAGGCCCGTGGCCCCGATGCTTGGCGCATTTATTCCGATGACAGCCTGCCGCCGATTGCCTTCGCCCTGAACAATGTCAAGACGTATTACGACTACAGCCAGTTTTCCGCCGACATCAACCAGCCCTATTACCAGCCGGCGTTTACCTTGATCGAGCCCAATTATGGCGCGTCCAGTTCTGGCACCTACTACGGCGGCAATTCGCAACACCCGATGGATCGTGTGTCAAGTGGCGAAGCCCTGATCAAGAGTGTATACGAAGCGATCCGCAATTCGCCGTTATGGTCAAAGAGCGTCCTGATTGTTACCTATGACGAGCATGGTGGTTTCCCGGATCACGAGCCGCCACCGGCCGCTACTCCGCCTGGCGACAAAGCCAAGAACTCCGACGTCAACACCTATGGCTTCAAGTTTGACCGCTACGGCGTGCGGGTTCCGGCGGTCATCGTCTCGCCTTTCGTGCCGAAGGGAAATGTAGACAACAAGGTCTTTGATCACTCTTCGATTTCAGCCCTGTTGCATAGCCTGTTTGCCACCCGCTTGCTGACCGAGCGCGACAAGGCTGCGAATATTCCTACGCTGAAGCTCGAGTCTGCGCCGCGGTCGGATTGCCCGACCACTTTGCCTGATGTGTATACCTTCCCGTCCGACGTGTCGCGGCGCGCCGAACCAGTCGAGCCAAGCGCCGAAATGCTGGCCGAGCCGATGATTGAAACCGGCTTGGCGGCCGGCTTCTTGTATATCTTGCGCAAAGCGGAACTTGAGTTGTCGCCACCTGAACAACACCCGGCGATAATGCAGGCTTTTGCACAACTAAAAACCAAGGGAGATGTGTTGAACTACCAGAAGAAAGTTCGGGCGCTGATCGAGGGGGCCAGGGCGGCAAAACGTTCGCGTCGATGATACCGCACTGTGCTCAGGTCGTCAGACGGCTGTAGATTCCGGGCAGCCGCTCAGGTAGGCTCAACACGTCATCGATGATCGTGTACCCAACCTCGCCGTACATGTCCTTGAGTTGGTCTTCTGACTCGCGGTCGATCGTTATGCAGAACGGAGTGATGCCATCGATCCGCGCTTGCCGCAGCGCCATCCGGGTGTCCTCGCGCGCGTACCGGCTGTCACCGTAGTCGTGATCGTACGGACGCCCGTCGGAGAGCACGATCAGCAGTTTCGTCCGGGCCTCCTGTTGCCCCAGTCGAGTCGTCGCGTGACGAATCGCCGCGCCGAGCCTCGTGTTGTTCTGGTAGGTGATCCCGCCAATGCGCCGCTCGACCTCCGAAGAGTAACCCTCGGAATAATCCTTGATCACGTAGAACTTCACATTCCGGCGGCCCTCGCTCGTGAAGCCCTGCATCGAGTAGACGTCGCCGACCGCCTCAAGCGCCTCGCTCATCAGCACGAGTCCCTCTTTCTCGATGTCGATTATTCGCTGGCCGGGCTGTGTGTAAGGATAGTTTGGATAGCGCGAGATCGTTCTCGCCGTCGAGCTCGACATGTCCAGCAGGAACGACACCGCAACGTCGCGCTCGCGCCGCAGCTTTCTGGTGTATAAACGGTCATCGATCAAGCCCGTGCTGCGCTTGTCCAACGCGTAGTCGATTACAGCCTGAAGATCATAATCCTCGCCGTCGATCTCGCCGCGGATGCGCCTGAGATTCTCCGGCCGCATGAGTTGAAACTGATAACGAACGGATGAGATCACGCCAGCGTAGCGGCTGCGTACCATCTCGACGAATCCGCGTGAGCCTCGCGCGCCCGATCGCTCGATGATTCGGCACCACCGAGTCCGGTAATCGCTCAGCTCGCGGTCCCATTCGTCGTAGTAGAAAGCCCGGTCTCCCTTTTCGAGATCGTGTTCCGCGGATTCGCCTGAATGGAGCTGGCTGAGGAGCTCAAGGTTCGGAATCACCTCTTGCATTTGCCCGGCCGTCCACAGGTTCATCGGGTCGTCGGGCACATCGGTCTGACGAGCCTCAGTTTGCTTCGCGGTAGGATCCAAGGCCGACGCGTCCGCGCCTTCGCTCTCGCCGTCCTCTCCGACCTCGCCTTCTTGATCGCTCTGAGTGTCCGCCTCGTCGGGCCTTTCCTCGAACAAGTCGTAGACGTGTCGGCTCGCGATCAGGGAATCACCGACAGTCGCGTCGTCCCTGAAGATATACCTCGCCAGAATACCTTCGAGCTTTTCGACGAGCGTGGGGTAGGTCAATCGCGCCTGTTCGGTTGCGCCGCCACAGATTGCCACCTGAAATAACAGCTCAAGCGGGATCGTCTCAGCAGGAAGGTCACCGAGCGAAGGCCGATGCTCCCTGAGACGTGCGCGCACGAAGTCCAGGTCCCGCCGTATCCCGCGATAGACCGCGCGCAGGAGGAAGTCCACGCGGCCATTCTCTATCGTCGTAAACAGCCGCAGGGCCAGCTCCGGTGTCGGGAACTCGGCGATGACGTCGAGGAAGTCCAGGCCCCCGTCGCTCTCGCTCTGGCTTGGAGCGCTCGCCTTAGATTTCGACTTTTGCGCTTTCGACTTCTTCCCCTTTGCCGCCGCCGGAGGCTTTGTGCTCGCACGCGCCGAATGGAGCGGATCCTGCCGGCTGCGAAACGCTGTTCGCACATCTTCGAGAGCGGCGAGCGTCGCCGGCGCGTCGCACGCGTAGGTCTCGAATTCGATCTGTCCCGCGGCGTGAGCCGCGATGACCTTGAACAGCCTGAAGTTCTCCGACTCCTCCTCGAATTCCGCGACGACTGACGGGAGATAGATCGTCTTTCCGTCGCCGATCTTCGCTTCATTCGGAATCGCCGATAGCGACGCTATGTTGAGCACGCGGCCGGTCAGCCCTTCTACGTAGAGTCTCAGCGTGTGTGCGACGCTATCGAGCGTCAGGCCGCCCTCGATTCTGAACAATGCCTCCTGGCTCGCCTTCGATTCGAGTGCGTAATAAGCCTGTACTCTTCGCGATCCATCCGAGGTGCTCTCGATACCTCTTCGAGCCCACTCGCTGAATTGACCGACTGACGCGACGCGCAACGCGAGCGGGCTTGCCTTGAAGCACTCGACCGCGGCCATTGTGTTCTTCTCGGCGATCTCCTCGACGACTTCGAGCACTGCGGAGATGACATGTGCGCGGCGCTGCCTTCCGCCGCGCGCGGCAAGCTCGGCAATGATCTGCGGGCTCGCCTTCATGAAGTGATAGCACGCGGCGTTGCCTTGCATCGCGACGCGCTTCGCCAGCTCGGTCCACCGCTTAAACGCTTCCTCCCCCGCCAGCCTCAAGACCCGGCTCGCCGCCTTGAAGTACTGAATAGCGACGCCGCCCGATCGCTCGAGATACGCTTCGGTGTTCGCGAACAGACTGTCGATCGCGTCGCCCACCGGCAGTCCGGCGACCGTCGGCAGGTCAGCGAAGAACTCGGCCGCCGTGCCGCCCGATTTGAACGCGAACGCCGACGTGAGCTTGAGCGCACGCTCGACGTGCTGGGGACCAAGCTCCTCACCCGCGGCCTCGAGTTGCGAGATCACGCGCGGCGCGGCCGATAGTAGATCGTTGCTGTGCTTGACCGAGTGGCGCGCGAGCTCGAGGCAGATTGTGACGACTTGCTCGGCGTGCGCGTGATCGCCGATCGAAGCGAGCGTGGCGGGCGCAGTCTTGAAACTCTCGACGGCGGTGTTGGCCGACAGCGCGGCTTGCTTGTTCACCAATCTGAGCACCGGGGAACGCAGGTCTTCGGCGAGAGCCAACAGGGTTACGGCGCTTGCTTGAAAGAACGTCGCGGCGGCTTCGGCGCTTGTAGCGGAGAGGCGCTTGCCGATCTCGCCCCAGACGCGAATATCGGCGGCATCGAGTAACCGTGAGACTTCGGGCGCGGCCTTGAGCATCTCGACGGCAGCGCGTAGGTTCGTCGCGGCGACCGTGATTCCGATGTCGGTGATGAGCAGGACTTTCTCATAAGGGAGCACACCGATGCGCTCGGCGATGCTCTCGATGCTCGATCCGGCAACGCCCTTCAGGTGTTTTCTAAGTTTCTTCTTGATGTCTTTTTCGAGCGATTCCATGCAAGGGTAATGATAGCAAAAGAGATCACGAGTCCAACCTCGATCTTGGGGTCTTGGAGTGGCAGCGACCGGGTTTGTCCTCCGATAGCCTAACGGTTGGGTGAACCGCTCTGCACGTGGTATCTTTCGGTACGCATCAAGATTGTATTGATTCACTTGACATGGGGGAAGGCAGCACGTCGCTGCGTGACTTGAAAACGGGAGACAATCGGAGGTACGCAGATGAGCACGAACTGGAAGTGGCCTGGTGCTCGCTGGTGGAAATGCGATTTCCATCTTCATAGCCCAGCCTCTGATGATTTTTTTAACCGCCTCGTGACGGCCTCCGAGTGGATCGCCAGTGCGCAGAGTGCTGGTTTGGAAGCGCTAGCGGTTACCGATCACAACGGCGCGGCCTTCATTCCCGCCATTCAAGAGGCCGCGCGAGCGTTGCAAAACCCGCTTCCCGTCTTTCCCGGCGTAGAGCTTGCGGTCAATCCGGGTGTGCATCTTTTGTTTCTATTCGACACCGACAAGGACAGAGACGCGGTCATCGGGCTGCTAGGCCGCGTTGGGATTCCTGACGACCGGATAGGCCAAACCGACGCCTGCGCATCGTGTTCAGTGGTCGAAGCTATGAGTTGGGCCAGTGAACGAGGCGCACTTTGCATCGCCGCACATGTAGACGGTGGGAAGGGTTTGCTGACCGTAATACCTCCGGGCCTATCCCTGATCCAGATCGTTACGAGTGAGTGTCTGCATGGAGTCGAAGCGAACGTCGGAGACGCAGAGTTACTGAGATACGTAGACGGTTCGACGAATGGTTATGTTCGACCGCTTGGGCCGTTGCCGATATTGACTTGCTCAGACGCCCATGCGCTGAGCGAAATAGGCCAGCGACACACATGGGTGAAGATGAGCTTCCCTACCCTTGAGGGGCTACGGCTTGCGCTTCAGGACGGCAGCCTGTCTGTTCGCCGTGGCGCGGACGTGTCTTCCGATCCTAACTCCCACGCGCAGTTCGTAATTGAATCTATCGAAATCGATCGGGCCAAGTACATGGGCTGCGGCTCGGCACTCGAGGTCAAGTTTAATCCCTGGCTTAATGCAATCATTGGGGGACGCGGCACCGGAAAGTCCTCGCTCGTGGAGTTCCTGCGCATAGCTCTCCGTCGTGAAGACGAGTTGCCCCCGAGACTGAAGGGGGAGTTTGATGAATTCAAGAAGGTGCCTCGCCGTCGCGATGAACGCGGACTGCTGAGAGAGGAAACGCAGTTGTCCGTGATCTATCGGAAGAACGGCGCGCGCTTTCGCGTCTCTTGGGACCAGAAAGGCATTACCGAAGTGATCGAAGAGGAAGACTCGAACGGCTCGTGGGTCTCAGGCCAAGGCGACGTGCGTCGCCGTTTCCCGGTTCGAATGTATAGCCAGAAACAGATCTTCGAATTGGCTGAGGGCTCGGACTCGCTTCTTCGAATCATAGATGAATCTCCGGCTGTCGATCGCGCAGACTGGGACGAGGAGTGGCAAAGGGAGGAGAGCCGCTTCTTGGCTCTTCGCGCAAAGGCAAGGGAAGTCGCCCAGGCGCTGGCGGAGGAGGGACGTATTCGCGGAGAGCTTGATGATGTTAAGCGCAGGCTCGAGGTGTTTGAACGGACTGGACACAGCCGGATTCTTCAAGAATTCCAAAGCAGGAAACGTCAAGAGCGCGCATTAGACTCCTGGGCCGAGTCGTGCGAGCACGTGGGAGTGCGACTGACGGAGGTAGCCGATCAGATCGTTCCCGAAGTTATTAACGCTGATCTCTTCGAGCAGGACACGGTCGCCGACGAAGAAATACTGAGGATTACCGAGGGCGCTTACACGAAGCTTCTTAGCGTGAGGGATAATTTGTTGACGCTCGCCTCCGCGGTCGACTCCATCTACGGAAAACTCTCCGAGAGTATTGATCGGTCCCAATGGAAGCGGGCTATGACGGAAGCGGAAACCGCGTACTCAGAACTGGTCGAGGCGCTCAAACGGGAAGGCGTGACCGATCCAGAAGAGTTTGGCCGGCTTGTTCAGAGGCGTCAAAGTTTGGAGATCAGAGTTGCCGATATGGAGAGCAAGAAGTCCACGATTCGGCAAATCGAAGACCAGGCGCGGCAAAGCCTCATTGAGCTTGCGGCAGTCCGGCGCCGTCTCACTGAACGGCGGATGAATTTCCTGGAGAGCGTAGTTGGTTTGAATCCCCACGTGCGAATCAGCATTGTGCCCTACGCCAATAAGGCTAGTATTGAGGCCGAGTTTCGCACTCTGATTGGCAAAGAGCGGCCAACGTTTCAGAGCGATATTTGGGCTGAGGACCGAGAGAGCGGGGTGCTTGCAGAGCTTTATGAAAGCTATGGGTCGATGAATGATTCCCCAGGCCAGGAGGAGGTGTCGCAGTTTGAGGAGAGGCTCGCGTCTATGAAGCACGACCTGACGACGCCATCAAGAGGCGAGGCAAGCCGCGAGTTCAGGGATCAGCGCTTCGTTAGACTCTTAGCCGATCTAAGACCGGAAGCTCTCGACCGGCTGGACTGCTGGTTTCCGAAAGACTCTCTTAAGGTTACTTACAGCCCTAGTGCAGACGGCAGGGACTTCCGCCCGATAGAGCAGGGCTCACCGGGACAGAAGACGGCGGCCATTTTGGCGTTTCTATTGTCTTACGGTGAAGAGCCTATGGTGCTGGATCAGCCTGAAGATGACCTGGATAATCACTTGATCTACGATCTAATCGTTCGTCAACTTCGGGAAAACAAGCAGCGCCGCCAGATCATCGTCGTTACGCACAACCCAAACATTGTTGTGAACGGCGATGCTGAGTTGGTCCTAGCCTTGGACTTTCGGGATGGCCAGACTCACGTAAAAGTACAAGGTGGTCTTCAGGAACAACCCGTTCGCGATGAGATTTGCCGCGTGATGGAAGGCGGGCGGGAGGCCTTCGAGCTTCGTTATAGGAGGATCGGCCAGGGGGCGAGTCATGCTTGATTCCGCCGACGAATTGCTGCGAAAAATTCAGCTCGGAGAAGACTCCGTTCTGGAGCTCAAGTCCGTTCGGTTTAGAGGTGTAAAGGTGGACGGACCGGCCCGCAACGACTTCGCCGATGAGCTTGCCGCTATGGCCAACACGGCCGACGGCGTATGTGTACTCGGCGTAGATGACAAGACCCGAGAAATAGAGGGCATTCCCATTGAGAGATTGGACTCAGTCGAAGACTTTGTCCGTGAGGTGTGCAACGATACAGTAAAGCCACCCCTGACGGTAAAGATAATCCGGATGGAACTCCCGGATTATCTCGGTACAATGCGCGCAGTCATAAAGATTGACGTACCTCGAAGTCTCTTCGTTCACAAGAGTCCGGCGGGGTACTTCAGGCGGCAGGGAAGCTCGAAACGGGAACTACCCCCTGACCTTCTCGCCCGCCTGTTCCAGCAGAGAAGCCAGGCACGCATCATAAGTTTCGACGAGCAGCCCGTGCCCGAAACCACCCTCGATGACTTGGACGAGGCACGGTTGACTCGGTTCATTCCGCCCGGCTCTTCCGACGCCGTCTCCACCGTCAGGAAACTCAGACTGCTGACCAATGATGATGCGGGCGTAGAAAGGGCAACCGTCGCGGGAGTTCTTATGTGCTCGGCACACCCAGAGACCTGGCTACCCGGCGCCTATGTCGAAGCGGTCAGGTACCAGGGCAGCCGGCAAGACTCAAACTATCAGGTCGATGCCTCTAGCATAACGGGCTCGCTCGATGAACAGGTGGCCGGCGCACTCGCTTTCGTTCGCCGCAACATGAGAATTGCCGCGTTGAAGGCGCCGGCTCGCGTGGAGGTCCCACAATTTAGTGAAAGGGCTGTCTTTGAGGCCATCGTTAACGCGGTGGCTCACCGTGATTACTCTGTACACGGCTCAAAGATCAGGTTGTTTGTCTTCGACGATCGGCTCGAACTCTATTCACCAGGCCCGCTGCCCAATACCGTGACAGTCGAGAGCATTGGGCTTCGACAAGCGACGCGAAATGAACTCATCACCAGTCTGCTTGCCCGATGCCCGGTTGCGCCGGAGAGCCAAGGCGTTGCCCGGCACTATCTGATGGAGAAGAGGGGTGATGGTGTGCCAATAATAATGAATGAGAGCTACAGGCTGTCGGCCAAGTATCCGGAGTACAGGCTGATCGATGATGCGGAACTGTTACTCACGATATATTCTGCAGAACTTTCTCACGAAGACGAAGGAGCTTGGTTTTTAAACTTCCGACAACAGCGCGACCAAGAAGATCCCCCTGGGGCTTGCGGGCCAAGTACACGTTCGAAGAAGGAAAACAAGACCGTGGTACAAGTCATCGTAGATGAAGCCCTGCTTCAGGAAATGGTCCGCCGACTGGTGGAGGCCATCGACCCGGACCGTATTATCCTCTTCGGCAGCCGGGCTCGCGGTGATGAGCGGCCCGATAGCGACGTGGATCTGCTGGTGATCAAGGACTCGGATGAGCCTCCACACAAGCGGAGCATACCGGCTTATCGGGCGCTCGGGCGAATCCCCGCTCCGACCGACATTCTGTGGCGAACGCCCGATGAGGTAAGGGATTGGTCGGAGGTCCAGAACTACGTCACGACCCGGGCGCTGCGGGAGGGAAGGGTGCTCTATGAAAAGCGCGCTTGAAGTGACAAAGGGACTCATATTGAAAGCCGACAACGATCTGAAGATGGTGCGGATCGGAATCGAGCATGATGCCCCTCTATATAGATACGGTTGCGTTCCACGTCCAGCAAGCGGCCGAGAAGATGCTAAAGGCGTTGCTCACGTCGCGAGGCGTCGGTTATCCGCTGACGCACGACCTGCGGGCGCTGCTCAATCTGGTAGTGAAAGAGACTCCCGAAATCGAGAGATTCCGCGAACGGCTACTTCCGCTCATTCCTTACGCAGTTGAAATGCGCTACGACGTCATCGAACTGGATCGCGAGGAAGTTGCGGGTGCTCTCTCGACGGTCGAAGAGCTCTGCAATTCAATTCTGGACAACATCCCCGAGGAGGCGCGCCCGTGAGTCTCGCCGAACAGATAGGCCGCTGGATGTCTTGCGCGCGCCGCAGCGTGAATCGCTGGCGCGGCTTCACGCCATCGCGGAGGCGGTCGACTTCAAACGGAGCGGTCTCGATGACGTGAAGGAAGCAGCGCGTTCGCGAGCCGGCGTCGAGAGCATCGCCGCTAATCATTCACGATCCACCCATCGCGCAGCTTGACGATTCTATTCCCGCACGACGCGTTGAACTCCGAGTGAGTCACCTGCACAATCGTCGTTCCGGCCTCATTCAACTTTCTGAAAAGCGCCATGATCTCCTTGCCCTGGTCCGAATGCAGGTTGCCGGTCGGCTCATCGGCGAGAATCAACGTCGGGCTCGCGATAACCGCTCTTGCGACGCCAACGAGCTGCTGCTGGCCACCCGATAGCTGGCTCGGATAGAGGTCCTTCTTCCCGACAATCTGAAACCGATCGAGAACATCGCAGACCGCCGCCTGCCGGTCGGACTTCTTCACGTTCCGGTATGAAAGCGGAATCTCCAGGTTCTCGTAGACCGTCAGATGATCCAATAAGTGATAGCTCTGAAACACGAAGCCGATGTTCTTGTTCCGAAGCTCCGCGCGCTCCTTCTTGCCCAGCTTATGCACCGGCCGCCCGAGGAAATCGTACTCGCCCGACCAGTTCGAGTCGTGCATCCCAAGCACATGCAGCAATGTGGATTTCCCCGCGCCCGACGGTCCCATGATCGAAACGAACTCGCCTTCCTGGATCTCCAGATTGATCCGTCGAAGCACGAACGTCTTTCCCGCGCCGCTCTCGAAGTACTTCTCGATACTTCGCAACGTGATCATGGCTTTCCACTCCTTCTCCCACGCTCTAGAATCAGGTTTGCGTTGAGCCTATCGCGAATCGTGATGCACTTGAAGAAGTTTAGGGGGAAAACCCGTGACCACGAAGAAGCGCCTTGTCGATCCAACAGCCTCCCAAGCCATGAACGGTCGTCGGGAGTCGGTCGGTATGCCCGCCTGACTCGTTCGCGATTTTGGGAAGGAGCCGTTCAAAAACGGACAACGTTGACATTCTGTTGACGAGGGCCGTGGGGAATCAAGACGAGGGGGCGCGCTGCCGCCCGCGTCACACGCCAGGCAGCGCGCCTCCTACCGCTCAACGCTCATTGGTCGTACACAACACGTCTTCGTAGTAGGCCAGCATCGCCTTCTTCGGCCGCGTCGGCAGCGGAACCTGGAACTCGTCGGTCGAGCTGTTGCCGATCATCGTCACCACGCCGATGCGGCTGACCCTGCCATCGAAGTCCAGATAGAGCGGAACTCGCATCTTGAAGTTGTCGTCGACATTGCTCTGGGTCACCTTGCCGATCAGCTTTACCTTTCCGCCTTCTCCGGCGTCGAACCGGTACTCAAACTTGTAGTCCGGGATGCTCGAGCCATACACCCACTGATTGAAGAACCAATCCATCTTGCCGTTGCCGTCCAGGTCCATCTCGGGCGTCATGTGTCTTTCAACCGCGCGCTGGAAGTCCTGTGTGGACACATTGGCATTGTAGTGGGTCTTTACGAAGTCCTTCATCGTCTCTACGAACCTGTCATCTTTTGTTTTGGGGTCCCACATCAGCATTCGGATCATGTGGAGGATGAACCCGCCCTTGGGATAGATCATCGCCTGGGCGACGCTGCCGGTTTTAGGGGTGTTGAGTCGGTATCCCATGTACACGCTGCCGACGTCGGCGGGACGGCGGCCCTTCTCGTTCTTTCGCGTGATCAGCTCGCGCTGTTCCTTCCAGAACTTCAGGAACAGATCGTTCTTGTAGACCATCTGCGCGAACAACGCTCCCGAGAAATGCGCGAAGCCCTCGCTCATCCATTGATCGCGATACGACTTCCACCCTATGACGTGTCCCCACCACTGATGGGCGACCTCGTGAGGGCCGACGATCTTGAAGAAGGAATTGGAGGCATCCATGCCTAGTTGATGCTTGTGCGTGTTGTCGAGGTAGGCGCTCAACGGCATGTAGACGAGCATCGGCCATGCCTGGCCAAAGCTGAAATACGGCTGCTGGGTCATTGCAACTCGGCCGTAAGGCAGCGGACCGAATACCTGTGAGTAGAGCCCGACCGCCAGTTGAGCTTCCGCCCGCGCCTTGTCCATCATCTTCACCGTGTTGAGCGAGCCGAGGGTTGTGTCAGTTTGGAAGCCCGCGGTCTCGGCCGCTTCGATGTCGTGCTGAAGCTCTTTCAGATAATCAGGGATCTCCTTGTTCGCATAGGACTCGATGTTGTATTTCAGCTTCTCTTCGACGACCGCAGTCTTCTTGAACTTGCCATAATTGAACCCCGCCACCGCGAGCGGAATGTCGCTCTTCCAACGCGAGACCGATTGGTCGCCTTCCACCGTTTCGCCCTGGGGCTGGCCGGTCGCTACCATGATCAAGTTCTTCGGCGTCCGGAGCGTCATCTCATACGTTGCCCGATCGTTGAACGTGTTGACCGCGTTCGGATACCAGTTGTCCCTCGCGTCGAGAGTGTAGTTGCCTCCGCCGCTGTCCGACACCGCGTCATCCCCGCCGTACTTGAAGGTCAGCGTATACTGCTGCCCGCGCTTGAGAGGTTCCGCGAGCACGACGAAGAGGTCGCCGTCTTCGTTCTTGTCTTCCTGAACGAAATTCAGCTCACGCGCGGCGGCGTCGGTGACCTTGCTGACTCGCAGCCTGGGAAACAGATTGAAAGGCAGCACGCGAGTGCTGTCGCGATTCGCTGAGAACTTGCAATCGACGGTTGCGTCGAGCCGCTTGCCTTTGACCGTCGCGTCGATCTTGTAATCCTGGAGATCTATCAGTAGATGGTCCTCTTCAACAAAAGCGGCGGTGCGATAGTGGTCGGCGACGTGCGAAGCGACCCACATCCCGTTCGATGACTCGGTCAGGTTCGCCAGCACGACCTCTTCGGGCGCAACAAAGGGCTGGCCGAGCGGGTCGATCGAGTAAATCGTGTCCCCGAACCGTTTCCCGCTGAAGAATGCATGGAAGAAGCCCTGCTGCCCAGGCGAGAGAACGTCCATCATAATCCGGGCGTCCATGTTGTAGCGAAGCAAATAAAGAGCAGTGCTGAAACTGGCGACGATTCTCCCTTTCCGAAGAAGGTTCCTCTGGTCGTCAAGCGCACTCTGGGCGGCGGCAATCGAGCCGTTCTCCGTCAACGTAGCCTGCTTCTTTATTTCCTCGAAGGTGGAATCGGTGAACCGCAAGACTAGCTTGGTGAACTGCTCAGAGATCGAACCTGTGCCGGTGAATATGCTCAGGTTCTTTTTCTCCAGCGGACCCAGAGGTGCGAGCTCAAACGCCCCGTCGCCCAGAAACACCGCGCCGGTGATTCTCCCCTCGACCGGCGAGAGGAAATATATCTGGCCCGACTTCAGCGTGATGATGGCGTTGTCGCGTTTGAGAACGACGTTCTCCACTCCAGCCCAGATTCCGCTGAGCTTCGCGTTTCGTAGCGCAACATAAGTCGGCTCGGAGTTGGCTCGCGGATTTTTTTCATCGAGCGAAGGAGCGGGTCGCGGGGTCTCAGCAACCTCGACGATCCCCGGCTCACGCTCGACGCCAGCGACAGGTTGAAAGGTGACCGCGCTGAGCAGCGCGATGAGCGTCACAGCGAATGCTCTTCTTTTCATCTTCTTGTACTCCTTTGACGGCAGGAATCGGAGCTTGCGTAGTCAACGGCGACCCGGCGGATTCGTGGCCCAGCCTACCAGCATCAGCCGGCCGCGTCAATCGGTTGATGCGACTTTTTCGATGCGAGATACAGGTCTCGGCGGTGTCGGGGTCCGCTGGTTTGGTTGCTTCGACCCCCTGAACTCGCGCCGCCAAATCTTGCATGAGGCTGCCCCGACGTCCGCGGCGACGCATTCAAAACACCGCGCCTCACCCGCTGGTCCTCGACAGCGTCGGCTGACGCCTCTTGCGCGATCTCATTGCGCCTCGAGTGACCTATCAAGCCGTTTCAACCGGGGTCGTTGCTGGACCCCTGACGGCGCCCGCCCTCAAGCACAATGAGGACCAATCGGCAGCCATCAGTCGCGCATCCTACTCAATTTTCCTCTGGACTTCTTCCGTAGTTAGTATTATAAACATCACGTTGTATCGTCTGCTGGTAGGGGATCCAGCTTAAAGGTCGCCTGGAGGGTTCGGCAAGATCCTTACGGCCACCTTACTCACTCAACAATCTTAATTGTCGCGCATTCGCTTGCGGGCCATAGGCGTCGGTCCCTCGGGAGTGCAGGGCGCCGTTCTTGATTCTCCCTGCATTAAGGCCAGTTCTTCTATTCAAACAGTTGTTGCTGTGTCCGAGCCTGACCGAGACTGCCTCTGGTCCACAGGAGTGTAGAGGCACTCTTGGACGACGAGTTATGACCCGCGAACTAACCTCACTACTGCTTGCTGTCCCGCTCTTGACGGTCTCTGCGTGCAACAACCGAAAAGACGAAGCGAGGATCGAGTTGGCCCAGTTGAATCTGCCTTTCACAGAGAGGGCATGTATACAGGCCGCAGCAGACGGGAACAGCTCAGCCGTGCGCCTCTTCCTGGACGCTGGAATGGACCCGGACGCGAAGACCAGCGAAGGCCAGACTGCGCTGATGTCGGGAGCATCAGCGGGCCATGTCGACGTCGTCAAGGCGCTGCTTGAGAACGGCGCGAATGCCAACGCCCGGAACAAATTCAACGGGACGGCCTTGATGGCCGCGGCGTGGAAAGGCAACACCGAAGTCGTCGCTCTGCTCCTTGCCGACGACGCCGAGCTTGACCCGAGGGACGACCGAGGGATGACGGCCTTGATGTTCGCCGCCTGGGAGAATCACACCGAGGTCGTGAATGCTCTGCTCCAAGGCGGCGCCGGCATAGAAGTGAGAGATGGAAACGGATGGACCGCGCTGATTCGCGCGGCGTTCAAAGGACACACCGACAGTGTGCGCGGCCTGCTGGAAAACGGCGCCGACCCAAACGCATCTACCGACGATGGCGGTACCTCGCTTATGCACGCGGTCAGTCAGGGCCACGCCGAGACCGTCGACGCTCTGCTCGAATGGGGGGCCGACGCCAACGTCCACGACAAAGCTGGCATGACGGCGCTGATGAACGCCGCCGAAAAAGGGCACGAACGCATCGCGCTGGCCCTCTTGTCGAAGGGCGCCGATCTCGACGCGATAGACAACAGCGGCCGGACAGCTCTCAAACTAGCCCAGGAGCGAGGACACCCAAAGGTGGCTAAGCTGCTGGAAAAACCATGATCACCCGCGCGGCTTCTGCCGCGACATGGCTAGCGTTCCACCTTGATGCGAGCCGTGTCCGGCCGAGATTCTGTCCGGAGTCCCGTTCTAACGACGGACAGATGCCGCATAGCCGTTTCGCGAAAGCGGCCATCAGCGAGCAACCGGGAGTGGAACTGGTCGCACGTTGAATGACCCTAAACGAGGGGATTCTGGGTCCATGAGAACCCCACCTGAGGAGGAAACATGAACAGAAGGTCCGTGAAACTAGTTGCGATCGTCTTCCTGTCGGCGTGCGCGCTGGTGTTGTTGCGGCGGGGGACGGCGTCTACCGATGTGCCGCATGACACGGGCATATCCGGGGTCGGGACGGTCGAAACGCTCGAGGCCAATTACAAGGAATGGGAAGAACAGTTCCTTACGGGTGGCGGCGACCGGAACGTAGTCCTGGCGATGGGGTGGTTCAAAGGACTATCGACCGAATCGACGCCAGCGCAGGGAACGGCCAGATTAGATCTGGTCGAGGGGAAAGTGAGTGTCGAAGTCACGGGGCTGCCGAAATCGTCCGGCTGGGATTTCTGGCTCATCGACGATCTCGTTGGCACTGCCACGCCGGACCGCGGCGACAAATTGGTCCGGGCTGGTGGTCTGAAGCACGAGGGGAAAACCGCGAAGCTCGAAGTCAGCCTCGGCAGCGACGCCTTTACAGCTTTCGAGGTTGATTTTGTTGCCATCACGCGGGCTGGGAAGAACCCCGTCGAAGAGCGCGTATTGATGGGAACTACGACGTTGTTCCACAGGCTGTATCGCTCGGCTCGGCGAGGAGAGTTCGGCGTGTTGGGCGACACCAGCCCGAATACGTCCCCCGCTGATCAGCGCAGCCTATTCGACCGCGTCATCGACGCCATAAGCCCTACGGCGCACGCGCAGATAGGGCCGATCCCCAATCCATCCACGCCCCTTCAGCAACTGATCACCAGGGGACGGCAGAGCTTTTTCAACAACACTTTTGAGGGGAACGGGAGGACGTGCGGATCCTGTCACCGCGAAGATGATAACCTCACGATAAGCCCCAGGTTCATCGCCACCTTGCCTCCAAACGACCCGCTGTTCGTTGCGGAGTTCCAGCCGGCGCTGGCGTCCAATTTTGAGAATCCGGTGTTGATGAGGAAGTTCGGCCTGATTCTCGAAAACGTCGACGGGTTCGGCGACCTCGCAAACCGATTCGCCATGCGCGGTGTCCCTCACACGCTGGCGCTGCTTCAAAACACCTTGACTCCGGTTGGGGGCGGGGCCGACGGAACCACTATCCCGCCGAATGAGAGGACGGGCTGGGGCGGAGACGGGGCTCCGGGGACCGGTACCCTCAGGGAGTTTATCCTGGGTGCCATCACGCAGCATTACCCGAAGACCCTCGCTCGGGTGTCTGGTGTGGATTTTCGGCTTGCTACGTCAGCCGAGATGGACGAGCTTGAAGCGTTTATGAAATCCACCGGGCGCCGCGCGGACCTGGTTCTCACGGGCCCCGGCGCGTTGAGCCTCAAGAACGAGAAGGGACGAAAGGGACAAGAGATCTTCAATAACGGCGGGTCGGTTCTTGGAGGGTCAAACGAAGGAGCGGGCAAGTGCTTCTTCTGCCACCTCAACGCCGGCGCAAGCGATTTCTTTTTCCCCGGAGCGAACGCGAACTTCAATACTAACGTGGAGCAGCTTCCGTCCCAGCCTGCGGACTTGGTTAGCCCACCTCAGCTCAATCCGGCTGACGGCGGCTTCGGCCCCGGCCCGGCGCCGCCCGGCGTTTTTGGCATCGGCAACGGCACCTTCAATACGCCGGTACTGGTCGAGGCAGCCGACACCGGGCCGTTCTTCCACAACAATTCGATCGCGACGATCGAGGGCGCTGTAGACTTTTACAACAGCGCCGCCTTTAACAATCCGCCGGGCTTCGGATCGCTAATAGGAGGAATCAGGCTTGAGGCGACTGAAGTCGAGGCAGTGGCTGCTTTCCTCCGCATCATCAATGCGCTGGAGAACATCCGTTCGGCGACCGACCTGGAGCAACGAGCTAAGGTGGCGGTCAGCTTTAGCCAGGCGCAAGAGCTCCTCAAACTGTCGATCGTCGAGTTGGAAGACGCCATTGAGGTGTTGTCGTGCGGCGATCTGCATCCGGATGCCGTCGCAAAGCTGAAAGAATCCCTCGCCATAGACCTCATTGCGGTGTTAGTCCACGACACGTCCGCAAGGAACGCGCTTATCAACCAGGCGATAGCCCGCAAGAACAGCGCACGGTCTATGATGGTCAATTAAACAAGGCCTGTAAGACACGTTGAACCTGCTGGGGCGGCAGCCTTTATCCGCCGCCCCATTTTCCCGCCCACCCTCCGCTGGCTATTCACGCCACCCCTCCACCCAGCCGAGTAACTATTTCCCTGGCAGGGCCACGCGCAACCCTCCGGCAATCATCATGGAAATCAGAACCAGGAAAAAGGTGGGGTCTGTTAATCAAGGAGTCAAACGCCGCTTCCCTTGGACGGAGTCTTATAAGATGAAAGCCCGACACCTGCGCTCCTCATTCGCTGTCTGCCTGATAGCGCTACTCCTGTTGACCTCGCTTCCTATCATCGACGGTTCTCGGGTGGTTGTCGCTCAGGAGGCCACACGAGTTCGCCGCGGCAAGAATGGAACGCCTGACCCGCGATCCGCAAGAGCCGCAAGAGCCACCTTCGAGAGAGACAATGCCTCCCAGATGCCGGTGAACCCCGAATCTGGACGCCCCCACGACGACAATCCAGTTTCCAGTGACCCAAACCTCGCCTCAACGCCGGCCGAGATCCCATCGTCTCAGGACAGCCTCGAACGGCCGGCGGTCCTTGCGAGCGCACAGCAGCAGACGGGGCAGCCAAAGACGGACCGACGCCGCGAAGCCCCGCCCTTCGACCGGCCACCGCTCAGGGGGCGGTCAGACGCGGGAGCTGGCGCCGAGAATCCGACGCCTGAACGCAGCACGCCGGCCGACCCGGGACGCACACAACCCGCTCCCCCTCCTGACGCGGAAGCGCCGCCGCGCAGAGCACCGCCGGAATTGCGGCGGGCGCCCAGGGACCCGCGCGACAATGACCGAGGTGCCGCGCCATCCGACCCGGCTGACTCTTCGTCCGAGCCGTCGCGCTCTAATCGCCGGCTCCCGGAGCTGCGCCGCCCTGGTGGTCCACCAACGAATGGCGATTCCGTCCCGCAACCGCCCGACGCTCGACGGTCACGCTCTGGTCCCCGTCCGTCCACACCGCAAGAAGGCGGCGATGACACGATCAGGCTTGACGCGACGTTGGTCAACATACCCGTGCTCGTCAGCGATCGCTCGGGTCGGTATGTGCCTCAGCTTTCAAAGAGGGACTTCGCGCTCTATGAAGACGGCGTTCAACAGGAGATCGCCTTCTTTGGCAGCGAAGAAGTTCCGTTCAACGTCGCGCTGCTGCTGGACGTCAGCCCGAGCGTCGCAGCGAGCCTTGAAGAGATCCAGGACGCGGCGATCGAATTCGTACGGCAGCTCCGGCCGCAAGATCGTGTGATGGTGGCGTCATTCGACCGGCACATCGACTACCTGACCGACTTCACAAGCAACCGCCGCGAACTCGAGTGGGCCATTCGTCGGACCGCGACCGGAAACGGCACGAGCGTGTACGACGCCGTGTACGAGACAGTCGTCAGAAGACTGAAGAACGTCGAAGGCCGCAAGGCACTAATCCTCTTTTCGGATGGCGAAGACACAACGAGCTCAGTCGCCGGCTACGACGACGCCGTCGAAGCTGTCACCGAGTCCGACGTGCTCGTCTATGGTCTGAGGTATCCCAGCACGGGACGCGCGAGCAACAACCCCGGCACACGGAGTCCGATTCCGCAGATCCAGCTTCCGATTCCGTTCCCGTGGCCGTGGCCGCGCAAGCGCAAAGGTCCGTTTGCTGATTCGCACTTCGCGCCCGACCCCGCGTCAGCCCCGGCCGCCGGACAATGGGGCAGGCGAAACCGAGATGGCGATTTCATGACCGACATAACGACGGCGGGCGGGGGGCCGGTGTACGACGCGGAGCAGATCAGCGATCTGAGCCGGCTTGCGAGCCGAATCGCCGAAGAACTTCGGCACGTGTACGTGATGAGCTACTACCCGACCAATCCGCTCTCCAATGGCGGCTACCGCCATATTCGAGTCCGGGTCGTCAAGCAGCCGGACATCGCCGTGCGGCACCGACGCGGCTACGAGGCCCGCGACCCGAATCAAAAGGGGAGAATCTAAGAGTCCCCACCTCCACGAGTTATGCCTACCTGTATGGGTGAGCCTTCCCGCGTTTGACTGAGTATTGTCGTTGTACGAGAATCCGGGTATCCATCACTGCATGTCGCGGCATACTACTCACGAGAGATGCGGCCGCGATGAAACTGTCACTTCGGTTTTCGGTTTCAATGGAGGTGCGTCATGACTGGATCGGCCCCTTTTCTCCGCGTTGGTCTCCTTCTGGTTCTCGCGCTCATAGCGTTCACGAACTCGCGGCCGGCGTTCACGCAAGGTACGTCGGTTCGCGTCGAATCATTCACTCTCAAGCCGGGCGGCGAGGTGAGAGTGGAAAACCCGCGCGGCGCAACCCGAGTCGATGTATGGGACGAGCAGACGGTTCGCGTCGTCGCCGAGAAGAAACTCCCGCTCGGCAGCCCGCTCGAGCCCAGTGAGATGGTGTTGATGGGCGCCGAGAACACGGTGTTCATTCAATGCCGGCAGACCATCCACGTCGGCCGCGTCGATCTCGCGATCTACATTCCGCGAAGCGCGCACCTGCAGCTCACGGGCGGATCGTGGCCGGTCGAAGTTGACGGCCATCCGGCGAGCGCTGTCGTCGAGACAACCAGCGGCAGCATCGACTACAAGCTGGCGGCGAACGATGACAGCCGCGTTGTGATGCGTTCAGCGCGCGGGGCGGTGCGGTCGTTCTTGCCGCTCACGGTCACCGGCCGTACGGGAACGAGCAGTCTTCAAGGGCGGCTCGGCAGCGGCGAGTCTCCGATCACGCTCACGAGTCAGACGGGCAACATCACTCTTGCTCAAGGGACGGCCGCCGCCTCCGTGGCGAGGGTCAGTGAGCCACGCACGGCGGCACAAAATCAGACTTCCAACGGTGGTTCGCAGGCGCCGCCTTTCGACCGGCCAGCGACCGCTGCGGCCGGTGCTCGCACAATCCCGGGCAACACCGATCCGAACAGCATCGCGACGCCTCCCGCGCAACGATCTCCAGCGACCGGGGCCCAAACTGGCTCTGGAAGCGGATCTGTCGTCTTTGCACAAAGCAGTCAGGATAGCGATGACCGCTCAACAACGCGAGGAGTAGGACCGCTCACCCGGCCGAGGCAAGAGACGAGCACCGGCGGCGGCACGATGGGAGCTCAAGTGAAGATCATTCCCTCGACATCGACGCCCGGCGCTTCGAGCACGCCCGGCACGATCTATGACGACCCCGACGCCTCCAGCGACTCGGGAGATAAAGCGAACACCGCGGGAGGACAGCGCTCAAGCACTTCCGGCGCGGGACAGGCGACAGGCGGGCAATCGAGCGGCAGCGGCTCCGTCGTCTTCGCGCAAGACAGCCGCGACAGCGACGATCGCTCGACGACGCGCGGGGCCGGGGTCTTCGTGAGGCCGCGACGAGAAACCGAGACGGGTGGCGGAACGATGGGAGTGAAAGTCCGGATCATCCCGTCTACTTCAACGCCGGGAACTCCTGCCGGGTCTCCGGCAACCATCTACGACGACCCCGACGCAGCCCAGACTAGACGTGACAGCTCGGGGGCAGATCAATCCGCTCAAACAACCCAGACTCGCTCGACCCAATCAAGCAGCGACCAACAGGCACAATCGCGAGCGCCGAAGGACGCCGATGAGCCGGCTCAGACCGCCGTCGGCGCCTCGCGCGCAAACGCGCCCGTTCTTCGGCGAACCACGCAGCCCGAGCCTCCCGGCGACACTCCCTCGTCCTCGGCCGCGAGACGCGACGAAGAGAGCATCGTGCTGGAATCTTCGCTCGTGAATATGAACGTCACCGTGACCAACCGCTCCGGACTCGCGCTGCCGAACTTGAGGAAAGAGGACTTTCGGGTTATGGAAAACGGCGAGCCTCAGTCGATCGAGTTCTTCGCGCCCTCAACCGCTCCGTTCAATCTAGTTCTGGTGTTGGACCTCTCGGGCTCGATCCAGGACAAGTTGGACGTGGTGAAATCCGCTGCGATGCAATTCATCGACGTCACCGGACCGCAGGATAAGGTCGCGGTGGTGACGTTCTCGAACGAGGTACGGGTGATCTCTCAACTGACCGCGAACCGGGACCTGTTGCGAAAACGGATTAAAAGCATCGAGAAGCCTGACGGCGGGACGGCGTTCTACGAAGCGATGTGGTTCGCTTTGATGGACACGCTCCGAGGCACGCAGGGCCAGCGCAACGCGGTCGTGGTCATGACAGACGGCGTCGACAGTTCGCTCGACCGCTACGCGACGTATGAGAGCCGCGTGTCGTTCAACCAACTCGTGCGAAAGCTGGAAGAGGCCGACGTTATTGCCTTTCCCGTGTACCTAGACACCGAGTTCGAGGAGGTTTTCAAGCGCGGGCGCAATACGTCGGAGGCCTATGCGGTGGCACGCGCGCAGCTTGAAAAACTCGCCGAGGTGACTGGCGGCCGGATGTACCAGGCCGAGCAGGTGAGCGATCTCTCGGGAGTGTACAAGCACGTCGCTGCGGCGCTTCGGACGGTGTACAGCGTCGGTTACTATCCGACGAACTCAGACCGCGACGGGACGTTTCGGCGAGTGCACGTTGGAGTGAATCAGCCGGGCGCAGCGGTGCGGACGAGGAGAGGTTATCATGCGAGGTGATGCCGGCTCATCAGACAGAGAATAGACTTTGGTCTGTGACCGCATTTGATCATCACAGACTGAAGTCTATTCCCACGCAGGTTGCGGCGGTGTCCTAGTTTGCGTTTGGGCGGGCGGGTCTAGAAGCGCTGCGCGCAGGTTTCCTGTCGGGCTTCTTCATTACAGTCCGGGTGGAGCTTTAGGCTTGACTGACCGCTTATTTGCCGCCTTGTTTCTTGAGTATAAACACCTTATCGCATATCATGATTTCCTGCTATTCCGTTCGCAGGAACTTATTGGTTGTGTTATCGGAAAATTATGATACAATTCCCTCGCAGGTGGCGGCTCTATGATTTCCTTGATACTCGCGGTAGGAGTGTCGTCAAGGAATGGGCGAGAACTCAAAAGGACGAGATGAAAGCTCGCATGAATCAGAGGCTAGATACTTTGGAGCGGCATGGACCAGAGTTACCATCTGGGATGCTTGCTGGTACACGGCAACGGCATATAGATAAGCTAAAGATCTACGGACCGGGCGTCACCTGGCGGATCATGATTTGTAAAGGGCCAATCAACAACGAGCATGAGTTTACAATACTCTACATCGCTCAGGAGAAGGATCGAAAACTGATACCACAGGATGCAGACAGACTAGCAGATGAGCGTCGCGCGATCATCATCGCTGATCCTGAAAGACGGTGCGATCATGAAAGACTTGTCTGAGATATTGCGAGAGGAACTGCGTCGTAGCGAGGATTATAGGTACGCCTACGATGAAGAGTTTGCAAATACCCGTATGGCAACGCAGATCAAAGTGCTGCGCGAGGGTCACGACCCACCCTTGACGCAGAAGCAACTCGCCGAAAAAGCGGGAATGAAGCAATCGCGCATTTCGGAACTGGAAAATGTGGCTTATTCATCCTGGAGTATTAGTACACTTCGCCGATTAGCAAGAGCCTTGGGCGTACGGCTGGCATTTCAGTTTGAAAGTTGGGCAGAGCTTCTGCCAGAAGTCGACCGCCTAGGTCGCGAAGCTCTTGAAAGGCCATCATTTGAAGACGACCCCGCCTTTCAAGTAGATTCCAGTGGCGCTAGAAAAGAAGAGGCTATAGCTACGCCGCGACTGACTGCTAGAGACACAACGTCCTCGGTAGATGTAAGCCGATCAGAAAGTCGAGTCACTTGGCTGCCTCCTGTCATAGAAGACCGGGGACGGTCCTCAACGCATGACTCCCAACGGAGACTCTTTCTCGCTGCTGTACCGGCCACATCAATAAGACCGGCGCTATCACAGGAAAGCGGAACCGCAAACGTAATAACACAGAATGGAGGGACGCAAAATGTCAGAGGAACTGCCAGCGGGACAAGATAGCCCCGAAAAAGAAGAAGGCTCAAGCACTCTTCCATCCGAGAAGGCACCACACTATCGCATGATGTATTCAAATGCGGTGAGCATGTTTAAGACGGCGTGGGATTTTCGATTTGATTTCGGCACTTTGATTGGCGGAAGCGGGACGCGCCCTCTTGGGAACGAGGAACAGGTGTCAATACTTATGTCACCCCAACACGCCAAGGTCTTTGTGTTGATAGCCCTTCGTGAAATAAAGCTATGGGAAGATCGATTCGGGCCGATCGTGCTATCACCCGAAATGCTGAAAGGGTTCGGATTAGACTCCATTGACAACGAGGTTGTCGAGGATGACACGACGACTAAGTCAGCCTGACGGCGGTCTAGCCCCTCTCCGTCACACACATATAAGACACTAGCCCCGGCCGCCCCGGCCGCCCTCAGGTTGACGACCCTTACCTCCCGAGTATAATGATTCGTTTCAGCCGGACGAACCTCCATGGACACGCCGTAATGAAAGACTTCCGCATCCTTCTCAGGAACGTCAGACCTTATGCCGGGCTGTTCGCAATCGCCTTCTTACTGATGACCGCCGTCGGTGTCTTCGAAGCCGGCCGCACAGCGCTGCTCAAGTCCATCATCGACACGATGGCTGAAGGGGCAACGCTGGGATCGGGGCCGAAATCGCCGGGCGGCCTCGTGTCGGTGATCGACGTCCGTCGCTACGTTCCGGCGACGGAGAACGCGTTGCCGCTGATGGCGGGTTTGCTCGTCGTCTTCACGCTGATACGCGGCGGTTCGGAATACCTCTCGAATATCTTGATGTGGCGTGTAGGAGTCGGCGCGGTGGTCAACCTGCGCCGGCGGCTGTACGAACACGTGCTGCAACAGTCGAGCGAGTTCTTCACCAGCCATCCGACCAACACGTTAACGACCCACATTATCAGCGATGCGGAAAAGGTCCAGGTCGCGGTGTCGACGCTGCTCGCCGATTTGTTGCGCGAAAGCTTGACCTTTCTCGCCCTGTTTTCGCTGGTGCTGGTCCTGAACTGGCGGCTGACAATGGCGGTGTTGTTGGTCGGGCCGTTGATCTACTTCTTGACCGTGAGGTTCGGGAAGCGGCTTCGCGGATTTGCGCACTCAACGCAAGAGAGCACCGAGGAAGTGCTCGACATCGCGCAGGAGACCATCTCGGGCCACCGCATCGTCAAGGCATTCGGCATGGAAGGCTTCGAACAAGGCCGGTTTCGCGACGCCTTGCAAAAGCTAGCCGCCACTCAAGTGCGCGCCGCGCGAATCGTGTACCTCTCATCTCCGATCCTCGAAATCGTCGGTGTTCTGATCGCCGCCGGCTTCCTGCTCTACACTCAGCGAGTGATATCGGCCGGGCAGATGACCGTCGGCACGTTCGCGGCGTACATCGTCGCGATGCTGCAAATGTACGACCCGCTGCGAAAGCTCTCGCGCATTCAGAATTATTTCCAACAGTCATTCGCGGCGATGTCGCGCATCTACGCGCTCCTGGATCGTCACACCGAGAAGCGAGATCGCCCCGGCGCGGCAGATCTCCCGCCGCTACGGGACCGGATTCATTTCCGAGGCGTTTCGTTCAGGTTCGATGACTCGAATGACTGGACACTGCGCGATGTGACCTTCGCCGTCGGCCGAGGTGAGGTTGTGGCGCTTGTCGGGCTATCGGGCGCAGGCAAGACGACGCTTACCAATCTTCTCATGAGGTTTTACGATCCCACGCGCGGGGAATTGCTCATCGACGGACTCGACATTCGGGACGCGAAACTTGCGAGCCTTCGCGCGCAGATCGCGCTGGTAACTCAGGACGTGATTCTCTTCAACGATTCGATCATCAACAACATCGCTTACGGGAGGCCCGACTTCGATCCCGAACGGATCGCGGCGGCGGCGCGGGCGGCGTATGCGCACGACTTCATCGTGGAGCGCGGCGGCTACGGCACATTGATCGGCGAGCGTGGCGTCAAGCTGTCGGGCGGCGAGCGGCAACGGCTTGCGATCGCGCGCGCGCTTCTGAAGGACGCGCCGATCCTGATCCTTGACGAAGCTACCTCGGCGCTCGACACGCAGTCTGAGCGGCTGGTTCAGCGCGCGCTTGCCAATCTGATGCAGGGAAGGACGACAATCGTGATTGCTCACAGGCTGACCACGATACACCGCGCGGATAAGATCGTTGTCATCGACCGGGGCCGCATCGTCGACATCGGAGTTCACTCCGAGTTGATGGTGCGCGGCGGCATGTACCGCGACTTGTACGAGCTTCAGTTTTCGGATGAACTTCCGGCGGTGGAGGAGATGGCAGTCGCGGAGGATGGGAGCGGATCGAAGCAGTGAGAGGCCGCGGGTAATAATCGGTCCGAGGGGAGTCTATGATCAAAAGCATGACGGGGTTCGGGCAGGGCAGCGCCGAAGGCGATTACTTCAAGGTGCGGGTTGACGTTCGCACGGTCAACAATCGCTTTCTCGATATTCACACTCGGCTCCCGCAAGAATTGAGCAGCGTAGAGATGGCCGTGAAGAAGCAGATTCAGGCGGCCCTCAAGCGAGGCCGGGTGGACGTGAACGTCTACATCGACCAGACCAGACCGGCCGGGTTCGAGATAAACAGGGCGCTGGTGGCCGGATACTTCAGAGCGCTCAACGAGTTGAGGGCTGAGTTTGGTCTCGAGGGCGGCCCGTCACTCGAACTGATCGCCAAGCTGCCCGGAGCGCTTCAGCCGGCGCAGAACTCCTCCGAGCTTGATCCGGCGCTCGTGTCGGCGGTCATCGATGCGGTGTCGAGGGCGTTGTCCTCGCTGAGCGAGATGCGGGTAGCCGAAGGGCAGGAACTTGGGGCGGAGTTGAGGACGCGACTGAACATGATCGAAAAGCAACTGCCCGCCATCGAAGCCGAGTCGGCAAAGCTTCCCGGAGTCTATCGTGAGCGCCTCCAAAAGCGGCTCCAGGAGCTGCTCACAACGGGTCAGCTCGACGAGACCCGGCTCGCTCAGGAGGCGATCCTCCTCGCCGATCGAAGCGACATCAGCGAAGAGATTGCACGGCTCAAGAGTCACATCAGCCAGATGAAGGAAACGGTTGGTTCGGACGAAGAGGTCGGCAAGCGGCTGGATTTCATCCTTCAAGAGATGAACCGCGAAGCCAACACGATCCTCTCGAAGTCCGGCGACCTGGCCATCACCGATGCCGCCATCGTGATCAAGACCGAAGTCGAGAAACTCAGGGAGCAGGTTCAGAATGTCGAGTGATGATCCGCGGAGCGCGGCCGGCGGGCAACATGCGCGGGGAAGGCTGATCGTCGTATCGGCGCCCTCGGGTGCAGGCAAGTCATCCGTCCTCGAACGCGTTCTCGCACGCGTCGCGAATCTGCGCTACTCGATCTCCTACACGACAAGAAAGCCTCGCGGAGCTGAAGTCGATGGTTTAAACTATCATTTCGTTACAAGCGGCGAATTTTCGGCGATGCGCGACCGAGGAGAGTTTCTGGAATGGGCGGAAGTCCACGGGCACTATTACGCGACGCACCGCGGCGTAACGGAGGATATGCTGGCCGGGGGCTTCGACGTGATACTGGACATCGATGTACAGGGCGCTCGCCTGATTCGTGAACGCGCGCCGGACGCCGTCACGGTATTCATCCTGCCTCCATCACAAGATGAGTTGCGGACGCGATTGCAGGGCCGGAAGTTGAATGAGCGGTCCGATCTCGAACGCAGGCTGTCGAACGGGGCAAGCGAGGTCCGCGCCTGTCATGAATTTGAATACACGATAATCAATGATGATCTTGAACGGGCCTCGGCTTCTCTTGAAGCAATCATAGTCGCCGAGCGGCATCGGACTGAGAGGCAGCGCCGGGCTGCCGAATCGATCATCGCTACATTCGGAGGACAATCGCCAGATGGCAAATGAACCGAACGAAGAGACCTGGACTAATGAGATAGACAGCAAGTATCGCCTCGTGCTGCTTGCGGCCAAGCGGAGCAAGCAACTGCAGAGGGGCGCCAAGCAGCGCGTTCACACTACGGCGAAGAAACCGATTCGCATCGCGCTCGAAGAGGTCAAGCGCGGACTGGTGCTGTATCAATCGACCAACAAATGATCCGATAGAGCGAGTGGCGGACGTCCTTCGGGGACGAGAGCGCGGAACGTTCGAGAGTGAGGCAACGACGGACATGAGAGTTGCCCTGGGTGTCACAGGCTGCATCGCGGCTTATAAGGCGGTCGAAGTACTGCGCGGGTTGCAAAAAGGCGGAGTTGCCGTGCAGGTTGTAATGACCCGTCACGCCGCCGAGTTCGTCACTCCTCTCACGTTTCAGGCTCTGTCGGGACTGCCGGTCATCTGCGAGATGTTCGCGCCTACATCCGACCCCGAGATCAAACACATTCAACTCGCCGGCTCGATAGACCTGCTGCTCGTGGCGCCGGCGACCGCGAACGCGCTCGCGAAGTTCGCCAACGGCATCTCCGACGATTTTCTTTCGACGCTCTACATCTCGACGCCGGCCCCGGTGCTGGTGGCGCCGGCGATGAACGTCGAGATGTGGATGCACCCCGCGACGCGAGACAACGTACGGCGGCTGAAGGATCGGGGGGTGATATTCGTCGATCCCGAGGAAGGCTACCTGGCGTGTCGAACCGTAGGCGCGGGGCGTCTGGCCGACCCCGACGCGATCGTGCGCGCTGCGTTCGATCTGGTCGGACAACCGTCATCCGCTCCAGTCGCGCTATGTGATCTCGAAGGCGAGCACGTTTTGGTGACCGCTGGACCGACTTACGAAGCCATCGATCCGGTGCGGGGATTGACCAATCGATCTTCAGGAAAAATGGGCTACGCGATCACTGAGGCCGCACTCGCCCGTGGAGCGCAGGTGACGCTGGTGACGGGGCCGGTTTCGCTCGCTCCTCCCGCCGGCGCGCAAGTGATCCGAGTTCGGTCGGCTGCGGAAATGCGCGACGCGGTGATGGCGAATCTGGATCGTGCAACGATCGTTATAATGGCGGCCGCCGTCGCGGATTATCGGCCCGTGATAACGGCGTCTCAGAAGATCAAGAAGGACGGCGACAGGCTGGTGATCGAGCTCGAACAGACCGAAGACATCCTCGAATCAGTCGCGCGAGTGAAGGGATCGAGGGTCGTGATCGGGTTTGCGGCCGAGACCGAAGATGTTGTCCGGAATGCGAAGAAGAAGCTCGTGCAGAAGGGCGTCGATCTTATCGTCGCCAACGACGTGTCGTCTCTCGATTCTGGATTCGACTCGGACACGAATCGGATCACGCTGGTGTATCCCGATCGGACGATAGACCTTACCCTTCAGCCAAAGCGCGACGCCGCCGACAGGATAATCGACGCCGCGATTGGGATTCGAAGGGAGGGCTCGCCGTTGGCATCCGAGGCGACGACTACTTCAACTGTTTGATCGGTCCTGTCGCGCGACGTCATTCGGCCGTCCCTTGATTCCGTCCGCGTCGGTGGTTAACATCCTTGAGTGATGTCACCGGCTTCGAGGAATGGTGAGCGCCGGCAAACATAGGGAAGGCGGCGAACACTGCCGCCCGTAAGCCGCGTTGTAAGCGGCGAATGAGAACCGTAATCGAACAGAGAACCCCAACCGCATTGTTGGTGCCCTCGTAGAGATTCCGATCCGATGTGCCCCGTGAGTAACCAGGCAGGCAGGACAGAGAGACTGCCGATTTCCACGCCGGTGTGTGTGACGCAATGAGTCGTTCCACAGAACTGCTGAGATTTCTGGCCCAGCTTCGGCTGAGCGACCTGATCGACTTCCTGATCGTGTGGGCGATCATCTATGGTCTGTTGAAGCTGGTGCGGGGAACGCGCGCAGTGCAGATGGCCGTCGGACTCTTAGGTGTCGGCCTGTTGTATCAGCTTTCGGTCATCTTCGGGCTGGAGACGCTCCAGTTCGTCATGCGAAACACTCTGCTCTACTTCGGGTTCGCGCTGCTCGTGATCTTCGCGCCGGAGATACGGTCGGCGCTGATGCGGGTTGGCTCGAATCTACGCAGCCCCCTGCGGTTGGGGCGCAGCAAGTTTGCCGGCGATGCGTATGATGAAGTCGTGCTCGCGGCCACAACCCTCGCGTCTAACAGAGTCGGCGCGCTGATAGTGATTGAAAGGAACGCCGGTCTTGAGAACTACGTCGCCACCGGCGTCAGGCTCGAAGCCGCGCTCACTTATGATCTGCTGGTCACGATCTTCAGCCCGCATACGCCGCTGCACGACGGGGCGGTGATAATACGCGATTACCGGTTGATCGCCGCGAGCTGTTTCTTGCCGCTCACGCTCAATCCCAAACTGTCGAAGGAACTCGGCACGCGACACCGAGCGGCGATCGGCGTCACCGAGGACACCGATGCGATCGCCATCGTCGTCAGCGAAGAGACCGGCACGATCTCGTTCGTCGAAAAAGGCGAGATCACACGGCACCTCGACAGCACGGGGCTGCGGAATCTTATACGCGGCGTGATAGGGCGGCCCGGGCTGCTGGGCGAGGCCCTCCGACCGGTGCGGCATCGCCCGAGAAACACGTCCGCCTCGAAACGTGAAGCATCAAGAAAGCCCGTGAGCGAGACCTTCATCAAGTGACGCTGCAAAATATGGACAGGATGAACCACTATCTTCGGATGATCAAAGGCTACGCGCGGGACTACGTCCTGGAGAACACTGATCTAAAGGTGCTTGCCTTGCTGATCACCGGCGTCCTGTGGTTGTCGGTTGCTGCGCGGCCGGAGAGCACGATCACGCTTCACAATCTGCCGGTCGACTTTCGGAATCTTCCGGCCTCACCCGACCTCGCCGTCTCGAAGTACGATACGCTGACCGCGCGCGCTGTTGTGAGGGGGCCTCGCGACGTGCTCGACAGTCTTCGCGCGGGAGAACTGACGGCGGTGGCGGACCTAGCGGGCGTCGAGCCGGGAGTTCGCGTGATTCAACTCCGTCTCGACCCGGTTCCACCCAGCGTTGAAGTGAGGGAAGTCGTTCCGCGCAGCATCCGGGTGACAGTCGAGCGGGTAGTCCGGCGCGAGGTGACCGTACGCCCGCGGTTCGATGGAAACCCGCCCGCGGGTTACGAAGTAGCCGGCTGGCGAATCACTCCGCCCACGGCGAGCATAAGCGGAGCTGAGAGTCTGGTCCGCGACATCGGGGAAGTGAGCACTGAAACTGTCGGTCTTGCTGACAAGACGGCGACGTTCAGCTTGCAAGTCGCGATCGATATTGGGACTCCGAACGTCAATGTCGAAGACCGGACGGTTCAACTCACCGTCAACATTTCGGAGATCAAGAAGGAGCGAGTGTTTGATCGCATTCCCGTCGAACTGTTAGGCGCCCCGGCGAACTCGCTGGTGACTCCCGCTTTTCTCCGAGTGACGGTTCACGGCGCCGCTTCGGCAATCGACGCGATGATGCCCTCTGACATCCAGGCTGCTCTGGACTTCGAGGAAAGCCGCGGGCGGTCTCGCAGGATGACCCCGCGAGTTACAGTCTCACCCGCGTTCGCCGATCGCGTGACCGTGCGGGCGTTCGGTCCTCCGACGGTAGTGGTGAGGTAGGGACACCACGCGCGGACATGCCGGAGTGATCGCACGATCCGGGCTTGTCACTGCCGCCTCGCGGCGCGCGCAATAGGAACAGCTACGAACACTGGAGAGATGATTGAGGTCGGACGGGTCTGATCTGAAACTGTTCGGGACGGACGGCATCCGGGGTGAAGCCGGACGGTACCCACTGGATGAAACAACGGTTGAGATGATCGGCCGCGCACTCGCCGTGGTGCTCGCCGACCAGACCGGGCACTCATCGTCAATACTTGTCGGTCGCGACACGCGTGAATCCGGTCCAAGCATCGAGCGCTGGCTGACTCGCGGCGCCCGGTCAGCCGGCGCAAGCGTTGAATCCGCCGGTGTCCTGCCCACGCCCGGCGTTGCCTATATCACTCGAACCAGCGGTTACGACGCCGGCGTCGTCATCTCCGCGTCGCACAATCCCTTCGCTGATAATGGCGTCAAGGTGTTCTCGCCAAGCGGCAAGAAGCTCGCGGACGAATCCGAGCGTGCTATCGAGTTGGAAGTCGCGGCGCTCAAACGCGGGGAAGGGAAGGTTGGACGAGAGCCGGGGAGCGCTGACTCCCCGTCTAACTTCGATCGCGGCGTTAGGAAAAACGACTCCGAGAACTCGCATCTTCGTTGCGCGGGCCGCTACCTCGAATTCTTGCTCGATGAAGTAGCCGACGGCCTATCGCTCGAAGGCATGCGGCTCGCCGTCGATTGCGCGAACGGCGCGGCGTCTGAAATCGGGCCCGCACTGTTTCAGCGGCTCGGAGCAGACGTGGTTGTTGTCGCGGCGTCGCCAAACGGCCGCAACATCAATGAAGGTTGCGGCTCAACTCACCCGGAGAGGCTTGAGCAAATCGTCGTCGAGAAAAACCTCGACCTCGGAATCGCCCTCGACGGAGACGCCGACCGCGCGCTGTTTGTAGACGAGACAGGATTTCTGGTTGATGGCGATCACGTCCTTCTGATGATGGCGGAGCATCTTCGGGCAAGGGACGAGTTGGAAGGCAACGTCGTCGTCGCGACGCTAATGAGCAACGTCGGACTCGAGATTGCCCTGAAGCAGCGCGGCATAACGACGGTGCGGACCGAGGTTGGCGACCGGTACGTGCTCGAAGAGTTGCTGTCGCGCGGCGCAAGACTCGGGGGCGAGCAGTCGGGCCACATCATCTTCCCTGCGATCTCACTTGCAGGCGATGGACTCATAACGTCAATCGAGGTGATGCGGGTGTTGCGCGATTCTCATCGAACTCTTTCCCAGCACGCGTCCGACCTGACGACGTACCCCCAGGTCCTGCTCAACGTGGGCGTTCGCAGCAAGCCGCCGATCGAGGGCCTCCCCGACGTTCAGAGGGAAATCGAGCGGGTCGAATCCGAGCTGCTGGGCCAGGGACGACTGAACGTTCGGTACTCGGGCACACAGCCTCTGGCAAGAGTGATGATCGAAGGGAAAGACAAGGACGAGATCACGCGGCAGGCTCAGCGGATCGCGGCGGCGATCACGCGCTCGATCGGGTAGTTCAGCTTCGGTTCGTCATTTCGCGCAGGTGCGGAACCCCGCCCACACGTCACGCCGGTCTGGCGTGTAGAAGTTGCGATACGCGCTTCGGATCATCCGCGAGCGGGTTACCCAACAGCCGCCGCGCAGCACTTTGTGATCTCCGAACCACGGCGCCGAGTATTCCTTGTATGGTCCGGGTGCGAATCCAGGATAAGGACCAAACCAGTCGGCGCACCACTCCCACGAGTTTCCGATCATCTGGCGACATCCGAATGCGCTGTCGCCCGCCGACAGTGCATTCACGTCGATGCACCCCATCGCAAGCGAGTCCAAGTTCGCGCAGCCGGGCGTCGGAGGTTCGTCTCCCCACGCGTACTTGCGCTTGCGTCGTGCTAACGCGGCCCCGTCAGAAGCCGGTTCCCCGCTTGCGGCCGCTTCCCATTCGGCTTCCGAAGGCAATCGACGCCCGGCCCAACGGCAATAGGCATCGGCCTCGTACCAGTTGACGTGGATGACCGCCGCTGCGCCTTCAAGCGAGACCCATTGATCGAAATACCGCCGCGCCCATCGCCCGTTACCATCAGCCTTCCAGTAGACTGGATGCCTGGCGTTCGCGTTCTCGCGCCAGAGCCAGCCGTCTTCGCTCCACAACTCGCGCCTGCGATAGCCGCCGTCCTCAACGAATCGCGCGAACTCGCCGTTTGAAACCGCCGTCTTCGAGATCGAAAACGGTTCGATCTCTACCTCGTGAGACCACTGCTCATTGTCGAACGTGAAGAACGGCGTGCCGCGCTCGCTGCCGAGTATGAAGGTCCCGCCCGGAACGAGAGCATCACCGCCCGGCTCCTCGACTGAGGGCGGGCGCTCGGTTGTGCGAGTCGCGTCATTGCCCAATCGAGGCGCGGCGTAGCCCAGCGTCTGTCGCGTGTAGGTGAATGCCTCGGCGTGCATCTGCTCGTGAAACAACGCGAGCTGCAAGAAGTAGGTTTCGTCATACCCATCGACCGGATCGGGCGCGAAGGTCTGATTCCGGTTTCGCTCGATCACGCGGTCCAGCACTTGTTCCATGTATTCCAGCGTTTCCGGTCTCGACAGCAGCGGTATGTCCCAGCGAGTGTCGTGGGCGACCTTCGCCGAATCGTAGAGCTTGTCGCCCTGGCTTAGTATCGGGGGCTCTCGGCGCAGGTGTCGCAGGAGCCAGAACTCCTGAAACCATGCGACGTGCGCGATCTCCCATCGAAGCGGATTGACTATGCGAAGGCGAGGACCCATCAATTGCTCGTCGCTCAGGTCGGAGACCAGCGCCAGCGTCCGTTCGCGCACCTCTCGCAGCGCGTCAATGAGTTGATTTGTCGAATCGTCCATCGGTGGCGGATTCATGTGGTCGTGCGTTCCTCCCTTGCCGCGCAGTCACGCGCGGATACCCAGGTGACTCCGTAGGAGTGGCCTGTCTGTCGAAACCGGCGGCGGCGGGCATTCGCGTAGCTCCATCGGAGCGACCTTGCCGCGACCTCGCCGATTGAAGCTCCTGGGTCGCTCCGATCGAGCTAACACCAGCGTGACGCTTGCGAGCTAAGAGACAGGTGATCCCTCAGGGGATTGATCTAGCAGGGCCAATCCAATCCGCCTAAAAGCGCTCAACTCGCATCCATCGCGAGGAACAAATTGTTCAATCCCTCGGCAAGCGTCGGGTGAGCGAATATCGCCTCCTTCAGCACGGTATATGGCAGCCGGGCCATGATTGCGAGTTGAAGCATAGCCATCAACTCGCCGCCTTCGATGCCAAGCACGGCGCAACCGAGTATCTGGCCCGTGTCCGCGTCCACGACCGCTTTCATGAAGCCCCGGCTCTCGTCCATTTCGAGCGCCCGCGCTACGTGAGCCATCGGCAGTTTCGCAACTCGTATACTCGTGCCCTGAGCTCGCGCCTCCGACTCGCTCAAACCTACCCTGCCCAGTTGCGGGTCTATGAAGACGGTGTAAGGCACAAGTCTCCCGTTGATGCTCGCGTCGCCGCCTTCAAGAAGGTTCGCGCGGAGAATTCGAAAGTCATCGTAGGAGATGTGGGTGAACTGGGGCCCGCCCTTCACGTCGCCTATCGCGTATATGCCGGGCACGTTCGTCTCAAGCTGTTCGTTCGCAATCACGAACCCGTTCCTGTCGGTTTCGACTCCAGCGGCCTTAAGGTTCAAACGATCGGTGTTCGGTGTGCGGCCTGTGGCTACCAGGAGATGCGACCCCATGATCTCGCGCGGTCCGTCGCCCGTTTTCACAACCAATCGAATTCGGCCGTCGACCTCTCCCACTTCGACCGGCGTCGTATCGAGTAACACATCGACGCCGTCTTCGCGCAGAATCGCAGCGACGGCATCCGCAACGTCGGCGTCCTCGCGGCTGAGCAGGTGCCCGCTTCGCTGGACGATGGTGACGTGGCTCCCGAAGCGCCGATAGAGCTGGGCGAATTCGAGCCCGATGTAACCGCCGCCGAGCACCATAAGATGCCGGGGCACTTCATCGAGTTCCATGACCGACGACGAATCGAGCGCGGGCACCGAATCGATTCCCGGAAGCGCGGGCGTCGCCGGCCGTCCTCCAGTGTTGATGAATATCTTGTCGGCGGTGAGTGAGCGAGTGCCGCCTTCGTTCAAATGGACTTCAATTGTCTTTGGGCCGGTGAAGCTTGCTTCGCCCATCAGCAGCGTCAAGCCTTTCGTCTTCTCGAGGCGACGGCGGCTGCCGTTGCGGAAGCTCTCTACGATGGCTTGTTTTCTCTGCCGCACTTTGGCGAGATCAACGGAGACGGGCCCGGCGTTGACGCCATAGTCGGCTGCGCGCCTCGCCAGGTAAGCCACACGGCCGCTCGCGACCATCGTCTTGGTCGGTGTGCATCCGACGTTGATGCAGGTACCGCCTACGTGTTCCCTTTCGACGACGGCGGTCTTCCATCCGGCGCCGGCCAGCGCCAGGGCCAGCGGCTTTCCGCCCTGTCCCGTGCCGATCACTATCGCGTCGTAGCTGTCGGGTGATGTCATTGTCGTCGCCCCCATTGATAGCTTTGACCAGGTGTGACTGAGCAACACCGCTGGCATGACTATGTCCGGCATGACTATGTAATGATGCGGTCAGGCCGGATTATTCCCGGCCGACCGGTCTTCAAGATACAACCAGCGAATGCGTGCGGCGTTCGACGGCGCGGCCGATCACTGCGGCCGAGGAGTAGGTCTCTTGCAAACGCGCCAGCATCTCTTCGACGCGATCGGTTGAAACGGCCATCAGCATGCCGCCGGCGGTTTGCGGATCATAAAGCAGGCGTCCCAACTCCTTCGTCACCGCGGCGCTGATCTCGATTTCCTCGCCGACGTATTCGCGATTAGTGCGATCTCCGCCGGTTAGCATCCCCCGCGCCGCGAGATCGAGCGCCCCCGGTATCAACGGCACGCGCGACGAATCGATCTCGATGGTCACGTTGCTTGCGCGCGCGAGTTCCATCGCGTGGCCAAGCAGCGCGAAACCAGTCACGTCGGTGGCGGCTCTCACCCCAAACTCCCGCATCAACCGTGCGGCCTCGCGTCCGGGCGTCAGCATCGTCGCCACCGAAGCGGCCACAACTTCCGGATCGGTTTTGCCCAGCTTGATGCCGGTTGATATGACGCCGGTCCCTATTGGCTTGGTCAGGATGATGGCGTCACCGGGCCGCGCCGCCGCGTTAGTCGCAACCTGATCGGGATGGATCACTCCGGTGACCGAGTAGCCGAACATTATCTGTTCGTTGTCGACGCTGTGGCCGCCGATCAGCGTAACGCCGTTCTGGTTCAGCGTTTCGAGCCCGCCGCGCATTATCTCGCCGAGGATCGCGAAGTCGACGCCTTTCTTGGGGAAGCAGGTGATCGCCATCGCCGTGACCGGGGTTCCCGCCATCGCCCACACGTCGTTGATGGAGTTCAATGCGGCGATGCGGCCGTAGTCATACGGGTCATCGACGATCGGCGTGAAGAAGTCGAGCGTCTGCACCAGAGCCAGGTCGTCGCGAAGACGATAGACTCCGGCGTCATCGGCGAGATCAAAGCCGACCAGTAGATTCGGGTCGTTCGGTTGTTTCGGTAGCCCGCCCAGTACCTGAGCGAGCGCGCTCGGCGCCAGCTTCGCCGCTCAACCCGAGCACGAAACCATCTCGGTTAATCGCATCCCAGTTCCTTTCATCCGCAGATTATGACACTCGCGGTGAGTGCAACAAGAGGCCATATCTTAACATGGGTGGGCGTCAGATTTTCGCGCTCGGCCAGGTGATGCTCCAGCCTACAGGAAAGCGACGCCTCGTACGCCTTTGGCTCCCACATACCCACTTCGCGAGAAGTGGGTGTCTGATGCTCCAGCCTACAGGAAAGCGACGCCTCGTACGCCTTTGGCTCCCACATACCCACTTCGCGAGAAGTGGGTCTCTGATGCTCCAGCCTACTTGCACGAAATGAGGCTCTTGTCAGTGTTCCGAAGAATGGCCCCGAGCGATGGCCACAACGTCAGGGTCGTTTAGGCTGGAACAAGTCCTGCTGCTCGGCGCGCCCATCTTCGTCGGCCAGAGCATCGAGGACCATCTCTCGCGAGGTGGGTATCCGCGATAATCTGACACGAGCTTCTTAACATGCCCGGCTGGAATCCTGTCCGACGCTATTGTATATTCTCCGGGCAGGCGTCACGGAGCCCGCCAGATTACCAGGGCTGCAAGGGTCTCAAGGGAATCACCTACTGAACTCGTTGAGAGTTAGACCGGATCGGAGCATAGTCGTTGATGATGTCTAATCGGTTGCCTCTAATCCTCACAATGGTTGTCGTGTCGGGCCTAGCAAGAGTAGGAGCGGCGGACGATGCCCGACGCGATTCTTCAGCAACGCCAAACTCGAGCGGCGAAGTCCGGCGCTGGGAAGTGACCGGCCCGTGGGGCGGCGACGTGCGCACGATGGTTGTGGCGCCCGACGACGCCGACCGCCTCTACCTGGGCACGAGCGACGGACAGATCTTCCGCTCAACCGACGGCGCCGCGACGTGGCAGCGAATAAAGCCCGGCCTTGACCGGCGAGGACTCTCGGTTGACGAGATCATATTCGATCCCCGGAACACGAGAACGATGTACGCGGGCACTTGGGCCGTTGCGCAGGGAAGCGAAGACCAGGGCGTCTTCAAGAGCGAAGACGGCGGAGAACACTGGGAGTTGCTCAAGCGCACCAAAGGGCTGAGCATTCTTGCGGTTGCCATCGCTCCGTCGGACTCAAATCTGCTGATCGCCGGTTCGAAGAGCGGCGCCTACAGGTCGACAGACGCCGGTGACAGTTGGCAGCGCATCACGCCCGAGGACAACATCGAGTTGCGCAACGTCAACTCCGTCGCAATCGATCCGGAGAACATCGACAACATCTACATCGGCACTCATCACCTGCCGTGGAAGACGACGGACGGCGGCGCGACGTGGAACCAGACAGGCTACAAAGAGATCGGGATGATCGATGACACCGACATCATGGGCATCTGTGTCAACTCTGCCAACCCGAACCTTGTTTATATGAACGGTTGCAGCGGCATCTACCGTTCGACCAATCGCGGCGAGAAGTGGTTCAAGATTCCAGGCATCCCGTTCAGCGCCCGACGAACGTACGCGCTGTTGAATCATCCCGCCGACCAGAACGTGATTTTCGCGGGAACCAGCGAGGGACTCTGGCGCAGCAAGGACAACGGCAAGCGATGGATGCTGCTGACCTCGAAGTCGGTCGTGCTCCGGGCCGTGGTCGTTCATCCCGACAAGCCGAACCGTGTGTTGATCGCGACCGACGACTTTGGAGTTCGAGTGTCGGAGAATCTCGGCGATGACTTCAGCGACGCAAACACCGGATTCATCCACCGGCACATTCTCGCGATCATGCCCGACGCGACCGAACGCGGGCGCGTGCTCGCAAGCGTGTTTCACGACGGGACGGCGGGCAGCGTCTTCGCGTCGGCCGATGGCGGAGAAACATGGCAACCCTCGTCAAGGGGGCTCGGGCCGCGAGACGTCTTTGCCTTCTATCAGGTGCCGGACAACCCCGAAGTGATTTACGCGGGCACCAACAATGGGGTCTTTCGCTCGAATGACCGGGGTACAACCTGGTCATTCGTCGGCGTTCCTCAGGTCAAACCCGTGAAGCCCGCGAAGAAACCGACCAAGGCCGTGCGTCGTGGAGCGATCGGCGGAGCCGTTGGCCGATACGAAACCGTTCCGGCAAAACGAGTCGCGTCTCGCTCGCCTCAGAAGAAGACCAAAGCGCGCTCGACTAAACGCGCACCCAAGAAGAAGCCTGTGCCGACTGTGAACAGCGGGCTCCTTCCCAACCACGTCGAACTGACCAATCAGGTCGACAGCATCGCTGGGTTCGTCGATAGTGAAGGCCGCCGAGGATTGCTCGCGGCCACCTTCGACGGACTCTATCGTACGTTCGACGAGAGCCGGGGCTGGGAGAAGGTCATCGTTTCGGACGGCGAGGCGGCAGGGCGTGTCTTTTCGGTCTCAACCCACAGGGACATGCCGAACAAAGTGTTCGTCGGAACAAGAGACGGGCTGTTCATCTCGTATGACGGCGGCGCGAGTTGGGAGCGGGTGATTCGCGGGCCGAGCGAGGTCAGCATCAAGGCGATCGCTCAGGACCCGCGCGATCCCGACCTCGTGTTGCTTGGGACTAACCAGTTCGTGTTTCGCTCGACCAACGGCGGCCGGACCTGGGTCCGACGAGGCGGGGGATTGCCATCGGGTGATTTCACCTCAGTCGTCATCAATCCCGCTAATCCCGACGAGGTAATGCTAGCCGACTACTCGCGAGGAGGAATCTATCGCTCGATTGACCGAGGCTACTCGTGGGAGCGGATAGATAAAGAGCTGCCGAGCAATCGAGTGTGGACCCTGACGTTTGATCCTTTCGACCGCGACCGGGTCTACGCCGGGAGCTTCTCGAGCGGAGTCTACGTTCTGACGATCCAAAGGGCCGCAAGAAGCGGGCAGTAGAGCGGGTTCGTGGTTCGTGGTTCGTGGTTCGTGGTTTGTGGTTCGTGGTTTGTGGCTCGTGGTTTGTGGTTTGTGGTTCGTGGTTTGTGGTTCGTGGTTTGTAGTTCGCGGCTTGCACTGATCTGTAGTTCCCAGGTGGAGATTGTCTGATTTGAGCGCGTACTTCTGCCGCATACGCATCCACAGATTCCGCAGACGCAACGCCCAGAAAGAACAACCACGAACCACAAACCACGAACCACAAACTACAAACTACGAACCACGAACCACAAACCACGAACCACAAACCACGAACCACAAACCAGCCGCAAACCAACCATGAAAATCCACGAATACCAGGGCAAACAGCTCTTAGCCAGATACGGCGTAACCGTTCCGCGCGGCGAAGTAGTCGATTCCGCCGATCAGGTGCCGGCCATCGTTGAACGACTCGGCCTTCCCGTAGTCGTCAAAGCCCAGATTCACGCTGGCGGGCGCGGCAAGGGCGGCGGCGTGAAGCTCGCGCGCACGGCCGTCGAAGCTGAGACGTTCGCCCGCCAGATGCTCGGGATGAAACTGGTCACCCATCAGACTGGACCCGAAGGGCGCGAGGTGCGCCGGCTGCTGATCGAAGAGGGACTGAAGATCAAACAAGAGTTCTACCTGGGCATCGTGCTTGATCGCGCGATTTCGCAACTGGTCTTCATGGCCTCGGCCGCCGGCGGCATGGAGATCGAAGAGGTCGCCGCGCGAGAGCCGGAGAAGATTCTGAAAGAAACGATCGACCCTGCGGTTGGGCTGCTGCCGTTTCAAGCCCGCAAGCTCGCGTTTGGCATCGGCCTTCCAAAAGAACTCGCCAACAGGGCGGTGAAGTTCATGACCGCTCTCTATCGCGCTTATGTAGACCTCGACGCCTCGCTCGCCGAGATCAATCCGTTCTTGCTGACCGAGGACGGCGAGTTGTACGCACTCGACGCGAAGCTGAACTTCGACGACAACTCGCTCTTCCGCCACAAAGAGTACGGCGAGCTGCGCGACCTCAACGAAGAAGAACCGCTGGAGATCGAAGCCTCGAAGTTCGATCTGAACTACATCAAGCTCGACGGCAACATCGGCTGCATGGTGAACGGCGCGGGTCTGGCGATGGCTACGATGGACATCATCAAGCTCGCGGGCGGCGAGCCTGCCAATTTTCTTGATGTCGGCGGCGGAGCTTCACAGGAGCGAGTCGAGAACGCTTTCCGTATTCTACTCTCCGACAAAAACGTCCGGGCGGTGTTGATCAACATCTTCGGCGGGATCGTTCGGACGGACATGGTAGCCCAAGGCGTCGTCGCGGCGGCTCGCAACATCGGCGTAAAAGTTCCAGTGGTCGTCCGACTCGAAGGAACGAACGTCGAGAAAGGCCGCGAAGTGATCGAGCAATCGGGATTGGGTTTCGTTGCGGCATCGGGGATGAAGGACGCAGCGGAGAAAGTCGTCGCCCTGGTGACATAAGAAGTATCGCAGGACGGGCAGCGGCTCTAGCGGCGTGTCGCTGTTCGGCACTCTCCTAATTGTTGCCGGACGGGAAAACCGCCAAGCCGCCAAGAAACGCCAAGGCTTCGCTCAGATGTCAATTCACGCTTGGTGCTGAACCTTGGCGTTCTTGGCGGCTTGGCGGTTGATGCTTCCCCTTCCGAAGGGGAATCTGGGCTCGCCGTTTGTGATACAATCGGCGCGGAAAACGGGGTCCTTATGAGCACACAGATTGAACCGATAATGACAATAGCCGATCTCGACGCTATGCCCGAAGACGGCAATCGCTATGAACTAATTGAGGGAGAACTCTTCGTGTCCAGGTCACCCAGTCTCACGCATCAAGCCGTCTCCGGCAACCTGTTCTTCGGGCTAAAGAACCACTTGTTGCAGAACCCCGTTGGCGAGGTGTGGACCACACCGGGCGTGATCTTCAGCGAATTCAGCGCTGTGATCCCCGACATCGTTTACATCAGCAATCAGCGCCGAAGCGAGATCGCGTCTGGAGACAGGATAAGCGGCGCACCCGATTTGATAATCGAGATAGTCTCGCCGGGTACCGAGAACGAGCAAAGAGACAGGATCGCGAAGAGGCAACTCTACGGAAAGTACGGGGTGAACGAATACTGGGTGGTTGATCCGCAGCAACGAACGATAGAAGTCTACTTGCGCGCCAACGAGAGCCTGAAGCTGCAAGCTGTGTTGCAAGAGAAGGACGAACTGACTACGTCCCTGCTGCCGGGTTTCATCTGCAGAGTCGCGGCCGTTTTTCGGATCTGAAGGTTGTATTCTGTTTGAGGCGAACGCCAGGGCCAGAGCCATCGGTTCTTCGGTTCTGGGGCTGTAGTTCTTGAAGATGTATTGCGTTGTGGAATTGATCGATGAGCTTCGGTTGGCTCATTGCGGGAACCTCCAAACGGGACTCGTCCACCTATCTCGGACGGCGATGGGCCAAGGCATTGATACATATGAGTCGTCGATTTGAGTCAACGGGGATATGTGTGTGTACTAAGAGGGGTAGAATTTCTACCGCTTTTAGTACGGTGATATCATGTTCGGCGGCGGAGGGGTGAGCATGGCAGACCGGAGGTGGAGCAAGCCGGAGATCCACGAGGCGCTCGTTGTCCTCTACCTCCGCTTGAACGGGTACTTCACAACGGGCCTAGTGGTGCACGCAAGCGAGTGGGGGCAGAACCAAACCGAGATCGATTGTCTCGCTGTACGCCATCCGAACCACATGCAGCCCGAGCGCACGATTGGTCCTTCGCCTTTTCTCGCAATTGGCGATGGTCGCGTGGACCTGCTGCTGTGCGAGGTAAAGAGCGTTGCAGCAGATGTCGGTTTCAACGAGCGTCTCTGGTCTGACGCGGCCGTTCTGGATAGTGTCCTACAGTGGGCCGGCGTGTTTGCGAATGATGAGATTGCACGTGTGGCGGCCCAGTTGCGCCCGATCCTGAAGGAAGGCCTCAGCGCGACTCGAGCTCAGGATGGTGTCGTCTCGGCTGGCGCACGGGCTAGAGGTCTCCTTTGTTGCCCACCTGCCACTGAAAAGGAACTGGACAGTGGCTGGTGCCTCCTTGGGTCTGAGATCCTGCACTACGCGAACGAGTGCTTCAATCCGTCCGCGCGTCGGAATTCCTGTTCCACAAGGTACAACTTCAAGCTCTGGGGTCGGTGGCTTGCTCCGCTCGTGGAGTACTTCAAGAGCGTCAAGGCTGGTGCGAGCCCTTCTTTGACTGAGCTCTATGGGTGTCTTGGCGCCGCCGAACCACCCGTTGCAGCGGACGCGCCGGAAGCGGCGCGCCCCTGAACGAGAGCGTTCGGCAGCAAAGAGAGCATCAACATGTCTCAATCTGACATCATCGCCTCGATCGCTGCTGGATTGGCGGCACTGTCCTTCATCGTCTCGCTCTGGGCGGCCTACAAGGCAAGCAAGTTCAGCGATTACCAGGTCCGCCTATCGAACAGGGCAGAGCTACACAAGATATTGCTCGACATCGACCGTGAGTTGCTCCACGATCCCAGCTTGCACGCGATGTTCAAGTCCGCGACCGGTTCCGTACCGGCCTCAATCTCTCCTCTGGACATCGCAAAGCAAGACACGTATGCGGCGATGTACCTGAACATGTTTGAGCTGTCCTTCGCCCAGTTCAAAGAGATCAGGGGATTGAGCGCAACAGAGCAGGAGGTGTCCGAGGCCTGGGATGCATTCATCCTGAGTTTCTTCGAGGATTGCATCCGCGCCAGGCCGACGTGGGCGAGGTTCCGTTCTACGTATTACTCCTCCTTTAGGGATTACATCGATGGACTAATCGCGAAGCTCGATGCCAAAGAGAGGACCTAGGAACTGTTCACGGGTGGTCTGCCTAACTGCACGCTCAACACGGACGCGCGCAAGAGCGGCGCGCGCCGGTCAGCTTGAACGTTAAGCCGCACGAGGATGATGACCCAGACGATATTCCCAATCTTGCGATACACGAACGCTCGCGCTGCGATTCGATGGCTCTGCGCGGCGTTTGGCTTTACGGAGAGGTTCTCTGTTCCCGAAACCGGAGCCTTTGTCCGCCATGCGCAGCTCAGCCTGGGCACAAATATCATCATGCTCGGATCAACCAGAGATGACGAACTCAAGAGTCCGCAGACCCTCGGAGCTTCAACGCAGGCGTTATGTGTCCACGTTCCTGATGTAGACGAACACTTCGAGAGATCGCGATCGGCGGGAGCCGAGATCACCAGCCCTCCGCTTGACACGGACTTCGGCGCGCGCGAGTATCACGCCCGCGATCTCGAAGGCCACATGTGGACCTTCACCAACTATCTTCCAAGCGGCGACGCGGCCCGGGACGAGCAGGAGGCACTGCCGCTTTGACACTGAGCGACATCACTCGACGATTGTACGGCGTGAAGCGGTGGATGTACCGTGGCGAGCGACCCAACTGGATCGCGAGAATCCTGAATCGAGCATCGGCTGCGGTGGCCTCGGCGGGAGTAACGTCGAACTACATGGTGACATTGGAAGTGGCCGGACGAAAGTCGGGGCGGACTTTCGCGCTGCCGGTCGTCCTGGCCATAGTAGATGGAGATCGGTACCTGGTGTCGATGCTCGGAGAGGACGCTCAATGGGTCCGGAACGTACGGGCAGCCGGTGGAAGAGCGGTTCTCCGAAGCGGCGGCCGTGAGGAGATACGGCTCGAAGAGGTCCCGGCCGACCGGCGTGCACCTATCTTGAAGGCTTACCTGCGGCGCGCGCCGGGCGCGCGGCCTCACGTGCCAGTGAATAAAGACGCTCCGCTCGAGGAATTCGAGAAGATTGCCGCGAGATTCCCGGTCTTCCGGGTTGCTTCTATCAACGCGGAGAGGCCAGCGGATTAGGAGTTGGCCTAATGGCGACGAAGGGCTATCGTTGATCTCCAAAAAGGAGCACAGACTATGAACAAGATCAAGGGGAAGACCATCGACGAGTATCTCGCGTGCCTGAGCGATGATAAGCGAGCCGCACTCGAGAAACTTCGAAAGAGCATCAGGGCTACGGCGCCCAAGGCTGAAGAATGCATCAGCTACGGTGTCCCCGCTTTCCGTCTGGACGGGAGAATGCTCGTGGCCTTCGGCGCGGGCGCGAACCACTGCTCGTTCTATCCCGGCGCTTACCCCATAAGCGCCCACAAAGAAGAGCTCAAGGCCTACGACACAAGCAAGGGCACGATCCGGTTCCCGGCCAACAAGCCCTTGCCGGTTGCCCTTGTGCGGAAGCTGGTAAAGGCTCGGATCGCGGAGTATTCGGCTCGACGCAGACAATCAAAGTAGGGGGACTTTCGGCGCGGGGATATTGAGTTGGTCGGTATGCGCGTACGAGAGTTCGGCACGGAGGGTTGCGGGAAACAGGAACGGTTCCCGGCTGGCGTGATCACGCGAACAATTCGTCGACCGCCATTGTCCAGCCCGGGACCGCCGGTTCCGCTTCGGCAACGTCGCCGCGCCGGTAGATAACAGGGTTCTCGCGATCACTTGCGCGGTAGACCCTGATCACATCGTCGCTCATCAAGTCCACATCCCATACTACGAGCGTCCCCGCGGCGAAATAGTCGCGACGTTTCTCAGCCATTCCGCGTTCCGCCTTGGGACCATAATCGCTCTTGCTTCGAACTTCGACGGCGAACGCCGGAGCGCCATCCAGGAAATCAAGACCTCTAAGCTCACCTACGTACCACGCGGCGTCGGGACTGAATGACTCTCTGTTGGCCAGATGGACGATGAATCCCACGCCGTCGCCAAAAGCGTATCCTCCTCCGTGGTGTTCTTCGTGCCTGCTGAGACTCGTTGCTATCTTGGTCGCGGCGCGACCGGGTCCTGCTCCTGTTGGACTCATCAGTACAAGCTCCCCATTGACGAGTTCGGCTTTGCCATCTACCTCGTACAAGTCCTCGATTGTTGCCCTGACTTTCGTGCTCATTACAAACCTCGCAGGCAGATGTTACCACGGAGACGGCCAGCTTGTTTGCGTCATATCAACAGCCGTTGGGATCATTGAACGCGAGCCTGCTTCAAATAGTCCTGGGCTTCCTGCAGTTCGGGCAGTCCTTGATCAGCCTGCTGCCACTGGCGCAGGAACCTCGAATAGAATTCCAGAGCCGCTTTCGTGTCGCCGCTCTTGACTGCCGCTCGCGCCGCGCCCAACAACGAGCGCGCCCGGTTCGGCTGACGCAACAAGGCGCTTGCGAATTGCTCGCTCGCCTCTTTAGCGCGGCCGGCCTTGAGCAGGATCTCACCGAGCAATTCGTGTGACGGCTTGAGCAGGCTCGGCGGACCGGAAGGCGGGCCAAGCTCTTCCTCAAGCGCCGTGGCCTTCTTCATTGTCGCAATCGCTTCGTCGTAGTTTCCCTTCGCCGCCGCCAGCACCGCTTCGACTTCGTGCTGGCGAATGAGCATCACCTTTGCCGGATTCGCATACGGACCAGCTCCAGAGCCGGACCCGGCGCGAGCGCGTAAGACTACAATGATCGCCTCGGCGTCGCCGCTTCCTTTTAGTGCCGACGCGAGCCCTCGCACGAATACCGGAATCGTCTGTGCGGCCGTGCTCTGCCGCGTAGCTGCGGATGCAGGGGCGCCAGGCTTCGCGGCTTCTGCTGGGCCGGGCATCGCGCCGTGCGCGTCGCCGCCGGCGTCGACCGCGCTCGACCCGGGCGGGAACAACTTGTCCACGAGGTCCCATCGCTCGGTCTCGACTATGAAGGTCCCGGCCATGTTCGCCCAGTTGTTTGCGTAGTAATTCGGCCGGAGCTTGTTATCGGCGGTCGATTCGGCCATCGCCTTTCGCATCACGGCCAGCAACTCTTCGGCCTTCGCGTAGCGGCCCTGCTGCATGTAGACGTAGAGCAGCCAGTGAAGGCTGTGATAATCACGCAAGCTGATCGAGAGGTTCTTGCGCTTGACCCATTCATCCGATGTAGCCCACGACGATTCATTCGATCGGGCCGCCTCGGGCCACATTCCCAACTGAAGGAATATGTGCGAAGGCATGTGGCGGGCATGATGAGCCTCGGGAGCAATCTCCGAGTAACGATAGGCCGCAGGCAAGGCCAGTATCGCGTGCTCCGGGTCGTCGAACGAGTGAATGATGTAGTGCGCGGCGCCGGGATGGTTCGGGTTCTTCCGATAGACTTCGAGCGCGATCGCGCCGGCGAGCGCCTGCCGCCGATAGCCCTTGTCGTCCGGGCGAACGGTTCCGAGCAGAGAAAGTGCATAGAACGACGCGGCTTCGAGATCGTCGGGATAATCGCGGTAGATCTTCTCCATAGCCGCCGAGTACGCCTTGTCGCGGGCGAGCTTGTCACCCTCGCCATAGAGAGTCCGGACGGCGTTCAGGTAAGCCCGCTCCCTCGCGGTGAGCTTCGGTGAGTCTTGAATCTTCGCGACCACCTTTCTTCCGGCTTCGGTGTCCTGCTCGGCCCACAGCGGATGGTTGTGAGCCATAGCCTCGCCCCAGTAGCCCATCATGAAATCGGGCTCGATGCGCGTGGCCTCGCGGAACTCGTCGAGCGCTTCCTCGAACCAAAACGAATGAAGCGAAGCAACGCCTCGCAGGAAGTGCATCTGTGCCTTTTCCGAGCCGGAGGTCGGAAAGTCGACTCTGCCGAGCTGCGATTGTTGCGCGCGCGAAGGACTAGCAAAGACCAGCACGAGTCCGATCGCCAGCGGCGAGAGCTTCGAGACGACGCGAGTGAGTGACATTGCAACTGCCTCCTTGTGCACTGATTTCAGAGGGGCAATTCTATCCGCGAAGGAAGACCCATACAACCTCGACGCGGGCGCATTCGACGGTCACAAGCAAGAACGCCATGTGGGTGCTGCCGCGATTATCTTCCTCTTCGTCATTCCAAAACCGTTGTGGTAGTATGGCCGGGCAGATGCGCAACCCCAACGGACAATAGAGGTGACATCTCATGCTCAACACGACTCCGGTAGGCGTGACCCGCGCGGCGGGATCCTTGCTAATCAGTGCACTTCTAATCGTAATTTCATTCGGCCAGGCGGCGGCCGCCGTGGGGTCCGATCCTGCGAGTGAACGTCCTCGCCGGGTCGGCACGGAAGCAGCGAGCGGGCCGAGTGAGGGCGCCCCGTCCGGGCAGGCCGGAGTGCCACAGCGATTCGCGACCGTTCAATTCGCGTTGTACCGCGACGTCGCGGCGTCGCCGGCGGAACCAACAGTGGCGCCGGCGCATTCTACGGCGACGCCGGAGAGTGAATCTGCAGGGCCCGGGCCGCGTGCGCCAAAACCGGCGCCTTCGGTCAGCACCGCGCCGATGACGGCGGGCGAGAAGTTCAAGCTGTTCGCGACTAAATCGTTCAAGCCGCCCGGACCCTACGCGATGTCGGCTTTCTCGGCGGTCTTGAACGAGGTCCTGGACAAGGACGACGGGCGCGAATCGAGCGCGGGCGACTTCTTCGCCGACTCCGGTACCCGGATGGCGCGCAGTATGGCCTTTCGTGCGTCGGCCAACTTCTTCGAGAAGTTCGCGTACCCTTCGATATTCAAGCAGGACCCGCGCTACCACCGCTCCGACAAGACAGGCGCGGGCGCGAGGATCGGGTACGCCGTCAGCCGGTTGTTCGTGACCCAGGGGGATCGAGGCGGAAGTCAGTTCAACGTCTCGTTCATCGCCGGGGGAATGACCGCAGCGGCTATGTCCAACGTCTGGGAGCGGAGAGAGCGGCGGACGGTGGCCAAGAGCGCGCGACGCTGGGGGGTCCACATGGGCCTGACAGCGGTGTCGAACATCTTCCGGGAATTCCTCAGCGGACAGTGATTCCTGCCGGGTGCCGGACTCTCGTGACGGAAGAAGCCGGCAAGTAGAATCCTGCCCGCGCCTTTGCCGCATCCCAATGACTCGGGGGCGATCAGAACCCAACCCCGCGTGCGATTGGGCAGGCGAAGCCAGAAGCGCTTCCACAAGTCCTATCTCTAACTGCACCCCGCTTAGGCGCTACCGAACTGCTTCAATGGACCCCGCGACTTCAGATCGCGCTCCAAGGCGTGACGCACGATTTGATAGCTGATCTCACCCAGTTGAGCGAGGCGCTGAGGCGGGAGCGGACGACGCGCGAAGTCGCGAGGGTGAACGCTGAGCAATTCCTGGATCGTGTCTCGCAACGCGGAATCGACTGCGGCGCCGCGCCCTCCGCTGCAACTCTCGCAACGCGGCGCGCCCTCCGCGGTGACGTACGCCGAATCTTCCGGGCCGATCTGTGCCCCGCACATCGAACAGCGCGTGATGTCGGGGAAAAAACCGGCAAGGCGAAGCAGCCAGACCTCAAAGTAACGCAGCAGCGGCGGCAGATTCTCCCGCTCCTCGATTGCTTCCAGCACCGCCCCGACCAGCCGATAGAGCTTCTCGTTCGGGTCGTGATCGGGTACGAACTCAGTGAGCAACTCCGCCATGTAGGAGAACGCACTCGCGGTCTCGACGTCGCGCGCAGCCCGGTTGAAGTGAGACCGAACTATGTCGCACGACGAAAGGCTGACAAGCTCCTGCCCTTCCTTCTGATGATACTTGATCACCACCTCCGTGAACGGCTCGAGGGCCGACCCGAAGCGGCTCTTCATTCGCCGCGCTCCGTGCGCGACGCCGCGAATCTTGCCGTATTGGCGCGTGAGGAACACGCAGATCTTATCGGCTTCGGCCAGTGAGTACGTACGCAGGACGAAAGCTTCGGTGGTGTGCAAAGGCATGCAGGTCGCGGCCTCGATTCGTGACAGATTATAGCAAAGCCGGTGACAAGCCCGTACTCAGCGGCAAGCGCGTGACGGTGGTCACCGGCTGCCGTGACGCTGGTCATAGCCCTGGTCGCGTGCGCGCAATAGTATGGGATTATGAGAAGAAGCATCGGGCATGCTGCCCTCACCCCCTGAACCGACGAGAATGCGACACCCGCTGAGGAGCGATATGAAAAGACCCAAGAAACCGCGACGCGACTATCACAAAGAAACCAGGCTGATTCACGGCGAGTTCCATTCTCTGCATTGGGACTACCGGGATCACATCGTGCCGCCCATAACGGCGTCGGCCGCCTATCGCCTCGAGAGCGCGGAGCGCGGCGCTGAAGGGTTTCAGGAGTTCGCCAATCCCGAATTCAACCGGCACACACATCCGCCGATTTACATCTACGACCGGTTGGACGAGCCGTCTCGGTCGATGTTGGAAGACAATCTTGCGACCGCTGAAGGCGCTGAGTGTGCGGTCTGTTTCGCGACCGGCATGGCGGCCATCAGCGCGGCGCTCGGGGTGCTGGTCAAAACGGGCGATACGATCCTGAGCCATCACACGCTCTACGGATGCACCTACTCGTTGCTAACCAACTGGATGCCGAGATTCGGGGTCAAGACGAAGATGGCCAACCTCCGCGATGTGGCAGCGCTGCCGGGTCTTCTGACTGACGACGTGATGGCCGTCTATTTCGAAACGCCGACCAACCCGACTATGGAGTTGATCGACATCGCGGCCATCAGGCGGGCAGTTGACGAGGCGAATGCATGGCGCGGCAAGGCGAGGAAGATATTCATCGTCGTAGACAACACGTTCGCCACACCCTTCTGTCAGCGGCCGATCTCGCTTGGCGCCGACGTCGTGTGCCATTCGCTGACCAAGAACATCGGCGGTTTCGGAACCGACATGGGAGGCGTATGGATCGGTCCCGAGCTGCTCGAACCAGACGTTCTGTTGTACCGGAAAGATTTCGGATCGCCGCTAAGTCCGAAGGCGGCGTGGCCCGCTTTGGTGTACGGGCTGCCGACGCTCGCGCTGAGATCGAGGCATCAAATCGAAACCGCGATGAAGGTGGCGGCGTTCCTCGAACACTACCCGGCGGTCGAGCGCGTCCTATACCCGGGCCTCGAAAGCCATCCGCAGTACGCGCTTGCACGCAAACAGATGATCGACGTGGATGGAAACTTCGCGCCGGGGATAATGATCTACTTCGTGTTGAAGGGAAGTCCAGAAGATGCGCGCGAGACGGGCCGGCGAATGATGGATCATCTCGCTGACAGAGCGCTTGCCGTGACGCTCGCGGTTTCACTCGGTCAAATCCGTACGCTCATCGAGCACCCGGCATCAATGACTCACGCCGCGATTCCGGTGGCCGACCAGTTGAAGGCGGGCATCGATCCAGGCGGCATTCGACTAAGCACAGGACTGGAGACTTCTGACGACATAGTAGGCGATCTGGAAGAAGCATTGAACGAAGCCGCACCATCGCGCCATACGCGGCAAACTGCAGGGCGATGAAGGAGTCCTATGTGGAATTGCGCGAAATGCGGTACGCAAGTCGAGGATGACTTTGAAGTATGCTGGAATTGTGGGGTTGAAAAGGATGGCGAAGCCGCGTCCATCGCAGCACCACTGGATCACGCAGAAGAATTCCCGGTTTCTTTTGACCCCTTAGGCCCAGCACTGCCTCGTTTGAGCTCTCTCAAACGAGATACCACCAAAGATCTCGAATCGCGTGCGAGAGACGCTGTGCCTCGTGACTATAATTGGGGGGCCTTTTTTCTGACGACTATCTGGCTTCTACTTCACAAGAGAGCCGGCACCGCCCTCATAATGCTGCTTCTCAACCTCTGCACGATTGTGGTCATATTCAATGCTGCATTGGCTTATGCGGGCGGCCGGCGGTCCACCTTCGATTTAGCTCTTGTGTCTTTGGTGCTGATCCTGACCGGGATGTTGGCATCATTGTATTTTGGATCAGAGGGAAACAGGATCGCCTGGGAGACGAGAAGATACGAATCTTTCGAGCAACTCGGGAAAAAGCAGCGGCGCTGGGGCATTGCCGGCATTATGTTCGGGACCTTCAACGTGATTCTGGCCCTGCCTCAACTCTACCGCTTGTTCTTTGTTGAGAGCGAAACCGGGATTGTACTCGGCTCTTCCGGCATTGGCATAATCGTTGTTGTGTGCACCATAATCTATGCCATGTTCGTGATGTATGGAATCTACGACATGCTCTCTGCTCGGAAACGGGCACGAGAAACTGATGGCGCCGCGTTAAGGAGTGTGAGATGAGAACGTTGATTCGGTTGATCGCAACCCTGGTGCCGCTCTCAGCCCTTGCGGCAACAGGGAATCAGCAGGACCGTCAGAAGCTGGACCAAATTCAACAAGCCCTCAAAGATGACGTGCCACGCGTACTGTGCGTCGACCAAGGCTTCGCCACTGGAGGCCAGCCCACGGACGCCGCTTTCAGCAAGCTCGCCGCGAACGGATTCCGCGCTGTTCTGAATCTGAGAACGGCCAACGAAGGCATTGACCTCGATGCCGAGCGCGAGATGGTTGAGAAGAACGGCATGCGCTACGTGAACATCCCGATCGTCTCGAGCGCGCCGCGATCTGAACAGGTCGACGAGTTCATCAAAGCGGTCAAGGACAAGTCGAACCAACCGATGCTGATCCACTGCGGCAGCGCCAATCGCGTCGGCGCTATGTGGATGATTTACCGAGTGATCGAGCAGGGCTGGCCTGAAGACAAGGCTCTTGAAGAGGCAACTCGGATCGGGCTGACGAGCGAAGCCTTGAAGAAGTTCGCTGCCGACTACATCGCGAGCCACAAATCCCCGCCCAAAGCGTCCACGAACTGACCACGTTATGACTCAAGCCAGAGTCAATCGGCGACTCAGGATGACGGTGTTCAGAGTACCGACTTTAGTCGGGTGTTTGGCCGAAAAAGGCCCGACTAAAGTCGGTACTCTTAACACCCGCGTCGTCGTTCGTCGGCTTCTTCCGCGTGATTTCCCACCGAGTCACCCTTGGAGGTTTGCCTGCCCGCCTTGCACAGGCTACGATTCGAGTCCATGAACCTGACACCCAATCTCGCGATGGGCGCAGCCGACGCGAAAGAGCGAAAGCTCAGGGAAGTGCTGCGCGGCTGCGGCTCCGTCGTGGTGGCGTTCTCGGGCGGCGTCGACAGCGCGTACCTTGCCTGGGTCGCGCACAATGAACTCGGCGATCACGCGCTCGCGGTGACCGGTGACAGCGCGTCTTACCCGACTTTTCAGCGCGAGCTGGCGGAGACGCTCATCCGGCTGTTTGGCATCAAGCACGAGATTATTGTGACCGAAGAGTTCGAGGACCCGAACTACACGGCGAATCCGGCGAACCGATGCTACTACTGCAAGTCGGAGCTCTATGCGAAGCTGACGGAGGTTGCGCGCGACCACGGCTTCGAAGCGATTTGTGACGGAACGATTGCCGACGATGTGGGCGACTACCGGCCAGGCCGCGAGGCCGCGCGCGAGTATGGAGTTCGTTCACCGCTGCTTGAATGTGCGATGACAAAGGCGGACATTCGCGAGCTGTCACGTCGCGCGGGTTTGCCGGCGTGGAACGAGCCTGCGTCGGCGTGTTTGTCGTCGCGCGTTCCGTATGGACAGGTTGTGACGATTGAGAAACTCTCTATGGTGGACAGGGCTGAAACGGCGCTCAAGCAACTCGGCTTTCGGCAGGTGCGCGTGCGTCATCACGGCGACGTAGCTCGGATCGAGGTAGCAGAGGAAGAACTGGCGCGCGCGCTCGACCCGAAGATGGCTCGGCGGATGTTGGCTGCGGTGAAGGCGGTGGGATTCAAGTATGTCGCGCTGGATTTGGAGGGGTACCGTACGGGGTCGCTTAACGAAGTGATCAAGTAGACGGTCACTTCAGTGCGGGAAGGTGTTCCCTCAGTTGTCTCTGCAGTTCTCTCAAGTCAGCTCGCAATTCCAACGCCATGCTTTCGACGCGGTCGAGTCGAATTTCGATGCGCTCGAGTCGAGATCGAGACTTCTCAAACTCACTCTCGACACTTTCCCGAAAGTCTTGCAGGGCAACCGCGACAGAGTTAATTCGTTCGAGCACAGTCTCGATAGTCGGTTTTGTCGTCATCTCGTCGTTGCCCATTGTTTTCTGCTCTTTTCCAGGTACGAGATTGATACTCTTTGGTGGCATCCGCTGTCAACCGCAACGGCCGGTAGGGGATTCCAGGCTTGTTTCGGTTGCGCGTTTTGCAACTACGCGTCACCCTCTGGTTTCTCGAACGCTCCGTGCCTTCCGGCTCCCCCAGCAAACCGCTTGGCTCCTTCACGGCTCTCCGCATTGATCGCAGCCATTCCGCGCGTGAATTCATTGGCCATCGCGCCTTCGAAGCCCAGATCGAACTGTTCGTACGCCGAGAGCCTGTCACCGCGCATGCAGACTTGGGGAAACTGCGCGATCTCGCGAGCAAGCTCTTCAGCAGCCTGTCGCGCAGTCCCCTTCGGCACGACGCGGTTCGCAAGTCCGATGTTCAACGCCTCCGCCGCGCCGACAGGCCGGCCGGTCAAGATCAGATCGAGCGCCCGACTCAACCCGATCAATCGGGGCAGTCGAACGGTCCCGCCATCGATCAACGGCACGCCCCAACGCCGGCAGAAAACCCCGAGCACCGCGTCTTCCTCCATCACGCGAAGGTCACACCACAGCGCCAGCTCGAGACCTCCGGCGACAGCGTAGCCGGAGACCGCCGCTATGACTGGCTTCTGGAGCCGCATCCGTGTTGGTCCCATCGGACCGTCGCCCGCTGGCTCTGTCCTGTTGCCCGTGCCGGCTGCGATTGCTTTCAAGTCGGCGCCCGCGCAGAAGGTCCCGTTGTCGCCATACAACACTCCGACCCGTGATTGGTCGTCCTCGTCGAGTCGACGAAATGCATCGGCGAGTGCCCGGGCGGTGTCGCGGTCGACAGCGTTGCGAACTTCGGGCCTGCTCAGAATGACAGTGATGACGGGGCCATCTTTCTCCATGCGTACAGCCATTATTGCCTCCAGGCGATTGGGGATTCTATATTTTGGATTTTAGATTCTCGATTTTGGATTGGCTGGAGTTTGATTGCGGTGGTTTGGGATTCATGGGTCGGCGGCGTGGGAGGCCGCCCAAGAATCCAAAATCTAGAATATCCAAAATCGAAAATCCAAAATCTAAAATCTCCTCACTGCCCGCCATTCCTCAAGTGCCGGTCAAACCACCCGAGCACCCGCTTCATGAAATCGAGCTGATGCGCCCTCTCGCCAATGCCGTGCCCCTCGCGCGGATAAGTCACGAACTCGCACGGCACGCCCCGCCACTTCAACGCCGTGTACAACTCCTGCCCCTGGCCGGGAGGCACGCGACGATCGGCCGCGCCATGGATGATCAACGTCGGAGTGCGGGCCTTCTTGATGTGGAAGACCGGCGACCGCTCGCGGTACGCGTCATAGTTGTCATACATAATCGCGTCCCAGTGAACCAGCGAGTTCTCCCAGAAGATATCCGAAGTCCCGGTCATGCTGTACCAATTGGTGATTCCCATCCAGACTATGGCCGCGCGAAATCGCTCGCTCGCGAATGTCGTCGCCCACGCCGACGCGTATCCACCGTAGCTCCCCCCGCCGATCCCCACGCGGTCGCGGTCCGTGATTCCTTCTCGTACCAGGTAGTCGATCCCGGCGATGATGTCCTGGAACTCTTTCCCCATCAGGTCGCGATGATCCGCCATCGCATACTCAGGGCCGCGGCCGATGCTCCCGCGATAATTCGGATAGAGCGTAACGTAGCCTCTCTGCGCCAGCATCTGTCCCCATCGAGAGTAGCTGCCGTACCAGCCGTTCTGGTCCGCTGCCTCGGGTCCCCCGTGCGGGCTCACGACCGTTGGATAGCGCACGCCTCGCTGAAATCCAACCGGTTTGACGAGCACGCCTTCGACATCCAGGCCGTCAACGCTCTTCCACCTGATTACTTCCTGCTCGCCCAGCGCGACGGCGTCGAGTTGAGCGTTGAACCTAGTCAGCCGGGTCAGCGCCGCGCCCGCCGGTCCGAAGAATATCTCATTCGGATGTTTGGGCGTGTTCGCAGCAAGCGCCAACAATCGTCCGTCGCGACTGAAGCTCACGCCGGAGCCGTAGATGATTGCCTGGTTCGAGAGCGGCTGAAAGGCGCGGTCGGGAAGCGAGATCGAGTACAAAGCGCTGGTTTGACGTTCGATCGCAGCGAAGACCAGCGTACTCCCACTGCCCGGCCGCCATCCTAGCCAGTTCGCCGACCCGTCATGTCCCCGCGATAGATTTTCGGGAGCGCCGCCGCCCGCCGACACGACGAAGACGCTCCCTGCGAATGGATCGTTCATCGCCGTCGCGCCCAGCCACGCGATCCATCTCCCATCGGGCGACCAGCGCGGTAACGTCAGCTTGCCGTGCGTTGGCGCGAGCAACCGGGGGTCTCCGCCGTCGACCGACGCCACTATCAGCCTGACGCGCATGTACGCGTCGTCGACCAGCGGAGTGTCGGTTGCGGCGAGAATGAACTGTCTGCCGTCGGGCGACCAATCGAAGTCGTGGACGGTCAGCGACTGGCGGGTCACAAGCTTGCTGTCGGCAGTCCGGACGTCGGCGACGTACAACCTTGTGTGCTTGTAGTTCTGATCCGCGACGATCCAATCCTTGCCCTCCCGTTCGGCTTGTAGCTCGTCCTTCGTCTTCGGGTCGGTCATGGTGTAAGCGATCTTGCGGCTGTCCGGCGACCACTTGAACGCCGCGACCGAACCCTCACCCCGCGTCAACTGCATGGCCTCGCCGCCGGTTGATGCGATAACAAATACCTGGGTGAGAGAAGACTCACCGCGCTGAGAAAGGAACGCAAGTGATTTCCCATCCGGGGACCACTGCGGAGCGCGGTCGGTCTTGTCGTTGTACGTGAACCGCACAGGCTCGCCGCCTCTCGCCTGCGTCATCCATATTTCGCCGATTGCCGGGCCCGGCTTCTCGTCATCGCGCGTCATACGAAGGACCTGGAACGCGATGGCGTTGCCATCCGGCGATAACTGAACGTCGCTGATCGTCCGAATAGTCAATATCAACTCGGGGGTCAACACGCGGTCCTGCGCCCCGGCAAAAGAGCAACCAACCGCAACCGTAACGGCGAGCAAGAATGATCGAACACCTCTCAGACGAATCATTGCTTCCTCCATCGTCCTGATTCCTGCACGGGTAACGCTGCCTGAACGCGGCGAAATCGTATGATGCGCGGCGGGGCTTCACACACTGGCCGCGGCGTCTGCCGCGCGGGGATGAACGGACCGCCGCGCGATTGACGCGTCGAGGCAATCGGCTATTCGAGCGGCGAGCGGCACGAGCGACTCCCGGTCCAGTGCAGAGATCGCGACGGCTCCAAAGGCGCGCTCGAGATTCGCAGCTTCATCCCGGCCTACGAGGTCCGCCTTGTTGAACACCAGCAGCCGGGGTATGGAAGACAGGCCCAACTCCTGCAGAATCTTCTCAACCGAAGAAATGTGGGTGTCCTGCTGAGGGCTGCCGGCGTCCACAAGGTGTATCAGCAAGTCGGACCCTTCCATCTCTTCGAGCGTCGCGCGAAACGCGGCGATCAAATCGGGCGGCAGGTCACGGATGAACCCGACCGTGTCGTTGATGACGACCTCCCGCTCGCGAGGCAGCCTCAGTCGCCGGCTCGTCGGGTCGAGCGTCGCGAACATTCGATCCTCCGCGACGACGGCCGATGAGGTGAGCGCGTTGAGCAGAGTCGACTTGCCTGCATTCGTGTACCCGACGATTGAAACGATCGGCACGTCACGCCGCGCGCGCTTGGTTCTCTGGACGCGGCGGCTGGTGCGAATCTGTTCGATCTGTTGTTCGAGGTGATGAATGCGATCGCGGACGCGCCGGCGATCGACCTCGAGTTTCGTTTCACCGGGTCCGCGCCCGCCGATGCCGCCCATCAGCCGCGACATTTCTGCGCCCGACCCCGAAAGCCTCGGCAGCATGTACTTCAACTGCGCCAGCTCGACCTGGATCTTTCCTTCGCGGCTTTTGGCCCGTTGCGCAAAAATGTCGAGGATCAGTTGGGTCCGGTCGATGATCTTCAGATCGGTCGCGTCGTTTATTGCACGGGCCTGGGCGGGCGTCAGATTCCTGTCGAATATGATCAGGTCGGCGCCGACCTGAAGGCCCCTGATGATCAACTCCTCGAGCTTGCCTCGGCCCACGAGCGACCGCGGGTCGAGTTTGTGCCTTCGCTGAACGATGCTGTCGAGAACGACCACTCCGGCCGACCGCGCGAGCTCACGCAGCTCCGCAAGGGAGTCGTCGGCCGCACTCGCCCCATCCGTCGTCACGCTCACAAGTATGGCGCGGTCGCGGTTATCCTGGGGATTGCGGACCTTGCGCGACCTGGCAAGCTCCTCTTCGAGTGAGCCGATCATCTCGATGAAATCGACGTCAAGTTGACTCGGGACCTGGGGTTCGAGGAATCCCCAGGTGGTTGCCGGCGCGAGTTGCGTCTCGGCTTCCCCTTCGCCGTCGCTCGGAGCCGCGATTGCCCGAGGGCTGCGTTCTCGCGCCGGAAGCAGATGGGCGGCGCGGACCAGACCGGGCAAGCCATCGCCTCGCACGTCTATCGCAGCCATCAGATCGAGCCGCAGGAGCGCGAGGTCGGTGAGGTCCTCTTGCGTGAGCCCCTCGCCCGCAAGGTGCGTATGAAGGCAGCGCAATCCGCGCAAGCGGCCCGCGCCGACCCGCACGCGCTTCAAGTCGGGCAGCAATATTCCTCGCGCGTTCCCGACGATCACGTGTTCAACGTAGCCGTTCCTGTTGACGAGGACGCCGACCTGCCTGTTGACCTCGTGCGACAGCTCCGCGAGCTGCCGTGCGAATTCCTGGGTGACGATCTGCCGGGGCGGGATGCGCCGCGTGAACAGTTTTTCGAGGCGGTGAAGCTGACTGCGCTTGAGCCCTTGCGCCTGCCCTTCGATATTACTAATAACTCGTCCTCCGATAGTCGGGCGCCTTGCCTGCTCGCCGACATCGGCATTCTACACCAAATCGGCGGTGGGAAGCAGCCGCAAGCCAGCCGCTTCGAGGTATCTGGCCGTCGACCCGCGTGACCCGGAACTCGCGGGTGCGCACACTGTCTCCCCGCTTCATCTTCTTTTATGTTCTTTCGCGCCTGTCGCGGCGCCGGTTGTGTTGACAGTGGCGGAACTCCGTTATCATAATTGCCCGGCCAACAGGAAGGAGAACGCCCACCGAATGCCAGAACAATCAGCGACGGACGCGAAGCTGGATTCCTACATAGAGGACTCGCGAGAGGAGTATGAGGCCAAGCTCGCCGAACTGGTCGAGGTCCCGACGGTTAGCATGGAGCCCGACCGAAAGCCGGACTTCGGTCGCGGCGCCGAATTGGCCCGCCGGTATTTGGAATCTATCGGCGCGAAGGCTGAAGTCGTTGAGACGCCCGGCAATCCGGTCGTCTTCGGCAGATTGGAAACCGGCGCCGGGAATCCGACCGTAACGATCTACAATCACCTCGACGTTCAGCCCGCTGATCCGGAGGAGTGGCACAAGGCGCCGTTCATGTTCTTCAAGGAAGACGGCCGCTACGAGGGCCGCGGCACGACCGACGACAAAGGACCGGCGCTGGCCGCGATGATGGCGGCGCGGTACAGCGCCACGGCCGGCATCCCGCTCAATGTTAACTTCATCTGGGAGTTTGAAGAGGAGATCGGCAGTCCGAACTTCGAACATTTCATCGTGAACAACTCCGCGCGCTTGGAGACGGACTCGGTGCTGGTCAGCGACACGATCTGGATTTCGCGAACCAGACCTGCGATACCCTACGGCTTGCGCGGCGCGATGATGATGACCCTGACGCTGGAAACCGGCGCCAAGGACGTCCATTCGGGGCTGACGGGCGGGCCGGCGCGCAATCCGATCGGCGAGATATGCAAAGTGATATCGAGGTGCTACGACGCCGACACCGGCAAGGTGAAGATCGACGGGTTCTACGACGATGTGAAGCCGGCGAGCAAGAAGGAAGTCCGCAGTTTTCTGGATTCGGGTTTCACATCGAAGAAGTTCAAAGCCGCCCACGAGTTGAAATCGCTCCGTTTCTATGACGAGGAGCGCGTGCTGAGAGCGTTCATGGCTGAACCAACCTTCGAGGTGCACGGCATTACGGGCGGCTATCAGGGGCCGGGAGTCAAGACCATCGTACCCTATCGCGCTCAAGCCAAGATCAGTTGCCGGCTGGTCCCAAACCAGAAAGCGAAAAAGGTCTTCAAGCTGCTCCGCGATTTCATCCGGAAGCGAAACCCCGACATCAAAACGGAATTCATATCGGCGCTCGAACCGTACCTGGGCGAGTTCACCGGACCCTACGCCGAAGCCGCGAGCAACGCCATGAAGCACGCATTCGGGCGGCAGCCGGCTTTCACCCGCGAGGGCGGCTCGATTGGCGCGGTGGTGACGATGAAGAAGCACCTGAAGTCGCCGATAGTCTTCCTGGGGCTTTCGCTGCCTGAGCACGGATATCATGCGAAGAACGAGAACTTCGATTGGGGTATGGCGTCGGGCGGAATCAAGATGTTCGTGCGGTACTTTGAGGAGATAAGCGGGCTTCGGAGATGAATGTAGCGGGAATGGGAACAACGAAGAAACAAAGCGCACCAAAGAACCGAAAGCCCAAAGTTCGTTGGGCACTGGAGCGGTGATGTCTTGGGATCGCTCGACGACGAACCAACTGCGGCGTGAGTTGAATGTTCGTAGAGATGCCGCACGCAGGAAAGGCAACCCCGTCAGGGGCTGAATGGTCGGTCCGCGAAAGAACCCAAGCGGACGTTGAAGACAGATAGTAGAGGGTGAGACCTGAGAAGCCAACATGGCAAACCAACACGCGATCTCTAACAGAAGCTGGGCGATCTTCTTCGCACGCGGCGTTTTGGGCCTAATCTTTTTTATGGCGGGCGTCTTCAAAGTCTTCCAGATGGGGCCCGTCGAGCACGCGCGAAAACTGTTCATCGAACCGTACGCCGAGACGTTCCTGCCGGTCTGGGCGCTATGGGCTGTCGGCACCGTGATACCGATAGTAGAACTCGTGGCCGGCGCTCTGGTCATTCTCGGCCTGCGCACCCGCGAGGCTCTGGTTGCCCTCGGCTTTGTTCTGGTCGTCGTCACCTTCGGGCATCTCGTCAAGGAACCTCTTTACCAATTCCACACGCACGTTATTCCAAGGCTGGCGCTGTTGATCTTCGTGCTGTTGATGCCGCGAGAGGTTGATCGCCTCTCCGTGGATCACGCTCTGACGTGGCTCAGGACTCGGCGCGCTCCGGCAACAGGCGTGAAGGCATAAGCCGAACAGAACTCGCGCACAGTTTCCCACAATGCGAAGAGTCGCCCTCGTCCTACTGGTGCTCATACTTCCCACCGCAGTCAGCCTCCTGGTGTACTTCGTGGCGATACAGAGAGTCGTTCCCACGCGCCGCGACGCCATCGGAATGGCGTCGACTCTCGCTGGTGACGGGGCTCCTGGAATCGACGAAGGACCGGCGCGGTCGGCGAGCTTCAGCGACCCGTTCGGCATCGCGGTCGATAAGCGCGGTGCCTTGTACGTCGCCGACGCCGGGGAAAGCAATCGCATCCTACGAATCAAAACGCAAGGGAACGTCGAAACAATAGCCGGCTCGGTTGAAGGGCTCGCCGATGGACCCGCGCGGGCCGCGAAGTTCAATACGCCGTCGGGAATTGCAATCGACCGGCGGGGCAACATCATCATCGCCGACACGGGCAACAACAGGATTCGGAAGCTGGATACTCGCGGCTATGTCTCCACGCTCGCGGGTGAGGGCACGGCAGGCTTCAGGGATGGGACAGCCGCCGAAGCGCAATTCAACGGCCCGATCGGCGTGGCGGCCGATGAGAATGGAAACATCCTGGTTGCCGATGCCTACAATGACCGAATACGAAGAATCTCGCCGGCCGGTGAAGTCACAACTATCGCGGGAGATGGCGCGCCGGGTTTCGCCGACGGCGATGGGCTCGCATCGCTGTTCGACACTCCTTGCGGCATTGCGCTGGATTCAACCGGCAACGTCTTCGTTGCGGACACCGGCAACAATGCGATTCGCAAGATCACGCCGCAAGGTGCGGTGCTTACAGTCGCCGGCGGAACACGCGGCCGTCGCGATGGGCAGGGAAGGGAAGCGAGCTTCGATAATCCGACCGGCATTGTCGTAACTCACGACGGATTCCTGTTCGTCACCGACGCCGGAAGCGGCCTCGTGCGGCGCGTTACTCCGGAAGGCGACGTTACTACTTATGCTGGATCGAGGCCGGGGTTCGCCGATGGCGTCCTCTCGCGATTCAACGGCCCTGCCGGGATTGCGGTGGACGCTGAGGGGAATCTCTACGTCTGCGACGCGAGCAACTACCTGGTTCGGATCATCGTTCCCGTGAATCCCAACACCGCTTCGGCTTCTGGTACTGAGCAAGAATCGCGAGAGCGCGAGGTGTTTATTCAACCTCCGGCCGAGAGTCCCGAGTCCGCTGCCGAGGTGATTCCCCGGCTCAACGCAAGCTCGATCGGCCAGGAGGCGAACCTACCGTGGCCCTTGAACCCACAGCACAGCCGGCACGAAGTCACCGGTGTCATGGGTGAAGCGCGCGGCGCGCCCGGCGTCGCCCTCGATCACTTGCACCGCGGCGTGGACATTCGCGGGGCCGAGGGCGAGCCGGTCCTGTCGGTGCTTGACGAGAAGGTGAGCAGTCCGGTTGGTAACTGGGACTTCGGCGACTCGAGTGAGGGACTTCGAGTGGGCTTGATGAGCTACATCCACGTCAGGGTCGGCCGCGACGCGAAAGGTGACCTCATCCCGGCGCCTCCGTTCCTGGCCCGGCGCGATCACGCGGGGACTCTGACAGGGATCCGCGTGCGGCGCGGCGCGCGGATCAAGGTGGGGGAGAGCATCGGCTCGGTCAATGACGCGAATCATGTTCACCTGAACTTCGGTCCTTGGAATGCTCAAGCGAATCCGTTGCAACTTTCTTTTGCGGGTTTCTCCGATACGGTGGCGCCGGTGATCGAGCCTGGTGGCATTGAAGTGCTCAGCGCGGCCGGAGGAGTTTTCAGCGAGAAACGTGAGGGCCGGCTCGTCATCAGTGGGGATGTGCGGATCGTCGTGACCGCCTACGATCACGTTGATGGCAGCGGCGCTGGACGTAAGCTTGGTCTCTACCGAGTTGGATATCAGCTACTGAACACGGATGGGACTCCGGCTCCAGGATTTGAGCAGCCGTTATTGAATCTGGAATTCAAACGTCTTCCGCCAGGTGATGAATCGGTGAGGGTAGTATACGCGGAGGGCAGTGGGGTTGCAGTCCACGGAACGCCGACGAGATTCAGGTATGTGGTCACAAATCGAGTGCGCGAGGGCGAGGCTCGCGAGGGATTGTATCGGACAACTAGCGTTCCGAGTGGTAAGTATCTGTTGAAGGTAATCGCGGAGGATTTCGCGGGCAACAGGGCTTCGGGGAAGTTGACTGCGTTGTCAATCATCGTGGATAACCGATGATGCCGGGTTCTGAACTGTAGACAAAAGAAAGGAGGGCTGCTACTATTGCGCCGTTCGCTGCGGCGGTGAGCGTGGCTGCCGCGAGGAGTGGTTTTGGGAGCGCGTCTTCTCTGTTCGGAAGTGTCTGCTAGTTTGTACTGCTCGACTTTCTGCCGGATAGCCAAAACGAGTTCCTTCTAACAAGTTTCTGGAGAAACTCAGGAGAGACAATGAGAATATTCGTTGGAAACCTGTCGTACCAAACGACGGAGGATCAACTCACCGACTTGTTCTCGCAGGCGGGCGAGGTTGAGTCGGCCACGATAATAACCGATCGGGACACCGGGCGTTCGCGCGGCTTTGCATTCGTCGAGATGGATCGCGATGCTGGGGCTAAAGCGATTGAGCAATTCAACGGCTACGAGTTGAACGGCCGGGCTATGAACGTCAACGAGGCGCGTCCGCGCCCGGAACGGAGCAACAGCTTCGGGGCCGGCGGCGGGCGCGGTGGCGGCTACGGCGGCGGCCGGGGCCAGCGCCGTGAGCCTCGCTGGTAGCAGGCACGTCAGCTTGTTCTCGAGTCGAAGGCCGGGCGCGTACCGGCCTTTTCGTTGTGTACGCTATTCACGGTATCAACGCGCGTTTTGCGATGAACTAACTCGACGAAGCGCGCAGCCAGCGGCCAGAGTAGACCACCTCCGCCGGGCCGGTCAGCGCGATAGAGTTATCGGCCCGCCAGTCAACACGCAGCGTGCCCCCGGGAGTCCGCACGCGTACGTTCCGACCGGTCAGCCCGTTCAATGCTCCAGCGATCGCCGACGCGCTGGCCCCGGTCCCCGAAGAAAGCGTCCTCCCCGCGCCGCGCTCCCAAATCAGAATCTCAATTTCGTCGCGGGCGACAACGCGCGCGAACGCGACGTTGGTGCGATTGGGGAAGGCCGGATGATCTTCGATGAGCGGGCCAACCTCATTCAGGTTGATGGCTTCAAGGTCGGGCACAAAGATCACGCATTGCGGGTTGCCTACCGACATGCAAGTCACGTCAAAGACATCGCCCCCGAGCCGCAACGGATAACTCACGACGCTCGGCAGCGGTTCCTCGAGCGCCATCGGCACATCGAGGCTGGAGAAGCGCGGCTCGCCCATGTCGAATTCGAACTCGAACTGCACCCCCTCACGCGAGACCAGACGCCCGTATTTGACTCCGGCTGCGGTTGCGATTCTGACCTCGGGTTCCTTCCACATCCCAGCGTAGTACAAGTAAGCCGCGACGCAACGCGTGCCATTGCCAGAGACCTCGGCTTCGCTGCCATCGGCGTTGAAAATGCGGGAAGCGAAGTCGGCGTCCGAATGCCGGGCGCGAGTGACGAACACGATTCCGTCGGCGCCCGCTCCGTAGTTGCGCTGGCACATCTGGATCGCGATCTCTCTGGCGGCCCTCAGCGTTTGGACGTCTTCAACCGGGATGACCAGAAAATCGTTGCCGAGTCCCTGGAGTTTTGTGAATTGGATTTCGCTCACCTCACCTCGCTACAGGACCTGCTCGCGGCGAGCACGGCTCGGTGTGCCCACGGCGTTCCGCTAAAGCACCGCGCCCGCGCGTCGCGGCATATCAGCTTCTTCGAAGTGCGTCACCGAACGCAGCGCCCGAATGCGCCCGCTTATTTCTTCGTAGGTCAGCCGCCGCATCCGCTCGCAGCCGAACTCTTCGACGTTGAAGGAAGCCATAACCGATCCATAGATCACCGCACGCCGCACCGTTGCTTCGTCGCTAGCGTTCGCGGCGGCCAGGTATCCCATGAACCCGCCGGCGAAGCTGTCGCCCGCGCCGGTGGGGTCGAACACGTCCTCAAGCGGATACGCCGGCGTCGCGAAGTACGAGTCGTCGGTGAAACTGGCTGCGCCGTATTCGCCGCGCTTCACGACCAGCCTCCGCGGCCCCATCGTCAGTATCCGCCTGGCCGCTCTGATCAGGTTTGCCTCCCCCGCCAACTCTCGCGCCTCGGTGTCGTTGATGATCAGAATGTCGATGTGTTTGAGCATCTCTGCAAGCTCTTCCGGCATGTTGTCGATCCAATAATTCATGGTGTCGGCGGCCACGAGCTTCGCGCGAACTTGCTCGCGCACTTCGATCTGAAGCGAGGGCTGGATGTTGCCGAGGAAGAGATAAGGGCAACTGCGAGCGGCGGATGAGAGCTTGGGTTTGAAATCGGCGAAGACGTTCAACTGGGTGTCCAGCGTCGTCGCCGTGTTGAGGTCGTACCCATACGCGCCTTTCCAGTGAAAGCTGCGCTGTCCGTCAATCCGTTCCATGTCCGAGATGTCGACAGCGCGCTCGATGAAGACCTGCTCCTCGTCGCGGCCGAAGTCCTCGCCCACGACGGCGACTACTCGCACGTCGCTGAAGAACGAAGCGGCGACGCTGAAATACGTCGCCGAGCCGCCCAGTACTTTTTCTTTCTCCCCAAACGGTGTTTTGACTGAGTCGAACGCCACCGACCCAACGACCAGGATCGACATCTACGGTTTTTCCTCCCTCGACCGGATGCGAACGCGTGAAGGCGAGTGGCGCGCCCTTCACTGTCCCGCACGCGTGGTGAGTTTCTTTAGCTGCTCGCGCGCTTTCTTGGCGAACTCGCTATCCGGATAGACCTTCAATAGTTTTTCAAAGTAGTCCGCTGCCACTTCCGGCTTTCCCAGCTTCAGATGGACTTCACCCAGGAGATAAACCACCTCATCCATCCGCGAGAAATCCGGATAGGTGTCGATGATCTCCTGCAGGCGGTCACGCGCGCCCTGGTAGGCCTTTCGCTTGGTCAAGCTGAATTTCGCCACTTCCAGGTTGTGCTTCGCCTCGAGCTCCATCACCGGATCTCGAGCCGGAACAACCGGCCCGCGAGCGGGGCCCTGCGCCGCGGCCGGGCTTGCGCACATCACCGCCAGGGCCAGCGCGAGACCGGCCATACGATTTGGGAATGTGGAACTGTGCATCGTTGACGCTCCGAATCAGCTTACATACTTGCTTAGGATCGCCTTGAGCCTTTCCTTGACCTCGGGAGCGATCCTATCACGCGGCGTGATTATGGCATGCGCGAGAGACTGGGCGCATTTACACGTCCGCTCAGCGCCGGCCAATCTCGCGACCGCGCCCGCGATCAGCTTCTGTGCGTTGACCGAGTTCTTGTTCAAATAGTTGATCACCATCTCAACGGTGACCGAATCGTGGTCAGGGTGCCAGCAGTCGTAATCGGTGACCATTGCGATGGTCGCGTAACAGATTTCGGCCTCCCGCGCGAGTTTCGCCTCCTGGAGGTTGGTCATACCGATGACCGACATTCCCCATGCGCGGTAGAGTTCCGATTCCGCCCTCGTTGAGAATGCCGGTCCCTCGATGCACACGTAGGTCCCGCCTCGATGTATGCCAACCCCCTTGATCTCGGCGCGCGCCGTCTCTTCAAGTACGTCGCAAAGCTCATGGCAGACCGGGTCGGCGAACCCGACGTGCGCGGCGATGCCGTCGCCAAAAAAAGTCGCCGCGCGATGATAAGTGCGATCCATGAACTGATCGGGGAACACAATGTCCATCGGCTTCAAATCGAGTCGCAGCGAACCGATGGCGCTTGCCGACAAGATTCGCTCGACTCCGAGCAGCTTCATCGCGTAGATGTTGGCGCGAAACGGGAGCTCCGACGGCAAGAGGCGATGACCGCGGTCGTGGCGCGGCAGGAAGGCGACGCGCACGCCGCCCAGCGTCCCGACGATGAAAACGTCAGAGGGCTTGCCGAACGGGGTGTCGATGGCAACCTCTTCGACGTCGGCCAGGCCCTCCATCTGGTAGAGCCCGCTCCCGCCGATCACTCCAATTCGAATCTGTGACAAGTCAGTTGCCTCCTGTGAACCCTACTGTCCTGGCGGGCCCGGAAGTGACGCCGGCTGCGGGGGAGCGCTAGTAGTCACGTTGAAATCCTCCGCAACTTCGACCTTGGTCGTAGCGGCGATTTCTTCTATGCGTTTTTCGAGCTTGTTCTGAGCGACCGTGTTGTTGATCTTCTGTCTGGTGGCAGCGTCGCTGACCGGGGCGGTTCGCCGTTCCTCGACCTTGATGATGTGAAAGCCGAACTGGGATTCGACGACGTCGCTGATCTCACCGGGCTTCAGCGAGAACGCCGCGTTCTCGAACTCAGGGACCATTGTGCCCTTCGCGAAGAACTCGTTACCGCCGACTTCGAGGAGTCCGCCCTTCACCTTTGAGCCGGGATCGTCGGAGAATTCCCCCGCGAGCTTCGCGAAGTCTTCGCCCTTGCGTATGCGGTCCAGCAGGGACGTGGCTTTCTTGCGCGCCTGGTCTTCAGTCAGCGCTTTGGGTCCCTTGTCGGCGGCCTTCTTGGTCTGTGGCTGCTCCCCCTCTTCGTCACCTTCTTCGGGGCCAACGCGGATGAGAATGTGGCGCGCTCGCACCTCTTCGAATTCGCCTTGATGGGCCTGGTAGTACTCTTCGATGTCGGCGTCGGTGACGAACTTGCTGTCCTTGCGGAGGTCCGTGACGTAAGCGCGAGCGAGTATATTGCTCCGCTCTATGAGCACGCGTAGTTTGGTGGCGTCATCGCCTCCTACCCCTTCCTTTCGAGCGCGCTCGGCGATGACCTTGATTTCGCCGAACTGCCGCTTGAGGGACTCGCCCCGAGGCCCCTCGGCTTCCTGCTTAACCTGCGGGCTGGATTCTGTGAAGGCGGTGTAATCGCTTGCGTGCGACTTGTGATATTCGTTTATTTCCTCTTCGGTTGCCTTCGATTCCGGGTTCTTCTTTTGGTAGGCGTCACGCAGAGCAATATCCGCTTGGAGCGACACCTGGGCCTGCACGTCGGGCTTGTCCAGGTATCCTTCCGACTCGGCTACGTACGCGAGCGCCAGCAGGTCCTTGAGCCCCTTCGCGAATTGCTTCTTCTTTTCGGGGTCCGATGCTAGCTGCGTCTGCTGCGCCGGCGGGAAGACCTCATTGACCAGGACTTCCATGTCGTGGGCGGTGAGCTTCGCAGGCGTGGGTGATGAGCTCCAGCGCTGTGACATCAACATCGCGCCGGCCGCCGCCACCACGACAAGGATCACTCCTATGGCTTTCGCAGACAATTTCATTTACTCTCCTCTCAAAGTTCGTTCGACAGTCGCCGCCGGATCGCGGGTCCATCAGTTTACTGACGGGCAACGAGTCCGCGACTGCCCGGCATTATCTCCACGTCAGTCCCGAGCTAACCTTCCCGTTATTCAGCAGAGGGCTTCTCAACCAACTCAACCAGCACCCCGTTCGCGCTTGAAGGATGAAGGAACGCTACAAGCCGCCCTTCCGCTCCGCGCCGGGGATAGCCCTCGAGCAGGCGCGCCCCGCGAGCGGTCAACTCTTCAAGCTTCCGCGCGAGGTCGCCCACTTCGTAGCACACGTGATGCAAGCCTTCTCCGCGCCGGGCGATGAACCGGCCGACGACGGTGTCCTCGGAAACCGGCTCCAGCAGCTCGATGCGCGCCTCGCCGACCGGCAACAGCGCGACGTTCACCCCCTGATCTTCGACCCGCTCCGTTCCGCTAAGCTCGAGCCCGAGGATGTCGCGGTAAAACTCCAACGAATCCCCAATCGAGCGAACGGCTATTCCAAGGTGGTCTATCTTCATCAAAGTCCTGAGTTCTGAGTCCCGAGTCCTGAGTTATGAGCAACACGAGTGTATGCCCACTCAGCACTCAGGACTCAGCACTTTCTTCAGCCGGGCGATAATCTCATCGACGACTGAGTACGGATCGCGCCGCCGGTCAGCAACGGATTCAGCCATCACTCGCAGTTCGCTCTGACTCACGCCCTGTTCCAACGCCACCTTGAGGAGCCGTTCGCGCAGCATCTCGACTATGCGATGTTGTGCGACGCTCGCGCGGCGTCGGGCGGCGTCTGCGGTGTGCGACGAGGCGAAACTCGCATAGCCGGCGATCGCGGCGGCCAGCTCTTCAACTCCCTGATCTTCGGTTGCAATCGTCTTTACTATCGGAGGCTTCCAACCATCCGGCCTTTCCGAAATCGAGAGCAGAGATTCAACCTCTCGTTCGGTTCGCAGCACGCCTTCGCGGTCGGCTTTGTTGATCGCGAAGACGTCGCCAATCTCCATTATGCCTGCTTTGATCGCCTGAATATCGTCGCCCATCCCCGGAACAAGCACTACCACGGTTACATCGGCGGTCTTTACGATATCGATCTCGTCCTGCCCTACGCCGACCGTTTCAACAATCACCGTATTATATCCGGCGGCATCGAGTATCGCCACCGCGTCCACTGTAGCGCGGGCGAGTCCACCGAGATGGCCTCGCGCCGCCATGCTGCGAATGAATATTCCGGGATCGGTCGCCATGTTCTGCATGCGAATCCGATCGCCGAGGATGGCGCCCCCGGTGAAGGGGCTTGAAGGATCGACCGCGATGATCCCGACCAACTCGCCGCGGGCGCGGTAGTGAGCCGCGAGCCGGTCAACCAGCGTGCTCTTGCCGGCGCCCGGCGCCCCCGTTATTCCGATCACGAGCGCGCGGCCGGTATGCGGGAAGATCTCCTTCAGCAGGGAAGTGGCGTCTTCGTGTGAGTCCTCGACGGCGCTGATGGCGCGCGCAATCGAGCGCTTATCGCCGCCCAGAATCTTTTCTGAAGGAAGGGCCTTATCGGAGGTCATCGAAATCAAAGGGTGCGGTGTTCAGAGTACCGACTTCAGTCGGGTCTTTGCTCCCGAGTCGTCAAACATCAAAATGAAGCCACAGCGTCGGTACTCTAATCCTCGCTCATGGCTTCGTAGTAGCGAATTCATTCGCTTCCGTATTGGCGAAACGCGTATCTCTCAACAATCGGAACCAATGAATTCGTACTACGAAGAAGCGCCTCGTTATTCCAACAGCCGCCTGGCTGTGCGCGTCACGCCCTCAGTATCTGCCGCGCGATTACCGTCCGCTGAATTTCGCTTGTGCCTTCGCCAATCGTGCAGAGCTTCGAATCACGCCAATACTTTTCTGCCGGGTAGTCCTTGATGTAACCGTATCCGCCGTGAATTTGCACCGAAGCCTCGGCAACACGCACGGCGACTTCGCTGGCGTAGAGCTTCGCCATCGAGGACTCCCTGGTCGAGGGCTTACCGCTGTTCTTGATTGCCGCGGCCCTGTAGGTGAGCAGCCGGGCAGCGTCGATCTCGGTCGCCATATCGGCAAGCTTGAATTGGATCGCCTGGAACTCGGAGATCGGCCGGCCAAACTGATACCGCTCCTTTGAGTAGCGCAAGGCGGCTTCGTATGCGCCCTGCGCGATCCCTACGGCGAGCGCGGCGATCGAGATTCGCCCGCCATCGAGCACCTTCATGGCTTGAGTGAACCCCTGTCCCGGCTCGCCGATCAGGTTTTCATCAGGCACGCAGCAGTCGTCAAAGACCAGCGCCGCCGTATCGCTCGCACGCATTCCGAGCTTGTTCTCTTTCTTCGCGGCGGAGAATCCGCTTGCTCCGCGCTCGATGATGAAGGCGGATATGCCGTGGGTGCCGGCGGTGCGGTCGGTGATCGCAAGCGCGACGGTCGTCTCAGCGAAGCTTGCATTGGTGATGAAAGTCTTCGAGCCGTTCAGCACCCAGCCTCCGTTGCGGCGGACGGCGGTCGTCTTCATCGAGCCGGCGTCCGAGCCGGAGCTTGGCTCGGTCAGGCCCCACGCGCTGAAGTAATCGCCGCGCGCGAGCGGCGTCAGATACTTGCGCTTCTGCTCTTCACTCGCCGCGATGTAGATATGACCCGCGCCGAGCGAATTGTGAGCGGCGATCGACAGGCCGATCGAAGGGTCGACGCGAGCGAGTTCTTCGATGATGGTGGCGTACTCGATGTAACCCATCCCGGCGCCTTCGAACTCTTCGGGGAACATGACGCCCATGATGCCGATGTCGGCGAACTTCGGGCGCAGCTCGATGGGGAAGTGCTGAGCTTCGTCCCATTCGTGGACGTGCGGTTGGAGCTCGGCTTCGGCGAACTCACGTATGGATTGTTTGATCTGCTGCTGCTCTTCGGTCAGCTCGAAATCCATTTCCCCTCCAAGACCGGCTCTTTCAAATCACCTGCCACCGACTTGATCGATTTGAACAAAAATGATTCTACACATTGAGCTGCCAAAAAGCATGTGTGATGTGTGTAGAGTGCGTTAGCGTTTCTGCGCCGGAACCAGAGGCTTACACAATGAGCGAGCGCAGGCCGGGTCGTTTGCGCCGCAACTGCGTAGGGGTTGAATGTTGATAGAAAACGCGTCGAGTGCGATACGCACCCCAGCGGCGCGCAATGTGCCGGCATTGTTTAGCCCGGATTTCTCACAAATAGATGAATGGGAACTCCCTTTCCGAGCGTATCAGTTGTTATGAAGAAACTTAGCGCAGGAAAGGGAGTTCAAGTGAACCAGACAGAGTGTAAGAATGAAGTGTACAGATTTCAAGCT
>DATDOV010000010.1:0-11366 GCA_035293105.1 Blastocatellia bacterium
ACGCGAAGAACAGCGCGGGCAAAGCCGCCATAAATCCGACTTCCCTTCCCGGCGGCCCGCTGACCCAGAAGCCGTAAGGGAAAAGCGGCGAGAAGTTCTTCAAGTCAATCGCAAACAAGCCGGGAACAACCAGCACGACGATCGCGAGGCACAACACCAAGAACATCGCCGTTTGAAGCCAGCCGTAGAACTTCACGCCTACGAGGTTGAACACGAAGAAGAACAGCAGCGACGCCGAGGCGATGACCAGTTCGCCCAGACTTGGGTCGGCCGGATAACGCTCGAGCAGCGACTGGCCGAACGGTAGCAACGCCGCCAACGATTGATCCATGTTGGGGTAGAAGAACTTGAAGTACCGCCCCAGCGACGTTGAAAGCACCGCGAGCGCGCCGATGTACGCAAGCCACTTGAGCCACAACGCGATGAATCCGACGTAGTAGTTCTGCGTCGTGCGTGAGATGTGAATGTAAGCGCCGCCCGGCCTGATGCCCAGCGGGGTCGAGATGTAGACCGAATACGCTACGGCCGTCGCAAGTATGACCGGCGCGAGGATCAGGTAGGCGAGGGGCACCGAAGGCCCCGCAACCGCGCCCGATTCGCCGGTGACCACGAAGATGCCCGAACCTACGAGCATGCCTATGATCGTGGCGTAGCTCCCGAGCTTCGTGAGGTCGCGGCTTAGTTCGACTTTATGCGGAGTTTGTTTTTCGGTCGCTTGGGCCAAGGGGATTCAGACTCGGTGACGATGATAAACTGCGGCAGTCATTCTGTCAGGTGGGAAGGAGGTTGTCCATCCATGTTCGTCTAGCAACGTTCGTTCAGCAGATAGGTCACTAACATAGCAAGAGCTTCAGCAGCGCGCTCATAAACTCACCTGGTCCGGATCCTGGCCGCAAGAGGAGGATCGCCAATCTTGCGTGGACCTACTGCGGAGGCAGGTCAGCGACCTCAGTTGGCGGCGGGCGCCTTCGCCACCAACTTCAGTGCCTTGCGGATCGCCTCTTCGATTTTCGCGGTCCCGTCGGACCCAAACCCGCTGGTGCGGAACCGCATAATGCCCTCGTGGTCAATCAGAACATACGTCGGCCATGAGCGTACTCCGAACGCCCGCTGCAGCTTGGAGTCCCGGTCCCGGTACTGGGGCCAGACCATCTGGTTCTTGGCGGTGAACGCCCGCCACGTCTCAACCTCGCGGTCCGAACTGATCGCGATCATCACGAACGCCTGCTCTTTCTCGTACCTCTTGTGAAGGTTGCGCAGCGCCGGTACTGATGCGACACACGGCGCGCACCATGTCCCCCAGAAATCCAAAAGCACCACTTTCCCGCGCAGGTCCTCCAACGTGATGTACTCGCCGTCCGATGTGGTGATCGAAAACTCCGATGCGTAGGCCTCCCGGGCTCGCCGCGGGTTTTCGAGCAGCTTCCGAGCCTCGTCGAACTTGGGCCCCTTTGGCTCTAGCTTCACATACTCCTGCAGCTCGGCGATGCCTTCCGGGTCGCGTCCTTGCTGCATCAGCGTGAAGCCGAGGTTGTAATGAAGAATGGGAAGGTCGGTCTTAAGCGCCAGCCCCTCGCGAAATACTGCCTCCGCTTCGCGCAGTTTCCTCTGATCCTTGCTCTGCGCCAGCGATTGAAGTGCGATGCCCTTGAGGTTGCACGCCACTGCTCGAACCTGGGTATCGCTCCCCGCGAGTTCGATCAGCTTCTCGCAGGTTTCTACGACGTTCTTATATGCCTCCAAACCTTGATAGGCCTGGGCCATCCAGAGAAACGCCTCGGGCGACTTCTTGTCGCGCATCTCGTTCGCGCGTTTGAAGCACTTCAACGCCTCCTCGTACTGACGGCGCTTCTGGAACTGACGCCCCTTCTCCATTTCATCTTCGTAGGCCACGTCGTCCCGCTGAGCCTGGGGAATCGGCCCCGCCGTCGCCAGACTTCCTACCGGCTCAAGCAACACAAGGAACCCTATGACAAGTCCGATCCCGAGCAGACACAACCACCGTGCGCCAGGTCGCCTAATATCTAATCTCACTGTGTCCATAGTAGTGATCCTCCGTGCCCTGTCTTCTTATTATCACACCCTATTGGTCTGCAAACTTCCCCCATCATGATGACGGAAAGCAACACACCGACAATGCAGAAAACCCTTCGTGGAAGGACATGCTCAGCATGTCAATTCCGTTGCAATTTCCCCTGATGGAAAGCTAGCAGCTACTAGCGGCCGGCGCGGAGACCATACGGTGTAATTGTGGAGCCCTGTGGAACGCCGCAACTGGACAGGACCGGCCACACCCAAGGGACAAACCAACCTTGTCTTCGCGGTACGTCTTCACGGCACGGCAAGAGATTGGCTATGGGAAGGTATGATCACACGGCGAAGAGTCCTCACGTGACTCATCAGGAGACATCCGCAGCGCAGAGCGTTTGATTCGCGGCGACAACACCGCATTCCCGGTGACGCGCCGCACGAGAAAGTCGCGGCTGGACCTCCTCCGGCGTCGATCGGAATCAGTGCGCCAGCGCGGCGCTGTGTTGCTCGTACGCTTTGGTTTCGAGAATGGTCCTGATCTCGCGCACCGTCAGCTCGAGTTCCTCGTCCTTCGAGTAGAAGTGCGGCGCAACTCTGATCCCCGCACCCGGCCGGTAATCGACGAGAAAATCGCGGCGCAACAGCTCCTTCGTAACCTGCTGCCCGTGAGGCACGTCGATCACAACCGTTCCGCCGCGCTCAGAAGCCGCCTTCGGACAGTTCACGCCGAAGCCCGCGTCTTCCGCGATCTCGATGAGTCTGGTCGTCTGCCCTATCGACTTCTGTCTGATTTTCTCGACGCCTACTTCACCCACGATCTCATAGCCCGACATCGCGGCATACATTCCAGGAATGTTCGGCGTGCCATTCAAGAACCGGTAGATGTCGTCCACGTACTCGATCGGCCCGGCAGCGAAAGCGAACGGATCTTTGTGCGCAAGCCATCCGGTGAGCCGCGGCTCCAGACTTGGCCACAGATCGCGCCTGACGTAGAGGTATCCCGCGCCCGGACCTCCGCACAGCCACTTCACCGAACCGCCGGTCGCAAAATCCAAACCGATCTCTCGCACGTTGAGCGGAACGGTCCCGGCGGACTGGTAGATGTCGGCGACGACCAGCGCTCCGACTTCGTGTGCGCGCGCAGTGATCGCCTTGAGGTTCTGGATGAACGAGCTTCGGAAGATCACGTGCGAAACCGAAACCAACCGCGTCTCTTCGTCTATCGCCGCAAGTAATCGCTCGAGCGGCACAGTTATACCATCGTCGGAAGGAACCGTGACGACGCGAACGCCGGTGCGCTCCATCGCGTGGTGGATGTAGAGGTTCGACGGAAAGTTGAAGCTCTCGGTGACGATCTTGTTTCGCTTGCCGGTGAAGTCGAGACAACTGGTTATGACCGACTGGCAGACCGAGACGTTCGGGTGCATCACCACTTCGCCCTCGCCCGCGCCGATGATCTTGCCGATCAAATCGCCGACCGTCGTCGCCATCGTCCACCAGCTCTCATCCCACGAACGGATGCCGCGCGTCGCCCACATATCGGTGTACTCTTGCAGCCGGTCGCGCGTTCGCCGAGGCATCGCCCCAAGCGAGTGACTGATCATATAGACGGTGTTTCCCAGGATCGGAAACTCTCCGCGCCATTTTAGTAGTTCGTCCATCACTCCTCCTCGCTGAGTTAGTCGTCCGCCTCGTTGTGCTTGCTGAAGTGAGTCCTCAACTCCCATAAGTCCGGGAAGAATCTTCGCTCGACGGTCTTCTTCAGGTAGGCCGCGCCTTCGCTGCCGCCAGTTCCCGTTTTGCTGCCAATCATTCGCTCGACCATCTTGACATGATGAAGCCGCCACAGCGCGAACGTCTCATCGTATTCGATCAGACTCTCAGCCAGCAAGAATAAGTCGTAATGCCGGTCAGCGTCGGCGTAGATCCGCATCAACTCGCTCAGGCGCGCGCCCCCGGCATCGTCACTGCCGGAGCTCCCGGATAAGTTGAACCCACGCCGCCCCAGCATCGCATAAAACGCATCGCCGAGCGAGGGTCGATTGAGCCGCGCTTCGAGGCGGGCGCGGTCTTCGGTGTCCGGCTCGTAGTTGTTCAAGAAGCGTCGGTCCTTCAACCCTGACACGAATTCCATCTCGCGGAACTGCGCCGACTGGAACCCGCTTGCGGGCAGGAGGTGGTCGCGGAAGGCCAGAAAATCCATCGGCGTCATCGTCTCGAGCACGGCGATCTGACTGACGAGCACACGCTGAATCTCGATGCATCGCCGCAACAGCCGATGCGCGCTTAACGCCTCGTCGCGATCAAGCCGTTCAATGATCGCGTCGATCTCGTGAAGCAGTTGCTTGAACCAAAGCTCGTAGACCTGATGGATGATTATGAACAGTGTCTCGTCGTGCTGCGGCGGATCCGACAGAAGCCGCTGAAGCGAAGTCAACTCCGCGACGCGCAAGTAGCCGCCATATGTGAGCCGCTGCTCGCCGGGCTTTATGGGCAAACCAAATGACATGATCGGTCGTCCTTCGTCATCCGTCCTTTGTCCGTGAAGCGTCAGACTTGCCGGTCCGTTCGTGACCAACGGCCGGGAACAACTGACGAGTGACTATCTTTTGTTAAACACCGGCGCGCGCTTTTCGACAAAGGCGTCGTAAGCTTCCCGGAAGTCGGGATTCAGCATGCAGATCGCCTGAGCCTCGGCTTCGGCCTCCAGAGCCGCTTCCAGGCTCAGGCTCAACTCGCGATTAAGCGCGGCCTTGGTCATTCCGAGCGCGAAGCCGGGCCCCGCCGCCATTCGCTCGGCCCACCGGTCTGTCTCGATCGCGAGCTCGTCCGGCGGAACGACTCTGTTGTAAAGCCCTATCCGCTCGGCATCCGCGGCGCTGACGAAGTCGCCCGTGTAAAGAATCTCGGTGGCCTTACTGAGACCGACTATTCTTGGTAGGAGAAACGCCGCGCCCATGTCAGCCCCCGCCAATCCCACCTTAACGAAAAGGAATGCGATCTTCGCCGTCTCAGCCGCAATGCGCAAATCACAGGCCAGCGCGATCACGGCTCCGGCCCCGGCGACAGTCCCATTTAGTGACGCGATCACCGGCTTGTGCAGGCCGCGTATCCTTCTTATCAGCTCGCAAGTCATGCGAGTGAAGGCTACGAGGCCATCCATGTCGCGGCTGAACAACTCGCCTATGATCTCCTCGACGTCGCCGCCCGAACAGAAGCCCCGTCCTGTTCCGGTGACAACGACCGTCCTGACTTCCTCGCGATGCTCCAGCGCCGCGAAGGTCGCCGTCAGCTCTCGATACACCTCGAAGGTCAGCGAGTTCAACCGCTCGGGCCGGTTGAGCGTTATCACCGCGATCGGGCCCCGCTCTTCGTACAAGAAGCTGGCCGGACTGATGTCGTTGGACCGGGCGTTCACGATGCGAGCCTTCCAGGTGTCACGGTGTCAGATCACCGCCATGGCTTCGATCTCGACTTTGGCGCCGTCTTCGAGGAGACTGCTGACTTCGACCAGAGTCATCGCGGGAAAGTGCTTGCCCATCAATTGCCGGTAGACGCCGCCGACCGCCTTCACTTGTGAGAGGTACTCATCCTTGTCGGTGACGAAGATCAGAAGCCTGACAACATTCTCCGGTCGGCCACCCGCCTCACGGACAACGGTCAGGATATTCTGAAGCGCCTGGCCGAACTGGTCGCCGAAGTTCTCGCTGACGATTCGCTGCTCGGAGTCCCAGGCGACCTGACCCGCTACAAACAACATCGAGCCGCCTTCAACCAGAACGCCATTGCTGTAACCCTTCGGCGCGCCCAGCGCAGATGGGTTGATGATCGTCGTCCTCATCGTTCAATCCATCGGCTTCAGGCCGCTGTACTCCTTCAGCTCCCACCGCGTGCCTTCATCGGCGACGCGGCTGACGAGGCCGATCCCGCGAGCGTAGTAATCCCAGACCTGCTTCTGACCGACCTTGCGTTCGATCTTCAGGACTTTGAACTTCCCCGCAGCTACCGTTTGATCTTCCTCTCCCTGAGACGTGAACGAGATAGATACCGGATCTTCGGGCGTCATCGGCAGTTGGCCTGGCGACTCGAAGGTCATCGAGAAGGTGTAGCCCCAGGTTGTTCCCTTGCGCGCGAGGTTCCTCGGCTCGAGCATCGCGAGGGCGTCGGTCCTGAACTTGTGCGTAACGACGTCTATTCTGTCAGCCACCTTGTTGTCGCTCTTTTCGAAAACGAGCTGCACTTTTTCGCCGTCGCAAATGTACTTTCTCACCGTGGTTTCGACCTTCTCCAACCCGCCGCTCTTGTCGACTATCTGTGTAGTCTGAACGAACACTTGCTTCCCGTCTTCCTGGGTTGCGTCGACCACGACGTTGACGTCGGCGATGAGGCCGCTCGAGTACACGAGCGTGTACTTGGCTTGTGATCCGGGAACCAGCGGAAAGTACGGATTGCAGGCCTTGAAATTAGGATCGACCGCTGCGGCGGGCTTGATGGTCGCCGGCGGCGTGAAATTGATCGGACTGCTCGTGTTCGAGTTTACGTTCGCGGAATCCGGCTGACTTGACTTGTCATTGCATCCGCCGAGAATGAGCGCCGTCAGAATGATGCCATAAAAAACTCTTCGCATTGAGGTTCCTTTCCCGTCGTGGCCGACGGGCGCCTGAATCCATCGTGAACCACGAGACCTAGATTTATACACATCGGCTGATGCGCTTCGCAAGCAGACGAAAACCGGCGCTATGAACAGTGGGGCGTAACATCGAGGATGTCACTTACATATAGGAGGCTTTACGCTTGGCGTCTTGCCGGTTCACATTGAACTGGCCGCAGCCTTCTTCGCGAGAACACCGCCGCGTGCTATAAAGCAATGCCCAGCCGATGAAACCTGACAAGCAAGCGAGCACAGGCGCGCCAGGCAACGCCGCGGTGATCTCGGCGATGAGCCTTGCCGTGGTCGCCCTGGCCTTCTCCTCCATCCTCATCACAGACCTCGCTCGCTCGAATGTTCCACCGCTTGCGATCGCGTTCTATCGAATGGCGCTGGCGACTGTCCTGCTGGCGCCTGTGGCGGTGGTGCTCAAACGGCGAGAGATGGTGGGGATTGTTCGAAGAGACCTCGCGTTGCTGGTGATCGGAGGACTGTGTCTGGCTCTGCACTTCGCCGCGTGGATTACTTCTTTGAACTACATTCCGATCGCAACGTCGGTAGTGCTGGTCAACAGCCATCCCGTTTTCGTCGTGATCGCCGCGTACTTGTTCCTGAAAGAGAAGCCTACGCGCCGCACCCTCGCGGGGACCGCGGTAGGACTCTTGGGAATGCTGATCATCGGCAGCGATGGGCTGAAGGACGTCAAGCTCGCTCTCGTTGGAGACGGGCTTGCGCTAGTGGGGGCGCTCGCCGTAGTCGGGTACTTCATGGTCGGCCGCCGGTTGCGCGCACGAATCAGCCTGCTCGCGTATGTCACGCCGCTTTACGCGGTCTGTTCGATTGCCCTGTTGATCTGGTCCCTGGCGACTGGCACGCGGCTCCATCCGTACGGAGCGAGCGAATGGCTCTTCTTCCTGGCGCTCGCAATCGTACCCACGATAGTCGGCCACACGCTGTTCAACTGGGCGATCAAGCACGTTCGCGCATCGGCGATCTCAGTAGCTTTTCTTGGCGAGCCGGTGGTCGCGTCGGGACTCGCGTTTCTTTTCTTCGGCCAGCAGCCCCCTGTCGCGACGCTTATCGGTGGGGTGATGGTGTTGGCGGGCGTGTATTTGACGACCTCCGCAAGCGAGTGATCACGACAACGATGGGCTTCGACTTTCGGTTTTAGGTTCAGGCGTTAGCTGGTGGTATCATACCGCTTACCGAATACTGGATTATGGCCGGGCCAACAACAGACCTTTCAAAGCTCCGTGAATTGCTGCATTCAGTGATCGTCGAGGTCGAGGTTGCCATCGACACGGCGACTTATCCCGACTGGACCGAGACGAAGGACACCTTGCTACGTGCGATTGAACTGGTCCGCAAACTGGAACGCGATCAAACCTGGTCGAAACTGTCTAGAAAGAATTAAGCCGGGCACCGCTTTGGAGAATCTCGGAATACGGAGGATTCTTCTTCGTAGTAACGAGTTCATTCGTTCCTGACGGTCGAGGAGCATGCGCCTCCCCAACGTGGGAACGAATGAAGTCGTTACTACGAGGGTTTATTTCCGACAGGCTCCCTAGTCTTCTTCTTCGGGGAACAACGAGTCCACCGGCAGGGACCATCCTGGCACCGACGCACCGGCATCAGCTACTTCCCCGCGTCGAAATATGATGGGTTCGTTAGGAACGCCGGCATGGTAGGCTTTGATCACATCCGGGCTGAGTAGATCTACATCCCAAACACAAAGCGTCCCGGCCGCGAAGTAGTCGTTGCGCTTCGCTGCGATGTCTCGCTCAGCGACAGGGCCGTAGTCGCCTTCGCTCCTCACCTCGACGGCAAACACGGGTGCGCCTTCCAGGAACTTCATGCCTGTAGCTCTGCCCGTGTACCATGCCGCGTCCGGGCTGAATGAGTTGCGATCCGGAAGATCTACTCTGAATCCGGCATTGTCCGGGGTGGCGATGCCCTTCCCGGTTTTTCGCGAATGTTCTCGAAGGCCGACGAAGATCTCTCCGCCAGCGTATCCTGGCAGGAATCCGGTTGGGGACATCAGTACGATTTCTCCTTCGACGATCTCAGCTTTGTCGCGAACATGGTAGAGGTCTTCAATTGTTGCTCCGGCTTTTGCGGTCATACTCGAACCTCGTGGCACTATCCTAAAACAAAGGTGCGATTGGGGTGCAGGCTGATGTACCCTGACTGGATGTTAGTGTCCCTTACGACGGTCAGAGACTCCGGGGGAGACCGCTTACAGCTTCACTTGGCGAACTGAAATCACGTCAGGCAGCGATGCGAGGCCTCGCAAGCCGTCGTCGGTCATCGCCTGGTCTATCTGTATCAACGCGAGCGCGCTCTCGCCGACCTTCTTCCGGCCCAGATACAGCCGCCCGATGTTCACATTCTGATCGCCGATGAACGTCGCGATGCGCCCTAGGACGCCCGGCACGTCGCGGTTGAACAGGAACAGCATATGGCCCTTCGGAATCGCTTCGAGGTTGAAGCCGTTGATGCGAACGATTCGGGCATCGCGGCGGCCGAACAGCGCGCCGGCGAGTTCGCTCTCGTGCTCCCCGGTAACCGCGCGGACGCTGATCATGCTCGCGAAGTCGCGCGCGCGTCGCGAGAGGGACTCCGTGACCTTGATGCCGCGCTCTTCGGCGACGACCCCCGCGTTCACCATGTTGACGCGCTCGATCACCGGGCCCAACAAACCCGCGAGCACCGCCTGAGTGATCGGCTTGACATCGTGCTCGGTGACTTCGCCTGAGTATTCGATTGCGACCTCGCGCAGATCGTGACCGAAGACCTGACCCTGGAACAGTCCGATCTTCTCGGCGAGCGTTATGTAAGGCCCGATCGCCGCGAGCAACTCCGCGCTTACCGCCGGCATGTTGACAGCGCCGCGCACCATCCCGCGCTTGAGATAGTCGAGCACCTGTTCGGCAATCATCGTCGCGACACCAAGCTGAGCTTCCTGAGTAGACGCGCCAAGGTGGGGCGTGACCAGCACGCGATCGAGCGCAAGCAGCGGATTATCAGCGGGCGTCGGCTCCTGCTCGAAAACGTCAAGCGCCGCGCCGTCTACCTTGTTTGACTTTATGGCTTCGGCGAGCGCAGCTTCGTCAACGAGTCCGCCGCGAGCGCAGTTGATGATTCGAACGCCCGGCTTCATCCTCTCGATTGCCGTCGCGCCGATCATGCCTCGCGTCTCGTCGGTGAGCGGCGTGTGCAGCGTAATGAAATCGGCGCGCGCAAATAGCTCGTCGAGCGTGACTGTTTCAATCTCCAGTTCTCTGGCCGCTTCGCGAGTGAAGTAGGGATCGTACCCGATGATGCTCATCCCGAATGCACGAGCGCGCTCGGCGACTGCCGATCCGATGCGCCCGAGGCCAACGATGCCGAGCGTTTTTCCCATCAGCTCGACGCCGACGAAGCGGTTTTTCTCCCAGCGACCGGCCCGGGTCGACGCAACGGCTTCCGGTATCTGCCGCGCGAGTGATAACAGCAACGCCATCGTATGCTCGGCCGTAGTGACTGTGTTCCCCGCCGCCGCGTTCATCACAACTATGCCGCGGCGAGTGGCGGCTTCGACGTCGATGTTGTCGACGCCGGTGCCGGCGCGGCCGATCACTCGGAGCGAGCGAGCGCGATGGATGATGTCTACCGTCACCCTCGTCTTGCTGCGGATAATCAAGCCGTCATAGTCTCCGATGATGGAAGCAAGCTCGCTCGAACTGAGCGAAGGCCGTTCATCAACGGTGATACCGGCGGCCGAGGTCAGGGTATCGACACCGGTCTTTTCCAATCCGTCGCAAACCAGGATTCTCATTGAGTCGTGATTGTAACCGGCGTTCGCGCTGGCCGCGAGTGGAAACCGATGGGCGGGCGCCGGCCGCGGGGTCAAATAGGTCTGTCGCACTCTGGCACGCTGCACCTGCTCGAAGGGCTGCTTCCGTACACGTGACGGTGCAGGTCTGAACTGCGTTAGCGAAATTGACGAAGTTGACGAAATTGGCGAAATTGACGAAATTCGCGAAATTCGCGAAATTCGCGAAAGACATACTTCTCGCTCCGTGCTAACCTTCACTCGCCTTCGGCCACTTCTGCTCACTTTCTCAAGCCCGTCCGACGAAGGCGCAGAAGCTGAGAGCGTTTAGGGAACGGTTAACGAAAAACAGGCCGCGGGTTCCTCACGATCAAGGGCGTCAGGTAACCGGGACAGTCGAATAACGTCAGCGCACACACTGCGGAGTCGCGTGCGGCACACAATCGCCGCGTGCAACGGATAGGTGCCTGTCGAAAAGGAGAGCCGATGTCAAAGCGGAAACCAACCAGGATTAAGCAACGCGGGAGGGCTAACAAAGCGGTTCGGTTCTTCACTCTCAAACCCAGAGCCGTTGTTGCTCTGAGTTTGTTGCTCTCCCTGGTTGGAACCGCAGCCGTGCTCGCCCGCCGCGGATCGCTCACGCCCAACGCAAAGCCGGCCGCCAGTTCATCCGTCGGCGCGACATCGGCTGCTTCTCCAGAGCCTCAGACCCAACAACTGAACCTGAGCAAAGAGTACATCTACGCGGGCGGGCGGTTGATCGCCACCGAAGAGCCGCCGGGTACCCCGCCGCCGACCTGCACCTTCACCCTATCGTCGACAAGCCAGTCGTTCGCGGCCAGCGGCGGGACGGGCAGCGTGACGGTGACGACG
>DATDOV010000011.1:0-3914 GCA_035293105.1 Blastocatellia bacterium
TGGACCTCGACGGGCTGATCATCTTCATCGCCCCGGCCGCGGCGGACGCAGACATCCCGGCGGCGCCGCGCGAGCCTTACCTTGGGCTGGACCACTTCGGCTTCCGGGTCGACAGCGTCGACGAGACGGTGGCGGAGCTCAAGCGCCGCGGCGCCGACATCGCCGACGAGCCGCGCACGATCCGGCCGGGTGTCAGGATCGCCTTCGTCCGGGCTCCCGATGACATACGGATCGAGCTGCTGGAGCGGAAGTAGAGCAACCGCGGGGAGAGCTACGCCTGTAGCGGCTGCAAGGGCTGCAGCTTCTCAGTCCAGAGGCCGTTGTCCTGCAGCCAGACCCGGTACTCCTCCGCGGTGGCGATTGCCACGCCGGGCGTGGGCGCGAGGACGATGACGGACATCTGCTCGCCGCCGTCGCGGATGAACGAGCGCTTGTAGTATTCCGCCTCGTCGTCCGAGCAGGAGCAGCCGGCGAAGGGGGCGGTTGCGAGATGAGTGCCATCGCGGGAGAGCGTGACCTGCCAGGGTGTGGCTGCGTCTTTTTCCTGATCGAGGACGTGGCCTTCAATGCGATAGTCCTCGAGCCTGCCCGTCGATAGCGCCGAGACCGCGGAGCGAGCCTTCTCGAGGCTGGTGAAGACGCCGACCAGCGTATCGCCGGAGGGTGAGCTCTCGAGCACTGTCCAGACTACGTTGCTCACTGATTGCATCGCTTTGCTCCAAGTCGTGTTTGTTGACTCCCGGCGATGGTTCACGGAGTCTCTCGTAAGGCGGGCTTCTTGAGAGTAGCGAAGCCTCGCCTCCGGCTGCAAACCGTAGCGGCGCTGCTGGCCTATCCTTCCGGCCCAACCGGAGACGGCTGAGTTGCGGTCAGAGGTGGGGTTGGCCCGCAGGGACAGATAAGATCGGCGAGAATCTTCGCCCGCGCGGCATCGTTGTTCTCCGTCAATTCGTTAATGAGCGCTGCGCGCTTCGCGTCGGCATTGGCCTTTGAAACCTCCGCCTCGCGCCTCTCCACCTCGAGTTCCTGCAGCCTGGTCGCATAAGTGTCCAGCGCAAGGCCGTCACCCAGTAGAGCTTCTACGAGGACGCCTTCCGTCCGCATGACAGAGGTGACTGCCGAGAGGATGACACCGGGCACTTCGACTTGAATTCCCGATTCGGGATCCGTGTAGGCTGACTTGAGGTCCTTCTTGAACCGAAGATACTTGTCGCCTCCGCCGAGGTCCTTTTCTTCGACCACTGAGATACGGCGCTCATCGTGGTCGAATACGTTTCTAAGTTGCTCGACGACGCTATCCTTCACAGTAGCCTTGTTGGCGGCGTTGTCTACCATGACCTCGTCCAGCAGAACATCGAGCTGAGGCAAGGGGTATTCCCGGCGTGACTCCGCGAAGCCGTTGAAAAACCCAACTCGCACATCGACCAGGTGGAGAACGGTGAGGAATTGCTGGTTCATCTGGCGAAAGACGAAGTTGAGCACCCTGCTGCGGTTGATGTTCTCGATTTCCCGCTCTACAGAGGTTTCCTGGCCAGATTCCTGACTGACCTCATAGCTTGTGTTTATCTGCACATCGCGTTTTGCGGAGGCCTTTGAAGCGTGCTTGCGGGTCGCGCTGGCGACATTCTTAGCGAACTGCTCACGGCCAATGTGGGAGCCCTTTTTGAAGCCCGCACTCGCCTTGGCACTGCCCCATCCCCAACTCGCTCCGCCCCCAGCTTCGGCGTGAAACTCCTTGCTTGTTTCACTACTGCGCTTATCGGACTGCTCGGATTGAAGCGAGTCCTCAAAGTCTTCGGCGCTCTCTTCAGTGAATGAGTCGAGAATGCTGGAGGCCGACTTGGCTTCGACTTGAGTTTTCGTATAGCTCTTGACGGCGATCTTGGTCTGTTCACCGGGTAGGAGCGTGAAGGTCTTGATTGTGCGGCCGGCACCGTAATCGCCGAGGAACGACGATAGCCGATAGCTCTCGATAAGGAGCAGAGTGGGACGAGCGACCTTTGGTTGCTCTACGTAGTTGTAGGTCAACGTCCCGTATAACGAGCGGTAGATGTTCAGCTTCTTACCACTCTGGAGCATCGCGACGACCTCTTCCGGATTGAGGCTCGCTAGTTTGGTGCTAATAGGCGTAGTCCCGACCGCAACGAGTTCGGGATTGGGCTGGTCTAGTAAGCGCACGGATGCGGCAGCCCCTCCAACGTCAGAGAACACTCGCTTGTCCGCGAATCCTGATCGCATGCTGGCCAGCACAGCCGTCCTGGTCGAAGCAGGATCGGCAACTTCGAAGCGCGCGCCACCCGGAGGCCTTCTCAACTCGGGTTTGAACAAGCTCTCGTCGATGTCGAGTTCGATCACGTTGCGTCCCGGGTATGAGGTTGGCTCGGGAATGTTGTATCGCAGGACTGGAGCGGTGCCTCCCGCTTCGAGCTTGATCATTGGCTCAGGCATGTCTATCTCTCCTTCTACTCTCAGGCGGGAGCGACTGTCGCGGTAAATACGAGGTGCTTGAAGCCCCGGCGGAACGGCTCATCCACGGGGTTCCGGCTCGTCAAGCCTCTTTCCGTGATGCCGGTCTGGCCCTTGTTCATCGCCACCGTCCAGGAAACGGGGCCCGTGAACGCCCGAATGGGTCGTTCAAAGGCGTTCGCCATGGCTTGAAGGAATTCTTGGCCGATTCCCAAGTTGCAGGCGACGAGATCGACGGTGGCGGCCTCGACAAACTTGGGGACAATGTGCTGCTTGATGACTGCGAGCCACCGTTCGTCCGCCAGATCATCGGCACTGAAGAACTGCGAAAAGCGGACAACCGATCCGTCGCGCGCTCCAGAGAATCCGAGCTTGGAGGGGCTTCCATGCCCGATGAACACGAATCGTGATATCTGCCCTGGGACAGCTGCCGCTGCGCCAAGGAACTCATCGACATTTGTCGCTCGATAGGGCGTTTGCACATCGTGTTGAGCGGTCGCTGCGAAGTCAGCGCTGTGAGGCACCCAGCCAGAGCCTCCCAACTCGGTGATCTCCTGCTGCTCGCTTTCGTATCCAGGGAAGCCGGCAGCGATGACCACGACTGTTTGTCCACGACGTGACGACGGGCCCTTCTTAGGCTTCTTCTTGGGTTTGCCTGCACCCGCTTGCAGGGGATCCGCAAGAACGACGTCCGCGACTTCATCTGCGGAACGATACCCATAGCTCAAGAACGACGGTGTGTCCTCTTGATTCATCGTCTTCCCGTATGAACTTGTCCTGTGGCCGCAGGGTTAGTTGCGGAAGTGTCGCGCATCCGAGAAAGGAGATCAAGCACCAGCTCTCTGTCGAGATGGCCGAAGGCGCTGGCCGGACTGGAGAAGAATCAGATTTCGAGTGAGAGGCCGTCGCGGGCGATGATCGTTTCGCCTTTGTAGAACTGCGAGGCGATGCTCAGCAGATCGTCCTCGTACTCGGTGGGCAGGATGTGCGTGAGGACGAGTCGCGGGACGCCGGCGTCCTGGGCGATACGTGCGACCTCGCCGACCTCGCTGTGGGTGATCGGCAGGCGTTCGAGGACGCGTTGCCGGGCTTCGGGAGGCCGCAGGGCGGCGTAGCGTTCGAGGCCGGCCGGGCTGTAGCACTCGTGCAGGAGGAGGTCAGTACCGGCCGCGAGCTCGCTCATCAGATCCGGGTTGGCGTGCGTGTCGCCGCTGAAGACGAGCGAGCGGCCACCGGAGCTGAACCTGCGCGAGAAAGCGCGCAGCTCGGGGGCGTGCGGCGTTTCTCGCGAGAGGACGGCAAAGCCTGCGACGTCGCGTTCGCCGGCGTCATCGATCTCGCTCACTTCGAGCGGCGGCAGGTGGGCGTTCGGGCGGTCCATGGTCATGAGACGTTTGCCGGTCTCGCGGGTGCCGGGCGGGCCGAGCAGCAGCGGCAGGCGTTCGTAG
>DATDOV010000012.1:0-3062 GCA_035293105.1 Blastocatellia bacterium
TCGTCAAGCTGCTTGCTCACCGTTGTCGTATTCGACCCGGCTGTCGGATAAGTGAACTCGACCGTCGCCGTCTCAGGACCAGTCAACCCGTAGCCGCTGATGACTCGGGTGGGCCGGTCGTATGGATCGTTGTACTCGGTCCGGGTGATCACATTGTTTGGGTCTTTAATGCCCGTCACCACTCCGCGCGTGTAGTGGTGCTGGCTTCGAACCATCTGGCCCAGCGCATTGGTCGCGGTGGTAGGCATCGCAAACGTAGGCCCGTTTGTCCCGGCCACGCCAAAACCCGGACTCGCGCCGTCGCCGAAGTCGTCAGCATAAGACATCGTCGTCGAGTTCCCTCGCGAATCGATCGTCTTCACCACGTTGCCTGCCTGGTCGTATTGCGTGTAGCTCTCAGCGTATGTCGCACCGCTGATCCACTTTCGCACTCGAGTCACGTTGCCTAGAGGCTCGAACTGCGGGTTGAAAATCAAGAACCGGGAACCGTTGTATTGGATCATTCCGGCGTTAGCTGCGACCGGCGCGTGATTGCCGTCCGCAGTGTAGACGTCATACTCCAGTTCAGACCTGGCTTCCAGGGCCCCCACCCCATCTCTCACCTCTTCGCTCAGCAGGAGGCGGCGCTGGTGAAGGACGTCATCCGAACCGTCACTGACAGCGCTCGAACAACTTCCCGCCAGCGCGCTCAGGTTGCTGTAACAATAGCCGTTGAGTAAAGCGTCGATTGCATACGTGCGCGTAGTTCGCCGCAGAACCGGTCCAGGGTTCGGGTTAGTCCCAAAGTCGTACTCGATAACCGACGTCACATTGTTGAACCTATCGTAGCCATAGGTAGTCCGCTTCAGCTTATTGTTCTCGAGAATCGAGTCCTCTTGAAGCATTCGTGTGTCGTTGGGAGGTTGTTCCTGCGAATGAATCTGGACGTACCTGTTGAACGATTGATTCTCGTCGGGCGGCCAGGCCACCGATGCTCGTTGATCCCATTGGTGCGTTTCGATTTGGGTCTGGGTCGCGTTGATCGCTCGTTCGACCTTGAATTCTTTCGCGTTCTCCCATTTCTCATAGCCCACGCCATCGAAGCTTATAGTGCCTCCAGCCGAGGGGTTCCGGTAGCGGTACTCGGCGTCCAGCGCCAAGAAGTAGTGAGTCTCCCTCATCAACTCCGGCCCGCTCACGCTTCCCTGATTCACTTGCACGGTGACCGTCGGATACAACGTAGTCCCAACGACTACGCCACTTCGGCTGTATGCCCACACGGCGTCGACCGTGACACCGTCGCTTAGAACTCGGCGCTGGACCACGCGCCGATTGAGTTCGGGCGAGATCGGTCCGGGCTCGAACAATCCGCTGCCGAAAGGCGCGTAGTCTATCTGCGAAACGCCGCCGCCGGGGTAGACGATCTCGGCCACTTCGCCCCACGGGTTGTAGCGGAAAACGAAGCTGCGTCCGTCGAGCAAGTTAAGCCGCGTGACCACGGTCTTATCGTCGATGTGATCGAGTCCTTCGGACTGGCTGAACAGATCCGTGCGAGGCGGAGGGTAGCTGTCCGGGTTGTCGCCGAAGAAAGTCCGTTGATAGTCGCCGTTCAAGAAGGGCCGTGGCCAAAGCGCGGAGTCTTGATACTCCGCGCGCAGGTTCGGCGCCGCCGCGGCGTTGTCGTTTGGGGCAAGAACTGACGTGTCGATGGTGATCACGCGATCGGCCATCCCGTTGTAGCCCTTAACCGTCACGGTCGCGCCCTGAGTCCCGCCTTGCAAGATCACCTGGCGGCCCAACTGATCGGTGTAGGTGACGGCCCCCACAACCGGCACGTCGTAGTCGATGTTCAGGAAGTTGCCGTTGCGGTCTCTGATCTCTCGGCAGCGAGCCGAGGCTGACGGTGGCCCGCCCGTGCTGCCCCGCATCCGGACCCGCGTTCCGTCGGGCAAGAAGACCCAGCCATTCAGCGATCCCAGCACGACTCCGTTGTCGATGTCGGTGATATAGGTGATGGCCGAGCCGTCCGTGCTGCGCCACACCTTCCCCCGGTAGCGATCCGTGTGAATGCGTAGACCGTCGGCGTCGACCGGCGTTTCGGCCGGCGCGCCGTCTGTCAGGTCGTCGCGCAACTCGACTTCAGAACCATCAGGCAGCGTCAACCACACCTTGGTGAGAATGAATTTGTATCGGACCCCTTCGTGGTCGATCCGCGGGTCGTGGAGGACCTGTGGCTCGGGCACGACGTCGGAAAAGACTTGGCGGCTTCGGACGGCGGGGCCCCTCAGAATGGTCCACCCGCTCCCCAGCGCAATCAGATTCGGTTTGGTCATCGCCTGATCGTCGTAGGTTGCACTGTAGTGATGAATTGTTTGCGACTCGTCAAGAGGGTTGGTGATCGTTTCGGCGTCATGCTGCCCGCTCCACAGCTTGCTGTTGTAAGCGAGCGACACCGTGTAGGTCGCGGAGCCGCGCCCGCCTATGGTGACAAGAGGGAATTGCATGGTTAGGTTGCCGTTGGCGAGATTGACCACCTCGACTTTATCCTGCGCGTAAGTTGACAGGCCCGACAGGCCGCCTTTGGATTCGGCAGGGGTGCCTTTGTCAAATGCATTCTGCGCGCGGGAAGGCTGTACCACCAGCATCAGCGCCGCAACCGCGATTCCAGTCGCGATCAAGATCGCGCGCAGCCTGCGCGACAGTGCCATCAACGTGCGCGATATCAGCCTCAACGTGATCGTTGCCATCTCAAGTCTCCTTCGAGGCGCGTTTTGAGTACCGACTTTAGTCGGCTGTTTCTTTCAAGTTGCTTCCGAACACGCCGACTGAAGTCGGTACTCCGAACCCAGCCGACTAAAGTCGGTACTCTCAACGCCATTCTTACTATCATTCGTCGACATCAATTCTGGGATTCCCCTAGCGCGTTTCTAACCGCGCCGTGTCAGCTACCGGCCAGGCGGCTCAACAATGAGCTTGCCTCTGATCTCGGGTCAGCTCGCGTCATAAAAGACGTACTCGCCGACACCGAGCGCGAGTTCCTCCTGAGCCCTCTTACCTCGACTCACCGTCTTGATCCGCGTGAG
>DATDOV010000013.1:0-176847 GCA_035293105.1 Blastocatellia bacterium
GGGGTCTGGCGTCCTAAGCGGGGGCATGACCGCGCGGCGCCTTTCGCGGCCCAAGGCTAAATACCTGGTAGCACTCATGCGCTGGATTTGTCGATGCCGGAGCATGACGGGATAGTCGTTGATCCAGGCGGGAATGGGACAGGACATTCTCGAACAGTCGCCACGCCGTAGCGCACGCTGTCAGCGCGTGATCACTCGATCGGTTCGCGAGCCGACCGCGTGCGCTACGAGTTGGTCGCCCTCAAGGGGTTCGCACGCTGACCGCGTGCGCTACGATTCTTCCGTGGCAAGGTAACCCCGGGTCACATCGCATCTTCAGACTCGCTGAGGGTGTCGATGCGTAGCGGCTACCCTTGCCACAGAAGTCTTCAGTTTTCCGATAAAGGGCGCCGAGCGACGTCTCGCTCGAAGATTCTCCCACGGTCTTGTCAGAAGAGTCCTTCGCGTAGTAACGAATTCATTCGTTGACGCATTGGCGACCGAGCGTTGCTCAACAATCAGAACGAATGAATTCGTCACTACGAAGAGGCGCCTCGTATTCCGACAGGCTCCTAGCGGCCGGGAGAATCGCCTCGGAAAACCTGAGTCTGTTCGACGGCGCCGCCCGCGTCTGTTTTCGACGCGCCTGCGTTGGCGGTCGTCGCAGCCGAGTCGTCCGGGTTTTCGAAGACTCCAACCTCGACCCTTACTCTGATGCGAGGAATGGGGACCGGCTTGACGCCGCGCCAGTCGTCTAGCATACCTGACCGCGTCGCTGCCCCCGCGTTTTGCGCCACATCTTCCGGACTCAAAGAGAAGGTCACCCAGAACTGCCGTGGCTGACCTGGGCCATCCTCGGGGGTACGCTTGGCCGGCGAGTTGGGCGCCTTGTGTTCTTCTTGTTCCATATTCCCTCCGTCAACACGGAATTGGCTATCTGCGATTTCACCCTACATACCATAGTGAAGGTCGGGGCGTGAGTATTTCATCCGTCGAAAAAAAATTGCAACGGAGCCGCGTCGAAGCAAAGCCGAGGCGGGTGTTTCTGGGTTCGGGCCGGTCCTTTACAGATGATGTTGGGGATGATCATTGCACTCGAAGACCTGCTTGTGGCCTACACAAATCGGTTGGAATGTGACAAAGTTGACGCGATTTAAGGGGCTGGCCTGCTCAAGGTCTTGACGGCATCAGCTACGCGCCGGGAGGCTCGCGGCGGCACTCGCAATGAACCAGACGCTATCGGCCTTTGCCGGGGGCGTCTTCTCGACATCGAAAAAATGGCGGGCCAATTCAACCAATGACAGCTAACGACGATCCGTTTGAGGAATTGCTGCTGCGCCTCGAACCGCAGGCTGCATCCGCTGCGGAGAGGTACTGCAGGCTGAGAGGGAAGCTGATCAGGTTTTTCCAGTGGAAGCGTTGTCGAGATGCCGAGAGCCTTGCCGACGAGGCGATCGGGCGACTCCTAACGAAGATCTACGAAGGTGAGCAGATCGACAAGCCCGGAGGCTATCTCTACGGCATCGCTCAGAACGTGCTAAGGGAAGATATGAGAAGGACGGCGAGACTCGTACAAATCGAAGACGAGGGCGAAATGGCTCACGGCGATTCCCGGATCGCGGCCGATGACGACCCCTTCGTGGAATGCGCCAAGCTCTGCAGCGCGAGACTCCCTGATGACAAAAGACGGCTACTTGAACAATACTATTCCGACGAGGGGAGCCGCGCGGAATTGGCCCGCGGTATGGGTCTCTCCCTTGCGGCGTTGAGGACGAAGATTCATCGCCTTAAGGCAGAACTGAAGCAGTGTTATCAAGACTGTATACGAGGCCCTCGTTAGTTCCATGGAAATTAGTATCAGAGTTTTGTCACTCATGAGCAGGCGCGATTGAATAACGTGATAGTTGGGGATGAACAAGAAGCTCTGATGGTCCGGTACCTTTTGGGCTTAGCCACGGAGGAAGAGCGGACCCAGGTTGAGGAGAGATACTTCTCCGAGAGCGAGTACTTCGATCAGATGCTCGCCCTTGAAGATTCTCTCATCGACGATTTCGTGACCGGGCGAATGCCGGCCGAGCAGCAAAGCGCGTTCAGTGAGTCCTTTCGGTTCCGGGCTGATGACATTCGCTTTGCCCGCGCGTTGTGTCAGGCTGTCACTAAAAAAAAACTTGATGCCGAGCCGAAGCCTCGTCCAAGACCTCGAGTAACTGCGCCCCGTTTTAGGCTCTTACCATCGCTGAGGCCGTCAGTTCCAGCCGTGGCGTTCGTTGCGCTGGTCTTCGTTGCGCTGAGCATCGTGCTGCTCTTGAAAAACCAATCGCTGCAAAACAGGCTCTCGCAAGGCGAGAGGCGGTTGAGCGAGCTGAAAGGTGAAGCGGACGCCGCGCAACAGGAACTAAGTCAGGCGCGTTCTCAAAGAGAATCCTTGGCGGAAGACTTGGAGGAGGAGCGCAACAAGCGAATCGACGCCGAGAGCCTGGTTCAAAGCCAAGGGCAATCCGGATCTGCCGCCGCAACGCCCGACTTCAAAACGATAGTCCTCACCGCCGCTGTCGTTTCGCGCGGCGCAACAGGTGCGGCAACGGAAGTGCGCACGTCCAAGGACGTTCGTTGGTACAGATTCCACATGTCCGTGAAGGCATACGACGAGTACGAGTCGTACCGGATACTGATCAACTCCTCGGAGCGACCAGACGTCTTTGGGAAACCGTCACTCAAGCGAAGCGGCGCCTCCCTCAAGGTGGTTGTTCCCGCGGAGGTCCTGACGCCGGATGACTACATACTCACTCTGTATGGCGAAGTGACCGGCGCGCCGCCTGTTGAGTTGGGGCGGTATTCTTTCCGCATTAAAGAGGCTTCGGACAGATAGAGGTGCTGCTGCGATCTGCTTCGCGGTCCGGCAACACGGCGGCCAAGTCATGATTGAGGCTCGGGCGTGAGCAATCGCGCCGCCGCCTCATCCACCAACCACAACAGCGATCCGTTCAGCGGGCGAATGAGCTGACTCGGATAAAGATCAGGTTCGTGTTTGCCTTCGAGTACGTTCTTCAACGTTTCGGCTTTGTTGGCGCCCGCGACGACGAACGTCACGTTGCGAGCGTTGTTGATCGTCGCCGCCGTCAGCGTGATCCGGTGTGCGTCGAGCTTCGGTACATAGTTCGCAGTCGCAATCCCGCGAGTCTGACGCAACGCCGCCGTGTGCGGAAAGAGCGACGCGGTGTGACCATCCGGTCCCATACCGAGAAGAACCAGATCGAATCGCGGCAGGTCACTCAGCGGAGCCGTGCCGGTCCTGGTTGCCGCAGGTCCGCTCAGGAAGAAATAGAGCAACAGCGACGAGTACTCTTCCGCCGCCCGGTCGTGATCTTCTATCTCGGCGGGGATGCGGAAGATGTTCTCGCGCGGCACTTGCGCTTTAGAGAGGAGATTCTCGTTGGCCAGACGATAATTGCTGTCCGCGTGATCCGGTGGAACCGTCCGCTCGTCGACCCAGAAGAAGTAGATTGACGACCAGGGCACGGTGTCGAGGAACGGTTCCGAGGCGAGCAGTGAAAACATCGCGCGCGGAGTCGAGCCGCCCGAGAGCGCGACCGTGAAGCGCCCGGCGCCTACTACATATTGATCGGCAAGCCGAGCGAAGTGCCGCGCGGCCTTCAGCGCCAGCTCCTCGGGGTCGCGGTAGACCCGAACCTGCCCGTTGGATTTCTCAAGTATTCTGGTGACCATAATCTGCTCTCACTTGCGCAGCACGAAGCGCTCGATGCCGCGCGCCCATCCTTCGTCGTCATTAGACGTCGTGACACAATTCGCCGCGAGCCGCACATCGTCAACTGCCTGGCCCATAGCGATGCTGACAGCCGCTTCGCGGAACATTTCGACGTCGTTGGGACCGTCCCCGATGACGGCTACGGCTGCGGGCGATACACCCAGCATCTCAGCAAGGCGTGGAACGGCCGAACCCTTGTGGACGCCAAATGGTGTAACGTCAAGAAAGCGGGGCTTTGATCGCGACGCCGTCACTTCGCCCGCCCGTTCATCCCAGACTCGCTGTTCGGCTTGGGCGACAAGCTCCGGTTTTCCAACGACCGTCAGCTTGTTCAGCGGCCCGGCGATTCGCGCGTCGTAGCCTTCGAGTCTGGGCTCAAACCCCGACGTGTGCATCTCGCGCTCGACGAACGCGTCGACGTGAGGCGCCCACCAGTCACGCTCGTCATAAGCCCATACGCTCAGCGCAAACTCATCGGCGATCGCTTTGATGCGTGCTGTCGTGACCGGCTCGATGATGCTGGCGGCGACGACCGAGCCCTCGGCCGTCGCGATGAGCGCGCCGTTGAAGGCTGCAAATGGCGAGGTCATCCCGAGCGCCTCGGCGAGCGGCCGGATGCTGCGGGCCGGCCGCGAGCTCGCCAGCGACAGGGCGATGCCTGCATCGCACAGTTGTCGCGCCGCCTCCCGCGTAGCTTCGGTCAACTCGTGGTTGGACGTGATCAGCGTGCCGTCGATGTCGCTGACCACGAGTTGGACCGCTCGGGATTGATCGCTCATATTGGGTTTGCACAACGACGAGAGATGAACGGCGAAGCGCTCCGTCTATCGCACATCACTCATCGTTCCTGACTTCCCTTCATCTCCTCCACTCATCGATCAGCGAAGCGACGAGCGCCGTCCAGCCGGTCTGGTGCGATGCGCCGATGCCCGCGCCGTTGTCGCCGTGAAAGTACTCGTAAAACAGCAAGTAGTCGCGCCAATGCGGGTCTTCTTGGAACTTTCTCGTTCCCCCGTAGATCGGCCTTCGTCCGCGCTCGTCTCGCACGAACAGTTTGATCAGGCGATTGGCCATATCTTCGGCGAGTTCCGTCAGAGTCATCGGCCGCTCGCGGCCGGGAACCGATACGCTGAAGGTCGGCCCATAAGCTCGTCCCAGTTTTCTCAACGATTCGATCAGAAGGAACGACGTCGGGAACCACACCGGGCCTCGCCAGTTGGAGTTGCCGCCCTTGAGTTTCGAGTCCGTCTCGGCCGGTTCATAGCGTACCTCACCCGACCCGAAGACGAACGGGCGCTCTTCGTGATACTTCGACAGGCTGCGCAGTCCGAAGTCGGACAGAAACTCTGCCGGGTCGAACACGCGCTCGAGTATGCGCCTCATCTGGTCGGGATCTACGATGGCCAGGACGTAGACGCGTGTGCCCTCGTGTTCGACCAGGTGACAGCATCGTTGAACGATGTCCTGGCGGTTCCTGACGAACCACTCCAGGTTCGAGCGGAAGTCGGCGAACGGTTCGATCCAATCAAGCTCGAGGCGCTCGATGGCATAAAGCGGGATGATTCCGACCAAAGAGCGCACGCGGAACTTGTGGAAGCTGCCGTCGGGAAATCGCAGCACGTCGTAGAAGAACCCGTCTTTCTCATCCCATAGCGAGACCTCGCCGCCGCCCATGTGCTTCATCGCTGCCCCGACGTAGATGTAGTGCTGGAAGAATTTGGTCGCCATTGACTCGTACACTTTGTTCTCTTGCGCCAGCTCGAGAGCGATGCGCATGAGGTTCTGGCAGAACATTCCCATCCATCCCGTTGCGTCCGATTGCTCCAACACCGCGCCGCCGGGCAGCTTCTCACTCCGGTCTATGACGGTGATGTTGTCCAGGCCCAGAAAGCCGCCTTCAAAGACGTTGTTGCCTTCAGCGTCAACTCGGTTGACCCACCACGCGAAGTTGATGAGCAGTTTGTGAAAACACCTCTCAAGCCAGGCGCGGTCGGCCCGGCCTGATCGCAGGCGGTCCATGTTATAAACTCGCCAGCAAGCCCAAGCGAACACCGGCGGGTTCAAATCCGAGAACTCCCATTCGTAAGCTGGAATCTGGCCGTTGGGATGCTGGAACTGCTCGAACAACAGAAACCAGAGCTGGTCTTTGGCGAAATCGGCGTCGATCAGCGCGAAGGCGACCGTGTGAAACGCAAGGTCCCACGACGCGAACCACGGATACTCCCATTTGTCGGGCATCGACAGGATTCGCATCGAGTTCAGGTGGCGCCAGTGTACGTTGCGAATCGAATGGCGCGAGGAGGGCGGCGGGCGCTGCGGGTCTTCGCCGTTGAGCCACACATTCACATCGAACAAGTAGATCTGCTTGGTCCAGAGCAATCCTGCGAACGCCTGCCGCTGAACCCGGCGTTCGTCTTCGGTTGCCTTAGGAGGATGAATCGTGTTGTAGAACTCGTCGGCTTCGTGCTGTCGCCGCCTTATCGTCCTGTCAGCATCGCGAAGCGGCGAGGCGAAAACCGATTTGCAGAGCCTCAAGTGCAGGACGGCCGAGCCGCCGGCTGGGACCATCCGTTTGTAGTGCAGACATGCCTTGGTTCCGATTTGCGCGGGGTTGACCGAGTCCTCGCCGTTGACGATGTGACGGTGAAACGCGTCTTTGACATAGGGCCGGTGTCGAATGGCACGGTGGTCCTGCACGCGAGCGGTGTTGGTTTCGTTGTCGGTGAAGAGAAACTCGGCATCGGGATCGGCGAATAGATACGTCGTCCCCAGCCGGTACTGAAACGGAATATTCTTGAGCATCTCGGCCGAGGAATCATCGGCCACCAGACTGACGTAGCCTGCGCCGCTTGGGCCGTTTCGGATTGACGGTTCGGGGCCCGGTGGATCGGTCCACGACCAGGTGTTGCGAAACCAAAGATGGGGGATTATGTGAAGCGGCGCGTCTTCAGGCCCGCGGTTGAAGGCCTCGATCCTGATGGTGATGTCTTCGGGGTCGGCCTTGGCGTATTCGACGAACACGTCGAAGTAGCGGTCCTCGTCGAACAGACCGGTGTCGAGTAGTTCGTATTCAAGTCCCCGCCCGCCTCGCCTTCGGTTTTCGTCGACGAGGTGACGATAGGGAAACTCGGCCTGAGGGTACTTGTAGAGGTACTTCATGTAGCTGTGTGACGGCGTGCTGTCGATGTAGAAGTAGTAGTCCTTGAGGTCCTCGCCGTGATTGGCTTCACCGGGTGTCAGGCCGAATGCGCGCTCCTTGAGTATCGGGTCGCGTTCGTTCCAGAGCGCGAGGGCGAAGACGAGCAGTTGATAGCGGTCACAGATGCCTGCCAGTCCGTCTTCACCCCAGCGATAGGCTTTACTGCGGGCCAATTCATGAGGAAGGAAGTCCCATGCCGAGCCGCTGCTGCTGTAGTCCTCGCGAACCGTGCCCCACGAGCGCTCGCTCACGTAAGGCCCCCATCGCCGCCACGGGTGAACGTTGCCGCTTCGGTCGAGGAGCCGCTCGTGCTCCTTTGTCGGAGATGGAAGTTTTTCTCTGCGTTTGTTCACTAGTCGTCGCGTGATCCGGTCGAACCGGCAGGCGGCACTAACTGGGGCCCGGGCCGCCTATGACTGATACTGCGATACGATTAGCAGGCGCTTGCCGCTTGACTGCACGGACCCCAGCAAACAGAGGTCCCGCTTCAATTGCTCTTTCCATCTTCCGAAAAAGGTCGAAGTCGATACTCGAACAGGCGAAGAACGGCGGCCTTACCTCGAACCTCAGCTTGGATAGTAGAGATAGAAGCCCACCGCTAGTGCGACGACGGTGGCGACCACGGCGACTAACAGCATCCACGAGGCGACCGGGCTCCGCGCGGCATCCTCTTCTGCTGAATCACCAATTACTGTCAGCCCCGGCGTGCTTCGCGGCGCTCCGTCCTCGGCCGACAACCGCTCGAAGGCCGTTGTGGCCATAACGGGAGTTTCGGGCGCCGAAGCGTGTTCGCCGAACGATGGTCCCGTGACGGATGTTTGTTCGACGGACGCGAGCGGCTCGGTTATTGGGATGGGTGGGAGTGAATCGGGCGAAGTTGCGGCTATCGCCCCGGCCATTCCGCCCATCGGCGCCGTGTTCTTGAAGCGCTCAACGATGTCAGCCGCTTCCTTGCTTGCGTACTCCTCGGTGACCACACCAAAGCTGTCGGTGATGGTAGGGATGCTGCCGTCGGCTTGCAGCGCTTCGCCTTCAAATCGCGAGATCACGACGGTGATGTTGTCTTCTCCGCCGCGTTCGTTAGCCAGGGCGACCAGCCGTGTGCATGCCTCGCTTATCTGCGAGCAGTCATGAACCGCGCTGAGCATCTCCTCGGGTGATACTTTATTCGAGAGCCCGTCGCTGCACAGCAGCAGGCAATCGGACGCGCGCAGTTCGATCGAAGTAATCGCCACATTGACGGTGACCTGCGCGCCGAGCGCCTGCATGATCACGTTCTTTTGCGGAAACGTCGCAACCTGATCCGCTTCGATCACACCGGAATCCACCAACAGTTGCGCCAGTGACTGGTCTTTCGTCAGTTGTTTTATCCTCTGGCCGCGAATGAGGTAGGCGCGCGAGTCTCCAACCTGCGCGATGTAAGCCGAGGGTCCCTGAGCGAGCACGGCCGTCACCGTCGCGCCCATTCGAGAGTACTCGGGATTCTGCTGCGCGTGATTCCAGATCAACTCGTTGGCGGTTTTCACCGCGCCTTCCAGCCGGTCGGCCGCCGACAGCCCGCCGGAGGAATTCATCAACGCTTGTCGTATCGTACTGACGGCCATCTCGCTCGCGACTTCGCCCGCTGCCTCGCCGCCCATTCCGTCCGACACCATCAACAAGCTCCCACGTTCGCCAATCGTGTGCGTGCCATCGCCCGAGCTTACGCCCAGGTCGCCGGTCGTCAGGTCGGCGACCATAAAGGCATCCTCGTTGCCACTGCGCTGCATTCCTACGTCGGTACAGCCGTACACTGTCACCAGCACTTGGTCCATGTGCGCCCTTGCTCGCGTCGGGGTCAGACTTCAAAACGGAAGAGCTGTTTGCCGACGAGAATCATGTCTCCCGGCTTGAGCTCGACTTCACCCTTGATCCTGACGAAAGTGCCGTTGCGGCTGCCTTCGTCGGTCAAGACGAAACTGGTCCCGCGCCGAATAATGCGCGCGTGCTTTCCGGACATGAATCCGTCGTGCGGGAACGCGATGTCACCGCCGGTTCGGCCGATCAGGGTTTCTTCTTTTAGCTCGTAGACGTCGCCGCTCTGCCCGCCTTCCATTATCAGCAGCAAGCGGCCGGTCGGAGCCGAGGTGATCGACGACATCACCATCGTGTGGTCAACGGTGAGCGGTGCGCCACAGCCGGCGCAGAACGCGCTGCCAATCGTGCTCTTGTGACCGCACTTGGTGCAGGCGATGCCGCCGGCTTCGGTGGCTGCCAGGTTCTCAGACTGCACAATCCTCGTGCCTTCCGGCGGGGGCGTAGCGCTCGCCGGACGCGGCGGAACGGGTTTGGCCGGAGGAGGAGGCGCGGGTACAGAGACCAGCGGGTGGGCAGGTACGGTAGGCTGGCCGATCGGAACCGGCTGCTGCCCATAGGGTACTTGAGGCTCGGGCTTGGGTTGCGGCGGCTGAGCACGTGGTACTTCCGGCGCTCGCTCCAGCACAGTTGGCTGCGCGGCCGGAGGAGGTGGCGGCGCAACGGGCGCCTTGGGAGGGGCTTGCTGTAGTTTGCCTCCGCACTGCTGACAAAAGGCCCAGCCGATCTCATTCATCGTTCCGCAGTTCGCACACGGTGCTTCGCCGGGGGCGAGGTCGGAAATCGCCGTTGCCGGGACGACAGGCGCCCCGGACCCAAGCGGCGTCGCGCACATCCGGCACATCTGGGCCGCCGGTTTGTTTTCAGCCCCGCACTTAGGACAGGTGATCATATGTTAGCTCCTCCGGTTCATGGCTGCCGTGCCATTATACGTAATAGCAGTTTCTATTTGAAACCACCGCGGCGGTTCAAGCGACAATCTATCTTCGCCGCCACTGCGCGACTGGGAATTCTGCCGAGAGCACAGCGGGTTGTCATCTCTTGTCTCTCCAAATCGCGTATATCATCTCGTCGATGATCTGGCCTTCCTTGATCACACTTTTTTTCATCCGGCCTTCAAACTTGAAGCCGGCTTTTTCGAGGACTCGCATCGAGCCGGGGTTCCACTCGAAGACCCCTGCCCATACTCGGTGAATGTCATAGTTAGCGAACACGTAATCGGTCATCGCCCGGACTGCCTCCGTAGCGATTCCGCGACCCCAGTACTCCTCGCCCAACCAGTAGCCAATCTCGGCGGAGACTCGAAAGACGTCGTCCCTGAGGGTGAACCCGATTCCGCCGACCGCCTCGCCGTCAACTTCGATGGCGAAGCTGGTGACAGGCGACGCCGTGCTCGCTGTCTCGATCCACGATTTCGCGTCAGCCATCGTGTACGGATGCGGGAACGCGTCCCTGAGATTGCGCCAGACCTTACGGTTGTTCGCGTGATGGAGGAGCGACTCCTCGTCACCCGCGCGCCAATCCCGAATCGTGTATCCCTTGACCTTCAGTTCCATGGATTCTCAGCGTGCATTCGGCCGGCGAGTTGAGTCGCTCGAACCCGTCTTCTGCTGCAGGCGCTCAACACGGGCAGACGCCTCCACGCGCGCGGCGTCGCTCCCCGCGAGGCTCGAGTAAGTCCGCCACTCGTTTATCGCTTTGTCGGTGCGACCCAGTTTTTCGTAGACCTGCGCCAGGATTTGGTGGCAATCCGGACATGGCTGACTTGAGATGCGGATCGCCCGCAAGAGCAACCTCTCGGCATCATTTGGCTTGCCGGCGTCGGCCAGCGCACGAGCCCTATGCATCAGGTCTTCAACGCGCGCGTCGCCGTAGAGCTTCCGTCGGTCCGCTTGCGCGAGGACTAATTGCGCCTCGCTCCAATTCGGTCGCAATCGAAGCGCGATCCCGGCCTCCCGTGCCGCGGCCTCGCGGTCGCCTGCGGCAAGGTGGACTTCTGCCATAAGCCGATGTCCGCTGGCGTAGTTCGCGTCCAGTCGAATCGCCTCACTCGCATACGCGCGTACCCGCTCAAAGTCGCCGGAGTCGAGAGACAGATAGCCCGCCAGCAGATAATTCGACTCGGGCGTCAGCGAATGTGTGACCGATCCTTCAGCAAGCACGATCCCCATCTCGATTGCCTTGCGCCGTTGTTCCCTCGCTTCTCCGGTCTCATGAACCGCGCCTTTGGTCCTCTCAACGAACACCGCCAGGGCGCGCGCGAAGAGGAAGTCATAAGCCCTTGTCGGGTTGAGGCTTCGAGTCGCACGCTGGCCGTCGCGCACCATCTCGTCGAACCGTCCGGCTCTGGCCGATGCGAACGCCCGCTTGATGGCCATGTCAGCGCGGACTTCGCCGATCACGTACCATCCGGTTGCGACGAACAGAGCGAAGGCTGCAACCACGGCGCTCCGCCCAGTCCATGCACGAAGCGACGAACGACCCGCTTCACGCCTGGCGGCGCCGCCATCCTGAGGGGCTTGCTCGGAAGTGGTTACGCGCGACACTGCAAGCGCGATTGACATAAAGGCGAAGAAGTAAAAGCCCGTCGGCACCTGGTCGTAGATGAAGAAGTTGTGAACTACAACGCCCGAGAGCGACGATACAAGCCCGGTAATGACAAACCTCAACTCGCGCGTGGCGGCTCGTCGCCGCGATTTGAGAAGCAGCGCGAACGATGAGCTGATTATCGCGACATAAAGCGCGGCGCCCGGCAGCCCATACGAGATTGCCGCGTCCAGGTAGGAATTGTGAGAACTCTCGTTGTTGATCACCGGCGAGAAGCGCGCAAGCTCTTCAGACTTGTAAGCGAGGAACGCCCTGTTGAATCCTTCGGGCCCGCAGCCAATGAAGGCATATGCGGGTACCATGCGGACCGCGTCGCGCCACAACAAGGTGCGTCCCGCTCCGGTGAACTTGTCGGTGACGAAAGACCGCGCGCGCACGCCGACCATACGCGTCGCGGGGTTCGATACTATGATCAGCCCTGCAACGAGGATGATCGCGCCGGCCGCTGCAACGCCGAATGCGCGCCGCCGGTTCCACCACGCGTCGGAAGCGCTGCGACGGCGAAGTTCGAGCGCCGCGAACGTCACCGCCGTCACTACGATCCCCACCCACGCGCCTCGCGTCCCGCTGAAGACGATTGCGACGATTGACAGGGCGACGGCTACAATCGCGATACGAAACGCCCGCCCGCGGGAGGCGAGCGCGAGCCCCGCGGTTAACCCCGTCGTGTACAAGAGGAAGTTGCCGAGATAGTTCGAGTGGCCAAGCGGACCGGGAACTCTGACGACCGCCCCGCTCGGCGAGCGATACGTGTAGAGGCTCGTATCCAGGAAAGGATCGCGACCGAAGAACTGAGCAAACGCGTAAGAAGCCGCGATCAGCCCCGCGAACGACACAGCCCACAGCACGACAACCAATCGCTCTCTGCTGGAGCCGACCGCGATCAACAATCCCCCAAAGAATGCGACAAAGCACAGAAGCGTCACCAAGCCCATCTGAATCGCGTCGGTTCCGAAAAAGGCCCCAATGGGCGTCACTCCCCCGAGCGTGTATAGGCTTGCGATGACGGCGTAGAGACCAACCAGCAGTGCGTGCGGTGATTTGAGAGGGCGCCACAGATCGCCGGCGTGAGCGCCCGCCGCCAAGCACGCTGTGAGCAACACGATGACCGATGAGCCAAGGAGCAAGACCGCGAGCTTTGGAAGAACGAAGACCCGATATACCGCGGTCGTAAAGACGAGAGGGACCAGAACGAGCAGTGACACGCATACCCAGACGATCGCGGCGTGGAGCAAACCAGCCGGCGACGTCGCTACGCGAGAACTTGCCGGGCGCGTATCCTTCTTTGGAGTTTTTGTCGCTGACAAGATTAGCGCACTCGGTTATTGGCGAAGCCGTGTTGCATAGAGAGACTCGATTGTCCGAGTCAGCGCAAGGTTATAGAGCGAGCCTCGCGCCTGTCAACTGAGCGGGATTCGCGCGATTCGCGCGGTGGAGTGCGGCGACCTGGCGCCGCTTTGGTAGTCCTCACCTTGAACGCAGCGAAGCGGGACTACTACAGCGGCGCCAGGTCGCCGCACTCCACGGGGCTGTCTCCAAATAGGTCTTGCCCAAGCGGGGGACGCCGGGTACAATGCGCCGTGTCACACCGCAGAATCTCCCGGATGCCCCCGTCGGTACCGGCTCGTTGATCAAGGCGGTCTCGCCGAGCAGGATCCAAGGAGGATACCGCAAGGACGCTAATGACCATTCAAACGAAAAGGGGGAAGTTATGAGGATTTCTCACGAGAGAATAAAGGGTGTAGGCGGACGGATACTCGAATTCACACTCGGGGTTTTCTTGCTCGCGATGCTGGTCGCGGTACTGGGCGGGAGTGAGAGTCAGGCCGGCTCACTAACGAACTCTCTCTCCAACGCTAACACGGCAGTGCCATTGAACTCCGCCGGGTGCTTGCCGGCGTCGGGCACGGCTTGCATCGTGGATGATAGTAACGGCAATCAGCTCAGTTTCGATCTGAGCACCGGCGCCTACACCTTCACCAACTGCATGGCCTTCAATCTCACAGGCACCGGGAAGGTGACGATTAGCGGTTGCATCGTGACGTTGGAGCATATAGCCCTCGACCGCAGGGTGGTTGCGAGGATCGATTTCGGCGCGAAGCGAGCCACGGCGTCGGCACGGACCTACTCGCCAGCCATGCTAAAGACCATATCTGACAGGAACACGGCAAACAACGTTTGCGGCTGTATGATGGTCGGGGGTTGAGACATACCGACACCTTGACGTAGGATTTCAGCGTCGCACTCGACGTGACGGGCCGGTCGTTGACCGGCTCCGTCGCTTTTCGCAACAGCGCACCGTGCCAGATCGAGTGCGTTCAGGCGGCGGACACCCGTCCGAAAAGCGCCTACTTCGGTCCTCCAAACAGGATTCCGATTCGGGATTTGTAGACCAGCCGGTTTCCCGCTGACGTTGCCCCTATCCCGAGCCCGAAGCTCCACACGACATTCTCCGAGAGCTTGAGATCGCCGCCAGGATAAAGCTGGTGAACCTGCTCGTCGCCCGGCAGCGGATCTCCCAGCGGACCGATCGCGCCGTAGTACTCCAGGCTGAGGTCGAGTTTCTTCGTAGCCTCGTATCCGAACCTCGCGCTCGGCTCGAAATCCCATCCGTCCTTCGTGCCTGGACCGCGAAGCGCGCGCCCGACGACCGGATTGAAGTCCACCTGGAAGCGCCCAAACTTCTTTTCGATGATCGGTCTCAGCTCGAGAGTGACCGAGTCCTCTTCATAGGCCTTGCGCGGGAACCCAACCTCGCCGCTTATGCTGATTCCAACCGGAAGCCGCCATGACCGCGGTAAGGAGACGCGCGGCCGTAATCGCCAGCCGACGTACTCGAAGCCTCCGTCGGGACGATGCGCCAGCACCAGGTAGCCTGCCATCTCGAAGTTATCGGTTACCCCGCGAGTGAGTTCAAAGGTCAAGTGAAACTGATTATGAGAGGGGGCGACCGGGCCCTCGGCGCGCCGCGTCCCCCTTCCGATGTAGTTGAGATGTGTCTCGAGATTCCACTTTCCCCGCGGAACCGTCTCGTACTCATAGACCTGAATCTCGAACGGATCCTGAGCATTGGCTATGGGGCCCGTAACAAGGAGAAGCAGTAGCGCCATCGGGGCGCCCGACAAGTGTCTTCCGGTCAAACCTGGGTTCCTCGCTTTGTGGGCCTTAGTCTGTGGCTAGCCTGCGCGTAGCACTCCTGCATCGCAGCGGCAGATTATACACGAGATGAGATGTTGAGTAAGGCCGACTCGTAGATAACTCGTAGATAGATGATGAGGATGAGAATTAGGGATCGGAGGGCGGGTACCGTGGACACCAGAAAATGCGGGGGAGGGAAGAGGCCGAAAGGTAGAAGGATATTAGGGCCGGGGCTCGATTGAACGAGCGCCCGGCCCAGGTGATTACCAGCGGTTATACCCGCCTCCGCCGCCTCCGCGGCCTCCGCGGCCTCCGCTACTGCGGCCACCGCCGTAGCCGCCGCGGCCGCCGCCCTTGGAAGAAGAACGCTCGACGCGCGGGCGCGCTTCGTTGACGGTCATGGTCCGGCCGTTGAGTTCCGCTCCGTTGAACTGCGCGATTGCCTTCTCGGCGTCCTCGTCGCCCATCTCCACGAAGCCAAAGCCCTTCGAACGTCCGGTGTCGCGATCGGTTATGATGTTCGCGGACTCGACCGCGCCGACTTGTTCGAAGAGGGAGGTCAGGTCACCTTCTGTCGTTTGATACGACAGGTTGCCAACATAGATTCTCTTGCTCATGTTTCTCCTAATACTGGTTACAGGAACTTCCGTGGCAATGCGGGTAAGAGGGTGAGAAACGCCGTACAAACACTCTCCAAACAGCAGCGGGTCGCTCCTAAGCTCAAAACAAACAGCAACGCTCGGGTTGCCGCAACTTACGCGCTGATACTAACAAAGGCCCGGATCGAAGTCCAGAAGAATCGCTCCTCTTCTCCTCGCCTCGGATTCCCCGGAGCCTCCGAAGTTCCGGTTGTAGATTGAGTCGGACCACTGACCGTTAGGGAGGGCAGGGAACCGGCGAGCTACGAGGCTGGTAGCTGGTCAAGTTGCGAGACTTGTCGCCGTGGCGCTCGATCGCCAGTTCGATCAGGCGGTCGATCAACTCGGCGTAGGGAATGCCGCTCGCTTCCCACATCTTTGCGTACATGCTGATCGAGGTGAATCCGGGCATCGTGTTCGCCTCGCTTATGATGACGCGGTTTGTCCCGCCCTCGACGAAGAAATCGACTCTCGCAAGCCCCGTGCCGTCGATCGCGCGAAATGCGGTGAGCGCCTGGTTCTGCAGGCGCTCGATGATCCTGCGAGGAAGCTTCGCGGGAATATCAGTCCGCGACGTCGTGTCGATGTATTTGTCTTCGTAATCGTAGAAGTCGTGGCCGGCGATGACCTCACCGGGGAGGCTTGCGATCGGATGATCGTTGCCCAGGACGCTCACCTCGATCTCGCGCCCCACCACCGCGCGCTCGACGATTATGCGGCGATCGTAGCGCGCGGCGTCGTCGATCGCATCACCCAACTCGCCCTTGTTCTTCGCCTTCGATATTCCAACCGACGACCCGAGGTTAGCTGGCTTCACGAATACAGGATAGCCAAGCCGGCCGCTGATGCGCTTGATTACTACCTCACGGTCCGCCTCCCACGCCGCTCGCGCGAACCAGTCGTACTTGGTGACGGTGAGGCCGGCTTGCTGGAACAACTGCTTCATGACGATCTTGTCCATTCCGGCTGCCGAAGCCAGCACACCGCAGCCGACGTAGGGCACGCCCGCCATCTCGAGCAAACCCTGAATGGTTCCGTCCTCGCCGAACGGACCGTGCAGCACGGGAAACACGACGTCGAGCCGCTTGGCGTCCAGCCCTCTTCCATCAGCGTCGATCCTGACGAGACCCTGGTGGGTCGGATCACCGAGGATCGCAACATCTCGACGCGCATCGCTTGACATGACCGCGGAGGGCAGCATCGCCTTCGCGTCGCCACTCACCAGCCAGCGGCCCTCTTTGGTTATTCCAATGGGGATGACTTCGTATCGCGATCGGTCCATCGCGTTGATGATGGACTCAGCAGATCGCAACGAGACTTCGTGTTCACCGGAGCGCCCGCCAAAAATCACTGCTACGCGAAGCTTCCTCGTCAATTCGTTTTCCTCAACACCGTCGATCCTGCCCTCGCCGAAGCGCAGTCACGCATTACCGCTTCCCAGCCGCGAAGGCGCCGCCTCGCCTTCAGCAGGTCGCGCACCGGGCCGATCAGAACACGCGCCAGCCCGGGCGCCAAAAAGACGTACCAGAGCCAGTACGGCCCGCGAAACTCCGCCGACACCGCTTCGCGCCAAACATACAATGCCGTGCAGACGAGCAAAATGAGTACCAGCCGCGGCGTCAATCGTAGAACTCGGGCCCTTGCCTGCCTGAATGTTGTGACATAGGCAAGCCGTTCGGCTCGAAGCACAGCTTCGGTGAACTCACTTGCATTCGCGTTGTCTGGGAGCGGTTCCTCGTTAATTCGCATCTGAGGCTATTCGGTCACAGAATCTTTTTGCCGAGCGCCGACAGAATCAACTCGACCGCGAGCTTCGCCGTTTGATTCGCACTGTCGAACACCGGGTTGACTTCAGTCAACTCGACGGACAGCACGCAACCGGAGTCCGAGATCTTCTCCATCGCAAGATGCCCTTCGCGATAGGTCGCGCCGCCGCGTTCGGGAGTGCCAACACCCGGCGCATAGAACGGGTCGATGAAGTCCATGTCCATCGTGACGTGAATCCCCGCCGTGTTGCGCGATGCGATCTCGATGGCCTCCTCGGCGACATCGGCCATGCCGCGTTCGTCCAACTCGCTCATCGTGAAGACCCGCAGGCCCTGCTGCTTGATCAGCTCTCGTTCGCCGGGATCGACGCTGCGCGCGCCGATGATGACCGTATGTTCGGGCAGGACCTTTGGCGCGAACCCGGCGACATGGGTAAGTTCTTTCGGCCCGCGCCCCAAAAGTGCGGCGAGTGGCATCCCGTGGATGTTTCCCGAAGGCGAGGTCTCCGGCGTGTTGACGTCGGCGTGCGCGTCCAGCCAGATAATGCCGACCTTGCGGTTGCGCTTGCGATGAAATGACGCGAGCCCAGCTACGCTGCCGATAGCGATCGAGTGGTCGCCGCCAAGAATGACCGGCAACGCCTGCTCGTCGAGCGCCGTCTCGACCATGCCGGCGAGCTCCTCGGCGGCGGCGGCGATCTCAGGCAAGTAATGGGCGCGCGGGTTGGTCGCCCCTATCGCTTCGGCGGGCTTGACGTGGACGTTGCCAATGTCGGTGACATCGTAGCCCAACCATGCGATTGCCTGGTTGAGCCCTGCGATGCGGATAGCGGACGGGCCCATGTCCACTCCCCGGCGGCCGGCTCCCAGGTCCATCGGCACGCCAATGATTCTCGCCTTCTTGTTCATACTGCCGCCATCGCCTGTGAGTGGGCCGCGCGGTCGCCAGTCTTCGCCTGCGATTCGAGCCTACCTCTTTCCCGTCGGCTTCAGGTAATCGCCGAGCAAGGACTTGAAGTAGGTGCGGCGAATATCGGTAGAGGCGGCTGCGAGTGCGCTTGCAGCGGCGGATTTCGCCGCCGCCGGCTTGGATTTCAAAGCCGTCCTGCGGTGGGAAGCCGCGCCGGCCTTCGCGGCCGAAGCTGCCCCCTTCGATTTAGAGCGGACCTTCTTTGCTGCTGCGCCAGTTCTTCTTTTTGCCATGACTTTTACCTTGATGGTGTTTGGATTTCGATCAACATTATAGCAATCGTTCCCTCAAAATCGCGATAGCCTCTTCGGCGGTGGCCGCGAACGACAACAGCGACAAATCGTCATCGGAGATGACCAGGTGCCGGCGCAAGCCGCTGATGGCTGGCAGCCAGCACTCGCCAAGCAGAATCAGCGGTCTCGACGGTAAGACGCGCGTCTGGAGCTTGTTCCACACGAGCGAGATCTCCGTCAGCGTACCCATCCCGCCGCGAAGAGCGACGTAGCCTGCCGACTGGCGAATCAGCGATTGAAGCCGCTCATAGAAATCGCGGCTCGGGACGATCTTCTTGAGGTACGGGTTCGGGCTTGCGTTGAACTGCTCCATGGTGAAGCCGGTAGCGTGCCCGCCCGCTTCGTCGGCGCCGCGACTGATGGCTTCCATGATACCCGAGTAGCCGCCCGAACAGACGTCGAACCCGGCCTCGACGAGGAGGCGACCAAGCCGCGTCGCTTCGATGTACTCGCCGGAGTCCGGACCGCAGCGCGATCCGCCGAAGACCGTGATCATGCGTCGAGAGTTTGTTTCGCCCACCTGTTCCCTCGATGATGTCGCTTTGAGAAAGCCATCTCGCCACAACGACACGAAGTCACAAACAAGACACCAGCCGCAACCGTGTCCCGATGCCTTCGTGGCAGAGCCCTTCTAAGGCTTCAACCTGTACAACATCCTCGGGAAGGGAATCGTCTCGCGGATGTGCTCGATCCCGCACAGCCACGCCGTACACCGCTCGATCCCCATCCCGAATCCCCCGTGCGGAAACGTTCCGTACTTGCGCAGGTCCAGGTACCAGTCGAACGCGTCCTCCGGCAGATTGTGCGCCTGAATCTGCAGCAACAAGTAATCAAGGTCGTCCGCGCGCTGGCCCCCGCCGATCACTTCGCCATAACCCTCCGGGGCGAGCACGTCGACACACATCGCAAGATCGGCGCGTTCAGGGTCGGCCTTCATGTAAAACGCCTTCACCGCGCGCGGGTAACGATGCACCATCACCGGCCGGTCGAAGTGGTTTGATATGTAGGTCTCGTCGGGCGCCCCAAAGTCACCGCCCCATTCGAACCGCGATTCGAGTTCGCCCTTCGCGTGACCTTCTTGAAGCATCTTAACCGCGTCGTCGTACTGAAGCCGCGGAAACGGCGTCGCGATGCTTTCGAGCTTCGAGGTGTCGCGCTCAAGCTCGGCTAGTTCGTTTCGCCGGTTTTCGAGGACTCGATGGACGATGGACGTGATGAAATCCTCGGCGAGTTCCATCACGTCGTTCAAATCCGCATACGCGACTTCAGGCTCGACCATCCAGAACTCGGTCAGGTGGCGGCGCGTCTTCGATTTCTCCGCGCGGAACGTCGGCCCGAAACAGTAGACCTTGCCGAAGGCCGCCGCCGTTGCCTCGTTATAGAGCTGGCCCGACTGCGTCAGGTAGGCCATCGTCTCTTCAAAGTACGGGACGCCGAACAACGTCGTCGTTCCTTCGCATGCGGCGGGCGTGAAGATCGGCGTGTCCATCAACAGAAAGCCGTTCGAATCAAAGTAGTCACGCACGGCCCGGATCACTTCGGCTCTCACGGTTAGGATCGCGTGCTGGCGGCGCGAGCGAAGCCACAAATGCCGGTTGTCCATCAGGAATTCGACGCCATGCTCTTTCGGCGTGATGGGAAACGCTTCGGCGATCTGAAGAACCTGGACGTCGGTCACATCCATCTCGTACCCGCCCGGCGCGCGCTCGTCTGCCCGCACGGTGCCTCGGACGATGATGGAGGATTCCTGGGTCAGCCGTTCGCAGTCGCTCCAAACCTTTTCGGAAACGTGCTTCTTGAATACGACTCCCTGAATGATCCCCGACCCGTCGCGAATCTGCGGGAAGATCAGCTTGCCGCTCGACCGAATGTTGTAGAGCCAGCCCTTTATCGTTACTTCCTCGCCCGCGTGCGCCGCCACGTCTCTGATGTAGGTTTGTTTCATCATCGCTCCTCGGTGAACCGGAGGCATATGCTACTACAGCGACGGCGGGATGAAAAAGGACGCATTCGATTCAGTTCAGCGCCGCGATCATCGCTCGTCTCGCCTTCGTGAGGTTTGATAGAATGCGCTGCGGAAGACGAGAACTCCGATGAAGCAGTGCCCAACCTGCCGCGAGGAATTCGACGACGAGCTGAAGTTCTGCACGTATGACGGTTCCGTGCTTCGAGGTGCGGGAGCGCGGCGGACCGCGAACGCAGCGTCGCCGGTTCGCGAGACGCCGGTGACGCGGACCTATCGTTCACAGCGTGAGTCGTCCCGGGACGAGTCGGCGGTCAACCGCTGGAAAATCGCTTTCTTCGCGTTGCTTGTAGCCGCCATCGGCGGCAACGGCGCATTCATCTACTTCTACATTCTCAAACCGGACCAGATTCGCGTCGTTGAGTCACGCGACGTGCGTCCGCAGGCGGCGGACGTGGCGGCGATCGCCGGGCCGCCCAAGCCCGGTTCTCCCAGCGTCCGTCCCTCAATCGCCGAGATGTCGCGCGAGAAACTGATTGAAGCGCTTCCCAAGAACCTCCTTCGTCGGTTTCACGCGGCGGAGTCTTCGCAGGGCAGCCCCGATGACCTTCGGGTGATCAAGGACGATAGCGGCGAGTATGTGGTTCTGATTGGCGCCGGCCGAGGCGAAACCGGAAGCCGAGGGCCGGCCGAGCGCCTGCTCGTCTTGAAGAGCGACGGCGAGGAGTTCAAGGACATAACCCGGCAGGCGCTGCCTCGCCAGTATGGAGACGGGATCGTGGCCGGCCATCGCGCCGAGGTGAGCTTCGATGACACGAGCATCAGGCTGGCGCTCCGCGAGACCGCCTCATCGAAGTCCATCGTATTCGAGTGCGACCAATGCGATCATGCCTATCAGGAAGTGAGCCTGGAGTGGAAGGGATCGCGTTACGTCGAGGCGGCTCGCTCTTGGGAGAACGATCCGTACACGGTGTTTTACGTTGTTGCCGATGCTCTCGAAAAGCGCCGGGTCGACGCCCGCGCGCGCCCGCTCATCGACAAATCGCTCGACAGTCAGGTAGCTCAAGGGTTCGCCCGCTCCGGAAAAAACGGCTGGACCGTCGAGTGGCAGGGCGGGGACCAGGGCGAGGAAGCCGAATTCGTGCTGAGTAACGGAACGGACCGGCTTGCGATTAAAGTGGCAAAACTGAGAGGCCAGTGGCGGGCCGTTAAGATCGAGGAGCTGTAACTCCGCAAATTCCAGGCGCAGGCGTCAGACCGTAAAGCCGCGCCTCACTAAACGAACGCGGGCGAGGGTACTGATGGAAATGACCGGGGTGACTATTCGCAACAGCGTCGATCGTTTCAGAGAGTTGAAGCATATGATCGGCAATACGCCGTTGCTGGCGGTCCACTTCACGTTCAGGGGCAAGCGCCGCGTGATCTACGCGAAAGCCGAGCACATCAACATGACCGGCAGCATCAAAGACCGCATGGCGTTTTACATACTCAAGAAGGCCTACCAGGAGGGTCGAATTCGGCCGGCCGACACAATCGTCGAAGCAACCAGCGGCAACACAGGAATCTCATTTGCAGCCATCGGCCGCGCGCTGGGTCATCAGGTAGTCATCTTCATGCCCGATTGGATGAGCCAGGAGCGAGTCGCCTTGATCAAGAGTCTGGGCGCGAGAATTGTTCCCGTGAGCCGCGAGCAAGGAGGGTTTCTCGGAAGTATCCGGATGACCGAAGAACTCGCCGAACAGGACCAGCACGTCTTCCTGCCTCGCCAGTTCTCGAACTGCGCCAACGTCGAAGCTCACGAGCAGACGACGGGCCCGGAGATTTGGTGGCAGCTCTACTTCAACTCGATCACGCCTGATGCGTTCGTCGCCGGGGTCGGAACCGGCGGGACGATTATGGGCGCGGGCCGGTTCCTTCGTAGCCGGAATCGGATGATTCGGCTCCATCCTCTGGAGCCCGCCGAATCGCCTACGCTGTCAACCGGCTGCAAGGTCGGGCAGCATCGGATACAGGGCGTCTCCGACGAGTTCATTCCGTCGATCGTCGAACTCGACAATCTCGACAGAGTGATCAGCGTTTGCGATGGCGATGCGATACTGATGGCGCAGAAACTCGCTTCTACTCTCGGGCTTGCGGTCGGCATTTCATCGGGCGCGAATTTCATCGGCGCGATGATGGTTCAGGATGAGATCGGAGACGACGCCGTTGTGACCACCGTGTTTCCCGATGACAACAAGAAATACTTGAGCACGGACCTGCTGAGGGACGAGCCTGTGAGAGAGGGTTACCTCGCGCCGGAGGTCGAGTTGACGCGGTACCACGCATTCAAGCGAGTGTGTTACACGTGCTTTGAGCTTGATGACGTCTAGTCGGCTTTTGTTCCGTGGCCCTGCTGTTCGTTCCGTAGCAATCAACGCTCACTACTGCGGCATCTTATGGCCGCCGCCAACGTAGAGCAGTTGCCCGGTGATCCATCGGTCCTGCCTCTCGTTGCTCCGCGCAACACTTCGGACCGGGTTTGTCCCCTCGCGGCTGTTGGACTGAGTGTGGGGAACAAGCTCGGGGATTGCGGGGTCCGGGCGCCCCCTTTGTCACTTTCGGGGATTCGCGCGAGAGTTCCCATTACCGGGTTTCTTGACGAGTTTGACGCCGGCAATGATCAGCAGCGCCGCCATCGCCACAGGGAGGATCGCTTCGTACCACCCCATTGCCTCCGCCCTCATCGCCGTCCCCAACAGCAGAATGACGATCGCACCGATGACGATGAGAACCCATCCATACTTGTTCGGGCGGCGCGAGGTAAGCAACGGATGAATATTCCCGCCCAGGTAGTGGCCTGGGTCGTAGCGGTGCTCTTCCCACTCGACTATTCGCGCAATCGGATCTTCGTTGGCTCCGTTCGCATCGGCCCCGCTCGCCGGTGTGACGCGTCGTTTTGGCCGTCGGGTGATGACGAGTTCACGATACCGACCTACGGCGAACCTTCGCACGGAGCGCGAGATTCTCGATAATGTCCCGGTGTCACTTTGACGGTGAACCAAATGGGTATCGTATCGTGAATCGCTGCGAAGCCGTGTGATATGATCACGCTCCTGAGTCATGGCAACCGACAAAGCCAAAGTCCGTGCAGAGATTGATCACCTGCGAGAGACAATCCGCCATCACGACGAGCGGTACTACGTCCTGAGCGAGCCCGAGATAAGCGATTACGAGTACGACGAGCTGATGAATCGCCTGCGCAAGCTCGAGGAAGCCCACCCTGAATTGATCAGTCCCGATTCCCCAACACAGCGAGTCGCGGGCCGCCCGGCCGAGGGTTTCCCCGAGTACCGGCACCGCGTGCCAATGCTGTCGCTCGATAACAGCTACTCCGTTGAAGAGTTGAAAGAGTGGGATCAGCGCGTCCGCCGGGGCGCCGGTCGCGAGATCATCGAATACGTCGCCGAGTTGAAGGTCGACGGACTCAGCATCTCGGCCATTTACAAGAACGGGGTGATGACGAAGGGCGTTACTCGCGGCGACGGAACAATCGGGGAAGATGTCACGCCAAACGTCAGGACGATTCGGTCCCTGCCGCTCAGCATTCGCCGGGAGGCGTTCCAATTGCCGAGTGGGGCCGGCAAGAAGCGAAGACGCGAACACGACGGCCCGGCGGCGGACCTTGGCTTGATCTCGATGGAAGACGAGATTGAAGTTCGCGGCGAAGTGTATCTGCCAGCCGAGGAGTTTCGCCGCTTGAACGCCGAACGCGCCGAACAGGAACTGCCGCCGTTTGCGAATCCGCGAAATGCCGCGTCAGGCACGATGAAATCGCTCGACGCGCGAGTCGTCGCCGGCAGAAAGCTCGATGTGTTTTGCTACGACGTGCTGGTTGACGGGCGAAAGCCGCTCGCGACGCATTGGGGGGCGCTCGACCGGCTCGCCAGGGCGGGCTTCAGGGTCAATCCTACCCGCGCGCTGTGTTCCTCGATCGAAGAGGTCATGGCGTTCTGCGAGAAGATGGGAGACGAGCGCGATGATCTCGGCTACGAAATCGACGGCGTGGTCGTCAAGGTCAACAGCACGGCGCTTCAAGAAGAGCTGGGCTCGACCTCCAAAGCGCCCCGCTGGGCCGTAGCTTACAAGTACCCGCCTCGCCAGGCGACGACTATTCTTCGCGACATAACCGTCCAGGTTGGGCGCATCGGCACGCTCACGCCGGTCGCGGAGTTGGAACCGGTGTTGCTCGCGGGTACAACGGTGTCTCGCGCTTCGCTTCACAACGAAGACCAGATAAGGCGGCTCGGCGTGATGATCGGCGACTACGTGCTGATCGAAAAAGCCGGCGAGATAATTCCTCAGGTCGTCAAGGTGATCGAATCCAAGCGCACGGGCCGCAAGGCCGAGCTTCGTCCGTTCGTCATGCCGCGACACTGTCCCGCATGCGGCGAGGAAGTAGTCCGGCTGCGCGGTGAAGTCGCCTGGCGGTGCGTCAACTCCGCGTGTCCCGCCAAGATTCGAGCCGGCCTGAAGCTGTTCGCCTCACGTCGCGCAATGCGAATCGAGGGACTCGGCGAAGCGCTGATCGAACAACTGGTCTCACCTCGGATCGACTACGACGACGAAGGAAAGCCGATTCTGGCCAAGGACGGCGAACCGGTGAAGAAGGCCCCGCTGGTTGCGGACTTCGCCGACCTGTACCATTTGAAGCGACACCGCGACGAGCTGATCGCGCTCGAACGGATGGGCGAAAAGTCCGCCGATAACGTCCTGGCCCAAATCGACGAGAGCCGGGACAATGATCTCGCGCGGCTGATCTACGGGCTCGGAATTCGTCACGTCGGCGAAAGGACGGCTCAGATACTCGCGGGCGCGTTCGAGTCAGTCGATGAGTTGATGGAAGCGAGTGAGGAGCAACTCGCGGAGATATTCGAGATCGGCCCCGTCGTCGCCGAATCGATCCACGAGTGGTTCCACGAGCCGCGCAACCGTGAGTTGATCGGGCGGCTCAAGGAGGCCGGGGTCAACACGGAGCGAAAGTCGACGGGCGAGGCGGCGGCCGCCGGCGAGCGCCGCAACTTCGAGGGCAAGCAGTTCGTGTTGACCGGCAAGCTCGAAGGCTTCACCAGAGACGGCGCAAAAGAGCTTATCGAACGACGAGGCGGCCGCGTGACGAGCTCGGTCACCAAGAAAACCGATTACGTCGTAGTTGGGGATGACCCCGGCTCGAAGCTCGATCGCGCCCGCGAGCTCGGGATCATGACCCTAGATGAAACAGCGTTCCGAGAATTGTTGGGAGGGTGATGGAAGATCGGTACGAGGTAGAGCTAGCCCATGTCTCGAAGCGCTTCGACGGCGTCACCGCAGTCGATGCTGTTTCGATTGTCGTCGGCTGCGGCGAGTTTCTGACCCTGCTCGGCCCGTCGGGTTGCGGAAAGACGACGCTGCTGAGAATAATCGCCGGATTCGAAACGCCGGACTCCGGCGCCGTCATTCTCAGCGGTAAAGATGTCACGCAACTCCCGCCTTACCAGCGGGACGTCACGACCGTCTTCCAGCACTATGCCCTATTTCCGCACCTCGACGTCTTCGGCAACGTAGCATTCGGTCTCAGGCAACGGGGGCTGGCGCGAGGTGAAATCCGGCGACGCGTGAATGCAGTGCTCGAGTTGGTGAAGCTCCCGGACTTGAATGACCGAAGGCCCGCCGAGCTTTCAGGCGGGCAGCAGCAGAGAGTTGCTCTGGCGCGGGCGCTCATTTTGGAGCCCCGAGTGCTCTTGCTCGACGAGCCGCTTGCCGCGCTTGACCTGAAACTGAGAAGGCAGATGCAAGTCGAGTTGAAGGGCTTGCAGCGGCGCGTCGGCATCAGCTTCGTCTACGTCACGCATGACCAGGAGGAGGCGCTGACGATGAGCGACCGAGTGGCGGTGATGAGCAACGGGCGAGTCGAGCAAGTCGGAAGCGCGGAAGAAATCTACGAACACCCCGGCACCGAGTTCGTCGCTGATTTCGTTGGCGCCTCGAACATACTCGATGCGACGCTGGTGCGCGGAGGCGAAGGGATGTCGGTCGTTGTCATCGCCGGTACCGAGGTCGCAGTGTCGCGGCTTCCTGAAGCCGAGGCGTTGCCGGGCGAGCGAGTCCGCATCATGATCCGGCCGGAAAAGATCAGCGTACAACCCTCCCGCGAGACCAGCGGATTACAAGGCACGATCGAATCGGGCGTCTACCTGGGCGACAGCACGCAATGGCGAGTGAGGCTCGAGAACGGACAAGAGGTGGTTGTCGTGGCGCAAAACCGCGATCCATATCAATCGCCTCTCGATCAGCTCGGCCGGTCCGTTTCGATCAAATGGGAACCGCAGAGTGCAGTCGTCCTCTCTGTGCGAAGCTGACGACATCCTCGATCATCCTGACTACGGCCCTCATGTCGACTGCGGGCTACGCAGGGGCTTTTCAGCCTTTCGTTGGACCCTCCCACAATCTGCAAGCCCGCTCGATATGAGAGTTCCGAGTCCCCGCAACTCTGACCTTAACCGGCGGCCCCGTCCCAGATTGAATTCTGTTGACATCTTCAAAAGTCATGTTATTCTCACAGCCGAGTCCCTAATCCGTAGCGTATCTCTCTGACAGTCTGTATCGGTTCGGCTCGGTCGAACAAGCGGCTCCCGACCGATAAATTAACTTCGCCGCATGGAGCGTTGGTCATAGCAGCGCGACATGGCCTTCGGTGAGAGGAGGAGAATCGTGAAGAAGATTGACGTACGTGGGATTCAGTCGGAGCCGGAGAAACGGCTCAGCTTCCTGACAGACTTCGTTGGCTTTACCGAGGACGACTGGAAGGCGCTTGGCGAGTCGGTCGAAGTGCTTGGGCCGAGGCTGCCCGGGATACTGGACGCCCTATACGACCACCTGCTCAATTACGATGACACGCGCAAGGTCTTTCTGGGTCCACGCGGCGAGGTAGACCCGAATTACATCGCGATCCGCAAAGAGCACCTGACCAGTTGGTTGCTGACCACGGTCGGAGGATCGGATCGCCGCGCGCTGGCTAACTACATCATGGCGACCGGGCGCCGCCACACCGGCGTCGAAGGCGAGCCCGAACGCGTTGTTCCGCCGCGCTATATGGTCGCCCTCACCTCCTTTGTGCAGACGGCGATCCTCTCGAACCTGTTCGACCTCTTGCCGAACGAGCCTGACAAGCTCCGGCGGATTGGGCTCGCGTGGAACAAGATGATGCTGATCCAACTCGAGATGTTCCTCAAAGCGCTGGTTCCCTACTGGCCACGCTGGGACGAGGCATGATGCAACAGAAGATTCAAGCCGGCGAACTGCACGGAGAGATGCGGATAGAACGAACAATCTCGGTATTGGCGAAAGTACTTGGGGAAGAGAAGGCGAAGTCGCTCTCTGAAGAGTGCCTCCGCGAAGCCGGACTCCTCGACGCCACGACCCCGCAGGAATTCCTTCGCTACGGCCAGTCGCTCACCAGGCGCGGCGGTTTCATCGAAGTGGTAGGCCGCTCGGTGATGGCGAGGGCGCTCATCGCCGGGGCCCGCCTGGAAGCCTGAGCCTCCAATTCGCATCACTCCATACCCCGTGGTTTCCGTCTGCTGATCCGTTCATCGCGCGTAGAACCAGTGCGGGAAATGGAGTATCCTGCTTGGTCCTACGGTCCACGTGCTGACCGTTCGGCGATGGGAGATCGAAAGGACAAACGCAGCTGCCCCACGGGGAGGTTGGCAGCATTGCTCGCCCCGGCCCTGCTGTGGCTTGGCCTCGTCTTTGCCGCCCCGCTATTGTTCGTCATCGTGGTCAGCCTCGCAACACGAGGACCGTACGGACAGACGATCTTCAATCTCACCGCCGGGAATTATCTTCGGGCGGTTGATGCGCTGTACCTGCCTGCGTACTGGAGGACGGTGTGGATCGCAACGGCGACGACCCTGCTGTGTCTCCTGGTGAGCTTTCCCGTCGCCTACTATCTTGCGCTGCGCGCGCCCGTTCGATGGAAGCGGCTGTTGCTGGTGCTGACGGTTGTCCCCTTCTGGACGAGTTTCTTGATCAGAACCTACGCGTGGATGTTGTTGCTGCGCAGTGAGGGCCTGATCAACTCGGCGTTTCAAAGCGCAGGATTGATAAGCGCGCCATTGAAGCTACTCTACACCGACTTCGCAGTGCTGATCGGGCAGGTGTATGGCGAGCTGCCGTTTATGATCTTGCCTATCTACGTCGTTCTGGAGCGTCTGGACGTAAGACTTCTCGAAGCGTCGCAGGACCTGGGCGCGAACCGCTTGTGGACTTTTCTTCGGGTCACGCTGCCGCTCTCGCGGCCGGGGTTGATCGCGGGAATCGTGCTGGTCTTCATTCCGTCGCTTGGGGCCTTCATAACGCCGGACCTGCTTGGCGGGGCAAAGTCGATGATGATCGGCAATCTGATTCAGAATCAGTTCGCGCTGTTGAATCAGCCGTTCGGCTCCGCTCTGTCACTAATCCTGACGGCCGCCGTGTTACTTCTGCTGCTGGTTGCGGTCCGGGCGGGTCTTAAGGCGGGCGAATTAGCGTGACACGAATGTCTCCGTCTCTACTGCCGCCTCGATGCCTGCCGCGCCAAGTTGCTTCAGAAATGGAGCCGTGTCCGCCAGCGCGCCAGGCCCGACGCCCGCGACCGGCGGCGGACCCGCAAAGGAACCCGCTGTCTGCTGGAAGAGCACGATATCTGAGTGCTCGGGCCCGGCCCAGACCGCGGCCACGAGCCTTCCGCGGTTGCGCAGAACTCGCGCAATCTCTCGCGCCGCAGCCGCCCGATCGATGACGTACATCAAGCTCGACGAGGCCAGCACAGCGTGTCACGGCTCCGCGAGTTGCACGATTTCGGCGCGCTGGCGGATCGTGTTCAAAAAGCGGTCAACCTCTTCATTGACCTTCTCCTGTTTCACTATCGGGACGATCCGGTCGCGCACTCGTTCAAGCGGGGGCGCGATCTGTCCCGCTCTGCGAAGCTCGGGAGCGAGGTGCTCATCGTAGTATCGCTTGACGTCCTGCTCGGACACGAAAACGAATGATTTGAATCTGAAATCGATGAACCTGTCGATCAGTATTCGCCGGCGGATCAGGTCGTCGATCCGGTCAGACGTCAGTCCGACGGATTCGACTCGCTGGCGGAATGCGGCCTCCGACCCAAACCCCGCGATGAGCGTAGTGCGCGCGGCGTTGATCTCGTCACGCGACACGTCAGCCGCCGGGATCCTCGCCGCCTCCTGCGCAACCAGCCTCTCGTCGATCATTACGTCGAGCTTTTGCCGAAGCAGCTCCGAATTGACCGCCCCCGCCGGACTCGGCGCCTTTGGGTCGAGCGCGAGGCTCCACAATAAGTCGGTCCGCGTAATGATGTCGTCGTTGACGAGGACGAGAATCGCGTCGATGGTCTTCTGATCACGCGATTGGCCGGGCGACGCCGAAGGCAAAAGCGGAAGCACGAGGAGGAGAGCCACAATGCGCGTGTTAAGCTGACTCATAGCTAGTCCGTTGAGGCTGTTGGCGCGTCAGATCTATTCCATACCTGTCAGAATGTCTGACCGACACTGAAGTGAAACTTCCCTTGCGACGCCCCCACCGGTTTGTTGATAACCAGGAATCCGAGATCGACGCGAACCGGTCCTATGGGCGTCTTGAGTCGCAAGCCAAAACCGAGCGTCTCGGTAAAGTTCTTCGGCTTGATGTCACGAACCCGGCCAAATACGTTGCCGGTGTCGGAAAAGACCGTCCCGCCGACCACCTTATAAATCGGGAATCGCAATTCGCTATTTACCACAATGACCGCGTTGCCGCCCGTTGGAACTCTCGTAGGCCTGCCGCTGATGTCGACAATCTCGATAGGCCCCGCTTCCTCGAACCCGAATCCCCGAAGGTCGCGCGAGCCCCCTGCGAAAAATCGTTCCGATATCGGCAGTGTGTCCTTTCCGCCAAACGGTGTGGCCAGCCCCAAGCGACCCGACACCGAGAACACCGTGTCGCGAAGGCGCTCGATCGCGTAATAGCGACTGTGCTCGGCAAGGAACTTAATGAACTGCTCGTTCCCGCCCAGTGCCTTCGATGCGATGAAGAAGCTCCCCAGCGTTAGATTGCCCCGTGTGGGATCGAACGCGTTGTCGCGCTTATCGCGCGCAAAGCTCGGCCCGATCCGTCCCAGTCTGATCGGCTGTTTGTTTCGTTCGATCTCCTCGATGCTGCCTTTGAGCTTGAATATGCTGATGCGTTCGAAGTTGTAGCTGACGTATACGATCGTATCCAGCGACAATCGCCGCTCCGCCTGAATGAGCGCGGTGTAGCGGTCCGACAGAAACGTCTTCTCAGCAAGCCGCCGCACAAAGAACGATATCAACGTCGGGTAGTTCTTACTGAAGGGCCGCGGATTCTGAAACGAAACCCGCCCAAGCAACTCATCCTGGCCGGCGCGCACCTGCCCGCTCAGCGTGTACAGACGTCCCAGGAAATTCGTGTAAGTTAGTTGAGACAGCACTCGCGCGCCGTTGAAGAACCCAAGCCCGGGCACCTCCAGGTCGCTCTTGCTCGACTGATACCCAAACCCAAAGATCGTGTCGTAGCGCTTCGCTTCGGTAAGACTGACCGTCACGTCGCGCTCCTCGACCCCGCCGGCTGACTGGCCCACGACTTCGGAAGTGATCGCGACCGAGCTGAACGCGTTCGTTTCGTAGAGCGCTCTCTCGGTCTCCTGCAGTTGATCGAGCTCGAGCCAGCCGCCGCTCTTGAACTGATAGAAATCGCGTTCGAGCCGCGCCGTGTTCGTGATCGGCCGCGCCCTCGAATTCACCACGGTTGTCACCTTCCGAATGTGCGCCCGAGCGCCTTCATCAACGCTGAAGACCAGCCGCACTCGATCCTGACCTTCGAAGGTCCCGAGATCGACGACCTCGGGTTCGATGTCCGCCGCGGCGTACCCGCGCGCCGTGTACGCGGCTAGCAACTGTTCGTTCGTGCGCAGAACGTCGGCGGCGGCCAATGGGTCGCCGGGTTTGACGGTGAATCTCGCGCTCAACTCGTCGCTCGCCAGAATGTTGTTCCCTCGAACGTCGATCTCGTCGATGTAGCTGCGCTCTCCCTGCTCGACGCCGAAGGTGATTATCAGATTGTCGCCATCCAGCGACACGCCGCGCCGCGTCTCGACCTTCGCGCTGCGGTAGCCCAGGTCGCGCAGCCGCTTCTTGATGAGGTTCTCGTCCTGGCGCAGCATATCGTTGCTGGTCACGCCGCGCCCCAGCCCGAATAACGGAACGATCGCCGCCGTCTTCGACTTCATCTGCTCCTCGAGCGAAAAATGCGGAATCGTGTCCAGACCTTCGATTTCGATATCGCTGAGACGGTAACGCCGGCCCGTCTCGACCGAGTAGACCAGACGGGCGGTTCCAGCCTTCAGGTCCGGCAGGTCAGGCCGCGCCACGTCGGCGAAAAAATAACCCTCCCGTTGCGCGTAATCCGCGAGCCTCAGCCTCCCGTCCTCGACCGTGAAGTCGTCGATTCCGCCCTGTGTATAAAACGGGAATATCTCGCGCTTCTTCTTGTCACTGACCTGGATGCCCTGTACGTCCACGACGAATCGAGGACCACGCTCGACGGTCAGAGTAACGGCGACGGTGTTCGCCAGGACGTCGGCCGCAACATTGCTGTGTATTCGCACCGCGAGATAGTCCTCTTGGAGATAAGCCTGGCGGATGCGGTCCACTTCATCCTGGACGGCCGATTCGACAAACGGCTTGTCCTCCGCGAGCGCGTGCTTGACCTTCGAGAGATCGATCAGTGGGTCCCTGCTGTCGAGCGTGTAGCGGGCGACCCGCGCTTGATCGCCGGGCGCAACGGTGAAGACGACGGTCGCCCTCGTGCCAAGCGGATCAAATCGTACCGCTGCTGTTACGTTCGCCTGGTGGTAACCTCGCGACGAGTAGAAGGCGGTTAAGTCGCCGACGCCGCGCGCAATCGCGGCTTCGGACAGCTTTGAGCCGGACTCGAGGCCACTCAGCCTCGCCTTCAGCTCTCCGGGCGGTATGGCCGTGAGGTCGCCCTCGAAAACGAGCGCGCCCACGCGCGACTGCGGTTTTACGACGAAGCGCAGCGCGACCCCATCCGCGCGGACGGCTTCCGCTTCCACACGCGCGCCCGAAACGAGGCCGGACCGGTGCAGCCTGACCAGGGAATCGTGTATTCGCACTGCGGAGAAGTCCTGACCCGCGGATACATCGAGGAACGAATCGAGGTCGCCAATCGCCGTGTCGGGTGCGCCCTCGATTACGACCTTGGCCGAGACCACTCGCCGCCCGAGAAACTCGGTCAGGTCATTTGCGCGAGCGCCGACGCCCGCCATCGTTAACACGAATGAGAGCGCTACTAACCGGAGCGTCGCGCTGCTGGTCCATGCCGGCGCACTTTTCATTCGCGTTTCCACTCTCAAGCTGCAGATTCCCCTTCGCTTGGACCGAGCGCGGTCAGAATCGCTTTCTGATCCGCACGTCGAAGCCGAGGTCACCCCGCTCATTCCTGATTCCGACGATTGAAAAGCGGTTGCTGATCCTATACTCGACAAGTACGATGCGATCGACTCCCGAGACCCCGGAAGACGTCAGGTTCTGTGAATAGGTGATGCTGAGGTCCTTTGTGATTCGCTGTCCAACTGTGACTCTCGCGGTCGGGTCGGCGCCGCGCCCGCCCAGTAGCGGATCGATTGAAAGGCGGCTCAGGCCGAACAGCCGCTGAGTGTGCTTCTCGAGCTGTTCCGACAACGACGCCGCCAACAGCGACTGGGCAAGCCCGAGGCCGGTCTCAAGTGACGTCGGGTTGTTGCTTCGGTCCGCATTCACATTGCCGGTCAGGATCAGAGAAATCAGCTCGCCCTGCGGAAGCTCCGGGTCGGACCTGATCGTCGTCTGGAGTTTGTCGATTGCGCCGTTGAATGCCACCCACACGTGGTAGCCGCTGATGTCGGCTTCCGATTGGAAATCCACGACCGGCTGGGCCCTGCGCCGGCCTGGCAAGGTGATTATTCCTCGTGTCATTTCATAGCGCCCGTTCCGGAATTCCAGGGTTCCTCGATTGAATTGGACGCGCCCGTAGACCATCGGCGACTCGATAGGACCGCGAAGATTGAGGTAGGTGCTGCCGACGGCGTCCGCCAGATTGTTTCGTACGATCAACGTGTTGTCGGCCTCGATCCTTATATCGAGCGAAGTCGGCAGCGCCGACGGCCCGCCCCCGCCTCCCGGTCCGGTTTCCAAAAACTCCGCGCCGAACGGCCCACCAGTCCTTATCAGCTCTTCGATCGTGAGTTCCTTCGTGTAGGTTGCGCGCCTTATATCGACGCCGCCCGACAACACCTGTACGCGCCGGTTCCCCTGGAGGACTAGGGACGCGTCGAAGACCGTTTGTGTGTCGCGCGGGTATGACGCGCCGACTTCGTCAGCACGGGTTTCGATGCGCCAGCGGTCCGGCGCGAGCCCCGACAGGGCAGCCCCGCCCGATATTGTCAGCGTTCCGCCGCCGGGTGTCGACGCCTTGAAGTTTTCGATCTGAGCCTGGTCCGTCGTGAACCTGATTTGACCGCTGCCCCGCGCCATCGCCAGCGGGAAGTCGAGGACTCGAACTCCGACGTCTCTGAGGTTCGCCAGGCCAACCAAGCGCGGCCGGTCGAGCGTGCCCGCGATCGATGCCTGGACTTGAGCAACGCCGGTCGTGGTGACTACGTTCGTGAACGACGAGATCAGTCGCAGGTTGATCTCACCTTCGATCGACAGGGTTGACGCGGCCTCGTCCGCGCGCGAAAGCACTCCACCCAGCGTTACGCTCGTACCCTCTCCGGTGAATGAGACGCGATCCAGCGTGATGGCCTTTGAGCTCGCGGTCATCACGACTGCACCCTGATTCTCGATCGTGTACTGCCGGCCCCCCCCGATGGCGCCGCCGAATTCTAGCTTGCTGAGATTCGCAACCGCCTGGATTTGATCCGGCTCCTGCAACGGGCCCCTCAGCGTGATTGTGCCGGTCGCGCGGCCCGAGATGCCGGAAAGCTCGGACGCGACCAGACCCAAATACGGTCCGATCTCGGTGTCGGTGAATTCGATGCTGCCGGCTATCGGGTAGCTCTTGTCTCGCAGGTCGATCCTCGCCTCCAACGTTCGCGGCTGATCGAGCAATGTCGCGGCCGCCTCGATCCTGAGTGTCTGGTTCTCGGTGAACAACACAACCTTTGCATTGCCCAGGTCGCGACCGTTGATCGCAACCGACTGGCCCTGGACCGTCGCGCTGAGATTTGTTGCGGACCACTCGTCCCATTTCCCCTCGCCCTTGATGACGACGTCGGCCCTCCCTGTGAGCTGGGCGTCCGCGGGAATGGCTCTGGAAACCGGTTCCAGGTTCACGTTCTTCGCGCTGCCATCGACCGAGAATGCGTAGGTGTCGAGATCGAAAGTTCCCGCGCCGTTGATCGTCGCATCGCCGGCCGTCATCTTGAGGTTCTCGACCGTCAACAGACTCTTCGAGATGGTGACCTTGCCGTCGAACTCGGGGACCGATACGCTGGTCGTCTCTTCTTTTTCGTCAGGTGACGGGAGGTTGAACTCGCCGCCGCTCAGCGTGACCTCCGCGGTTCCTTCGATGGTCCGCGGTCCGGGCAGACCCCTCAGGTCTATCACTCCGTTGACCGTTCCGCCGCCGACCAAATCCTTGAGAACCGGCTGTGCCATCCGCACGATCGTGGTCAGTGGGAAGTTCAGCACGCCGGCTTTAACCGCGAACTTCTTATCTTCTCCGTCAAGCGGAGCGGTCAACGCAAAGTCGACGCGCGATCCCTCGCCTCGAACGAGCGACGCCCTCCCAACGCTCAGCAGCGCCCGAGTGTACGCGATGTCGCCCTGGAACGCCCCGGCCTCTTCATCTCCGGCGCGGATGCTGCTGAGGACCAGCCTTCCTCGAACTTCGGGAGATGTGAGACTGCCTTCGACGCGTCCGGTGAAACCTCCCTCGCCGGTGAGCGAGAAGGCGTACTCATCCCTGATGTTTTCGGGAATCACACCGAAGGCATCGACCACGCGCTGGACCTCTGCCATATCTTCGGATTTGAACTTAACGTCGAGAGCCCCCGTCCGGTCCCAGCCGATCGTTCCGCTCGCCGTCACCTCGCTCTTCGCCGTCTTTGCGAAAGCCCGCTCGATGTTGAGCGAGCGACCCGCAACGCCGGCGCTGAACTGTCCTGTCACGGTTACTTCGGCGCTCGGTTGTGGAGGCGAAAACGCGCCATCGAAGCTCGCTTCGATTCGGCCGGAAGCCGCGCGGTAATCGAATCCAGCGAACGTCAGTCTCGCGTTCCCGGCAGCCGTTCCGCGAACGTCAATGTCTTTCCCTGCCGCCAGCATCGAGGCCTGATTCAGATCGATCGCGGCGAAGCGAAGCTCGACGTTCGACGCGCCGCGCGCGTAAGCGAGCGTCGCCGATCCCGTCGCGGTTCCGCCCAAGACGTTCGCCGTGAACTCGGAAAGCGTGAGCTGCTTGTTGTCGGCGGCGAGAAGCCCGCGGATACCGCTCACGGTAACCTCGCCGCCCTTGACCGATTCAAGCGCAAGCTTTCCCAAAATGTCGAAGTCGGCGTCCTTTCCTTTCAGCCTCGCTTCGCTGAGCCGGACCGATTCGAGACTGAAGCCCGATCCCCTTCCGGAGCCCGTCGCCGCATTGATCGTCGCGGTGTACTGGCTGCCGCTGCCGTCGCCGCTCGTTGTCATGCGAATCCCGTCGACGTGGAAGCCCGCAGCCGCAATCGAATCGGATTCAATCTTCGCCGCGACGTGATAATCGGCGCCCGTGCCCTCGATCTTGCCATCGAGGTTCGCGCGGCCGTTGATCGGCATGCCGGGAAGCGCGAGCCGCGCCAGTTGTTCGAGCACAACACGGCCCGCGAATTCCACCTCGTACTTGAGCGGCTTGAAGCTGCTGATGCGGCCGCTCGCCGTCGCCTCGCCGAGGTCTGAAACCAGCTTCAGGCGCTCGATCTGGGCCTCCTCGCCCCGGACCGTTGCTTCGACGTTCGCTGCAAGATGGTCGAGCGCGCGGCCCTGGTAGCTGCCCCTCGCTTTGTCGAAACTCAACACGATTCGGTGATCGAAGCGGTCATCTGTTACGACGGGACTCAAGGGGACGAGGCTGCCTGACAGATCTTCGACTCGCGCAATGATGTCGTTCCGGCGGTCGTCGAAGTTTATCTCGCCCCCGCGAACATTGAGGGAGGCTGTCAGGAACTTGACCCTCGCGCCCTTCTCGGCAGGCTCGGCAGGCGACTCAAGTGTCTCGATGTTCAGCCGGCCCTGTTCATTGAACGACAGCCAGACGGCTGGATGCACGATGTCCACACGAGTGATATTGATTTCCTGTTTGAAATAATCGGTGACTGAAAACTCGGCTTCGATCCTGCCGACCGACCCAATGGGCTCACCGGTCCGGGCTGAAAACAGTTTGAGGTCTTCGATGGTGACCTTGTAACCGCGGAGGTCAAGATGGGTGCGGCCCATCTCGGCGCGAATGCCGGAGTCGGCCAGCGCCGCGACGATCTGGCGCTCGAGGTACTTGTCGAGCTTTCCGCTGCGAATGTAGATGAAGCCCGCAAGCGCGAGCAGCAAAAGCAGAGTAACGAGGGAGAGCGCGCCGATCAGGATCTTTCTGCGCATAAACCTTCCGAATGCGACGGCTAGACTTTCGTGAGGAGGTGTCCGAGTTTTTCTTTCCTGGCGCGCAGGACTTTTTCATTCGATTCATTGGGCTCCATCTCGATCGGCACGCGATCGGTTATCTCAAGCCCGAACCCTTCGATGCCCGCGCGCTTGACCGGGTGATTCGTCAGCAGCCGCATTTTTCGGACGCCCAGGTCGTGAAGTATCTGCGCGCCGATACCATAGTCGCGCGGGTCCATCGCGTGTACCCCCACGACCTCCGCGTCCGCGTCGACCGTGTCCTTGTTTCTTTCATCCATCACCCGATAAGCGCGAAGCTGGTTGATCAGCCCGACGCCGCGCCCTTCCTGTTTCAGGTAGAGAACTACGCCGCTGCCCTCTGCTGCGATCGATTCGAGCGCGCGTTGCAACTGCCAGCCCGTGTCGTCGCGCAACGACCCGAACACGTCGCCGAGCACGCACTGCGAATGAACGCGAACCAGCACGCTCTCGTCCGGCTTCATCTCTCCCATCACCAGCGCGAGGTGAACGTCTGGTGTGATGTCGTTGCTGTAAGCGATGGCTCGGAACTCGCCGTAGACCGTCGGCACTCGCGCCTCCGTCTCCCGATGGACCAACACCTCGTTCGCCATCCGGTAACTCACCAGATCGGCGACCGAGATGATCTTGATGCCGTGCTCTGCGGCGAACCCTCGCAATTCGGGCAAGCGCGACATCGTGCCGTCATCATTCATGATTTCGCAGATGACTCCGGCCGGCGTCAGCCCCGCGATGCGCGCCAGGTCTACGCTCGCTTCGGTTTGCCCCGGCCGCACGAGCACACCGCCTTTCCGCGCGCGAAGCGGAAAAACATGTCCGGGACGTGCGAGGTCCGAAGGCCTTGTTCGCGGATCGACCGCCACCTGAATTGTCGTCGCGCGGTCGGCGGCCGATATGCCGGTCGTGACTCCGCGGCGCGCTTCGATTGAGACGCAGAAGGCGGTGCCTCGCGACGCGGTGTTGTCCGACTCCGACATCTGAAGCGGGATTTGTAACTCGTCGAGACGCTCCGGTGTCAGCGACAGACAGATCAATCCGCGCCCATAACGCGCCATGAAGTTTATGATGTCGGGCGTAACCTTCTCGGCGGCGCAGGCAAGATCACCCTCGTTCTCGCGGTCTTCGTCGTCGACGATGATGACGAGCTTGCCGGCTCTAAAGTCTTCGACGGCTTCCGCAATTGTCGAAAAAGGCATAACACCCCCGAACTCGCTGTTGATCACGCCTATTCAGTATCCCATCCCCGTCAGATGTTCGACGGTCAGATTGCCGCTCGTTGGTTCTCGTTCATCGCGGTGTTGAAGCACTCTCTCGACGTACTTCGCGAGCACATCGACTTCGATGTTGACGCGGCCGCCCGGCTTCAAGTCCGCCAGCGTCGTTTCGCGCCACGTGTGCGGAATGATCGCAACCTCGAACCAATCGTCGCCGAGTCCCGCTACCGTCAAGCTGATCCCATCAACCGTGATCGATCCCTTCATCGCAATGTATCTCGCGAGTTCCTTGCCGAAACGAAACCGCATCCGGTAGGCGTTGCCTTCGGGCGTCACCTTGCTGAGTGTCGCCGTCGCGTCCACATGGCCCTGCACCATGTGACCGCCCAGCCGTTCCCCGACCGCGAGCGCCCGCTCGAGGTTCACCCGGCTTCCGGGGCGCAACTCCCCGAGAGTTGACCGCTTCAACGTTTCAAGCGACGCGTCAGAGCCGAAGTAATCGCGTCCCATCTCGATCACCGTGAGGTCGACGCCATTGATCGAGATCGAGTCCCCGATGCGCGTCCCCTCGAGGACCTTCGTCGCTTCGATGACGAGGTACGCGCCGTCCGCCCGCCGGTCGACGCGGCGAACGCGCCCGATTTCAATTACAAGTCCGGTGAAAATCCCCATGGGTACGCGGCGTAACTATGATTGGTCGTCACTTCGAGTCGCGGGCCCGACATGCGCTAGCGATTTTTCAGTTTAGCGGCGGGATTTGACAATTTCAAGCACACGCTCCAGAAGGGCGCCGGCGTCCACGTTTGAGGTGTCGATCAAAATAGCGTCATCGGCTTTGACCAGCGGCGTTGCTGAGCGCTCGCGATCGCGGCGGTCGCGGCGGTCGATCTCGGCCCTGACGTCCTCGACCGACACCTCACGGCCCAGTGTGACTTCTTCATCGCGGCGCCGGTGTGCGCGCACTTCGGCGGACGCCTCCAGGAATACCTTAAGCGTCGCGGCGGGGAAGACGGCTGTACCGATGTCGCGCCCATCCATCACAACTCCTCGCTCGCCCGTCATCTGACGAAGCTTGTCGACGACCGCTTCGCGCACTTCGGGTATCGTAGCGACAGCCGACGACGCGTGACTGGCTTCTGGAGTTCGGATGTCGGGGGTGACGTCGCGGCCATCGAGGAGCATGCGCAGAGTGTCGGGATCGCCTTCGAAGACGATCTTGCAATCCCGGGCGATTTGCGCGACTGCAGGCCCATCGTCCAGGGACACACCGGAATAAAGCGCGCGCCACCCCACGGCCCGGTAGACGGCTCCAGAGTCGACGTAGAGTAAATCAAGGCGGCGCGCCAAGCCTCTCCCGAGGGTGCTCTTACCTGAGCCGGCCGGTCCGTCTATTGCGATTATCAACTTCTGCATCTGAACACGAGACTTCGTGATGCTCTCGACTGGGGAATAGGACCAAGCATAGTCACGTAGAGGTTGGGAAGAGGGACTTGTCCCCGCTGCCTTGTTGCAACAAATGGTCAGTCAAATAACGCGGCGGGGACAAGTCCCACTTCCCAACCTGATATCTAACCACTCGGTCCGTCGGCCTGAGTGCACCTCCGGTCGAGTATCTTGCTTGCACCTTGCTTACGTTGCTTCCTGGAAAACATGCCTGAGCACGTCCAGAGATGTTTCGCAATCCGCGCGGCTCACGTCGTTGTGAGTCACCATCCTCATCTCGCGCGGGTTGATCCCATTAGCCAGCACGCCGTTCGCCTTCAGCTTCCCCGACAACTCGGAAGTGGACATTCCTGTTCCGGCAATATCGAAGACCAGTATGTTAGTCTGCACTCTTTCGGGATCGATCTTGACGCCGGGCATCGCAGCGAGCCCCTCTGCGAGCAGCTTCGCGTTAGCGTGGTCCTCGACCAGCCGCACGGTCATCTTTTCTAGCGCGACCAATCCCGCAGCCGCGAGCACTCCGACTTGTCGCATCCCGCCGCCAAGCATCTTCCTAACCGGAATCGCGCGGTCGATGAAGTCCCGCGATCCGGCGATCAGCGACCCTACTGGCGCGGCCAGCCCCTTCGATAAACAGAACATCACCGAGTCGGCGGGCCTGACCAGGTCGGCAACGTCGCGCCCGAGCGCAGCGGCGGCGTTGAAGATTCGCGCGCCGTCCAAATGAACAGGGAGGCCGATCTCGTGGGCACGCTCGCAAATCTCTTCCATTCGCTCGAGCGGGATAACAGTACCGCCGGCGAGATTCAACGTGTTCTCGATCGCGATCAGTCCGGTCTGGGAAAAGTACGAGACTCGCGGACGGACAGCGGCTGCGATGGTCGGCCAGTCGAGCACACCGTCGTCCCCACACACGGTGTGAGCGAGTGTGCCGCTGATTGCCGCCATCGCCCCCATCTCCATGTTGAACATGTGGCTGCGCTCTTCGACGATAACTTCTTGGCCGATCTGGGTGTGCAGCCGGACGCAGATCTGGTTGCCCATCGAGCCTGAGGGCACAAACAGCGCGGCTTCTTTCCCGAGGATGTGAGCCGCGAGTTCCTGCAGCTGGTTTGCGGTCGGGTCTTCGCCGTAGACGTCATCGCCGACTTCGGCGCGCATCATGGCTTCGCGCATCTCGGCGGTAGGTTTGGTGACGGTGTCGCTTCGAAGATCGATGTAGGCCATTGCGTCTTCCAGGGCAGAGAGTTTCAAGCAGCTTCGGATGATAACACGGCCACTCTTGTCAGCCCACTGCGGTCGAAGCGGAAGCGGAGAGGTCCCGAATGCCCAGGTAAGAAACGGTCTTCACCGCAGAGGCGCAGAGTCCGCAGAGGAAGCGCGGAGATACTCCTCTGCGGCGCCTCCGCGTACGCTGCGCCTCTGCGGTGATTAGCTCTCGCATTGCATAGCTCGGCCTGGAAAGCGATAATCTGCCGCTGGCAGGTGAATATGACCAAATCCGCACACTCATTTCTGTCTCCGGAAGATTTCCAACAAGCCCGCGCGCGAGTCGCGCCGCACGTCTATCACACGCCTCTCTTTACCTCCCGGCTGCTGAGCGAGCAGACCGGCTTCGACGTGCGGCTCAAAGCCGAGATGTTGCAGCGGACTGGCTCCTACAAGATTCGCGGCCCGCTCAACAAGTTCTCCCATCTCAGCGACGACGAGAAGCGCTGCGGCGTCATCTGCTCGTCGGCCGGCAATCACGCTCAAGGCGTAGCGCTCGCCGCAAAGCTCCAGGGAATTCGCGCCGTAGTTGTGATGGCCGAGAACGCTACGCCATCAAAGGTCGAAGCGACGCGCGCGTACGGCGCCGAGGTCGTCCTGCACGGCACGATCTGGGACGAGGCGAACGAGAAGTCCAAACAGTTGTGCGAGGAACGCGGGCTCACTTACATTCACCCGTTCGATGATCCACAGCTCATCGGCGGTCAGGGGACGCTGGGACTCGAGATACACGACGACTTCCCGGATGCGGACGTCGTCGTAGTGCCGATCGGCGGGGGCGGTTTGATCTCCGGCGTGTCGATGGCGCTCAAGGGCTTGAACCCACGGATCAAAATCGTCGGGGTCGAGTCGTCTGGCGCGCCCGCAATGAAGCTCAGCGTCGAGGCCGGTCGATTGATCACGCTCGATCGCGTCGAGTGCGTGATCGACGGCTTGAAGGTGAAGCGCGTCGGCGAGTACACGTTCGAGGTGGTCAGGAATTTCGTCGACGACTTGGTCGCGCTGCCGGATGAGAAGATATTCGAAGCGATGATCTGGGTCATGCACCACTCGAAGCTTGTGGTCGAGGGTGCGGCCGCAGCTCCCGTAGCGGCGTTGTTGAATGGTTTGGTCAAGGCGCCGACCGGATCAAAAGTCGTCTGCGTCCTGAGCGGCGGGAACGTGAATCTCGACCAGCTCAGAGGCCTCAGTTGGAACTGAAAACTCGCCGATCATTTCCTGGTCAACTCTGAGTCCTTATTCGAGTAGATGCCCCGCCGCGCGCGCACCTGAATACCCGCGCGCGCGGGATACACTCTGACGGGATGGAAGCTGTTGTCATCCGGTGCGCGCTCCGAAACATAGGAGAGCACGTATTCCGTGCCGAGTTCCGCGATCACTCTGGCGCTGATGGTCTTGTTCAGCTCATCCAGCGTCGGGGGTGTCCACACCGCGCCGCCGGTCTCCTCGGCCAGGCTCTTGAGCGTCACTTCGGCGGCTTCAAGCTGCTTTACGTACTGTCGCAACTGACCGTAGCGCTTGCGCGTTCGCGGGTCGAGCATCTCCACTCGCGCGAGAGGGTTGAACACCCACGGTTTCAACTCGCCGAGCAGCATCTCGTTCTGACCTACCGCGTAGACCGTCGCACGAGCCCGATGCAGCGCCTCAAGCGCGTTCTCAAATCCTGCCGTGGCGATCGTGTCGACGCCGTCACTGATCAAGACGACGCTGCGCCGGCCCGTGACTTTCGGCAGGACCTCATCGGCGGCGTAGACGATGCTCTGATAGAACTCCGACTGAATGCCCGGCTTGTACTTTCGCTTCAAAGCATCTCGAAGGCCGTCCTTGTTATTCGTCCAGGGCGACAACAACTCCACGCGGTCGGCGTAGGTTATGATGGCCGCGCGGTCGTCGTCAGCCAGCGCGTCTATGATCCTGAGCGCGATGTCGCGGTTCAGGTTGACGTCTTTCTTTGCGTCAGCCTTCCCGCTGGAGTCGATGATGAACAGGATGTTGGCGGGCGTGCGCATCACGGACGTGATCCGCTGGCGTTTTCCGTCTTCGGTGACGATGAAATCCGAGTGGTCCAGACGCCCGGGCAGCTTTCCGGCGTCGGAGCGAACGCTCACCGGAAGGAGAACCTCCTCAGCCCGGAGTGTAATCGTCGCTTTGTCGTCGGACTTTTGATCGATACGCACGCGCCCGCTCTGGGGATTGACGCTGGCGGCGAGAAGACCTATCAGCACCAACGCGCCTGTGCTTCTTTGCTCTATGCCCAGCATACGCACGGACCTCCAGGCTGAGGTGAGCGGCTCATTCAAACGAACGCCGCGAACACTTCGTTGGACAGAAGCCTGCCCGCGCCGGTTAGCTTCATCCGATCTCTCGAGAATTCGATCAAACCGGCGTCCTGAAACCGGTCAATGTCGGCGCGATACCGCTCGATTACATCGACGCCGTACTCGCTGCGAAACTCTGTCACGTCAACTCCTTCCGAGAGCCTCAAGCCCATGAAGAGTGCTTCAGCGGCGCGGTCCTGGTCGGTGAGCTCGTGCCGTTCCGCGACCGCTTCCCCCGTAGTTTCAACGGCGTCGATGTAGCTCTCGGTTTTCATTACGTTGACCCAGCGCGCGCGCCCGTCGTAGGAGTGTGCGCCGCAACCCAACCCATAGAACGCCGCGCCCGTCCAATATTTCATATTATGTTTGGACCGGAAATCGCCTGCCGCCGGTCCTGACTTCGCGACCCTAGCGAAGTTTGATATCTCGTAATGCTCAAAGCCCGCCGCGGCCGTCGCTTCGCACATCATCGTGTACATCTCGGCGGCCAGGTCGTCATCCGGATGGGGGCGCAATCCGCGATTGATCTGCCCGAAGAGCCGCGTGCCCTCTTTGACTTCGAGCAGGTAGAGCGAGAGATGTTCGGGCCCGAGTCGCAGCGCCTCCCCAAGGTTGAACTCCCAGTCCTTCTTCGATTGATCCGGCAATCCGGCGATCAGATCCAGGCTGATGTTGTCGAACCCGGCTTCGCGAAGAGCGCCGACGGTCCGACGAGCATCGTCCGCCGTGTGAGTGCGGCTGAGTGCGACAAGCTCGGCATCGATGAATGACTGAACTCCGACGCTTGCGCGGTTGATCCCGGCGTCGCGCCACACTTTCAACTTGAGGGGCGAGAAAGTGCCGGGGTTTATCTCGATGGTGACTTCGGCTTCTTGGGCGACGTCGAAAGCCTCGCGGCAGGCATCGATGATCGCGGCGAGGTTGGCGCCTTCAACAATCGAGGGTGTCCCGCCGCCGAAGTAAATGGTGTCGATGGTAGGGCGTCCCTGTTCAATCAGGCCGCCGAACGAGCTCGCCGGTTGCGCAACCAATTTCCGGCCCCAGTGCGAGACCTCGCGGGCCACGGCGCGGCAATAACGTTGAGCGAGGTCCTCGAAAAAATCGGTCGTGTTGAAATTGCAGTAGGTGCACTTTCTCTCGCAAAAAGGGATGTGGATGTAGAGACCCGGAAGCTTCACGACTTGGGATTATAGCAGCGTCGTCGACACGAGCACGTCGGATCAGCGAGGCTAGTATCGACGGGCAGCGTTCTAACCGGAGGAGGTTCCGCATCAAAGGGGAGACATTGTACAATTGGCGATCTTCGGCGGCTGGCCGCCGCCGACTATTCCACACAGGAGAAAACGGATCAGAATGAACATCGGAAAAAACATCAAAGCCTCGACCATCGTGCTCTCATTACTTGTCGGAGTCTTGTTCCTGATGGGTCAGTCGGGGCCTTCAGTGTTCGGGACGGCCTCGGCGACGAGCTCTCCGCTGCGCGTTCAGGATGGAAATGCGCTCTACATCGCGCGATGCGCGGGTTGTCACGGAAAGGACGGTTGCGGTCTGGCGATGTGGAAATCGAAAGGGCAGCCCGACCTTTGTTCCGGCGAGTACCAAACGTCGCGGACGGACGCCCAGATTCACGACTCGATCGCGAATGGAAAAGGGAAGTTCATGCCCGCCTTCAAGGGGAAGTTGTCGGAAGCCGAGCTTCAAGCGCTGGTCAAACAGGTGCGTGCATTCCGGAAGAAGGGCTGAGGTCACGGCCATCGTTGTTGGATCGTTGCCGATGGCCGGTTGCCGACGGCCCGTGATCTTGCAGACTGCGCTTCTAAGGCGTGACGAAGAATCGCCTCAAAGCGGCGGACCAAGCCGCCGCTTTGAGGCGATCGGTGCGGCGCAGCCGCCCGCTTCGATCGGGATGCGAGTCGGCGAGATGGCTCCGGAGATCGGCGATCGGCTCTCGTGGTGGAAGAGTTGATCACGCCGAAGTTCCGAGCCTCGCCATTCGGTCAGCAGGATGGGCAAACTCATTTCTGGGCTGCGGCCTTTTCTCGCTCACGAAAACTTGCGGTTTGAGCCTCCATATACTCGATCAACGTTGCGACGTCCACATCGTGGAGCCCAACATTGGGCATCGGAATCTTTTTGTACTTCTCAAAGAGAGCCGTAGCGATCGGGTCTTTCTCCGCCAGCATTCGATCCGGCACTGCAATGAAACGCTGGAGCCAGGCGCGGTCGCGGGTGCGGGTCACGCCGAGCAGGTCTGGTCCGACCTTGTCTCCGCGTCCGATCGTGTGGCAAGCGGCGCATCGCGTCGAAAAAAGGTACTGCCCTTTGTCGATGTTAAGCGGAGACGCATCAGTGTAGCTTCGGGCCACCTCGACCTTCCGGCTCTCCCTGTCATCCACCAATCCGCGGATCCACCTAGCCAGGAACGCCGGGTTGTCCAGGGCGGCGTTCTTCATCCAGATTCCCTTCGCCACATTGCCGATCATTAACGTTGGAGTGTGGCCGTCCGGGTCGGAAGAGTTTGGAGGCGTGTATAATCCTAGCTTCTTGCTGATCAGCTCGATGTCCTCCTCCTTTCCGGTAAGGAACAACCAGCCAGGTCCGGCGTGAAACCTCTCTGCGTAAGCCTTAAGCACGTCCGGTGTATCCCGCTTCGGATCGATGGTGATTGAGTAGAAGAAGATGCTCTTTCCCATGTAGTCGGCCAACAGCTTCTGCAATTGAGCCATCCGCGCAGTCTCAAGCGGGCAGTTGTACTGGCAGCTAGTGTAGATCAACTCGACGGCCACCACTTTGTCCCTGAGCAGATCATCGTAAAAGCGAACGGCCTTACCGTCCTGGGTCGTCAGGGTGACGTTGGGAAAGTAAGTGGCTCCCCAGCGCGTGCTCTTGGGCGGCGTAGGGGCAGGGGAGTTGGACTCTTGCTTAAGCGTCATTCCGCATTTGGGGCAGGTGCTCGCAAGCTTCGACTTGACATCCGGATGCATCGGGCAAATGTACTGGAGCTCCTGCTGCTGCGCGGAACTCCCCCCACCCACCTGAGAGATGATTGATGGAGTGACGCCGACCATCAGCATTCCGAGCAAAAGCAGCTTGGCGTAGTTGCTGTTCATAACCGACTTCTCCTTATCTTCGCGTCGAAAGTTCCTTCTCGCGTTGGTCTGCTATCTCGGTGTGTTGCTGCCCTCGGCGGCGGGGCGCTCCGCCCGCCTGGGGTTCTCGCACACTGGAAGGTTGATTCGGCTCGATCCGCCGCACCACGGACAGCGATTCCCGCAGTGCAGCGGATCGAGGTAGAGCCTGTCAGCCAAAGCTTCAGAGGCTAGCAGGTTTGTTCCCGACGGTGGCGCTTCCACTCGTAAGCTTTCCCGTGGTCACGTCGAAGTTGAGTGTGGCAGTCACCAGCCATGAGCTAGCCGACAGTATGCCCTTACTGCTGTCGTAGTAGGGGCAGGCGACCGCGATGACGTCGGAGGCCTGCAGCGGCCTCATCTCGGTATCCTGATTCCCTCCGGTGACATACGCCTTCAGACTGAATAGCGAGGTCCCGCTCATGCCGCGCACCTTGGAAAAATCGAAGGTGAGCAGCACAGCCGGCGGGCTCGCCAGTGTCGTATCTATGACCCGAGTGCAGCTCACCGTTACGTACCCACTGACGGAGATAGTTCCGTTTGGATCGGTCACGGTTCCGCTAACCGAGATCTGGAGGCTGCTATCGACCGTTGTGGCTTGCGTGGTCGTGGCAGTCTGCGCTGAGGCGCTGCTCGACAGCAGTCCAACAAAGATCCCAAGCAAGAGTGTTGCGGCGATAGGACTGAATCGCGATCGCCGCGGGTTCATGTTTCGCTGAGTGTTCATGTGTTTCGCTCCTTTCTTGCCTTCTGTTGTTAACCTTGCCGCCTCAGAAGGCGGTCGGGAGGATGTCGGTCGGATCCTGAAACGTCACGCCCTGCGGGGCCGGGATCGGCGTCGGGAGCGGCCTCAAGAACGGCGCCCCTCCATCGTCTATCTCCCACCTGAGTAGCATGGCGTTGTCCTCGTGGACAGTGTTGTGGCAGTGCTCCATGAACATCCCGCCCCAGTCGCGGAACTGTAACGTGATGTCGATAGACCCCGATGGACGGAGCCGCCACACGTCCTTGCGGCCCCTCTCCCAGGCGGGGACGTTGGACGCTTTGCCATTGCGCGCAAGGGTCTGGCACTCCTCGAAATGAATGTGGATCGGGTGGTCCCAGCCGCCTCCCCCGTTTTTCAAGTGCCATATTTCGCGAGTGCCAAAGCGCGGCGCCGCCGATATCCTGCCGAAGTCCGCTGCGAGAGTTCCCCCCTGATTGTCCGTCTTTATGCCCCAGGGCCCAAAGAATGACGATACAGGGTCGTTGGTCGTCTGGCCGGCGCCGGAATTGAATTCGAAGGTCCGCTCGCGCGCGACCGGAATACTTGACAGATCCGGGTTCGGGATCATTGTGGCCGGTACCTGGCTCACGTCAGGCGTGGCCGGGTTGCGAACGATCCTGAACTCGAGGAACTTCCCAACGCACGGATCGTCGGAATTGCCCGAAAGCGCTTCGGACAGCGAGAGGTCCTTGTGCACCTTCTTGCCGTTGTGGTGCTCGCTCAAGTTCACCATCCAAACCTTCTGCCCGACGCTGTAACGTGAGAAGTCGATGACGATGTCGTAGCGCTCGGCGATGCCCTGCTCGTCCAACTGAGTTAGCACCACCGGGCTCGGGAACAAGTTACCGTCATTGGCTATCTGGATCATCGGCGAGCCGTCGCTGAGCGCGATCTTGAAGAAGCGGGACACGCTGGCGTTGAGGATGCGGAAGCGGTACTTGCGCCGCTCCACCTCGAAGAACGGCTTGTATAGGAGGTTCACGGTCATCACATCGCCGAGGAAACCGTCGAAGTCGAAGATGTCCATGGAGAGTTGCCCGTCCGCATCCCAAGCCTTGTCCGCGAGCAATAGGTTCACGTCGTAGTCCAGGTTGCCCCACGACTTGGTGCTGCCGCTGGGCAGTCTGAGATTGACCCCGTCGTTGAGCGCCTCGTTGCCACGATCCAGAGAGCTGTAGAGGTTGGCCATCGCGGCGTTCCCCTTGTAGACGTTCTGGGCTGTGAAGCTGAACATGTGGTCGTGGAACCAGTGAGTGCTCATCGTCTCGTGCCAGTCACCCGGCAGCTTCAGAATGCCGCCGGCGTCCGTGGGGCTACCGGCCCTCGGATCCGTGGCGGCTGTGTTGATTGTTCTAAATCCCGCCAGCACAATCGGCCAGTGGTAGTCGTAGAACTGGCCTGGGAAGAAGAACGCTCCCGTGAAGCCATCGTTCTCGGCCCCGTGATGCGCGTTGTGCTTGTGGGTCGAGATAGTGTGGCGCCCGAAGCCCCCGTTCTGCGCGATATCGAACGGCAGACGGTTGTGGTGGCGGAACAGTACCGGCTCGCCATAGCGGGCAAGCGCGAGCTTGGGCGGGATGGTGCCGTTGAAAGTCCATACCGCGAGCGGCCCTTGAGTGGGCAAGCCCGGGTGGAATTTCAGAGGGATGGGTGTGGCTGCGTTGAAACCGGAATTGAGGCTCGACGGGACGCCGGGATTGTAAACGGTGTTGGTCTTGGCCCCTTCCTGCGTGACCTCCATGGCGACTTGGGGCGGAAACACGTTGAACCCTTGGTGCGCCCAGATCGGTCCCGGGGGACGCCCCTCGATCGGTCCCGTGTCACCCGGTCTCACGCCTTCCAGCGCGGTATTCAGAAGCTGCTGTGTCTGGTTGGCCTCTGCCGTTGGGAAGGGATTAAGAGTACTAACTGAGTTGCGCGGCAGGAGGTCGAAGCGGAGCATCGGCTGCGTGAACGCCTGAACGCCGAACAACGGGCTCGGCGGCAAGCCGGTCGGAATCGAGTCCGCGTAGGCGCTCCTGGCAAATGGGCTCAAGCCGCGAATCGGGAGCAGCAAGCCACCCGCTGTCATTAGCCCCATTTTGATCAAGTCGCGCCGCGTCACTTGTCCCTGGGAGTGCGCTTTGAGAATCTCCCACCTATTCTTCCTCGCGTCCTCGGCTTCCCTCAACCGAGCTCTCGAGGTTTTACTTGACAAGAAGATACTTCTGTCGCTCATTTGTCTCTCCTTTCGATTCGACAAGGCATAGATCACCGTTACTCATTCATCACCCCGGCACACACATACATCAGCCTTGCCCAGAAACAAGGCGAATCTACATTGTCCGGAGCGAACGTTAGCAGTTCCCCGCCTACGTGCAGACGCTGTTTCGTCCCGCTGCGTCGTCCCCTGAAACGCTGCCGGCCCCATTCCATCTGCGTTCTTCGTACGGTTGGGACCGCCGGCGCGAGAACCCTCCGTGCACGCAACTTCGTGGATCGTCGAAAGCACGGAGACGAGCAGCCGAGCGAGATAACGTGAGCCAAAAGCGAGGTATGGGATTCATCGTTGGTTCAGCCTTGGAAAGGCACCCCTCTTAGAAGCACTCCTCTTAGCGCCCTAGCCACAAGCTGGGCGGTGCACCACTTCTTTGACCCTTTACCGGATTGTTCGTTGCTGGCGCTGAAAGCTCGTAGCGCCGCAGTCACCAGAGGTATGACAGACGTTCCTACTGGCTCCCCAATCATGAGTCCGTTTTTATGATTGCTTTGAGCTAGATTACCTGAGAAGCCAGAACGTCACGACTATACTCCACAATTTTGCGATGTCAAGTTACCCGCGCGAGGGACGGCCCCAGCATCGCTCTGCTGTGACACTGTTCACACCTATGCGACCGGCTTTATAGTGGCGCTCTGGCCTTCAAGAGTAAGATGCCGCCCGGCCTCCGAGCAGCCTGGAGTGCGCGTTCTGGCAGGCTCGCACACACCTTCAGTTTGGGCGAATAGTGTGCGCGTCCTGGCGCATGGGCTGTTTCGGAACATCGACCAAAAGGAGAATGAGACATTGAGAAAACTCAGAAGCTTCAAACTGCCCGTCTGGCTCACGGTCATCAACATGATGATCGTGCTGGCTTTGCCAGGAATGGGCGACGCGACAGGGCGAACAGGGACGGCCCGAAATCCTAATCCCCCGCCCTTCGATTTCAGCGACAGCTTTTATCGTGAGAACGGGCTCACTCCAGAGGGGATTCGGGAACGCGCCGGAAACGCCGACCGCAACCCGACCCACTGGACTGTCGATAATTCCAACACCGATCCCGAACGTCGCAACATCCGGATTCTGGAAACGACGGGAGGGTTTAATAACTCCGGGAATCTGATCTACTACTCGATCATGGGTACCGTTTTCCCGGACACCTTCGAGCGGGATGCGAACGGCCATCTGACCGAACGCGGCCAGCGCGCCTTGGAGGTCGCAAACAAGTTCCGCGCGTTCCTGTTCCCGAAGGCGAGCGCCGGATCGATATTGAGCCCCGCTCCGCCCAATCGGCGTCAAGACAACATCTTTGACACGCGGGACGGCTACTTCAGCAACAACCCGCTTGGCCTCTGGATACTCGCCTTCGTCGTCTACACACCGAAGGCGTTCACCGATGAAGGCCGGAAGGTGCTTGATCCGATCGCCGCTATCAACGGCAGAGACCTGGATGGCACGCCCATCCTCACGACGGCAGATCTGATCGACAAACTTGCGGCCAAAGGTCTCGTCGAGATTAGAACTCGAAATCAGGATGGGTCGCAGGGCTTCCCCTGGGTCATATGACCGGTCATTCCTGACCCCCGGTCCGGGGGAATCACCCAAGACGCCTTCCTCGTAACCGTGAAGAGTCCCGACGGTTCGGAGCAAACACCCAGGATTCGCGCGAACTTCTGCTGCCTTAGAGACACGGGCGAATTCTGCAAGGACGACAATACGCCGCCGTGCCCATAACCGTGAGGGCGTAGCGTCGCATGACTCGGATGCCCTTGAATGATCGCGCCGAGGATGGCTCCGTCGCCCGATGCGTCGGGGTCATCCCTCGCGCCGATCGGATTGAGAGGTGAGCGCATGAGGAGATCGCTAAGCCGGTGCGTTGCTGCGGCAGCCGTGTTCATCTTCGCCTTCGTGATCTACTCGGCAAGACCTGCGTCCAGAGTTTCGACGATCCTCCCTCCGCCTGATTCTAAGCGCGCTGGCGACTCGACGGATCATTACCGTCTACCGTTCGGCTCCAACCCCTTCGCGCCAAGCGAGGTTCGCACCACGACCGGTTCCTTCATCAGCGCCGACAAATTCATACCGGCTTCCTACTGCGCCCGCTGCCACGCGGATGCGCACCGGCAGTGGCAGGAGTCGCCGCACCGCAACAGCTTTCGCGAGCCGTTTTACAAGAAGAACGTCGAGCTGTTCATCGATCAGTATGGAATCGAATACACGCGACACTGCGAAGGTTGCCACAACCCGGTCGCGCTCGTATCGGGCGCGCTCACAAAGGGATCGAAGCTCGCGCGGCCGTTCGACGAAGAGGGCGTCACCTGTACGGTCTGCCATTCGATCGAGAGGGTCACGTGGCTCGAAGGCATTGGCAGCTATGAACTCCGGCCGCCGGCGCTCCTGCTTGACGAAAACGGAAAACCCTGGCGCGGAGAGGTCAGGGATAAGACCATACTGGCAAATGTCGACGCGCACCGGCGCGCGATGATGAAGGACTTCTACAAGACCCCCGAGTTCTGCGCCGTGTGTCACAAATCGGCGCTGCCGCGCGAAATCGAAAACTACAAATGGAGACGGGCTTTCTCAGCCTACGACGAATGGCAGATGAGCTCGCACTCGAACGAGTCGCCGCTGCCCTTCTACAAGAAACCGCGCAACACCTGTCAGTCGTGTCACATGAAGCCCGAAGAGGCTCGCTCGGACCTCGCGGCCACGCAGGGCAAGATTGCCTCGCACCGTTGGCCGGCCTCCAACACCGCGATCCCCCACTTCTATGGATTCAAAGACCAGGAGCAAGCAGTCATCGATTTCCTTAAGGCCGGGAATCTGTCGGTCGACATCTTCACGCTGAAGAAGGGCCCGGCCTATCCGACGCAACGCGAAGCAACCGATCTGATCACCCTGCGCAAGGGCGTTGCAGGCATCAATCTCGTCAACGGCTTCACGGCTATCAGCATAATCGACGCCGCACTATACCCCGGCCACCTGAAACCCGATGAGACGGTGATAGCCCCGATCGACAAGCAAGCGTTCACGATCGAACCCGACGAAACAGTCACCGTTGGCGTGGTCATCTCGAACCGAGGCGTAGGCCACTTCTTTCCCACCGAGCTTCGCGACTTCTTCGAGCCATGGGTCGAGTTCAAAGTCGAAGACAGACATGGCCGCTCTATTTATCACAGCGGGTTCTTGAAACCCAACGGCGCGGTGGACGACCGTGCGCACGTCTTCCAGTCTGTTCAAGTCACCGAAGAAGGGCAGTGGGTACGCCGGCACAACATCTGGGAGACGCGCGGCAAGGCTTACGACAATTACATCGCGCCGGGCCGCAGCGAGTTGATTCGCTATCAATTCACTATTCCGAAACAAACAGCCGGAGGGCTCCGAATCACCGCTCGCGTGCTCTATCGCAAGTTCAATCGGTACTTCAGCGATTGGGCGTTGGGCAAGAGCCTCAACTATCCGGTCGTCGAGATGGCCGGCAAGAGCGTCGCGCTGAACGTCGGCGAGAACCGGCCGGCAGTGACCATCCTCGACCAGGACGACCTGATCCGGTTCAACAATCTCGGCATCGCACTTCTCGATCAGTTGATGTTCGCGGACGCGCGGCGCGCGTTTGAGAAGACGACCGCGATTAACCCCGCCTACGATGACGGCTACGTCAATCAGGCGCTTGCGACTTCGTGGACCGATTTCGGCGTAATGCACGAGTTGTTGGACAGGTCGCTCGCGCTCAGCCCAACCAATGCAAGAGCCCTTTACTACAAAGGCGCCCTATTGAGGATGGCGGGGAAACCTGCGGACGCCCTGGAGCTATTCAAGCAGATCGAGCCGCGCTTTCCGCGCGACCGCATGACACTGAACCAGATGGGCGAATGCTACAGAGCGCTTGGAAGACCTGCGGACGCGCGGGCCGCGTTCGAGCGAGTGCTGGCAATAGATCCCGACGACATTACCGCGCTCTATTACATCGTCGACGCCTATCGACAGACGGGCGCGGCTGAAATCGCCGACAAAACCAACCTGACCTACCTCGACAGATTCGAGGATTGGCGAATCCACTACCTGGCAAATGAGTATATCAAGCGGGACGAGGTCGCACGGGTCGAGGCAGTGCCATGGCACGTGCACGCGGATGTGGACATGGGCGCAGCCACGAACGCCGATCCGATCTACTGGACGTCGGAAGGCGTGCCGAAGAAAAAGGAAAGCGTGAAACAGCTTCCGCCGAGGCCGCCGCGCTAGCGCCGGTCTTTTTCCAGCAACCGAAACGTGAAGCGGAAATTGAAGAGCCCGGTCACGTTTGTTCCAAGCAACTCCTGCCGCACTTGTCCGGAGGCGCCACTCATCGACCCGGCGCCGCCGGTAACCGCACGCAGAGTGGGTTGCGGGCCCTCAAGACCCTCGCTGAAGAGTTGCACGGCGTCATCCGGCAGCAGATAGACCTGAGAGGTATCAAAAGCGGGAGCGGCGCCGCCCGCAAGTTCGTCTGAACTGACCATCCACGTGCCGCGACATATCCACGTCCCGATGCCGCCGGGGTTATCGGGGCTGAAGACCCCTTCTCCAACCGGGATGGTTCCTCCCGGATAGATCTTTCCTTCAACGATGAAGGTGTCCCCGCGATGCGAGCCTGCGACGGACGGATCGACGTTGTTCTGGCGGTAAGTTCGGCCGTCGCAAGCTACATCGATAACGAATACGTTTTCACGCTCGCGGTCCGCTTGCGCACGCCCAGCTTGTAAAAGCAGCGCGAGCGCGGCGACGGCCAGCGCCGATATGAGCCCGCCTGCCAGCGTTCGTTTGGTCATCATAGCCCCCTCCAACGTGGGTCGAATCTTTGTTTTGCGAAGTTGGTAGACCGGCCGGCCTTGTCGCGTTCGCGCCGACCGGCTTGTATCACGGCATGGCCTCACGCTCGTCCTGCAGCCCGTCGTCGAGCATCGCGCGCGCGAGCCGCTCTGAGTCAACCCGAAGTGCGCGAATACGTATGCGAATCACTCCCGACGCTTCGAGGTCCCGCAGAATGAGGTTGACCCGCTCGCGAGTTACGCCTATCATCCGCGCCACCTCATCCTGTGAGAACTCCAGCAGGGGACTCTGCGCCGCCCACCGCTCGCTTTCGCTATCGGCCTGCAATCTCGACAGCAGTTTCAGGACACGTTGCCGCGCATTTAGAAACATCGCGTCCTCGAGATCCTGCTGCGCCTCCACCCACCGCTGCGTCGCTATTCTCGCGAGGGCGATGGCGAGTTCGGGTTCAGCCGCGCACAGCTTCATGTAAACGGTTTCGGGGATTCTGCACAGCCGGGTGTCAGCGTGCGCCTGCACCTGGCAGCGGCCCCGTAGTCGCGGATCAACCAGCACCTCCCCGAAGACGCCGTTCCGCCCAACCAGCCTAAGCATCGTCCGGCCGGCGGGAGAAAAGCAGGATATGAGCAGTCTTCCGCACGCGACGATGCAGAGGCTGTCAATGGGTTCGCCCATCCTGTAGACCATCTCCTCCCGCTCGAAGTCGTCGATTCTGATTGCCCTTGTCAACGCGTCGATTGCACTCGAGGGCAGGTCTCCGAAGGCGTCGATGCCCCGCAAAACAGGTGCTGCTTCAATGGACGGACATCTGCGCGTCTTCGCGTCGAACAGCCTGATTAGTGCGCCTTCAGCTCCAGGCCGCAGGCTGTCCGCCGGGCATGCTCTTCTGTAGCTTGTCATATCTGCCATCCTCCAATGGCTTCCAGTGTCGCGAGGAAGAACGTCGATGACTTGAACTAATTCGCAGCGGCCCGCCATCGTGTGAATCGGCGGGCGAGGTATTTAGGTAAACTCGGACCATGCCTTTGGACGCAAATCCAGCGCTTGCCGATATTGTCCAACGCTACCAATCCTAAAGAGCCGGGCCCGACGCGTCAGATACAACCCTCGACCAGGAGCCCTCGCGCATTCGTGGCTTTCTTGGCGATCGGCTATAAGGAGACACCGCGCCCGGAAGCTCATGTCCAGCAACTATGCACAGCCCGGCTTAGGTTGATTCAATGTCCTGGGTATAACAATCACGGCTCCGTGCGTTCTATTCCAATCCGGCGAAAAAAGAAGATGGCTATTCGGCGTGAGCGACCATGCTGCGAGGCCGTCGGGAATTGCCGGTGCTGCGATACGCTCTGCGCCCAACTCAGCTCGTTCCGAGACGGAAGCCGCACTCCGGTCTCGCGGGATCACTCATTGCCGATGAAGTCGCTCGATTGGAGCGGACTCTCACCCGGCTGCTGGCTATCGTGCTCGATCAGGGCGCCGAGCAGGAATGAGTACGTTTCGAATACGTCGCGGTGGTCGGGACTGCCTGATCTGTGGACCGAGTAATATGCCTGGGTGAGGCTCGCGGCGACAAGCTCGAGGTGCTGGGTGCGTTCGTCAATCATATGAATCCTCCTGCGCGTTGTGTTGCTATCATCGTCGCGGAGATTCACGACTAATACAAGGCCGCACTCCCATGCAGGCTCACGCTTCACACCTGACACCCGCCATCGGGCGTGTTATCCTTGCTCATCCGTTTCGCGCCCCCTCGGACAAACAACAATCCAGCTTGCGCGGTGATGAATAGGTACGAATCACGCGTCGCGAAGGGGGATTCAGAATGAGTCGCAATGCTAGTTTTGGCGGTCGCCGGGTCGTCGTCACCGGCGGCGCCGGCTTCGTCGGATCGAACATCGTTAAACGGCTGTTGAATGACGGGGCGTCGGTTGTGGTGCTCGATGATTTTTACACCGGCGCCGAAGAAAACATCCCGGTCGGCCACTCGAAACTCGAAGTCGTACGCGGCACAGTGACCGACTTCGACCTTGTGCGCCAAGTCTTCAAGGGATCTGACGTCGTCATTCATGAAGCCGCTCGTAACATCATCGTCTCGACGCGCAATCCGCGCGAGGACTATGAAGTCAACATCGGTGGCACGCTGAACGTGTTAATTGCCGTGCGCGAGCTTGGCATCCGCCGCATGGTGTACGCGTCTTCGGCGTCGGTGTACGGCAACCCGCGATACCTGCCGATCAATGAAGACGACGCGACGAACATGCTCAGCCCGTACGCCGTCTCGAAGTTCGCCGGCGAGAACTACTGCAAGGCGTTCTACGAGAGCTACGGCCTGTCGAGTGCGGTCGTTCGTTACTCGAACGTCTACGGCACCGCGCAGCGGCCGGATAATCCGTATTGCGGAGTGATCGCTAAGTTCTTCGAAGCGGCGATGGCGGGCGAGCCGCCTCGAATCCACGGCGACGGCGAACAGACGCGCGACTTCACCTATATCGACGACGTCGTCGAAGCGACGTTACTGGCTGCCACCAGCGCAAAAGCCGAGGGCCAGGTCTACAACGTAGGCACGGGGCGCGAGACGACGATCAACCAACTCGCCCGGATGATCATCGAGGTCACCGGCGCGACGGTCGAGCCGGCTTATGTGGACCGGCGCGACATCGATAATATCCGTCGGCGCGTCGTGAACATCGAGAAGATCCGCCGCGAGCTTCGATGGGTCCCGGCGTTCACGGTGGAAAAGGGCCTTCGAGTGACGTATCAGTGGCTCGTCAACCACCTCAGTACCGCATCGAAGTGATGGCAGGCGGCGGCCACAACGCGCGTGGCAAGGCTAATAGCACCCGCTTCGGCCGATGCCCCGCGTCTTCCTAAGGGATTCGCGGTGAATCTCCTTTGGCTGTGAGCCGTCCGAATCGAGTTGGCACGATGACCAGGCCCGACATTCAATCTGAACGAGGCGCGCAACCTCGCGTCCTGTGCGTCGCGCCCGCGTGGAACGAAGGCGAGCGCATACGCCGGGTCGTCGAAGCCGTCCCAACCGACATCGTGGCAACAACGGTCGTAGTTGATGATGGCTCGACGGACAACACCGCCGCCCACGCTGAAGCCGCAGGCGCAGTCGTTATCCGTCAGGCGACGAATCGTGGAGTGGGCGCCGCGATTCGCAGCGGGATCGACTACGCAATCCAGCACCGCTACGACGTCGTTGTGATTGTCTCAGGCGGCGGCAAGACTCCCCCGGAACAGATTCCGAGGTTGGTCAGCCCGATAATCAAAGGCGAAGCAGAGTTTGTTCAGGGCTCGCGCTATCTGGAGGGCGGCGAATTCTTGCGAATGCCGTTTCGCCGAAGACTGGGCACGCGCGGATACACTCTGCTGTTCTCTCTCTTATGCGGCCGCCGCGTAACAGATGCTTCAAGCGGCTTCCGCGCGATCAAGGTGTCGTTGCTTGATGACAAGCGAATCAACCTGTGGCAGGAGTGGCTCGACCGTTACGAGCTCGAGCCTTATCTCCTCTTCAAGTCCCTCCGCCTCCGTCACAGAGTCATCGAAGTGCCCGTGACTATTGAGTACCCGCAAACCGACGGCATCGCCTACACGAAGATGCGCGCGATAACCGACTGGTGGAAGATATTCCGGCCCGCGGTCTTTCTCGCGCTTGGGATAAAGAAGTAGGACGAGTGCGGTCACGGTGCCCGCTCTGCCCTCACCCTGCCGCTTCGATCTTAGTGACGTGGATCGATTTGGCTTTTGCGTCGACGTGGCCGGTCACCTTCACTTTTTGCCCCGCAAACTCGCGAGCCTTTTCTTGCGCGGCGTCATCCAGAGAATAGACGATCTTGTGATCGCGGTCGGCGAGGACGAACTTCCCTCCGCCGTCGATGCATTTGAGGGTGCAGGTTTTGGCGTCACCCATTGCCATCGGGTGTTCCAATCCGCACTGGCTGTCGCCGATGTATCCGAGGACGGTTCTTTCTTTGCCTTTCGCAGGCTTGCCGGCGCAGGGGTTTTGCACTTTATCAGCACAGGGATTCTTCGGTTTCTTCGCGCAAGGATTACACGGGTTCTGCTGGGCCGCTACGTTGATCGCGGTCGCCAGCATCGCTGCTGTTAGCATCACTGACAGTCTCTTGATCATTCTTCCTCCTCGTAGTTTTGAGATTCGCCATCATAGAGAATCGAGGATTGGACGTTTGTATTCCGCTTGTACGCCCATCGGTCGAGGCACGCTGGCGTTGAGAGCAATCGCGAAAGGGAAGACACAGACCAGGACGTTCAGGGACGCGGGGCGATCGCTTCCGCCATCGCCGATGTGTGCGTTTCACTGGCGGACGAAACAACGATCACGTCAATTCCCGAGCGAGATAGGGAAACCGTCGTGTAGCGGAGCTCATCGCGGATGACGAGCTGGTCCACGGGCAATGTTGCCGAGCGCGGCCGCACAAAGACTGAAATCGCCTGCCGGTTCTGGTCGTAGTAGACGAGATGAAGAAACTCAGAGCCGTTCAGCTTGCAAACGCGGCCCCGCGCGTTGCCGTACCCGAAGGCCGAAAGGTCGGGGACTACATCCATGTTCCCGTACTTGCCGCTGAGCCGGTTCAACTCGTTCGAATCCGTGACCGCTCCCATGAAGTTATCAAAGGAACAGTGGTCGGCGTGGTCGGCGGCAACCGACGCGTATACGTTCGGGTTCATGCCCGGCAACAGCCCCGCGCGTTCCAGCGCCCACACCAAGCCGATCGCCAAGACTGCTGCGGCCGCAACCCTGCCCCAGAATGGCAGAGCGGCCCAGCCGAATCTGGACTTAATCGGCTGATTGCGGATGGCATCCAGAACACTCGCGCGCACGCGCCCGCTGTTGACTGCTTCGGCTCGGGCCGCGAGCTTCAGCAGCCGGTCTTGTTCGAGCAGGGAAGCGATCAGCCGCGAGCAAGCCGCGCAGGAGTCGAGATGTCGCTGTGCCTCAAGCGTCCCGCGAGCATCCATCTCCCGGTCGAGATACAACTGAATGAGGTCTTTCACTTCGTTGCAGCTCATTCTTCTCCAGCGCGCGCCGTGCGCGTCTGTGGATCACGCGCCGGTGCCTTCTGCGCGTTTGTTCATCATCAACTTGCGAAGCTCGCGCCTCGCACGGTGCAGGCGCGACATGATCGTGCCCGTAGGGACTTCAAGAATCTCGGCGGCCTGCTGATACGAGAACTCCTCGATCACGACCAACCACAACACGGATTGGTGTTCTGTTGACAATCGCTTTGCCGCTTCCAGAACTTCCTGGCCTTCGAGCTGCCTGAGCGGATCGAACGCCACTACGTTGCGAGGTTCCTGGGTTCCGCCCTCGTCGGACTCGATCGGAACCTCCGCCAGCTTTGCCTGTTTACCTACCCTCGCGTTTATCACGTTGAACATTATGCGGAAGAGCCACGCACGGGCATTCGACCCCGCCTCAAATGAGTCGAAGTACTTCCACGCCCGAAGGAAAGTCTCCTGCACAACGTCCTCCGCGTCTTCGGAGGAACGCGCGACTCGCCGCGACGTTTTCAGCAACGAATCGGCGTGAATGAGGGCCTCGCTCTCGAATTTCTGGAGGCGCGATTCAATCTGTCGCTTCGCCATCGGCACCGTAGACTTAGTAGCGCTCCATCGACTAAAACCGTCAGCCTGCTGATTCTATTCCAAACGTGACGTCAATTCCCGATTCCGTGGCTGGGCCGACGGTTCGCCTGAGAGCTGAACTCTTTTCTCGAACAGCGTGTACGCCGATCTCCTCGCCTCTTGAAGGGCCTCCGAAAGCAGTCCTCTCTCACCGGCCGACAGTCTGCCTTTCAGCTTCGCCTTATAGAACCGGCGGTAGAACTCGTCCGGCAGCACCCTCACCTCCGCTCGCAAAACCTGCGCCTTCAAATCCACCGTCCGCGTGTAATGTAGCCTATGCTCGCCGCTCGGCGGAATGCGCGAGTCGAAGACCTCCCGAGAGAGGTCCAGCGTGACCTCGCGGCCCACGTACTCCTCTTGAGCGCTCCCAGGGATCGTGCGGCCTCCTGCATCCACCAATTCCATCCGGAGCACAACCCTCGGTGTCACGTAGGTCGGAAAGTAATGCCCGACGCCGCTGTTGGTCAGCGTCAGCGTCGCCTCGATTTGGTCGCCGGCCTCGTAGCGGGCTTTATTAGTGCTCAACTCGATTTGGACGCCACTCCTCACCATCTCGGCGTCGTGAATGCCGCGCCACAAGTGTCTGCGATCCGGCATGTGGCACTGCTGGCAAGCGACACCTTGCTTGCCATACGGACTGTTCATCCACTCGCTATAAGTGTTTTCGAGCAGCTTCCCATTGAGGGCTTTATCGCCGGCTTCAAACTGATGGCAGCCAACGCAGAATTCCGCTCGCTCGAAACCCGCGGTTCGCGTTGCGCCGCCATGTGGGAGTTGCTCGGGGGGCGCAACATCCTCCAGCGACCCATCTCGGCGTGGTGGTCCGAAGCGTCGGTGGTTTCTAACGTGGCAGCCCGCGCAGGTAAGGCCACCTCGCTGCAACCGAGCATCGAAGCGCCGATTCTTCTGGAATCGACGGCCGGCCTTGTAGAGTTCCTGTTGTTCGGCCAGCGGCGCATGACACGTGTAGCACATGGCGGGCGTGTCAGGATCATTAGCCAAGAGGCCCGGAGTCTGTCCCAGCAGTCCGGGTCCGACGCTCTTGCTGTGAACGCTCGTCCTCCAATCGTCGAACTGCGCTGAGTGGCAGGCGCCGCAACTGGCGGAGTCTAATGAGGCCTCCAACTCCGAGTAGGTAGGCGGCGGCTTGCCCTGTAGTGGAATCGGCGACTGCCAATACTGTTTCAAGAAACCGGGCTGGTCACCGGCGGCCGATTGCCCGGTTTGCGGCCCCGGAGCTGCGCCCGTCGTGGTGAGCACCAGAACGCCGGCAGCGATACTCAATTTCGCTTTGGTCGCGATCATGAGAATTAACCCTACGCCTACTTACATATAGAATGTCTCTATGAGCCAACTTATTCCCTCTCGCGGTATGCGCGGCGACGATCACTAGTGGTAGTGGGCTTGGTGCTGTGTCCCTCAGGCTTGGAATGAGAAAGCAGGGCGCGCGGCTGAACCCCTTGCGACAAGAGAGCACGACAGACTGACGAGTGAATACGACGGCCTGGCGAGACTCCCGTCAGCGCGAATCCGCCGCTGAGCTTTGTTGGTTCGTGTTTAAGGTGGGGCTCACCTTGTCAGCAGGGGCATTGCACGCAGGTTGTGGAGCGCCCCGTCCCAGGAACCGATCGCGAACAGATCGCTTGCTTTCTTTAGCTTGCCCTTGGGAAGGAGTAAATAAGCCGTTTCATAAGCGGGAGTCAATCGCCTGATGATGCTCGACGCGGCGCTTCCGATGAGGTCACCGCCGCCTGAACAATTCAAGTACGAGCCGCCGCGGTCCTCGCATTCCTCCTGAAAGCGGGGATTGAGATCAGCGGAGTCGAGCACATCACCCGTAGCCGCCTCGCCGGCTTCGTACTTAGCCGACATGAAGGAATCGAAGACTGTGACGTTGACGGTGACATCGACATTGCCATAGTCCTCCACGGTCTCGTTAGTCTGCGTATCCTCACGCCATACGGTGTGTTCGCCGATCTTCTGCCATTCAGTGCGAGTCCGAGTCTCACTTCGCGATGAGCTGCCGAGGGCGGTGATGGTGCACGTGACGACCGTATCCGGCTTCGAGTTGACCACAGTGAATGGCGCGTCACCTGACCGAAGTCCGCTCTCAATCTGGGCCCTTAACCACCTCAGACGTTCTGGAGCGATCGGGGTCGTCGAAGTCACTTCGACGGAAACAGTCCCGCTGCCGATGTAAGCTGCAGGCGGATGTTTTCGGCCGATTGAGACTTTGGTCTTGAAGACCCCGAACCCCTGAGCGCGCACGGGCGCGGCGGCGACCGACGCAAGAAGCGCGGCGGTCAGTAGTCCGAGTGCTAATCGTGGGAGCGACGAGCGGCTGCGTGATTCAATCGCGTTGGGGAGCGTTCGCATAACGTGCCCTCCTCAGGTCTGAGGATATGCGACGCCCCATTTCTTTGCTTAGCGATTAGTAAAGCACGCGCGCGGACTGGAAGCAATCTCAGGAATTGATCCGTGCTCTACTCCATTTCGCGCGGGGTCTGAAGGGACTACCATAGCGGCGCCAGGTCGCCGCGCTCCAAGGCACGCCGTCGTTCACGGACGGGTGAACTTGAACACCGGCGAGACGCCACCGTCCTGGTTGCGGATTTCCAGATCAACCATCTGGCCGCTGTCGATCTTCTTGCCTGACTTCTTCGCAATCAGAGTCATGGTCGGGTTGCCGGGATCATTGAAGGTCTTCTTTTGCTTCTCGCCGTTCAGGTACACCCTCGCGCCCATTCCGAAGTTCAGACCCATCACGATCAGCTTTTTCCCGTCTACCATCGCGCCGGTTATCAACGGGCCCGTGCCGGCCTGAGTGATCGTAAGGACCTTATCCGCAACTGAGATCGTGCCGACCCTCACGCCGGGTCCGGTGTTGGGCGCGACGGCGTACAAGACGTCGCCGATGCCCACGCCCGGCCCGGCTGCGGTGATTGTTATCCAACTGGCATCACTCACAGCAGCCCACAGACATCCTGCCGGGGCGGTGATGTTGATGATCCCCGTCCCACCGACCGACGTCAGAAAGCGGCTCGTGGGCGAAACCGAGTACGCACAGTTGATCCCCGCTTGATTGACCGTGTGAAGCTGACCCTGGACGTTGATGGTCCCCGTTCGCGGGTTCGGCCCGGGGTTCGCCGCGACCGTGTAGTCAATCGTGCCGTTGCCCGAACCGCTTGTTGGCGACGTGATCGTTATCCAACCGGCGTCAGTGCCAACCGTCCAGCCACACTCGCCGAGCGTCGTCACGCTGATGACCCCACTGCCACCGTTAATCGTGAACGACCGGCTCGCGGGTGAAATCGTGTACGTGCAGTTCGCGCCCTCTTGATTGACCGTGTGCGTTCGCCCCTGGACAGTGACCGTTCCTGTTCGCGAGACCGTGCTCTCATTCGTCGCGACAGTGTAGCTGACGGTTCCCGCGCCAACGCCGGCGCTTCCCTGGGTGATGCTGATCCAGGAGGCGTTGCTAACCGCAGTCCAGTCGCAACCGGGCGGCGCCATGACGTTGACGCTCCCAGTCCCCCCGTTGGCGGCGAAACCGAGAGCCGACGGCGCGATCGAACTCACGCAGCCGCCGCCCTGTTCCAGGTAAGTCTGAATGAATGGGTAGAAGTCCGAAAACTTCCCATACAAGTTGAACGTCGTGCTGCAACTCGCCGGCGAAGGACCGCAGCTCAGCACACCGATCAACTCGTTGGTCCCGGCGTCGAATAATCCCGAGCCGCTCGACCCGCGCTCGGCTGTGCCCGTTGCCCAATCCGCCAGATAGCCATTCACCAATCCGCTTGGCGGGCACACCTCCGACAGACCCGCTATCTGACCCCCGGCCCTCCGGAGGAACGAGTCGACCGACGGAGGAACGAAGCCGCCCGGGTGGTGCAAGCCATACACCGGCGCTCCGAATGACCGTGGGGAGGCGTCCCATCCCGAGAACACAACTCCTGGTGGAATCGTTCCCTGGATTCTCAACAACGATGAGTCCGACGCCGTGCTCGCAGCCAGCAGCGAAGCGCCGCTCCGGGTCGACGCCCAGTCACTGCGCAGGACCCCGCTGTTGCACGACGAGCTTTGATAGAACCAGTATGCCTGCACCGTTCGCGCCTCGTCTTCGGTTGAGACGCAATGGGCCGCGGTCAAAAAGAACGGCGTGAAGTCCTGCGCGCGGTTGTTGAGCATCGTGCCCGAACACACGAACGCACCGCCGCCGCTGATGAAGACGATTCGTCCGACCGCGTCTTTAACCGGATCGCTGAAGCACGAAGCATCAACCTCGCAACTCAAAGCCTGAGGCTCGAAGGAAACTCCCTGAACCTCACCATAGAGGTGCGATACTTCCGAGACGAACAGGTTCTTCTCGCCGCCGCGAATGAGGTGCTCGATTACGACCGTGTCGCCTTCGATCGTCTCGGTCCAGAACCGCCCGTCACCGAACGGACCGCGGCCCGAATACGGCCCCGCGACCGGGGTGTCGGCAGACAGGCCGTACACGTAGACTTCATCCTCCTCGGCAACGTCGAAGTTCTCGAAGTGAACCCTGAGGCCAAACGCCCCCGGCGAACCGATCGCCATAAAACGAATCTTGGTGCCGTCGGGGTTTACTACGCGCAAGCCACGCTCCTCCGACGAGGCTCCCACGGCCCGATTGACGCCGATCTGATTTTCCTGCCGTTGCACGACGGCCGCGGGGTCGAGTGGGTCGAGTTCGTGCTTGAAAGCGGATGGGTCGACGTGGACTCCATACCTTCGGCTCGGCAACATCGATGCGGGAGTGATTCGCTCTAGATACTCGCCGGCCGGTAGGAAGACTGCCGATGCAACTCGCGGCTGACGTGTACGGACCTCGTCTTGTGCTCTCACCGCCGGCAACAAGACCGCCAGTGCTACGACACCCAGTATCGAAAGAAGTCTTGCTACCGACTTAGGCATTGGCGTGATTGGTTTCATAGAGGACTTCATTGCTCCGCGAAGGCCGCGCGATGAGCAGGGGGGCGAGAACAGAGACTACAACTCGACAGGCAATCAGATCAACCCTCACGCACACCCATCAATCGCTCCGACCGGAGAGGCCGGGCGAGGCTATGCCGTTGAGTCGACCCGTGGGGTGAGGCGCGCCGGGCGGAGCGTCCAAGACGGTTACAACGTTGCCAGGCCCTGCCGTGAAGTTAGGGAGTGCTGGCGAAGCAATCTCTCGTCGGAGGATTAGTCATTGATCGCGCGAGCTCGCTGCGAAACTCCCCGAAGCCCCTGCGAACCTCGCCCATGCTGACGTCAGCCTCCTTGGTGATCTGCCCGATTGACATTCCGGCTTGAAGCTGAGCGAGTATCTCGTCCAGCGGTTTGGCTATGCGATCTGCCAGCAAGACAGCCGCGACAAATTGGCCAAATGGGAAACCGGAGAGGGAGTTGAATTTGTCTCTCAACTGTTGCGCCGTGCCCACGCCCGAAGTGTGCGCGGCCAGGATGCAGAAGACCGCATCCCGACCAAGGGCTTCCTCCGCTTCTTCCGCCTTGCCCTCGAGCTTTTTCGTTTCCTTCTTGAGCTTCTTCTCTTCCTTCTTGGCTTCCTTCTTGCTGCCGGCCTGCGTCTGTGCAAAGACGTGATTCACTGAAAACGAGAGAAACATCCCAGCGACGACGAGCGCCAGAACGCCTTTTCCTGTCCTCATCGAACTCATAACAACCTCCTTGTATCCGCCCCACATCGTCCTTCGCCGACCCGCAGGGCAAGCGGGTTGTCTCGCCTCGGCTTGGCTGGACCACGGCCTCTTCCCGCTGCGAATCGGTTTGGGACTTCAACCCGTTAGTCTTCTGTCAAAGTGGATCTTCTTGGTGAGGGCAAGAACGCTACTTCAAAAGCGTAGGTCCAATCGGCTCGCTCGTCAACGCTATTGTTTGTGATTGTTGTTGATGGGACTTCGGCGCGTTCCGGCAGGACCCAGTGATGGCTGCCACGCGCCTGCCGCGTGAAACCGTGCGAAGAATTTGAGAAGCCATGCCGGGCGTGGTATCGTTGAGCCTCCGCGAAGTGCCGCGTCACGGCCACGCCTTGCATCGAGAACGACGAGAGGAATCCAGGTGAGTCAACCCGGCAGAGCCCGAGAGGCTCTATTCAAGCACTTCGGTTTCACCGGCTTTCGCGAAGGCCAGGCCGAAGTCATCGACTTTGTGCTCGAAGGCCACGACGCGGTAGTCGTCATGCCGACCGGCGGCGGGAAATCGCTCTGCTATCAACTCCCGGCGATGATGATCGACGGAGTGACCCTGGTCGTTTCGCCCTTGATCGCGCTGATGAAAGACCAGGTCGACCAGCTCGCGGCGCGTGGCATTCCAACGACCTTCATCAACAGCTCCCTTCCATACGGTGAGATGAACAAGAGGCTGAGCGAAATCAGGCTGGGCCGCCATAAGCTCGTCTACGTTGCGCCCGAACGGTTCCGCAGCGACGCATTCGGCGAAACGATCCGCGACGCGAAGGTCAAGTTGTTCGCCGTCGACGAGGCCCATTGCATATCGCATTGGGGTCATGACTTCAGGCCGGACTATCTCAGGCTCAAAGCGGCGGCTGAGCAACTGGGCCGCCCGCAAGTCCTCGCCCTTACGGCGACCGCAACGCCGCAAGTCCGGGCGGACATCAGCCGCCAGCTCGGACTGCTGGACCCCCAGGTGTTCGTCGCGGGATTCGACCGGCCCAACCTGGCGCTGCGAGTTCTTCACATCGGAACCGAAAAAGAGAAGATTGAGACCCTGAAACGAGTGATCGCCGGTTCCGGGGGCACCGGTATCGTTTATGCCGCCACCAGGAAGAGCGTCGAGCAGGTCGCGGCGCGGCTCAAGATGGCCGGGCTCCGCGCCGACCCGTACCACGGCGGCATGGGCGACGTCGAACGAAGCCGCACGCAGGACAGCTTCATGCGCGGCAGCTCACAAGCCATCGTCGCCACCAACGCGTTCGGAATGGGCATAGACAAACCCGATATCCGCTTCGTCGTTCACTACCACGTTCCCGGCTCGATTGAAGCTTACTATCAAGAGGTCGGCCGGGCCGGACGCGACGGTCTTCCTGCCGAGTGCCTGCTCCTGTTCAACTACGCCGACACTCGAACGCAACAGTTTTTCATCGAAGGCAACCACCCGTCGCCCGAGTTGATCGGCGAGGTCTATCGCGAACTGGCCGCAATCGGCGGAGAGAGAATCGAACTCTCCGCGCGAGAAATGGCCCAAAGGCTCGACATCAAAAACGACATGGCAGTCAACTCTGCGTTGCTCGTGCTGGAGAAGGCCGGTCACATCGAGCGTGGTCGCGCCGGCCGAAGCGCGCTGGTCGTGTTGCTGACCTCGCCGATCGATGAAGCTCTGGCGGCCTTACCCGGCGACACCCGCGAGGGCGAGGTCGTTCGCGATTTGATCTTCACCTGGAACGTAACCGATCGCGAGTCAGCCGAGGTTGATCCGGGTGTCATCGCCACTGCGCTGCGATCATATGAGAGTCACGTGCGACGAGTGCTGGGCCAGCTCTCCGCGCGAGGGATCATCTCATATCGAACCGCGTATGAGGGCCGAGGTATCCGCCTTATCGACGTCGATGCGAGAAAGCCTCCGAGAATCGACAAGCGGGAGCTGGCGTCGCGCGCAGCCGCCGAACAGTGGAAGCTCCGCAAAATGATCGACTACTGCTATCACGAGAAATGTCTGCGTCGGTTCATCCTGAGTTATTTCGGCGACCGAAAACAGATTGCGACTTGCGGTACCTGCTCGAACTGCGCAACCCGCGTGGCAGAGGCCCGTCAAACAGAGACGACCACCAGGCGCGCGGCGGCGGGGACTCTCAATATTGGCCGCTCGGCGGGGCCCGCGACGACACAACAAGCCACGCCTCTCGACAGGTTCATCATCGAAGAAGCGCCGTCCGGCGAGGAGCTGCGAACCGAGTTGAAGAAACGGGCCGAGCTGACCCGTGCGACGACGCGTATTTCGGAAGACCGAGATTCCAAACCGCTGCGCGGCCGGCCCATCAACGAAGCGGAAGTGATCGTGGTCAAGAAAATCCTGAGCTGCGTCGCCCGAGTCAACAACAGGTTCGGAAAAGGTACGATCGCTGCGGTGCTTCGCGGCTCGTCCTCGAAGCAGGTTCGCGACCACAAGCTCGACCAGCTTTCGACCTACGGTTTGTTGAGCACGATGACTCAAGACGAAATCGCTGTGTGGATCAAGGCGTTGATCGAGGCGGGCTGCGTCGCGGTGCAGAAGGGCGTCTACCCGACGGTCGGCCTGACGGCCTTCGGTCGGGAGGTAATGGCGGGCAGGGCCGATGTCTTGCTCGATCTGTAGCTTTGGAGCGCGGCGACCCGGCGCCGCTTTGGTAGTCCCCGTCGGCGCGCGCTAGGAGCCTGTCGGAATAACGAGGCGCTTCAACGTAGTAACGAATTCATTCGAACGATGGACTACCAAAGCGGCGCCAGGTCGCCGCACTCCACAGGAGTTGGATGGAACCACGACAACTAGTCTCGGGAGTTCTTGAGCTGAATGAGAAGGGCTTCGGCTTCCTTCGTCAGGCCGCAGCAAACTATCTGCCCTCGCTGAAGGACGTTTTCGTCGGCCGCAGCGTGATCCAGCTTTTCAAGCTCCGCGAGGGCGTGCACGTGTCAGGTCGAGCGGCGCCGTCCCCGGACTCGCGCGGGCGGAAACAGTCGGACCAGTTGATCGACGTCGCTGAAATCAACGGACTCAGCCCGGATCAATACGCTCTCACTCCCGAGTTCGCCGAGTTGACCAGCGTCGATCCGACTGAGCGGTTGGAGCTCTCGGCCGGCAGCGACAACATCTCGATGCGCGTATTGGATCTGATTGCGCCCATCGGCAAGGGCCAGCGGGGTTTAATCGTCGCACCGCCGAAAACCGGCAAGACGACTTTGATTGAAGAGATCGCCGAAGCCGTCGCCGATAATCATCCCGAGGTGCATCTTGTGGTTTTGCTCGTCGACGAGCGCCCCGAGGAGGTCACTCACATGAAGCGCCGAGTGCGCGGCGAGGTCATCGCGTCGTCGGCCGATCAGAGCGGACCGCTTCACCTTCAGATGGCTCGGCTCGTGCTCGAGCGCGTCAAGCGGATGGTTGAATGCGGCCAGGACGTAGTGATGCTGCTCGATTCGATCACCCGGCTTGCGCGGGCGGCGAATCGCGAGACCAGCCGGCGCGGAAAGACGATGAGCGGCGGCGTCGATTCGCGCGCGATGGAATTCCCGCGGCGGTTCTTCGGCGCGGCGCGCAAAGCCGAACAGGGCGGCTCATTGACGATAATGGGCACGGCGTTGATCGACACCGGATCTCAAATGGACGAGGTGATTTTCAACGAGTTCAAAGGCACGGGCAATCTCGAGATCGTGCTTGATCGCCGGCTGGCCGAGCGCCGCATCTTCCCCGCGATTGATATTTCGAAGTCCGGCACGCGCAAGGAAGAGAAGCTGTTCGATGCCGACGTGCTGCCTCAGATACACTTGCTTCACCGGGCGCTGGCCGGTAAAAAGCCGGTCGAAGCTATGGAGTTGCTGCTGAAGGGCCTAAGCGACACGCGTGATAACGCGGAGTTCCTGAATAGACTCAAGGTGTGACCGCGAGACGGGCGTTTAGAGTACCGACTTTAGTCGGGTCTTGGCTTCGGCGCTGTCGAACGGCGTGGAACACTCTCAGTTTCACCAACGGCATCGCTGTGGTATCTTAACCGCGTGCAAACGAAGGAGACAGTTCGCTCGCTACTGGACAGGCTACCCGATGACTGTAGCCTCGAAGACGTGCTTTACCACCTCTACGTAATTCAAACAGTCGAGCGCGGGCTACGAGAAGCTGACGCGAGCCAGTTGATTCCGCACGAGAAGGTCGCCGAGGAGATGCGTCTCAAATGGCAAGTCGGACGCGGCCAGTAGTCTGGACACCTCTGGCACGCCGAAGCCTTGATGAGGTGGTTGAGTACATCGCTCAAGACTCGCCAGAGGCTGCAGAGAAGGTACTTGAAAACATCCTGGGCGCCGCCGAGTCGCTCTCACGCTTTTCGTTGCGCGGCCGGATCGTGCCGGAGATAGACGACACATCCGTCCGCGAGGTCTTCATCTACAAGTACCGACTCATATACGAGGTCACGGCCAGCGACGTGCGAATTATTGCGTTGCTCCACGGCGCTCGGGATTTCGATCGCTCGATTAGGGAGATGTGACGGACCAATGGTACAACGATCGCGTAGTCAAGACGCAATCGTCGGGCCCGACCGACACAGGGCGGGCAGCGATGTCGTAGGAGGCTCGTTATGAATCGATGGGAACGGATCTTCGCAGTTGCTCTCGCGGCAATCTTGGTGACCGTGGCCCTGTGGCCCGGAGGGAATCCCACTGCCGCGGCTTCTCAAACCAAGCCGGACCCCCTTGCGAAAGCTGCCCGCAGCGAGAAGGGCGGCTGGGTCTACGTCCACCTCGAAGGCGCACCCGAAGAAGTCGGCTACCAGCACGGTTACCTGCTCGCGCGCGAAATCGAAGAGGCGTTGCGCGTGATGTCGAAGTTCCTCCTACACACGACCGAACGCGATTGGAAGTTCTACCGCGAGTCCGCCCGCGAGCTGTTCTGGGACAAGATCGGCGACGAGTATCAGCGCGAGATCGAAGGCATCGCTCGCGGCGCGGCGGCTCGCGGCGTCAAGATCGATGCCGACGACGTATTGGCTCTAAACGGTTGGATCGAACTCGCTCAGTACTACGTGCCGTCGCTCGGGCCGCGAAAAGAGAACGCCGAGCTTCATCAGACACCGCCCGGCTCCTGCTCGGCGTTCATCGCGACGGGAAGCTGGACTCGCAACGGCGAGATCGTCATCGCCCACAACAACTGGACCGATTACCTGATCGGGCGGCACTGGAACATCATAATCGACCTGAAACCTGCGGCGGGCCATCGCATCCTGATGGACTCGTTCCCCGGCTTCATTCACTCGGGCGACGATATGTACGTGACCGACGCGGGGCTGGTCGTAACCGAGACGACGATCACTCAGTTCAAGGGCTTCGACAAGACGGGCCTGCCGGAGTTCTCGCGCATTCGCAAGGCGACGCAGTACGCCGACTCGATTGACGATTGGCTGAAGGTCATGACCGATCATCCGAACGGCGGCTACGCGAACGACTGGCTGATTGGCGACACCAAGACCGGCGAGATCGCGCGACTGGAGAATGGCATCAAGAACAACATCGTCGAGCGCACGAAGGACGGCTACTATTTCGGCTCGAACTTTCCGGTGCACGAAAAGACGATACGCGAAGAGACGACGTTCGATCCCAGCAACCCCGCGAGCTCGCCTAACGCGCGGCGCAAGCGATGGGAGCAATTGATTCCGAAGTATCGCGGCCGCATCGACATCGAAGTCGCGAAGAAGTTCATGGGAGACCACTACGACACGTATCGCAAGCGCTGGGGGGCTTCAGCGAACACGTTGTGCGGTCACGTCGACGCGGACAAGCGAGGTGTGCCGGAGTGGGATTGGGGGAGTTATTATCCGGGCGGCGCGGTGACTTCGAAGGCGACGAGTACAAGCCTGGCGAAACGGATGACGCTATGGGCTTCGGCGGGTCATTCGTGCGGCGTAAGTTTTGATGTGAAGTCATTCCTGGCGGCTCACCCGACTTATCGCTGGCAGCGCGAGATTGCCGGGGACATGCGGAGCCGCCCGTGGACCATGTTCTCGAAGTCCGACGCCGGCGCGCAAGCGAGAAGCCAATCGCGCGTCCGGCGCGTTGCAGTGAGGCAGTGAGACCGCCAACTCCGTAGGGGTTGCCTGTTCTATAGAAGATGGCACGGATCAAGTGTCTGGACTCCGTAGGAGTTGCCTGTCTATAGAAGATGGCACAGATCAAATTCGTGGACTCCGTAGGAGTCACCCCTTCATTCTGCGGCGTGCGGTGGCGATCTACAGGTCGCTCCTACGGAGCTAAAGGAGATTCCATAACGGCCTCGATCTATAGATAGGTGACTCCTAAGGAGTTGCAGCCAATGACTGGCGTCGGTCGCGTTCGAGCTTGGACCGAAAGTGACGAGTTAGAAGCTGTATCCGAAACGGCTTCTCAAGGCGATAGAGAATGTTGGTCATGACCGCGATGAAGCCACCCCCACATGAGTTTTGGCGTTGAGCCGCTTGGACGCCTTTGTGGAGTTGGACGAACCCGCCGAAGCCAGCGATAATGCGTCTGGATTGGCGAGGTTGCTGCGGAGAGATCGAAGTTATGACTGACGAGCAACTCCTTGATCGCATCGCGATGGATCCCAGTGTGATGGTCGGGAAGCCGGTCATCAAAGGCACTCGGCTCACCGTCGAGTACATACTGAATCTGCTGGCACATGGAGCAACAGCCGCCGAGATCCTCGAGGAGTACGATGGTCTTGTCGGGGAAGACCTACAGGCTTGCCTGCTATTCGCGACCAAGTCGCTTGAAGGGGTGTCATTCATGCGGCTCACGGTAGGAACACCGTAGATGCGATTCCTCGTCGATGAATGCACTGGGCCGGCGGTTGCGCGATGGCTCCGAGATCAGGGCCACGAGGTGTTCTCCATGTTCGATGAAGCACGTGGCGCGAGCGATGACGCGATTCTCCAAAAGGCATTTGCCGAGGATTGGATATTGATTACAAACTACAAGGACTTCGGCGAGAAGGTCTACCGTGAGCACCATCCCCATCGCGGGATTGTCTTTCTCCGACTGCCCGACGAACGCACGGCAATCAAGGTGGAGACTGTGCGACGGCTGCTCGAAGGGTATGGGCATCGCTTGAATGACCAGTTCGTCGTCGTTACAGAGACACAAGTTCGCTTTGCGCATACACCGTAGCCTCGGCACTGCCAATCTCTGCTTGTAACGCGGCGCGGGTCGGCGATCCGTGATTATCTTCGAGTTTAGACCGAGGGTAATTGTCTCAAGCGACCTCGATCACTTCGTACGAGGCAACCGTCTCAAGCGACCTCGACCACTTCGGTCACTTCACTTCGGTCACTTCGGGCGCGGGATTGTAAAGGCGATTCAATCCCCCTATAATCGGGTCGCGGTTTAGTCCAGTGGATTCCGAGCATGGGGTGTTCGCCACCGCAACAGTTGCTCGCTGGCAGCCAGTTCTCTACGGCGGCGAAACCACGCAAAGAGCGTTGTACGTTAGCCGGATCCGAACTCCGCAAGTTATTTGGTACATTGATCATTGGAGAGGTTCGTAGGGTAGAGATTAGCTCTCCGCGGCATACCTCTATACGAGGAAGCGGGAAGTATGTCCTTTGTGATACTTGTCTACGGAGCATCTGGGTCGGGAAAGTCCACCCTGATGGAACAGCTTACACGAGCTGGACGACAGTACAGCATCCACATCAAGGGGACGGATCGCGTAGCGCGAAACTACGACGGAATCGAGATTCAGTGCGTCGGCCAGGTTACGGACGCAGATTACGATTATATCTATGAGACATACGGCTATCGTTACGGCATACAGCGGTCCCAGATCGACGCGGCGCTCGCCGCCGACAGGCATCACTTCATTATCTGTAATGACATCGCTATGATCCGCAGCCTGAAGCGCGACTATGGCGGTCGCGTTAAGGTCATATTTCATCATTTCGACGCACCGCGGCAAGCGCTGCTTGACATCCAGCGCGCGCGCAACATCTCGGACGATGAAATTGAGCTGCGACTGGCAAAAACCGAGGCGCTCTACAAAACCTTTGTCGACGAAGGCACCGTATTCGATGGCGTCTTACACAATCATTTCGGCGCAAGGCCGCAAGTGATGGTTCGTGAGCTTGAGCAACTCCTCTTAGATTTGTCAAAGCAGCGTGCGATCGAAGAGATATCGCGTGATACGTTTGACCGGGTCGACCGAATCATAGCCCAGCTTGAGCGCGAACGAACTAAAACCCTCAACGAACATCCTGTTCCCCACGATCCCGGATACGTATTCATTATCATGCCCATGCGCCACGACATCCGCAGTTTACCAGACACGCACGAGGCGATCATACGGGCGTGTAAAGGTGTCAAAATGCGGGGCAGCCGGATCGACGATACCGCGTTCGTTGGTCCGATCACCGAGAAAATTCACGCCAACATTAGGCTGGCGGAATATGTCGTCGCCGATTTGACGCACGAGCGACCAAACGTGTATTACGAAGTAGGATATGCCAATGCGCTCGGCAAACCTATTCTGTTAGTTGCACAGGCGGAAACATCCATTCACTTCGATCTTCATGGCTATCGCACGGTGTTGTATCGCAACTATGTCGAATTGGAGCGTGCGCTGAAGGCGTGGCTGCGGGAACTGCGGAGGACATCACAGCCACCCAGGCAAGAGAGTTCAAAGTCACAAACCCGCAAACCACGAACGCCACGCGTTAAGGAGGTAAGAGACAAATGACAGAGCTGTTGAACGCACTGAGGTCGGAGTTTAGAAACGCGCTGATCATTGGAACGATACCGATCACGGAACCGGAGCATTGGTCCGTCGTGACTGAGTTTTTCGGGAAGATGGATTCGGCTAACTTGCGGTGTGACGTGATCGCCGAGTCCGACACGCAGCTTTTTCAGCACTCGCTACGTACTGACACGTCGTACGGAGCCAAGGGTGTACCGCGGGTACCATTCAAACAGTTGCGCGGGCGGCGTGATCTTGTGCAGCGGGAAATGCAAAAGTCCGACAGTCGTAAACAGCGCGGTAGGTTCCTAGTGTCGACTTTGCCCTTACCGTTGTATGTTGTCCGTTTGGACGAGTCGTTCTGGTACCTGCCGATAACCGGTAGTGTCGATCGCCTGGAGTCCTATCGGAAACTATCAACGGGAGACCCATGGTTTCAGCTCGTCGCGTCGTATGTTGATCTACTTGTGGACCCAACACGGGACGGGCGTTACCTGGCTGCGCCGACAAGCGAACTGCTGGAACTCTTCGACCAGAAGCACATTCCGCGCGGCATCTATCCGCGCGACTGCTTTTACGACACTGATCACTATCAATACGTGGTCTGGGACTTTGTGTTTTCACGGCGTGGCGAACTGCTAATTCACAAACGGTCGGCGAACGCGAAAGACAACCAAAGTATGTGGGATAAGTCAGTCGGCGGGCACATTGATTTCAATCGCGAGCGGTCCTCGGCCGACGCGGCCGTTCGCGAGCTTATCGAGGAGCTCTATACAAAGGAGCAACAACAGCAGACTGGTCACGCGTTCTCGCTGCTATCGGAGGATCCGCAACACGTTTACTTTCTCGGCGATTGGCGTCCCGATGATCGGGGGCCAGAGTACTTAAACCATGTCGGCCTGCTTGAGCGCGATGTAAAGCGCGGCCACGAACCGTGGGTGCAATATCGAATACCGGGAACGCTTGAGCACAACACGCCGCGCCAGCTACCGGATGGAACGCAAAGGCGCCTTCGTGTTCTCGCCGACGTCTTCATCGTTATCGCCAACACGCTTCTAACGGCTGACGCCGCGCGGCGCGAGTTGCAAAACTCGGAGTATCTGTTGTTGGAGCCAGCTACGATTAAGACTTGGATCGAGAATGGTCATGATGACCGAGGCGACGAGTTCAGGGCTACGCTCGATCTAGAGTTTATTATGACCGGGGCGCTGCGCGACACGATCGAAGAGGCGTCGCAAATAATAAAGTACGCGGAAATTCGCCGATGAAAGCCGACCAATCACGGGTGTATATACTTTTTGGAGCGCCCGGCAGCGGCAAATCAACGGCGCTGACAGATCTTTCAGCGCGTTCACACACGCCTATCCGAGTGATCGCGAAACAGACAACGAGGCCACGTCGTCACGATGACGGTCCCGACATCGTGAGCGTTGAGACGATCGCAACCGACTGCGACGTTCGGTACTACAGCTATAGGCATGAGTATGGGTTCCGCACGGCTGACATTTGGCAGGCGTTTGAAGGGGGCGAGAGTGCTGGGATTATTGTCAATGATATCCGCACGCTTCGTATTCTTAAGCAGCGCTTTGGCGTGCTCGCAGTCATCATCTACGTTCACTCGAATGTCGATCCAGACCGGTTGCAAGAGATAATGGCGAAGCGACATCCATCGAAGACGGCGCATGAGCTAGAGTTCGACGTTAAACGGAGAATCGAGAAGATCGATACCATTCATAGGAAATACATCGAGAACACGGCGCTCTTTGACAGCACGATACTGAATTTGTATGGTGAGGGCGAGCTAGGCTCACTGGAGGCACTGTCGCGGCAGTTAGATAATCTTTTGGAGTCGGGACCGCCGGCGTCCCGCGGAGAGCGTTCGCCCGTACGAGTCTTCCTGCTGGTCGGAGCCTCCTCTTCAGGGAAGGACGAGCTTGTCACGGCTATGCAGAGCATGGAACCGCGAAGAATTCAGAACTATACCAAGGGTACCGATCGTCCGGAGCGTCCGGATGACCATGGCGAACTTCGGCACTACCCCGCGGGTCTGCCGGAGCAGTTCGACATAGTTTACGCGCGCCAGACGTTCAAGTACGGAATAGCATCGAACGAGTTGTGGCAGAATCTCGCAAACGGGAAAATCAGCCTCTTGGTTGTTAGTGACCCTCCGACGATTAGTCTGCTGCTTGAGCGTTTCGGTCGCGTGTGTACGGTGATCTACTTGCACGCGAACCTCAACAAGAATGAAATGCGGAAACGTATGACGCAGCAGGGATTAAGCATAGACGAGATCGAAGAGCGCCTTCAGGCCGTGGATGAGCTCCATCAACTATATGTGCAGCGGACCACGCTGTTTCAGCATGTGTTGCTCAATACGGGTGAGCCAGAAGATCTCTATGACCAAGCCTTCAACATCTTGGATCACTATTGCTAGGTCATGGACGGGTAGTGTGATGTTTCTGTGTTGCTGCCTTTGAGATATTTTCTCCGGCTTCAAACCGCCATGCAATAGTTAAGGGCGTGGCCAACCTCTATCCCACTTCATAAGATCAGCCAGGTCATTGTCACAAGTCACCAAGAAATCCGCATCGGCTTCTATCGCGAGATTCAAATAACCCTCATCGTGTGGATCGCGCGGATATTGGTAGTGAGGTTCTATCTGGCGAAAGTGCTTCCCTCTGTAAACAAGAACGTCGATCAGCCGGTCGACTCGTTAGTCAGTCAGAACGGGATAGCGCTTCCTGAGGCCTGAACGAGAGAGGACTTCTCTGATCTCGGATAAAATCTCGCGGCTGACAGCGATGGAGAATTTGCCTTGCTCGAAGAGTTCAAGGCATCGAGCAGCCGGGCCAGCTTCGCTGATGAGGCTCTGAAGGAATACGACACAATCAAACACGACCAGATGTTCAGCCACGAGGTCGAGTCCTCACCTCAGCCACCGCCTCTTCGATCTGCGCTGTCAGGTCCTCGTCGGTGACACCGGCGATTTTGATCTGCTCACGCACTGGCGCGAATAGTTCCCTCAGCGTCGGCATCTCCGCATCGCGTTCCAGCGCTTCACGCGCGTACTCTTCCAGCGTGACGCCTTTAGCAGCCGCCCGCTGGGCTATCTTCGCTTCGATCTCCTGCCGCGAAGGGTGCGATTGAAGCCCGGACAAGGAGATGTGTGAGGCTGCGCAAATCCCACCCACGGCACAGTGGGTGGTTCGTTCAAACTTGGCCTACGACGAAAAGCTGGCCCGCCTTCTCTTGCCTGTTTCATCTCCCCCTGTGCCCCTCGCGGCGCGAGGGCACGGGGTGAGATGAAACAGAAGGTCAAGGTCGCAGCTCTCCTGTAGGTTGTGTTTGAAAGCATCCCCACACTGCCGTGTGGGGGATTTGCGGGAATCACCATTTATGTTGCCCTGGACGGCGACGTACTGGTCGGACACGGCGCGACTATAGGCGAAGCCCACAATCAGGCGAAACAGAAGGGTGTCCAATATCCTCTTCTGGTTCGCGTGACATCAGAACACGAAGTTCTTTTCGCCGGGTGGTAGCTGATGACCTATCAATTGAACTTTGAGAAGCTGCTGACCTATGACGCGGGGGATGCCGGGATCAATCTGGACGTGACGCTCAAACTAGCCGAGCACATTGTCGGCCTGACGGCCAAGGTTGACACCGGAGCGAGTTGTTGCATCTTCGAGCGTCGGCACGGTGAACAACTGGGCGTTGCCGTCGAACAGGGAATGCGTCAATTGTTCGGCACGGCCACCGGAGAATTTCTCGCCTATGGCCACGAAGTCACGTTGAGGGTGGCTGGGCTTGAGTTCGACTCCGTCGTCTTCTTTGCCGCCGATGAACAGATCAGGCGGAGCGTGTTGGGCCGCTTTGGCTGGCTTGACCGCGTGGTGCTTGGGTTAGTGGATTACGAAGGGAAGCTCTATTTGAATTCCTACGAAGGCGAGGAGTGAGTCGCATCTGAATGACGCGATGCGCCAGAGGCAGAGGCAGGCTGCAAGATAGGATCAGGCAGCGATCCCAGATCACGGTCGATCCGGCTGACTACTCGTGTGAAATGAGGGGAGTGATCGGATGTCCATCAGCCACGAGGTCGAGTCCTCACCTCAGCCACCGCCTCTTCGATCTGCGCCGTCAGTTCCTCGTCGGTCACACCGGCGACTTTGATCTGCTCACGCACTGGCGCGAATAGTTCCCTCAGCGTCGGCATCTCCGCATCGCGTTCAAGCACTTCACGCGCGTACTCTTCCAGCGTGACGCCTTTGGCAGCCGCCCGCTCGGCTATCTTCGCTTCGAGCTCGGCTGGAACGGTGATCGTCCACAATCATCGGTATTCTCCGACGGCTTGGGTTCTTCATTTCAATCAGTTCAAAGAAATCCGAACTCATCACCAGCAGAGAATGCAGACGACCGCCGCAGTTTTAAGCCGGTGAGGCTAAGTGATGTCCAGCCAGCGCGCGGCCGGAACAAAACAGAGAAAGATGCGCAACATTGGTGGTCGCAACCATCACGGAGTCGCCATCAGCAATTAGCAGCGCGGCTTGTGCGGCGGGAATCATATCACCGTCCAGCGATTGGTCACTGGCCGTTGGTTTTCCCATATTCCGTGCGTCCGCCCAAAGTTCGGCCGCTCGCAGCATGACATTCGTGGTGATCGGTAGATACCCGAGCGCAGATTTCAACCCGTTCAATCTAGAGAAAAGGTGTTTGCATCGACGAGTATTTCGCATCAAACTGCGCTCGGATTTCGTCTATGCGTATGGGAGGGTCCAGATGAGGTTCCTGAGATTCCTAAACCACACGCACTACTGGGGCATTCCCCATCCGCGCAGCACCGACAACCGTCTGGTACAAACCTGCTACGAGTGCGGCGCCGAGCGCGAAGTGAAGATGGATCTGCGCCCCTCTCCGATCGATGACATCACCTTGCCGCTTGGCGACGACGACCTTGCCGCTTGATTGCCCCGCAACGCCGTCACGCCTCTCGCACCCCGGCCGCGTCTTTCGTGAAACGTTTGCCGCAGGCGGAGCAGGTCGCGCTCTGCTCACCCGCGTGTGTTTCCGCGAGATCGAGCCGTACGCCGCACTCACACATCCACCCTACAACGCGGCCGGGATTGCCGAGCACCAGCGCATAGTCGGGTACGTCTTTAGTGACCACGGCGCCGGCGCCGATGAACGCGTACCGCCCGATGTCGTGACCGCACACGACCGTGGCGTTCGCGCCGATTGAGGCGCCACGTTTCACGAGCGTGCGCCGGTACTCATCTTTGCGCGGGATGGCGCTTCGCGGATTGGTGACGTTGGTGAAGACCATCGACGGCCCGCAGAACACGTCGTCTTCCAATTCGACTCCGGTGTAGACCGACACGTTGTTTTGTATCTTGACGTTGTCGCCGATGCGAACGCCGGGCGAGATGACCACGTTCTGGCCGATGTTACAGCGGCGACCGATCTTCGAGCCGCTCATCACGTGCGAGAAGTGCCAGATCTTCGTCCCTTCGCCGATCTCGCAAGGCTCGTCAACGTAGCTGGATTCGTGTACGAAGTAGTTCTTTTCCATATCCGTCGGCCGCTTCAGCAAAAAACAAAACTCTGCCACAAAGTCACGAAGACACGAGGCGGCTCGAACCGATGACGCCTCGAAAAGACTCTTCGTGTGTACTTTGTGACATCGTGTGTTTGTGGCGAGAGCGGAGCCGTCAACAACCCTCTACGCTTCGCCCAATTCAACCGGTGTTCCCCCGCTTGCCAATGATCGCTCGGCGGCGTCGAGAACCCGAAGGACCCGGACTCCGCTCTCGCCGTCCGTGAGCGGTTGCTGCCTCGTTCTCATGCACCCCATGAAGTGTTCGCATTCGAGGCGCAGCGGTTCCCCGGAGTCGATGCGCTCTTCGACGCCTTCGCTCTTCCGCGCCACCGCTTCGCCGTCGACGAACTCCACGCCCTGATCGTAGACGACCAGCTTGCCGGTTTGCCTCACGTCATCGAAGACCGCCATCCGTTTCGAGCCTACCACGACCAGCCGCTGCTCTTTGAAGGGGTGCAGCCAACTGACGAAGATGTGCGCGCGAACTCCGTCCGGGAATTCCATGTTCGTCATCGTGACGTCGGCGACGCGAGGCTGAAGGTACGTGCCGCCGGCCGCCGCTACTCGCGAAGGCCACGACCCCACCAGCCTCAAAATGATTGCGATATCGTGAGGCGCAAAGCTCCACAGAATGTTCTCCTCGCGCCGAACTCGTCCGAGATTCAACCGGCTCGAATAGATGTATCGCAGCTCGCCCAACTCGCCGGTCGAGATCAACTCACGCAGCCGCTTCACGGCGGGATGGTATTCGAGCAGGTGGCCGACCATCAGAACCGCCCCACGCTCGCGGGCGAGGTTCGTTAAACGCTCGCCTTCGATTGCATCGAGCGTCATCGGCTTTTCGACCAACACATCTTTGCCGGCTTCGATCGCCCGCGACGCCATCTCAAAGTGAGTTTCGGCGGGAGTGGCGATGATGACGCCGCGGACGCTCTCATCGGCAAGCACCCGGTTGTAGTCGGTTTCGACGTGAATTGCGGGATAGCGGGCGCCAATTCTCGCGAGAGAGGACGGGCTCGAATCACAAACTGTTGCGAGGGCGCCCAACTCGTGGAAGTTCCTCACGTGGTTGACGCCCCAATATCCGGCGCCGACCACGGCCACCGCGGGACCTTCACCATCGCTGTTGGCGCGACTCGTCATTCTTTCTTTGACTATCGGTTGCCGGCCCCGCAGCGTGGGCAGAACGTAGCCGCCGCCGGAAGCTCCGCCTGACAGTTCGAGCACCGCCGGGCGGTGGTTGGAAGGGGTGCGCTAGCCACGGGTGGCGGCGGTGCGTATAGGTCGCGCGGCGGAGGCGGCAGGAAACTCACTGCTCCCGGGAGTCCGAAACAATCTCGATAAGCAACCGCCGTCATCGTGAACAACAGCGGATAAGTCGCGAGTAGCCCGACGTAGCAGGCGTAATACCCTGCGGAGGCGATCAAACTCACGACGAAAGCGAAGAGCGTGAACATCAGAAGGTTGGGTTTAGTTGCCTCGTAACTGGCTCCCATCGCCTCGAACACGCCCATCCTTCGCTCGACGATCAGCGGCACGGTGAAGAAGAGCAGCCCGCTGACTATGAAGCCAGGTATTATGCACAGCATCGTGGCGACCATCACCAGGAGCCCGACCACGATCGTTGCGCCCAGCACTCGGAAAAAGCAGTCGCCGCCCGAGAAGAGATCCTTAAACTCGAGCCGGCCACCGCGAAGCTGCTTGAATGCGCTACGCCAGAGCCCTCCGGTTAGAAAGACGGCCACCGGCATAAGCAAAAACATCAGCCCGGCGCCCATAAGGAGGACGACCACCGGTAGCGCCTCGGCCCCCGACGCACCGCGCGACGCCTCAGCAGCGGCAATGAGTCCGATGTACATTACGACGAAGATGACCGTCGATGGAACGATCACGCCAAGAAACAGCCCGAGCGCCAGCAGCAGCCACGACTGCCATTGCGCGGTGAACATTCTCCATCCTTCGCTTATCCATTCGCCGAATCGAACAGGCGGTGCAGTAATGTTTTGCACTAGTTTTTCTCAGCCTCCGTTCATCGTGAGTTGTGGTCAAACGACCCGCGCCTCCTTACGGCATTGTCCGATTCGGATCGTCAATCCCGAATATGCTGCGATAGCCGACAGCGGCCGCCGATATGGTAATCGGCAGCGTGAGCAAGAATCCTACTCCGCATAGTGCCAGCCCCCCCAGGTTGATGATGAAGAGGACAAAGCCCAGCACCCACCAGATCAGCCAGTCTCGCGAGAACACCATTCGCCCTACCGAGTTGATTCCCGGCCCGACGTCGACGTTGCGCTCGAGTATCATCGGCAGCACGAGACTCAGGAAGACAACCAGAAGCGGGTTGGCGCCGATCAGCGCGATCACCCACAACACGTCGCTGTTCACCGCACCCAATCCCAGATGGACCGCCGCAATGATCAGGAATGCCAGAAACGCCTGGAGGAACTTGCCTCGCCAGTTGAAAAGATCGCCGATCTCCGGCCGCTCTCCGCGCATCGTCTTGAAGGCCATGCGGTACATCCCCATCAGCATCGGACCCGCAAGCACCCCGGCCGTACAGGTACCGAGCGCCGCAATCAACAACGTTGCGAGCGACATCAGCACCGCGTTCTCTTTGTAGATTTGCCAGCCTCCCGACAACCACTCGCCGATCGCAACGCGATTGCGCCCTTGCTCAATCGGCGGTTGATACGCCACGGGATGGGGAGGCGGCGTATAGACATCCGCGGGCGGCACATAAGGCGCGGTCGTGGGCGCTTCGGGTGGCGCAGTCGGGCCCGGTCTTATCGGAACCGTGGGCTGCTGCACGTCTGCGGTCGTGGGCGGAGGTAATCGCCACGTCGTCGCATCCTCCGCCGCCGCATAAGGCGTGCCACACTGCCGGCAGAACTTCTTGCCCTCTTCGATGTCGGTCCCACAGTTCGGACAGAACGTCATCTCCGCGCCCCGCAATTGAACCACGAGACACCGAAACACTTCGACGCAACAGGAAGTCGCCTGACAGGAAGGTGTCTCATCTTGATCCCTCTGTGGTTGGTCTTCTACAAGATCGAAACTTCACGTGACCCAGCAACGATACGGCCAATATCGTAATGCTTCTCGTTGTGCTCATCAAGAAAGCCGCACAGCCGGCGGGCGTCGGCCGGGCTGACTATGACGACCATTCCGATGCCCATATTGAACGTCCTGTACATTTCAGCCGCCGGCACCCGGCCAATGCGAGCCAACAGATCGAATACGGGAAGCACGGGCCACGATCCACCTTTTATCTCCGCCGCGACATCCGCCGGCAGTACGCGTGGAATGTTCTCGAGGAGACCGCCGCCGGTGATGTGGACGAGCCCCTTGATGATCCCCGACCCAAGCAGGCCGCCGATCGCTCCTAGATAACTGCGGTGCGGTTTCAACAGCTCAGCGGCGACTGTACAACCCAGTTCTTCTACGCGAGTGTCCACGCCATAGCCCGCCACCTCGAACAACAGCTTCCGAGCAAGGCTGTAGCCGTTCGTGTGCAAACCTACGGACGGCAGGCCGATCAGAACGTTTCCCGCCGCGATCCGCGATCCGTCGATGATGTCGCCGCGATCCACGACGCCGACGATGAACCCCGCGACGTCGTACTCGCCGTCCGCGTAGAAGCCGGGCATCTCCGCCGTCTCCCCTCCGATGAGCGCGCAACCCGCCTCCTTGCATCCGCGCGCGAGGCCCTCAATCACCTGAGCCACGGTGTCGGGAACGAGCCTGCCGCTTGCGATGTAATCGAGGAAGAAGAGTGGCCGCGCACCTTGAACCAGAATGTCGTTGACGCAGTGGCACACGAGGTCGCAGCCCACCGTGTTGTGAATCCCGGTCATGAAGGCGACGCGCAGCTTGGTCCCGACTCCATCGGCGGATGAGACCAGCACAGGCTCGCGCATGCCGGCGAAGTCGGCTCGAAACATTCCCCCGAATGAGCCGATGTCGGTCATCACCCCTGATGTGAAAGTCTCGCGGGCCAGCCTTCTTATGCGGGCCTTGGCTTCGTTGGCCGCGTCGATGTCAACCCCAGCGTCGCGATAGCTGATAGCTTCGTTCATGATTCTCCGCGCCTCGTCAGTTTCACAGCCGAATCGAAAGTTGGAGCACACGTCCAACCGAGGAAACCCTCAGGTTGAGAAGATGGGCTTGCTCCCGCTGCTTCTCTTCCTATCAGCCGTTGGACAACTCGGCGGCGAGAGCACGCTCACCTGCCCAACCTGAGAATTATTCTCATATGGTCGAATCCTTCCGATCGAGGTCTTCATCGAGGATCCAAAAGTCGAAGAGCGCCGGGGAACCGTTGCACTCAGTTTCAATCGTCACCTCGTTGCGTCAGGTCGCTCAACAGCCGTCGGATCTTCTCCCGTTCCCCCTCGCGGCTTTCGAAGTCGCGAGTGAAACTCAACCGGAGATGATCGCCGCCGCCGACGCCTTCCGGCAAGAGCCTGACCGGAACGTTGAATCTGACGCGGTCGTCGTCGTAGAGGACCAGCACGGCAAGGTCGCCTTCGACTCGGTCCACTACGAATTTGATCCCCGCTTCACTCTTCACCGCGATCCCCTCGCAGCACGTCTTCGTCCGCCGCGCCTGTCGCCGGAGCTCGCCAACTTACTCGCCACCTCGTCACCGGTCAAGTAACGCTCCGCCTCGACGAGCGGCCTCTCGGTCGTCACGTCGATGGTGAGGCCGTCGCAAACCGCCGTTATTTCGCCTTGGAGGTCGGTACGAAAAAGGCTCGTGCTCTTGACGCGTTGCTCGAGCAGGTGAATGGTCTTCGGCTGCGGGTGATGAAACTCGTTACCCGCCGCACAGCTTATGGCCACCATCGATGGACGAACAGCCTCCAGTATGTCGCGTGACATCCCATCCGAGCTGCCGTGGTGTGCGGCCTTCAAGAGGTCGGCCTCGAGCCGGTCGCCGGCGGTCTCGATCATCTGTTGCCACGCGGGCGATTCGGCGTCTCCGGCGAAGAGCAGGCGAGTATTCCCAAACGTCAGCCTGACGACGATTGATGCGTTGTTGGGGTTGCCGTCCGGAAAAAGCGGGCCCGGGTTGAGGACTTCCAGTTGAACCGCGCCGTAGCTGCGCACTTCGCCTCGACGTGGATTGGCGAACCTGATGTTCCGGTCGCCGACCTCCTGGAGCAGGTCCGAATAGGTTTTGGTCGGATTAACGAAGCCGGAATCCCAGAACTCCTTGACCTCGAATGCGCGCAACACCTCGCGCATCTCGCCGATGTGGTCCGAGTGCGGGTGCGTAGCGATGGCGAGATCGATGCGCGTGACGCCGTGCTTCTTGAGCAAATCGACAGTTGGCGACCCGTGCTCGCCGGCGTCGATGAGGATCGTCTCGCCGTCCGGCATCTCTATCAACTCGGAGTCGCCTTGCCCAACGTCGAGGCAGCGCACGACGAGCTTTCCCGAGACCGGCGCCGGCGTGGGCGGTGGCCGCCGCGTGTACAGATAGACAACGGCGATCAGCAGGCCCAGGAAGGCGAGCGCGGCAATCGGTCTGAAGACTTTCTTCATTGTGTCGGGCGGGATCAGGTTCGAGGCCAGATGCTATCGCGCAGCAGCGCGCCCTCTTCGCGTTCGGTTTTCGTTCTCGCCACCGAAGTGACCTTGATCGGATAGTCGTTGGTGTAGCAGGCGGCGCAGTGACGGTTGCCATGCGGGTCATCGCAAGCTCGCAGCAGGCCATCGAGGCTCAAGTAGCCGAGACTGTCCGCCCCGATGTAGTGAGCAATCTCGTTGACCGAGAGGTTCGAGGCGATCAACTCGTCTCGCGTCGGCGTGTCGACCCCGAAGAAGCAGGGCGCAACGGTCGGCGGGCAGCTTATGCGGACGTGGACCTCCCGCGCGCCGGCCTGACGCACCATCTGAACGATCTTCTTCGAGGTCGTGCCTCGCACAATCGAGTCGTCGATGAGGACCACGCGGAGGTTTTCGATCAGGTCTCGAACGGGATTGAGCTTGACCTTCACGCCGAAGTGACGGATCGATTGTTTGGGCTCGATGAAGGTGCGCCCGACGTAGTGATTGCGTACGAGCCCGAACCTGAACTTTAAACCCGATTCTGCGGCGTAGCCGACGGCGGCTGCGGTTCCGGAGTCGGGTACGGGCACGACTATGTCGGCATCGGCCGGATGTTCTCGCGCGAGCTGTTGTCCCATCTTGTGCCGGCTCTTGTTGACCGAGCGCCCAAAGACGATTGAGTCGGGCCTCGAGAAATAGACGTGCTCGAAAATGCAGTGCGCGGCTTTTACCTTCGGCAGCGGAAACGATGAGTGGAGTCCGTCCTGGTCGATCACCAGAATCTCGCCCGGCTGCACGTCGCGAAGATAGTTCGCATCGATCAAGTCGAAGGCGCACGTCTCGGAAGCGACCACGTAAGCGTCGCCCAGTTGTCCGAGACAAAGCGGGCGAAAGCCGCGCGGGTCGCGCACCGCGATCAGTTTGTCCCTGGTGAGGAAGAGCATCGAGTAAGCGCCTTCGACTTCGGTGAAGGTGTCGACGATGGCGCCGATCAGGTCCGGGGCCCGCGAGCGCGCGATTTTGTGGAGAACAACCTCGCTGTCGGAGGTCGAGGAGAAGATCGCGCCGGCGAGTTCGAGCTCCGCACGCGCTTCGTTGGCGTAGGGGAGGTTGCCGTTGTGGCAGAGCGCAATCTGGCCGCGGTAGCCATCGACGAGGAAGGGCTGGGCTTCACGCAAGGAGACGCTTCCGGCGGTCGAGTAGCGAACGTGGCCGATGACTGCGCGTCCGGGGAGCCGAGATAGTTGTTCGTGTCCGAATATCTCACTCACGTAGCCCATGCCGCGGGTTTGATGGAGCTTCTCCCCATCGGACGAGACCATCCCGCCCGATTCCTGGCCGCGGTGCTGAAGGGCGTACATCCCGAGGTAAGTCAGACGCGCGGCTTCTTCATGGTTGAAGATACCAAATACACCGCACTCGTCTCTGAACTTGTCCATATGTTGTGTAGCGCGAGAGGGAACATATTAGCGCCACCGGGCGCGGCTATCAACGGCATTCAGAGCGGGAAGCGCCGGGTTCAGAGGGTCGTGATTCTCGAGCTGAATAGGTACTTGGGGCTCGACCTTCTTCGATCGGAAAGCGAAGGACTGAATTGCTACTTGTCCCGGCTGAATCAGCTGAATCAGGGCACTCGTTGGGGCGGGCGGGGACTTGTGCTATCTTACTCCGTATGCAACAGGTGGTTCACAAGAGGGTCGTCGTAGTTGAGCGGGCGGGCGGGTTCAGATTCGGGCGAGCGGGCTGTGGGCAGTGACGAGAAAGGAGGTGTTGGTGAGCGTCGAGGAAACCGTCAAGCACAAGCCCCGAGTGACCGTCCAGTCAAGCGTGTTCACCCTACAGGATGATCCGGGACGCAACCTGGAGGACTACAAGCCGAAGGAGTTTAGGGAGAGCCCTAAACAGTTTCAGATTGAACGATTGATAAGGTGGAGAGTCCCAGGGGAAGATAGGGCTAAAATCGTGAAGGACCTCAACAGGAATGGTATACACGCTGGAACGCTCTTTCCTGACCTCGATGGCGCTGCGAGGGGAGTGGTACAGAGCGAGATCGTGTATGACGGAATGGCGCTCGATCAGACACCCTGAGCACCAAGTACAAAGTTAGTCTGCCGTAACGCCGCGAAACCCTCTGCTCGGCGGCGGCACGAGCGAAGGAGAGGAAGCAATGGTCACTATTTCCGTTGAACTGCCGGAGGGCGTGTTTTCCGCTTTGCGTCAAACGCCCGATCAGTTCGTCAAAGAAATGCGTCTTGCCGCCGCCGTGAAGTGGTATGAGCTTGGGCTGCTTTCCCAGGGCAAGGCAGCGGAAGTGGCAGGCTTGTCGCGTTCCGGGTTCATCGATGCCCTTTCTCACTATCACGTCTCTCCGTTCCAGTACACAGCGGACGAACTAGCGGAGGAGGTCGCTCTTGCCGAGTGAACACGCCGTCGCAAACGCTTCTCCTCTGATCACACTGTTCAAGAGCGGGCAAGCAGATATATTGCCCGGGCTCTTCAGGGACATCGTTGTGCCGAGCGCGGTTTGGATCGAAGTGATGAATGGACCTGCGTCTGATGCAGCGGCTCAGCAACTCCCAAGCATACCTTGGATCACCCGAATCGAATCAGTAGACGTGCCTGCGAGAATTCAGGCGTGGGACCTCGGCGCCGTAGAGTCTGAAGTGCTGGCATATGCTGCGCAACACTCGACCCATTTAGCGATTGTCGATGATGGGGCAGCTCGCCGCTGTGCCCGCACTCTCGGTATCGGAGTAATAGGAACGCTCGGCCTGGTTGTGTTGGCTAAGCGCTGAAACCTGATCACATCCGCATCGCTGAGTATTCAGGCCTTGCGGGACGCGGGCCTCTGGTTGTCGGATGAGATCGTCGAGTATATAAGACGCGAGGTTGGGGAATAGGAGCTCCTGGCGACTTTGAATATCCTCGGTATTTCCGGTCAAGAGAGAGACGCGGCGGCGGCGCTGCTTAGAGACGGGCGAATCGTCGCAGCGATCGAAGAGGAAAAACTCTCGCGCATTCGCCACGTCGGCATGACCTACGCCGGCGGGCTGCCTTACCGCGCGATCGAGTTCTGCTTGAGGCGCGGAGGAGTCAATGCCGCCGACCTCGACTTCGTGGCCTACTACCTCGAACCCCATAAGCTCTTCCATCGCGAGGTCGGATTCTACTCGTCGCGCGCCGTGTCGATGCCGGACCCTACGACTACGGATTCGCTGCCGAGTTACTTCGTCGAGAGCTTGAACGGTCTGCGTCAGAGACTCAGAACTGCCAGGCTTGCGGAGGCGATGCTTGCTGACCACGGGCGCTTCGTATCGGTCAATCACAGTCAGGCGCACGCGGCAAGCGCAGCCTTTGCGTCGGGCTTCGATCGTTCCGCGGTGATCGTAGCCGAGAACAAGGGTGATATGACCTCGACGGCGCTAATGACGGCGGACGGCTCGCGCTTGCGGGTCGAGGGCGAGGCCGCGTACCCGAACTCGATAGGGCTCGTCTACAGCGCGGTCACTGCCGCGCTCGGGTTCGGTTTCGAGGGCGATTGGCACAAGACGATGTGGATGTCGCCCACCGGCGAGCCTGAGTTCTCCGCGCTGATGGAAGATTTGCTTGGCGTCGATTCGAACGGACTTCCCGTCGTGAATCTCGGATATTTCGAGCCGTCGTTCAGGGGTGCGCCGTTGCTCTCCGAAGCCTTCCACGATCGCGCTGGCTTGAAAGCGAGAGAGAAGGATGAACCGGTCACCCAGCGTCATCGCAACCTTGCCGCCAGCTTGCAGGCGCGTGCTGAAGACGTGTTGTGCGAGATCGCCCTCCGATTCCGCGAGCGCAGTGGTGAAGAGAATCTCTGCCTGGCGGGCGGCGTCGCGCTCAACAGCCTGATCAACGCCGCGGTCGAGCGCCGCGCGGGATTCAAACGCATGTTCGTGCAACCTGCAGCAGGTAACGCCGGCTGCGCGCTGGGAGCCGCGCTGTTCGTCTGGCATCAGGTGCTCGGCAACACCGAGCGCGCGTACAAGATGGAACACGCGTTTCTCGGACCCCAGTTCGATGAAGAAGAGATCAAAAGCGTGCTCGACAATTGCAAGCTCGGGTACGAGTACTTTCAGACCGAGGACAAGCTGATCGCCGAAGTTTCGCGGCTGCTCGCCGAGGAGAAGATCGTCGGGTGGTTTCGCGGGGCGATGGAGTTTGGCCCGCGGACTCTGGGCGCGCGCAGTATCCTCGCCTCGCCGGTCAACGAGATGATGCGAGACAATCTGAACACGTTCATCAAACACCGCGAGGAGTTCAGGCCGTTCTCCGCAGCAGTCCCCGAGGAATATGCTGCGGAGTTCTTCGAGCCGACGACGCTGTCGGATTTTTTGCAAAGCGTGAGTCGGATCAGGGAAGGGAAGCGCCATCTGGTTCCAGCCGCCGTGTTTGGGAACGGGTTGGTTCGGTTGCACAGCGTCAGCCGCAAGACGAATCCGGCCTTTTGGAAACTGCTGGTCAGCTTCGGCGAGACGGCGGGTGTGCCGGTCTTGCTTAACACGTCATTCAATCTATTCGGCGAGCCGGTGGTCTCAACTCCGCGTGAAGCGGTTCGGGGTTTCTATTGCTCGGGAATTGATTGCCTCGCGATCGGAAACTTCTTGATCAAGAAATAGGAAATGGGGAATCGACTTTATCTGGTCACCGGCGGCGCTGGTTTCATCGGCAGTCACATATGCGAGCGGCTCGTGCGCGACGGACACCGAGTTCGGGTCCTGGACAACTTCGCTTCCGGAAGGGAAGAAAACCTCGCATCGATTGCAAGTGACGTGGATCTGATTCGGGGCGACATTCGCGACGCGAGCGCCGTCCGCGAAGCGATGAATGGCGTCGAGGTCGTGTTTCACGAAGCGGCGCTTGGGTCAGTTCCGCGTTCGGTGATAGATCCCGTGAGCACGCACGAAACGAACGCGACAGGCACGCTGAACGTCCTGCTGGCGGCGCGCGACGCGGGAGTGCGACGCGTGGTTTATGCGGCGAGTTCCTCGGCGTACGGCGACACGCCAACGTTGCCAAAGCACGAGGGGATGACGCCGCAACCGCTCTCCCCCTACGCCGTAGCGAAGCTGGTCGGTGAACACTACGTCAGCGTGTTCCACACGGTGTATGGGTTCGAGGCGGTGTCGCTTCGCTACTTCAACATATTCGGCCCGCGTCAGGACCCTGAGTCGCAATACGCGGCGGTGATACCGAAGTTCGTCACGGCGATGCTCGCCGGGCGGCGTCCAGCCATTTATGGCGACGGCATCCACTCGCGCGACTTCACTCATGTCGAGAACGTTGTGGAAGCAAACCTGCTCGCCGCCGACGCAGAGGGGGTTGCCGGCCGCGTTTTCAACATTGCGTGCGGCGGACGGTATACCCTGTTGGAACTGGTCGGCAAACTCAACACGATTATCGGAACCACCATTGATCCCACGCATGAACCCTCGAAGCCGGGTGACATTCGTGATTCCCAGGCTTCTATTGACGCCGCCGAGCACGCGCTTGGCTACCGGGTGACGGTCCGCTTCGACGAGGGACTACGCCGAACGGTTGCGTCGTATCGCCCGCCAGCCGTCTGAGCCACGGCCATCGCTCATCGAGTCTTTAGATCCGGTTTAAGAGTCCGTGAACGACGCTGGCACGAGTTTGCGCGTCCTGGAAAGCGTGTAGGCCACCCGGGAGCCAACGTTCGGCTCAGGATATTCTCATGCGCCACTAACAAGGGAGGTTGGCACGTGCATTGCTCCGAAACGCCCGGATTACTCCGGGCTTTGGCTCGAGGCGGGTGGAATGAAGCGACAAAGAGGTTTTTCGTTGATCGAGATGCTGGTCGTGGTGGCGATCATAGGTCTGATCGCCGCGATTGCGATTCCGCTGCTGCGCAAGGCCAGGCAACACGCCAATGCGGCGTCGGCGGTTCAGTCGCTGCGAACCATTGTCACCGCACAATACCTCTACCAGCGACGGTACACGGTCTACGGCACACTAGCACAACTGGCTCCCGAGGGTACCCTGAACACATCGTTAGTTTCAGGACGCAAGAGCGGCTACGCATTTGCCATAACGCTCACGCCAGATTCGAAGAGCTTTGGGTGCACGGCGACGCCTGAGGACCAAGCGGCCATAATGCCACATTTCTTCGCGGATGAGACTGCGGTCATTCGCTACAACGATGGTTCGCCTGCCGATGCGAGCAGTTCACCTATCCCAAAGTAACTCGGGTGGTCTGCCAAAAAGTGGCAGGAGATCATACCGCTTTTTGTTAAGGGATCGTACGTTAAATGAACACACTAAACGATTTTCCGAAAGAATGTCCTTTGCTCACAGCTAGTTCGAGTTGAGCCCCTACCCCACATTGTAGCTGGCACGGACTTTGCCGTCGATTTGGTTGGACTTCGAATAAGTTTGGCCGCTAGGGACAAACCTACGGCGATAATTTGACGAAAAGGAGCACGGATGTTTATGAAGAATCAGAAAGGTTTTTCGTTGATCGAGCTGCTGATCGTGGTTGCGATCATCGGGATCATCGCTGCAATCGCCATCCCTAACCTGCTTAAGTCCCGACAGGCGGCTAACGAGGCATCGGCTATCGGTTCTGTCCGCACGGTTGGAACGGCACAGGCTACGTACCAGTCGACCAAGGGAGGTGGCAGGAACTTCGCCGTGAACCTTGCGGCTCTTTTGGCGGACGGGTCGGTAGATACCGTTCTGGGTAGCGGAACCAAGAGCGGGTACAACTTTGCGACGACGGGAACCCCCGCAGCCGCTCCGCTGCCGTCTTACTTCGACACGACGGCTGCGCCGCAATCGGTTGGCACGTTCGGCACCGGCAATCGCAACTTCTACTCGCTCGAGTCCTATGTGATCTATTGGTCGGATGCGTCAGCAGGCCAGGCTATGCCAAGCGCTACAGCACCTCCCGGCCGAGTAGTTACCGCTCCCGGTGGTGCTATCGAGTAGACGAAAAGTACCGCCCAATCAGCATTTCGATTATACGACGGGTGAGTCCTTTAAGGGCTCACCCGTTTGTGTTATAGTCCCGCCGTCAGCTTAAATATAAAATGAACAACGCGGCAGACGCCGCGTTCGATTTCGCAAGAGAGCATCGAAACCCGGTCCCCACAGGGGACGGGTGCAATCAGATCTGAGGAGAAAAGCATGGATAGCAAGAGGCAGAGAGGTTTCTCGCTGATCGAGCTTCTAATTGTCGTGGCGATCATCGGCATCATCGCCGCCATCGCAATCCCAAGCCTAATCAAGTCACAGCAGGCGGCGCGTGAGACCGCTGCGATGGCCGACGTCAAAGCGATCGGGAACTCGCAGTTACTGTACTCGCTCATGAAAGGCAAAGGAAAATTCGGCGAACTGGCAGAGTTAGGCGCCGAGGGACTTATCGAGTCACGGCTCGCCGGAGGAAGCAAGGGTGGGTACAACTACGCGTCTGTGCCTATCGGCAGTGAAGGGATGCCTTCAATGTTCGACACGACCTCATCGCCAAGCTCAACCGGCAAGTTCGGAACCGGGAATCGGTCCTTCTACTCGAACGAGACAATGGTGGTATACGACGCGGACGGCGGTGAGCCGCCCTCTGCTACGCCGCAGGACCGCGTTCCCAAGAATGGATCTCCCATCCAGTAGTAGGTTTGACGGGTCGGCTGCTCCCCCGGACGTTTCGCGTCTGGGTGGCGCCGGCCCCGCTTGCTCCTAATCCAGGTAAGCTCCCGCCGGTTCGACCCCCTCAACATCGTCAGATTCTCGTGCCCGGACTCAGGAATATGTCCACTAGAAACGCCCGAGCGGGCGGTGCACAAACGAAGTCCCGTAAACCAAAATCTGACGGGCGTTCTCGCGTCGCTCACGCAGGCGGAGCGACGCGACTGCAGAGACTGATCGACGGGCTCAAAACCAGTCAGATCGTCCTTTTGATTAGTCTGTTTGCTGCCCTCGCCTACGCAAACTCGCTCGACGGCCGCTTCGTCTTCGACGACATCGAGCAGATAGTCGAAAACAAAGACATTCGCTCTTGGGGTAACATCGCGCGCGGATTTACAACCCACGTGTGGGCTTTTCGTGAGCCGTCCGATTCGCTGTCCACACCGTTACCGCTTCCATATTACCGCCCCATCTTCACCACCGCCCTGACCGTGGGGTATCACGTGTTCGGACTCTGGCCGCCGGCATGGCACCTCGCCAGCCTCTTGCTGCACACACTCTGTTCCGTCGGTGTCTTCTACATGATTCTCCTCTTGTCGCGCCGGCGATTAGTTGCCTTTATCTCGTCGCTCTTGTTTGCGGTGTATCCCGTTCATGCTGAATCCGTATGCTGGATAAGCGGGATGACCGACCCGCTATTCAGCCTTTTCTACCTCGCGTCGTTCTGCATGTACTTAAGCTACCGAGGCAACGCAGTCGACTCCGACGGTAAGTCATGGGGCGGCCGCAGCAGCGTTTTGGCGGGCTCGCTGACGTTGTTCGCGCTGGCGGCGTTCTCGAAGGAGACAGCGCTGAGCCTCGTCTTGCTTGTCTTTGGCTACGAACTGGTTGAAGCATCGGGTCGTTGGAGTAAGAGGCTGGTGGTCGCTGCACGACGAGCCACGCCCCATTTCGCTGTCGCTATTCTGTACCTTATTCCGCGCTATCTGGCGCTGCAGGAGCTGATGTGGAGTAATCCACAGGCGCCCTCGCGGCCCTTCAGCCTGACCTTGCTGACGTTGCCTTCGGTTGTTTGCAGCTACTTGTTTCACCTTGTGTGGCCGGTTGGTCTGAGCGTCACGTATCAGACAAGATTCATCACTGCGGCTGCATCGCCGGAGTTCATCATTCCCGCCGGCGCGCTCGTGATCGGCATTGGGGCTCTCGTAGCTTTCAGAGCGAGAGTGAGACGTGAGGTCATGCTCGGCTTGCTGCTGATCTTCATTCCGCTACTGCCGGTGCTGAACCTAGGACAGGTCTCTCAAGAAGAGTATCTGGTGTTCGACCACTACCTGTACCTGCCGGTCGCCGGCTGGGCCTACCTCGTAGCTCTCGCCCTCGAGAGATTCATCGCGTGGGAGGGCTCACGACGCACGCGACGCGAAAAAGACAGGGCTGCGTCCGGCCTCTCCCGCCTTCGGTTGGGCGGGGCGAGCGCGCTTGTACTGGTCGTTGGCTTGACGATTGTCGCGGCGCTTGAAAACCGGGCGTGGTCGGATTCGTATTCACTCTGGTCGAACGCCGCGCGGGTCAGGCCGCGCTATTGGGCGCCGCACTACAACGCGGGGCTGGCCTTGTTGGACATGGGCCGGGCTGGGGACGCCCGAGGCGCGCTTGAGACCGCCGCCGAGCTCGCGCCTGACGAGCCGACTGTCTTTGACGCGCTGGGCCGCGCCCACGACGCTGCCGGAGACACCTCGGCCGCAGTCACCTCGTTCAAGCGAGCTCTGGAACTCGACCCTTCGATGTTCGCATCCCTCAACAATCTCGGCACAGCGTACTTCAACGCGGGCGATTATGCATCGGCGGAGCGAGAGTTCGGTTCCGCGCTTCGCCAGAATCCCCAATCGCTGCCCGCGCGATTTAACCTTGCGCGATCCTATAGCGCACGGGGCCGGTATGCCGACGCGATCAGGGAGTTCGAACGAGTAATCAGTGAGGCGCCAACGGATTCCGAAGCCCATTACTATCTCGGCATCGCTTACGAGGGAGCGGGGCGAAATGGAGACGCGGAGAGGTCGCTCGAGCGGGCGGCTTCGACCGCTACCTCGCAAGCCATGGCCGACAAAGTTGCTGAAGAATTGAAGAACCTACGTGAATCTCGGCATTAACTTGTCGATGTGGGCTTGACATGCAACCTGACCCATTTCAGACGCCGTGAGAAGCATTGGGCCCTCCCTTGACTCAGGGCCTGCAGGAACACAAGAATGACCGTCGTGCTGAGACGAACCTACGAGCCGGAGTTATTCTGATGTCGGTGAGCGAAATAGATTCAGGCCAGCTCGTTGTCGAACCGGCTGTCGCCGGCGGCGGCAGCGCGGTGGGCAGGTTGCGCGCGATCGCCCTCAACACGTTCCGCGAATCCGTCCGCGACCGGGTGTTGTACAACCTGATTCTCTTCGTGCTGGTTCTCGTCGCCGCGTCGGTATTCATCAGCGATCTCTCGATAGAATACGAGAGCAAGTTCACCGCGACGCTGGGCTTGAGCGCCATGCTGCTGTTCGGCGCGCTCATCGCGATCTTCATCGGAGTCGGGCTCGTGTACAAAGAGATCGACAAGCGCACGATCTACAGCCTTCTCTCGAAGCCCGTGCACCGTTACGAGTTTATCATCGGCAAGTACCTGGGTTTGTCGGGAACGTTATTGGTGAACTGCGCGGTGATGGTGGCCGGAACCGAGCTGGCTCTCTGGTACGTGAACGGCGGGAGATCACCGCTTCACGTGACGATCCTGCCCGCCGCACTGCTTATCTATTTGGAGCTTGTGCTGCTGGTAGCGGTGGCGCTGGTCTTCTCGAGCTTTACGACCCCGCTGCTCTCGGCCTTGTTTTCATTCGCGATCTACATAATCGGGCACTTCAGCAGCGATCTGCGGCTGGCGGCCGAATTGTCCGAGTCCGGATTCGTTCGCGCAATTCTAACCGGCGCTTACTACCTGCTCCCGAATCTCAATAACTTCAACTTCATAGCGGAAGCGTCGCACGGCAGGAGTGTCGCGCTAGGAACGCTGCTATCGGCCGCTCTGTATGCCGTCGTGTACATCGGTGTGCTGTTGTCCGCGGCGGGCCTGATTTTTCAAAAGCGAAACTTCAAGTGAACGCGTCGTCGCGACGACTCGAGTGAAGCAATCATGAAACGTCTCATACCGGCAGCAGTGATCGTTATCGGCGTCGCCGCGTTGTATCCCATGCAGCGATGGATCGACCGAACAACTCCGCGTGAGGCCATCAGCGAAGAGACGTTGTACTTCGCTTCGGGTGAGACGATCCGCAAGATGACCGTGGGCCTCGACGGACTCGCAGCCGACATTTACTGGATAAGAGCGGTCCAATACTTCGGCCGGAAATTCGTCGCGAGCGGCAAGCCTCTATCCGCTGCGAGCAGCAAGGGAATCTCGATGGAACTCCTCGCCCCGCTGCTTAACATCGTCGTCAGCCTCGATCCACACCACATACCGGCATACAGATTCGGCGCGATCTTTCTGCCTGAACGAGACCTGTCCTCCGCGGTCAGCTTGCTCGAACGCGGAGTGCGGGAGAATCCGGATGAATGGCGCTTGTATCAAGACCTCGGCTACATACACTGGCAGGCGGGCGACTACCTGAAGGCGGCCGACTGGTACGAACGCGGCGGCAAAGTACTCGGTGCGCGCGATTGGATGACCGACCTCGCAGGCCTGATGAGAATAAGGGGCGGCAGCCGCGACACCGCCCGCGCGATCTACCTGGGCTACAGCTCAAGTGAAGACCGAAACATCCGGGCGCAAGCCGAGATGAGACTGCGGCAGTTGAAGGCGCTGGATGAGATCGACGCGATCAATGCGGCGCTCGCCGGCTTAAAGGCGCAAACCGGCTCATGTCCTGCAAGCCTGCGACCGCTTGCTCGGGCCTTGCGCGCGGAGGGACTCACGCTGAATTCCAGCTTGCTGCCGGTCGACCCGGACGGATTTGAGTACGCTTTCGACCGGGACCACTGCGCCGCGAGACTTGCAGATCAATCCACAATCGCACGGTGAGCCGAACTAATCTTTCGGCACCTTTTTCAGCTCGACGTACACCGTGAAGCCGGACACCTTGATCCTCGCCTTGACTGGTATCCGTCTCGCGTCATCGGTGACCCAAATCAGCAATTCGCCGTTCCGCCTGATGAATTTCCCGCCGAAGATTTTCGCGTCCAACTGAACTGCGGTGAACTTGCCGGCATCGACCTTAACTTCTTCTCGCGGTCCGACCTTGACCTCGACGTTGTAGGTGTTGCCCTCGTCGCTGATCGGAACGAGAATCGCTCCGCCCTCTTTCATCTCCTGCGTGCGCATGAAGTATATAGCCGACAGAATGTCCTGCACCCACGCCGGAGACGGGGCCTCCTTCACCTTGGCCTCGGCGGAGCTGCTTGCGAGATCGCGTTGCATGTAGGTGACGCGGCCGGCTTCACGGTCGATGAAGATCCGCTGCTCGCGTTTGGACTTTCCCTCCTCAAGTCGGCGATGGGCGGCGACGAGTCCGAAATCGGCTGCTGTGACCGTCGATGTGAACCGATCTTTCACCTTGACACCGAATAGCTTCGGAAAGAAGCCCTTCGAGTCGGCCTCGCAGGTGAGCTGAATGACCTCGTTCTTCTGCTCGTCGATGGTCTTGGAGCTCGAGAACTTCAGTTGGCCGATCGTGCCTGAGAAGATGAACCGCGAAAAGCTCAACTCGTAGGTTAGAGCCTCGCCGATTTTGAACGGGAGCGGATGGGAGATCCCAGGCTTCGCCGCTTCAACCGGCTTCTCCGGGCTCGTCTGTCCCCCCGCAAGCCCCGGAACAAGCGTTATCAAGACTAGCGCGCACTTCAGCGGACTCTTCATACTTGAATTATACCTTCGCATGCTGTTCTGACTACCTGGATTTGAAGAACGCGGGGGTTGAATGGTTGTACAGCGGTTGATGTCAACGTGGGCCCAACAGGTACATCTTCGCAGCGAGCAGCGCGTAGGCGACCACCCACCCGATCGCGGCGCGATACTCACGATGCCGAATATACTGCGCGCCCTCGAACTTCCTGACCCGTGCATCCGAAGGCCCCGCCGAATTCACGCCGCCTGGTCCTACCGCGGGCGGCCGGTAAGCGGTGACCCGTGGAATGAACAACGGGACCTCACGGCTGTAGGTCTCGTACTCCTCGGGAAAGAGGTACCGCATGGTGTCGGCTTCCGCCGACATCACTGGAACATAGATCAACAGGTAGAGGGCCACAAACAGAGCGATGAACCACACCCGCCCGCTCCCGATCGCTACGCCCGCGCCAAGCAACAGCGTTCCGAGATAAAGGGGGTTGCGCGTGTGAGCGTAAGGCCCAGAGGTCGTCAGCTCTCGGTTCTTTCTCAAGTACCCCGACGCCCACGCCCGAAGGCCGAGCCCAAGCACGCTAATCGCCGCCCCGGCGATGAGAGAAGCTCGCGTCGGACTCGCCACTATGAACAACAGCGGCGCCAGCACAAAGCCAGCGGGCACGCGGATGCGTTGCGCGAGTTGCCGGAACGCCGGCCAGCGGTCCTTACGCGGTTCGGTCGTCTTGTTCATGGAAGCACAAGCGCGGACTTCGCAGCGCCGCTAAACAACTCGATACTGCTTATGGCTCGGTCGGGACTCACCGCTGTTCAGCCGAACTTCGATCGCCTTCGTCACCGCGCTCACCGGGATGTCCATACATTCCCAGTGCCAGCAGCTTCGTCGATGACAATCCTCACGGCACCAGAGGTCCCGGGCTAGCGTGACGTCTCGCGGATCGAACGGCCCATTGCGTTCGGGAGCGGTCGGACCGTACAACCCGACGATCGGAGTCCCGCACGCCGCCGCGAGGTGAAGCGGGCCGGTGTCGCTGCCAATGAACAACTCGGCGCGGCGCGCCAAGGCGACAAACTGTTTGAGCGTGGAGGCAAACGGCCGGGCCGCGCCTGATCGCGCAGCACTACAAACTGCGTGCGCCATCTCCTCTTCGCCCGGTCCATGTGTCACAAGCGTCGGGAGCCCGCGCTGGGTCCACAACCAATCGGCGACTTGCCCGAATCGCTCCACGGGCCAACGCTTAGTGGGCCACCCGCCGCCCGGGTTGATGATCGCAAAGCCTGTCGCTATCGACTCGATCGCGGCTCCAACGTACGCCTCGTCTTCGGGAGCCACGTGGATTGGAAATTCAAACGTCGCAGGTGATGCATCGATTTCGCGACAGACCGCCTTCGCCAGCGCGAGGTTCTTGTTAATGACGTGACGGTATCGCGCCGTGTCTACTTGCTCATTCAGGAAGACGCGGCTTGGCCTTTCTCGTAGTTCGTTGGAGTCGAATCCAATTCGCCGGGGTGCGCCGGCCGCGCGGGCTACGAATCCGGATTTGATCAGCCCTTGAAAATCAATAGCTACATCCACGCTCGGTTGTTTGGCAGCGGTCATGAGACGTCCTCGGCGAATCCCCGACAAGCAGCCTCGAATGTCACGCCAGGTGGCGGGACTAAGAGCGCGTTTGCGCCAGGCTCTGGATTCGATTTCGATCAGCGTATCGATTGCGGGCGATTCTCTAAGAATCGCGCCGGTTTGGCGTTCAACGACCCAGTCGATGCGTGCGTCCGGCAGGGCCCGCCTCATCGCCGCTGCCGCCGGAAGCGTGTGCACGACGTCGCCAATCGAGCTGAGTTTGATGATGAGGATTCGCATTCGCGCGAGGGTCGAGCGGCGATTATAGCATTCCACGCCCCAGAGTCGCCTGGCGCGCATTCAAGTGAGAACCCGGCCTTCCGGGCGCGTCGGCCCAATTAACTTATTAACTACGCCAACTTTGAAACGGCGGGTGAGGGCGTGTTAGAATCCGCCACGCCCGATCCGGGCTTCGATGAAGAGTCTCAGCATACTTGGATCGACCGGCTCGATAGGTCAGAGCACCCTTTCCGTCGTCGATTCGCTTGGCGACTCCTTCACCGTGACTGCGCTCGCCGCCGGCCGCGACATCGAGGGACTCGCCCGCCAGATTGCTCGTTACCAACCGCGCCTTGTCTCCGTTGCTGACGAGGGCGACGTACGCCGTCTGCGCGAGAAGTTACGCGCCGCCGGTGTCGGCAGAGACCCCGAGATCACCTTCGGCCAGGAGGGGCTCGTAGCCGTGGCCTGCTGCGAAGGCGTCGATGTGGTCGTTTCTGCGACTGTCGGCGCCGTCGGCTTCCTGCCTACCTACAAAGCTCTCTCGCTCGGGCGCCGCGTGTGCCTGGCCAATAAAGAAACGCTGGTGATGGCGGGCGAGCTGATGACCCGCGCGGCGCGGGAATCCGGCGCCGAATTGTTGCCGGTCGACAGCGAACACAACGCCCTTCATCAATGCATGCGAGGCGAACGCGTCGAGGAAGTGAAGCGGCTGATACTCACGGCATCGGGCGGCCCTTTCCGCGAAGCGCCGCTCGATGAGATGCGCAGGGCGACGGTACAACAAGCTCTCGCACATCCGACCTGGCAGATGGGCTCGAAGATCACGATCGACTCGGCGACGCTGATGAACAAAGGACTCGAGGTCATCGAAGCCGGATGGTTGTTTGGTTTCACCGCTGATCGGATCTCGGTCGCCGTGCACCCGCAATCAATCGTGCACTCGATGGTCGAGATGGTTGATGGTTCGGTGATCGCCCAACTCGGTGTGACCGACATGCGGCTGATGATCCAGTACGCGCTTACTTATCCGGACAGGCTCCCAACGGATCTTCCCGCTCTGGGTTTCGAGAAGCTGTCTCGTCTCGAGTTCTTCGAGCCGGACTTCGATCGCTTCCCGTGCCTCGGATTGGCCTACGCGGCGATGAGGGAAGGCGGCACGATGCCCGCTGCGATGAGCGCGGCGAATGAAGTCGCCGTTGCTGCGTTTCTTGGGGAACGAATTGGTTTCATGGAAATCCCGCGCGTAATTGCCGAGACAATGGAGTCTCACGATACGCAGCCCTGTTCGGGCATTGAAGCTGTGCTTGAAGCGGACCGGCGCGCCCGCGAGCACGCCGATTTGCTGGCTAACGGCGGCCGGAAATCAAGACCGTTCTAGCTTGGTCATCGCCGCCTGGTCGCTTCCCAGAGCTTCAGGTTCTTCAGGAATGCGTAGTGCGCGGCGAAGTACGCGATAGCCAAACCCGGAACGCCGTCCAGGAACCCCAACTTGAGTATGTAGGAACGGATGAAGGTGGCAACCGGCGACAGCAGTGTCGCGATCAGCGAGCCTTTCTTGCCTTGTCCGCGCAGTTCGTCAGCCGCGAGCGTCGTGTAGCGGTCCAGTCGCTCGTGATGTTCGGAGGAGTTGCGAACCGTGTAATGCAACAACTCGCCGCTCAAGTTCTTCACCTCGCCTTTCACTTCAACCGATTCGTGCACGAAAGCGCCTGTGAATCTTCCGGCGTCCTTCCGATAGAGGCGAAGCTTGCGATCGGGGTACCAACCCGAATGCCTGATCCAGCGGCCAAGGTAGAATGTTCGACGGGGTATTCGGAATCCGGTTGGCGCGGGCTCCGGTCCGTCCTTCATCTCGACGATCTCTTTCGCCAACTCCGGCGACACGCGCTCGTCCGCGTCGAGATTGAATATCCAATCGTTGCTTGCCTGCGCGGCGGCAAAGTTCTTCTGGATGCTGTAACCCGGCCACGCCCTCACGAAAATGCGATCGGTGAACCTGCGTGCGATCTCGATCGTGCGATCGGTGCTCTCGGAATCGACGACGATGATCTCATCCGCCCACGACAGCGATTCAAGCGCCGCCGCGATGTTGTGCTCCTCGTTGTAGGTGATCACTGTCGCGGTGATTTTCATAGATGGAAGGCGTGCGAACTCGGGGCAGCGAGCTTCCAGCAGATCGTAGTTTGGATGCAACGCTCACCGCGAGGTCCTCTCAGGTTGGGAAGAGGGACTTGTCCCGCTGTCTCTTGCTCTAAGGAACTAGCAGTCGAAAAAGACAGCGGGGACAAGTCCTTCTTCCCAACCTCAGAGTATTCTGGTTTGGTCGCATCCCCGGACTTAGGCCCCCGCCGGAAGTTTAATCAGAACTCTAATCAACCGACCTGCCCGCTCTGCAACGCACTTCGGGCGCATCACAACAGCCGCTCTTTCAACCGACGCAGCACGTTGAGCGCGTCATCCGTCGTCAGCCCTTCTGCGTCGAGATTGCGCAGCTCGTCGATCACGGCGTCGTTCGCAGCTTCAAACAACGAAGGCTGCGGCCTATTCTTTCGCGAAGGCAGATGGCGCGCGAGCTTCGGCCGGCCGGTCACGTCCAGCTCGTTCGCCTCAAGGTTGCCGAGTATCTCTCTGGCGCGCTCGATCGCCGAACGCGGCAAACCGGCCAGCCGAGCCACTTCTATGCCATACGACTTCGGCGCGCAGCCCTCTACCACCCGCCGTAAGAAGACGATCGTGCCGCCGGTCTCCTTCACCGCCATCTGGTAGTTCCGTACTCCCGGAAGCAGCTTCGCCAACTCCGTCATCTCGTGGTAGTGAGTCGCGAACAATGTCTTCGTCGCGTGCTGAGGATTGTCGTGCAAATACTCCGCGATTGCCCACGCCAGCGACAAGCCATCGAACGTCGACGTCCCGCGGCCGACTTCGTCCAGCAGCACCAGGCTTCGCGGCGTCGCCGTGTTCAGTATGTTCGCGGTCTCGGTCATCTCCACCATGAAGGTCGATCGGCCGCGGGTCAGACTGTCCGAAGCGCCGACGCGAGTGAAGATGCGGTCCACGATCGACAGCCGCGCTTCATCGGCCGGCACGAACGACCCGATCTGGGACAAGATCGAGATTAGCGCGGCCTGACGCAAGTAGACCGACTTTCCGCCCATGTTCGGACCGGTGATGATCAACAAGCGGTCGGTCGAGTTGTTCAGGTACGCGTCGTTGGGGATGAACCGCTCGCCCGTAGCTTCTATGACCGGGTGACGGCCCGCGCGTATGTAGATTTCGTCCGACTCGGTCAACTCCGGTCTCGAGTAGTTGCGCCGCGCCGCGACTTCGGCTAGCGACAGCACAACGTCGAGCACCGCGAGCGCATGCGCGACGGCTTGCACTCGGCGGGTCTGGAGGGCGACGGCGTGCCGGATGGTCGCGAATATCTCCTGTTCCATCTCGGCGATCCGCTCGTCCGCCCCGAGCGCCTTCGATTCGTACTCCTTCAACTCGGGCGTCGTGTACCGCTCGGCGTTTGTTAGCGTCTGGCGGCGCTCGTAATCCGAAGGCACGTTCTTTATGTTCGACTTGCTCACCTCGATGAAGTAGCCGAAGACGTTGTTGTACTTCACCTTGAGCGAGCCGATGCCCGTTCGCTCACGTTCACGTGTTTCGATGCGCGCGATAACTGCCTTGCTCGACGTCGATATCTCGCGCAACTCGTCAAGCTCGCGGTTGTAGCCCGGCCGAATGTAGCCGCCTTCGGTAAGGGTCGCAGGAGGTTCGTCGACTATGCCTGCGGCGATCAACTCTCGAAGATCGGCCAGCTCGTCGAGGCTTTCAAGCAACACCTCCAGAAGCGAAGAGGTCGCGTCGGCTAGCAGGGCTCTAATCTCGGGTATCGCATCGCCGGAAACCCTCAGCCCCACAAGGTCACGCGCAGTCGCGCGGCCGAGGCTTATCCGAGACATCAATCGCTCCAGGTCCGCGATCTTCTTGAGTTCACTGCGCAACCGGTCGCGTAGTATCAGAGCGGTCTTCAGTTCTCCCACAGCGTCAAGCCGGGCGTTCAACTCGCCAATCTTCATCGACGGCCGCAGCAACCATTGCTTCAACAAGCGCGATCCCATCCCCGTTACGGTTTCGTCGAGCACACTCAGCAGGGTGCGACCGCGAGAGCCGTCGAGGGCTTCAATGAGTTCGAGATTCCGCACGGTCGCCGAGTCGAGCATCAGAAACTCGGAAGGCTCAAAGTACGTGATGCCGCTGATGTGCGATGCGTCGGCCTTCTGCGTCTCGCGAACGTATTGGAGCACTCCGCCCGCCGCAGAAATCGCAAGCGGGCGTCCATTCAATCCGAACCCATCGAGCGACGCCACGTCGAACTGCGATATCAGCAACGCCGCCGCGTGCTCGTAAGAGAAATGCCAGTCATCCATCGCGTGCAATGACGGCGACAGGGAGTCAAGCGGGCGGGAAGCCAGGACGCCGTTCTTTTCGATCCCGCCGTCACCTTGTTCGTCGGGCTTCGCGGCTGGTTTGAAAAGCGGCTCGAGTGATTTCGGAAAGACTATCTCACGCGGCGCGAAGCACTCGATCTGCTCGACTACGCGTTCCCACGCGGACTCGCCCGCGAATTCCGTCACCAAAAACTCTCCGGTGCTCAGGTCGGTGAACGCGACGGCCATACCCTGGCCGACTCCGAATACGCCGGCGAGGTAGCTGTTGTCGCGGGCTTCTAGTAACTGAGGATCGATGGCCGTCCCCGGCGTGATGACCCGCACGACTTCGCGGCGAACGAGCTTCGAGGTTTTCTTTGGATCTTCGGTCTGATCGCAGATGGCGACGCGGTAGCCCTTGCGCACGAGTTTGGCGATGTAACCGCTCGCCGCGTGATAAGGGACGCCGCACATCGGCACCGGCGACCCGCGTTCCTTGTGCCGGGCCGTCAGCGTGATCTCGAGCTCCTTTGAGCCTATTACTGCGTCGTCGAAGAACATCTCGTAAAAGTCGCCCAACCGAAAGAAGAGCAGCGTGCCGGGATGCCGGCGCTTTATCTCCTCGTACTGTCTGAGCATTGGGGTGGACTGTTGCATACGAGTTGGTATCAAGGCTTTCGTGCGCGGGCGCGAGTGGTTGTTTCAATCGAGACCGAGTATATATAATCGCCGGTGATCAGAGTGTCAAACTTGCGAGGAATCCCACGCGGCAAGACGGCACAAACGACAAGGACGCCGGGAACACGACGATGCCTGCCGTAGGAACAGAGAAGACAGCACCAATCGTCACGCTAGCGCTCGACACCTCGTCACGCGCCTCGAGCATTGCCGTTGCGAGCGGTGATCAAATCGTCAAGTTCGTGATTAACGACGCCGACGGCGGGCGGTCTGAGAGACTCTGGGGTGAGATTGAATCGGTGCTCGACGAGACTGGATTGACCCTAGGCGACGTGAGTTTGTACGCGGTCTGCACCGGGCCCGGGGGATTCACGGGAATCAGGGTCGGAGTGGCGGCGGTAAAGGGCCTCGCGATGGCGACCCGTAGCCGTGTCGTTGGAGTGACCGCGCTCGAAGCTCTAGCGTACGGAGCTCGCCCGGGGGAGATCGTCTGCTCGTTGATTCGCGGCCACCACGGCGACGTCTACTCTCAGGTCTTCACGATCGAGGACGATGGCGCGCCGGCTGTGTTGCTGCCGCCCATTGTGTCGCCGCTGGCCGATGCCATCAATCGCGTCACTGATCGGGATGCCGTACTCTTCGTCGGGGAACACGCGACCATGAATGCTGAAGCGATCGGGCAAGCCGCCGGGCGCCGATATCGAGAAGCGGACTCCCTAAGGCTGAAGGGTTGGAGAGTTAAACCTGAACCGGGGGCGCTTGCCGAAGGGATCGCGAGGCTGGCATTCTTGAGGCACTTGCGCGGCGAAACGGGATGGGCAGAGAGCTTGGCGGCCTGCTACGTTCGGCCCGCCGAGGCTGAGATAAAGCTGGGCTTGGGGTTGGTTGGGTCAAAGATCAATCGCATGTTGAAGACGAAATAGCGAACGGTCGAAGCGCCCGCGCTTCTTGCGCTTTTGGAATCCGGGGCACTAGGTTTGGCAAGCGATCCGATAAGAAGAGAGGACCTGCGAAGTCTCGGCGGCTTCACGATTGAGCCGATGCGGCTGGACTGTCTCGAGGAGGTCGTCGATATTGAGGAGACCACCGGATTGAACCGCTGGGGCTATGACGCCTATCAACGCGAGTTGATCAACAATCCCAGCTCCGTGTTGTTGGTCGCGCGATTAAGCGAATCGGGCGGCCAGGTAGTGGGTTTCTTTGCGGGATGGACCGTTGAAGACGAGATGCACATCAACAACATCGCGACGCGCCCCGAGTATCGGCGGATGGGCATCGGTGAGGGCCTGTGCGAGGCGGGCCTCGATGAAGCGCGGCGCCGGGGCGTCACCTTCGTGTTGCTGGAGGTCCGCGCGTCGAATGAGACCGCGCAGTTGCTCTACCGAAAGCTTGGGTTCAAGTTCGTCGGCCGCCGCCGGGATTACTATCGCGCGCCGACTGAGGACGCGTTCGTGATGCGGCTTGAATTATATTGAAGCAGGTATCGTCGCATGGACCGGCGGATTCGCGGCCTGTCACGCGCTAAACTGGTTGCGAGTCGAAGGTGTGTTGACATGGATTCAAATAGGCCGATAGAATCTGGCAGTCAACGCGGGAGTAACTCAGCGGTAGAGTGCGACCTTGCCAAGGTCGAAGTCGCGGGTTCAAATCCCGTCTCCCGCTCCAGGGTTTCAAGGCGAAGGCAGAGCTACTAACCGAGTGAGCGGCCTTCGCCTTTCGTTTGACAACGCGTACGATTGACAAACCGGCGGCGTAGCCAAGTGGTAAGGCAGAGGTCTGCAAAACCTTTATTCATCGGTTCGATTCCGATCGCCGCCTCCAACTCTTCCTCTTCCTGCGGCTCGCGGTATGGAAAGAACCGGACCGGCGAGCAGCACAAGGCCGATATACAATCTTGCCGAACTCGCCGGACCTTGATAGCCGGCGGATGGGGCTGCCGACTCGTTGCCAGGCGCGGCGTGCGCATTCCTCCTTTCGTCCAGACCTCAAACGACTACGAGCCTGTCGAAGTAAATACCTCGTAGTAACGAATTTATTCGTTTCCACGTCGGCGAGACGCGTATTTCTCAACAAACCGATCGAATGAATTCGTTACTACGTTGAAGCGCCTCGTCATTCCGACAGGCTCCTAGCCGCCGATGATCTTCCGCGGGCCCACTCGGAGCGCTATCGGTCGTAATGCAACTCGACGAACTCGTAGATGAAATTACCGGTCCCGCCTGCGTCTGAGAATTCGTTAATCACCACGCCCTTTGCACAACCGGCGCCGGCTCCGGATCCCGGTGTCGCGGACGTCGTGGGAAGTATGTTCCAACTGCTGCTCTTTCCGGCGGCGAGGCACGGGTCCTTCCGTTGTATGCTCTGTAAGGCGCCCGATGCCATGCTGATTGTCCTGCCATCGATCTTCGTTCCAGCCGCGTTGAACAACGTGTAGTTCTCGCTTCCATTGATCACCGGGAATGCGCCCGCAGAGTTGAGGTAGACAACATTGCTCGGCAGCGGAGAGCCGCCTCGCCAGAATGCCTCGAACTGCTGCTTCGTTGCATCCCGGCCAATAACCGCGTACCCGTTGTCTGGAATAACCGTCCCGGCCGGGATGAAAAACGTGATCGAGCTGTTCGCCTGTGTGAGACTCCAGTTCGAGATGTCTAATCCGACGGCGTTGCTGACGGTCACCGAGATCGCTGCTGAACTGCCCACGTTGCCGGCCGCATCGTACGCCTTCGAGGCCAGGCTGTGGGCCCCGTTCGACGAAGATGTGGTGTCCCAGTTCCACGCGTAAGGCGCCACCGTGTCCGTGCTGCTGAGTGTGTTGTCCAGATAGAACTCAACCCTCGTGACTCCAACATTGTCAGACGCTGACGCCGTTACCGATACGGTCCCCGAGACGGTCGCTCCGTTTGGCGGCGCAGTGATCGAGGTCGTCGGCGGTTGAGTGTCCGGCACGGGCGGCGCGTCGTCCAGCGTGAATGTTCGTGGCAACCCGGCGGCGGCGACTTCGTTCGGGCCCTGAGTGACCTGACCGTCGCCGCTGACGGTGAAATCAGTCTGACCGTCGGTTGTGACCTTGATGTTACCGACGCAGAATCCGGCGGTGCTCGTCAGCGAACCCGCGGGCGCTCCCTCTTCCGTCTGAACCACTAGCGCCGGCGACGCGGTGATGCAGCCAGTCGCTTGCGCCAGCAACACGTGTTCGACGACATCAATCCGCGGCAGGTCCCATCCGGTCGTTTGACCCCCGCCAACCCCAATCACCGCGACGGCCGGAGCGGACAGGTTCATCCAGTTCTTATTCGTGCTGCTCTCGCTGCCGTGGTGGTTGACGTGCAATACGTCGATGCCGCCTGAGTTGATCATCGGCGAAGCCCCGCCGGGCGAGATCGCTTGAATGACCGATGTCTCCACGTCCGTCTGCGACGAAGTGAATCTGCCGGTGCACGCCTCGTCTATAGTCCCGCCGCCCAGGTCACTGGCCCAGAGATAGTCGAATCCGCCGTACTGGATCAGAACAGCGATCGATCGGTCGTTTTCATCCGAGACCGGAACACTGCCCCCTCCGATAATGCTGCCATTGACGGCGACCGCAGTGAGCGTCGCCCCGTTGCCAAGCGGAATCACGGTTCCAACGGGCATTGGCACGGGCGCCCCGGCCGTCGTCGTGGCGGCGGCTGAGTTCCACCCCGTGACGCAGGTCGACGTGTTGCTGGAACCGTTGTAGTAGTTCTTGACGTGGACGTTGTAACCCGCGTTGATCACCTCGTCCATTCCCCCGATGTGATCGCAATGCTGATGTCCGGCTATGGTGTAGTCCAGGCCGGTTGTCGAGAGAATTCCAATGGATTGGAGGTAGGGAACTACGGTGTTGGTACCCTTGCCTGTATTCCCGGCTTCCATGAGCACAGTGGTGCCATCCGGGCCCTTGACCAGGACGGATCCTCCCCATCCGACATTGATGTAGTGGATTTCAAGCGGCGGCAACTGAAAGAACGCACGCGAACGAACATCGGATTGAAAGGATAGGCAACAGAGAACCACAAGAATCGGAAGGACAAAGCGTCTGGGTTTCATAACTCCTCCTTTGGCCGAGTTGTCGGCCGGCTGAGTGGATTCAAAGAAGCGGACCTCGAGCGAGGGCCGCCAAGACTCAGGCGCGAACGTGTGAGGATTGCGTCCAGTAGGGGGTTGAAATGAGCGGTACCTGAGCGCGCTTGCGGCCTACGTCACTGAGGTCGCAAGACGGTCCCCTGCCCAGTTGCTCATTTACCGCGCACGCTAACACGAATCCCGCCGGTTTCGCAAACAGACATGTGCGATGCGGTGCGCAGAAAGCGAGATAGAGGGAGGCTCCGATCGCAGCACGATTGACGGGAGGGCGCAAAAACCAGGACGTCAACGCAAGGGCTGACGCTAAGATGAGCGAGCGGGCGACGCTCAACACGGTGGAGCGTGCAGAACCCCGCGAACTTCTTGTGATTCTATGTCGCAGCGGATTACTATTCAGCCCTTCACGGAATGCTGATAGTATTCTCGCAGAGTCTTAGCGAACATCGGAGTATCTGCGAATGGGTAACATCGCGACCGCCGTCTTACTTGCCCTCAGCATCGGGAACATCCGAACCGACCCGGTTGACCTCCTCGACAAGATCGACGAAGCCCGGCACAAGCTGCGGAACGAACGCGTTCAACTGATCAAAGGCACGATTGGTATGAGGCGCGTGCGCGTCGGGCGGCGGAGCTACAAGCAAGTGCCAATCATCGGCATCATCGCGCGAGAGATGGCGATCGCGGTGATGGACTCGAAGGGCCACATCAAGATCGCGCGCGCGCTCAAGAGCGACGCCGGTCTCGACGTGCTGACATCGGGCATCACGTTAGCCGTCCGCCGAGACAATGGGATTAATTCAGACATCGCCGTGATCGAACCGTCGGGCGGGAAGGTCCTCGCGGTCAAGTACCCCGTATCGAATGAGGGCGGGAGGTTCGGCCCCGGACCCGATACCATCGAAGCCGTCTACACTCCATTCTCACCCGAGATCAGGACCGATGAAGTGATCGCGCGCGGAATAAAAGTCCAGGCCGAGTTCATCAACCGCGCCTATGCGCGATTGAAGGAGCGCCGAGTTGAATCCGCCGCGTTCCCCAACCAGCGAGTCACCGACGTCATCCCCAGAGATGTACTGACCGTGCTGCTGATGAACGAGCACATCGACCCGACCATGTTCAAGTCGCCAGGCATGACGAAATCGCTGGTCGAGCAGGTGCTGACGATCATCGGCACAAACGGCGAGAAGGCCTATGCGTACTCGATCAGCCCGGCGGGCGCGCGGGGCCTGGTGCAGATGATGCCGTCGACCTACGCACGGCTTGCAGTGAAATATCCGGCGGCGGGGCTGATGCCGAGCTTTGCGATGGGCGTTGGCGATCCGGTGAACGCGATAATGTCGCAGATATTGCTGTGCGATTCAGATTGGGACGCGATCCGCACGCGGACGGACATACCGGCGGAGCGAGTCGGGCCCTATCTGGCTGCGGCTTACAATGGAGGAGTCGGGCGCGTTCTGACGATTCTCGACTACGAGAAGACGGAGTGGATGGAGTCGCCGAGTCTGGACACGCGCCCGACGAAAACGGTGACTCGCAAGGTGAAGGTCAGAGTGCGATCACACGGCCGGGTGCGAACCGTGTACGTCACAAAGAGATTCAGCCAGCCTATATTCCGGTCAGAGACGAGCAAGTACGTGAATCAGTATCACTGGATAAATGATTTCTTCGCGGCGAAGAGAGCGAAACAACCGAAGCCGGCGCCCGATCATGACTAGCGATTAGCGGCGTCACCTATGTAAAAGTATAAAAGGGCCGAAGCGATCAGCGTAGCCCCCGTTACCCTGATCATTCCGGCCCTTTCGTTTCGAAGCTCGTCATTGAGTTTGGCAAGACGAGTGCCAAACGGTTGAGGTCTGAACATCTGAGACTAACTGTTGTAGATGTGTTCTCTACGAGCGGAGCCGAGCGAGCGGGTCAGCGCCTTCCTACAGAATTTGTCAGGAGCCTCTCCCCATTTTTGTTAGACGCCGGTTTCGCCGTGTAACGAACGACCTCGGGCGCGGGTCAGGTCGATGGAATCGAGTTACGGTTTTTCCACTCGCCGAGGTCCCACTTCACCCCAAGCCGTTCGGTCTCCTCGATGAGCGGCTGCGCGCCCGCGACCATCGAAGGGGAAACTCCACCGAGACTTCGCGCGTCGCCGTGCTCGAGAATGGAGGCTACGCGAACGGCCACCGCTGCGGTAATGCCATATGGATCGCGGCCCGCAACCGTAACCGTCCGAGATTGGTTCCCGCGACGGGCCGCGCAGACTATAGTGAATAAGGTGCGTTGCCGCTCCTTGGGAGACGGCCCGAAGCTCCCGCGGTCGATGCGCCGGACAAGCCATCGCTCGAAGGCCGAGCCCGATGCGAGCGCGGCGACTCGTTCCACGGATGCCAGCACGAATCTCGGAACGCCGAAGACCATGAAGGTCGTGACGTCGCGAACCTCGATGTGTCTTGGCGCCATCAGAACTTCGCCGCCCGGAAACGAGTAAGCCTTGCGCTTTCCGACACCCGGGATCTCCACGGTGACGGAATTCTCGCCCGGACGTTGCTTGACCAGTTTTCCGTCGCGGTACCGAAACGCGTCGCTCGACATCGCTCGGATTACGCTCTTTTTTGTTCCGCGGCTCATGCCGATGCCCGTTGCGGAATAGGTGATCTCCAAACTGTCGCATTGCGCCGGCGTTCCCACGGCAAGCCCGGTCGCCGCATCGCCGAGCGCGTACTCGAACGCGCAGGCAGGCACGAGCGCGATGCCGTTGCTTCGCGCCTCGTCGTCGTACTTGTCGTAGACGGTCTTGATGAAGCCCTGCTCGCCGGTTGTATCGACGTAGTGAATACCTCGGCGCACGGCCCGGCTGACGACGGGCTCGCCGAGATCGGTAAAGGGACCAGCGCAGTTGATGACGACGCTGGCCCCATCGAGTGCCCGCTCGACGCTTGCGGGGTCGGTGACATCGACTGTCGCGAGATCGAAACAACCACCAGCCTCGGCGTTGAGCCGCTCCAGTTTGTGTTCATCACGGGCGGCGAGCCGCGCTGAGATTCCAAGCCGGTGAATCTCGTGAGCTATGAGCGTGCCTGTGAAGCCAGTCGCGCCGATCAACGTTATCATAGGCGATGGATGTTAGCTGCGAGAGGTGAATCGCGCAAATGGTGAGGCGTGGAGCGTCGTCGAGGATGCTCAGTGCCGTAGGCTAGAACATCAGCAACCCACTTCTCGCGAAGTGAGTATGAGCGGGTGCGGCGTCTTGAATGCCGTAGGCTGGAACATCAGCAACCCACTTCTGGTGAAGTGGGTATGAGCGGGGGCGGCGTATTGAATGGCGTAGGCTGGAACATCAGCAACCCACTTCGGGCGAAGTGGCTATCCGCAGACGAGGCCGTAACCGAGAGCAAGGAACCAAACTAAGCCCCCTTTGACGAGGCATGCTAGCTTCCGATAATATGATTGTCCCGTTCTCACTTGCAGGAAACGACGTCGACGCCAGAGGCGCCCGTTCTTCGATGGAGCAAAACACCTGAGCAAGGACAATAACCAGATGAGAGTTCCTATACTGGACTTGAAGGCCCAGTACACTCGAATCGGACCCGAGATAGAAGCCGCCGTCAGAGACGTTCTCACCAGCCAGCAGTTCATTCTTGGTCCAGAGGTGCGAGAGTTCGAGCGTGAAGTCGCCGCCTATTGCCAGTGCGAGCATGCGGTTGGCTGCGCGTCAGGCTCGGATGCCTTACTGCTAGCGCTTATGGCCTACGGCATAAGGACCGGGGATGAGGTCATCACAACGCCCTTTTCTTTTTTCGCCACAGCCGGTTCGATAGTCAGGCTCGGCGCACGGCCCGTGTTCGTGGACATCGACGAGTCCACCTTCAACATCGACGTAACGCTGATTGAGAAGGCAATCTCCGAGCGAACAAAGGCCATAATCCCGGTGCACCTGTTCGGTCAGTGCGCCGACATGGATTCACTGAACGAAATCGCCGCGACACACAGTTTGCCGGTGATCGAAGACGCCGCGCAGGCGATAGGGGCCGAGTACGCGGGAACTCGCGCGGGCCGGTTGGGAGCCATCGCGGCGTTCAGCTTCTATCCGTCGAAGAACCTCGGCGGGGCAGGGGACGGCGGCCTGCTAACGACTAATGATCCCGCACTGGCGGAGAGACTGCAGAGCTTGCGCGCGCACGGCGCGAGGAAGAAATACTTTCACGACTACGTCGGGATGAACAGCCGGCTTGATTCGCTTCAAGCTGCGATACTTCGTGTGAAGCTGCGGTATCTGGATGAATGGGCCGAGGCTCGCCGCGCGAACGCTCAGAGGTATCGGCAGTTCTTTGGGGAATCCGGGCTGACTGAGAACGAGAAGGTCGTCTTGCCGGCGGAGCGGACGGACTGCTACCACGTCTATAACCAGTTTGTGATCCGAGTGAAGGATCGCGACCGGCTCCGATCGCACCTGGCAGAGAAGGGAATCGGCACAGAGATCTACTATCCGTTACCGCTGCACTTGCAGAATTGTTTCAAGGACCTTGGCTACAGGCGCGGCGACTTGCCGGTTTCGGAATGCGCGGCGGAAGAGGTTCTGGCAGTGCCGATTCATCCGGAGCTTGAACCATCGGCACAGAGCTACGTCGTCGAGACTATTCGGGCGTTTTATGAATGATCGCCAGCGAGAGGTCAACGCGGCGATAATGAAGCGTTCAGGGTTCAACCTCCAGGGCGACGTTTCAGACGGGCAAGCTGAAGCTTGAACTCAGAACGGGGAACCGAGGGCGTGAGGATTCTGATAACAGGCGGAGCGGGGTTTCTAGGCTCGCACCTCGTGGACAGGTTGCTCGCGGCGGGGCATGAGGTGATCGCGTTCGACAACCTTCTCACCGGCCGTGCCGCGAACATTGAACACCACCTGGGCGACGCTTCATTCAGGTTCGTGAAGCAGGACGTGACCGAGTACCTGCACGTCGGCGAGCCGCTCGACGCGGTAGTACACTTCGCGTCGCCGGCGAGCCCGGTCGATTATTTGCAATTGCCGATTCAGACTCTGAAGGTTGGGAGCCTCGGCACGCACAAGGCGCTCGGATTGGCGAAGGCGAAGGCGGCGCGATTCCTGCTCGCGTCGACTTCCGAAGTGTACGGTGACCCGCAGATCCATCCTCAAACCGAAGACTACTGGGGCCACGTGAATCCGGTCGGGCCGCGCGGGGTCTACGATGAGGCCAAGCGGTTCGCCGAAGCGATTACGATGGCCTATCACCGCTTTCATGGATTGGACACCCGAATCGCCAGAATCTTCAACACTTATGGCAGTCGGATGCGGCCGCACGACGGGAGGGTGATCTCGAACTTCATCGTGCAAGCGATCAACAACGAGCCTCTGACGGTGTACGGAGACGGCCGCCAGACTCGGTCGTTCTGTTACGTGAGCGACCTGATCGATGGCATCGTGCGGCTGTTGATGCTTCCCGATAGCGGACCTACACAAGTATCGGAAGCCAGGAGGAACGAAGACGCGGAGGACGACGTCCATCAGCCGGTCAACATCGGAAACCCAGCCGAATTCTCCGTGATCGAGCTCGCGCATAAGGTCATCGCCCTGACCGGCAGCAAGAGCATCATCGAGTATCGCCCGCTCCCCGTTGACGACCCGCGAGTGCGGCAACCCGACATCGGCTTGGCTCGACGGTTGTTAGGCTGGGAGCCGCGAGTCGAGCTGGACGAAGGGCTGGCGAAGACCGTCGATTACTTCATGTCAGAGATGAATCCGCCGGCGGCATCTCGGAGGACATGAGTAGTAGGAGGTTTTGGATGCACATCGCCGTAGTAGGAACGGGATACGTCGGACTAGTGACCGGGGCGTGTTTTGCCGACTTCGGTATGTACGTCAATTGTGTCGACAAAGACGAGAGGAAGATCGACGCGCTCAATCGGGGTAAGCTGCCGGTTTACGAGCCTGGCCTTGAGGCACTGGTGGCAAAGAACGTGCGCGAAGGGAGGCTCGCTTTCTCGACTGATTTGAAGGACGCGGTCGAGAAGTCGCTTGTCGTGTTCCTCGCGGTCGGTACGCCGGCGAGTGGAGACGGCTCGGCCGACATGAGCCAGATTCATGACGTTGCGCTCGAGATAGCAAAGGCGCTCAACGGCTACAAGGTCATCGTCACCAAGAGCACGGTGCCCGTGGGCGCAGCGGCGTACATCAAGAGCACGATCGAGGAGAACCAAACGGCGTCGTGCCGGTTCTCGATAGCAGCCAATCCGGAGTTCCTTAGAGAAGGGGCTGCGATCAACGATTTCATGCGTCCGAACCGCGTCGTCATCGGCTGTGTCGACGAAGAGGCCATCGCCATACTCAAGGACTTGTACCGGCCTCTGTACTTGATCGAGACGCCCTTCGTCATCACAACGCCCGAGTCGGCGGAGATGATCAAATACGCGTCGAATGCGTTCCTGGCCACGAAGGTGTCGTTCATAAACGAGATCGCGAATCTGTGTGACTTGCTGGGCGCCGACGTGCACGACGTGTCGAAGGGCATGGGTATGGACGAGCGCATAGGGTCCAAGTTCCTGCACCCGGGTCCCGGCTTCGGAGGCAGTTGCTTTCCCAAGGACGCCTCAGCGCTGGCAGCGCTTGCGAGAGGCGCGGGTTATGAGCTGAAGATCGTCGAGGCAGTCCTCAAGGTGAATGAGCTGCAGAAATCGGCAATGATAGAGCGAATAACGAAGCTGCTTCCGAACTTGAAGGGCACGACGGTGGCGATACTGGGACTCTCGTTCAAGCCCGAAACCGATGACCTGCGCGAGGCGCCGTCAATCAAGTTAGTGAGCGACCTTGAGGCTGCCGGCGCGAGGGTCCGCGCATACGACCCGGCTGCGATGGACGCGGCGCGCCTCATAATGAAAAAGATCGAGTACTGTGAAGACGAGTATGCTGCGGCGAGCGGCGCTGATGGGCTTGTCGTGATGACGGAGTGGAATCAATTCAGGAGCCTCGATTTTGGCCGGCTCAAGAGCGTGATGCGCGAGCCGAACATCATAGACCTGCGAAACATTTACGAGCCCGAGGCGGCGCGGGCGGCGGGATTCAGGTACGTGTCGCTCGGGCGCGGTTAGTACGCGCGCGGGCGCTGCCGGGAGTTGAAGATCATGAAGCGTTCGTCATTGGCTCTCGCGCTTTGGTTTGGCTCGGCAATCATTGCCGCACAAACCTCGAGTCTTGTCCTCGCGGAGGCGGAAGCGACGCAGGGGCGGGGGCGACAGCAACAGGATGAGCCGGTCAAGCTGGAGACGACGCTCGTTCAGGTTCCGGTAGTTGTGCGCGACCCCGGCGGGCGCTATATTACGGATTTGACGCAACGCGACTTCGAGGTCTTTGAAGATGGCGTCAAGCAAGAGATTGGGTTCTTTGGATCCGTAGAGGAGCCGTTCAGTGTGGCGCTGTTGATTGACTCGAGCGGATCAACGATCGAGCAACTCGATTCGATCAAGGCAGCGGCAACGGCGTTCACGCGAAGCCTGAGGCCGCGGGACCGGGTGATGGTGATCAGCTTCAATGACAGCGTCCAGGTTCTCTGCGATCTGACCGGCGATCGCGAGGTGCTCTCGCGGGCCATCGAGGGTATACAGCCGGGTGAATTCACTCAGGTTTATGAGGCGGTTTACACCGCCGTTTGGGAGCGGTTGAGGGAGATAGAAGGGCGGAAGGCCGTCGTCGTGTTCAGCGACGGCGTCGATACGGCCAGCAGCGAGATCGCCGCCGAAGATACGCTCGACGCCGTAATCGAGAGCGAAGACGTCATCGCGTATGTTATACGGTACGGCACACGGCCTGATAATGAGCGGAAGATGCTGGCGCGCATGGCCGGTCAGCCTCCGAACAAGGCGGACAGGGAAATGCGAAAGCTGGATCGCCAGTACCGCGAGGCTGACGAGTATTTTCATCAACTCGCCGAGTATTCGGGCGGGGTTGTCTTGCGGGCCGACACGCTGACCGAGTTGGAGCCGGCTTTCGCCAAGATCGCCGACGAGCTCAGGCATCAGTATTTGCTCGGATATTACCCTACGAGCAAAAGAGGCGATCACGAGAGACGAATCGTTGTCCGGGTCTTGCGCCCCGGCACGCGCGTTCGCGCGCGGCCGAGTTACAGGGGGTAGTGGAATCCCGGATCACCTTGGTTCGGCGGCCGGAGAGACTATCGGGGCAGGAGTCCAAAAAACAATACTTCGACAGGAGAGATGAATGTTCGAGAAGATATCCAGGCGCGGGTTCTTTAAGGGTTCTGTGGCGGCCGGCATCGCGGGACTTGCCGGATCGAGATTTGGCACCTCGGCGAGCAACGCGGCCGCAGACAATGACACTCTGCCCGTTGTCATCGCCAGCGCCAACGGGCAGCGAGCCGTCGAGCGCGCGTTTCAGATGATCAAGGTTGATAGAGTCGACACGCTTGATGCGGTCATCGCCGGCGTCAACATCAATGAAGACGACCCGGAAGACAACACAGTCGGTTACGGCGGACTCCCAAATGAGGACGGCATCGTCGAACTTGATTCGTCGGTCATGCATGGCCCCACGAGGCGGGCGGGAGCAGTGGCCGGCTTGCGAGAAGTGAAGAACCCATCGAAGGTCGCCTATCAGGTGATGAAAAGGACCGACCACGTTCTTCTCGTGGGCGAGGGCGCGCTTAAGTTCGCCGTTGCGCACGGATTCAAGCGACAGGATTTGCTGACCGAGAAATCGAGGATCGCGTGGCTGGCGTGGAAGGAGGCAATGAGCAATAAGGACTCGTGGGGCCCCGGTCTTGCGACCCCGCCCAACGAGTTGAGCAGTGAAGAAAGGCGGATTCTCGGATTCGTCAAGGAACTCGGGAGACCGGATCTTGGTGACTGGGTGCTTGGCGTGATTAAACATCCGCCGCAGGGGACGATTAACTGTCTTGCCGTGAACGAAGGCGGCGACATCTCCGGAGTAACGACGACCAGCGGACTCGCGTGGAAACTCAGCGGCCGAGTCGGCGATTCTCCGTTGGTCGGATGCGGTCTCTGCGTCGACAATGACGTAGGCGCGGCAGGAGCGACGGGGCGCGGCGAGGAGGTCATAAAGACGAACGGCGCGCACACGGTGGTCGAGATGATGCGCCGTGGAGCCACTCCGCAGGAAGCCTGCCTGGAGGCGGTAAAACGCATAGCGAGAAACTACGGCAACGACCGGCACAAGCTCGCGCAATTCAACGTGATCCTCTACGGCGTGAACAAGAAGGGACAACACGGGGCGGCAGGGTTATGGAACGGCGCGTGGCGTATTGACCAGATGAAGAAGTCGCAGTACTTGGTTGCGGACAGCAGCGGAGTGAAACTGCTCGATACGGCCTATCTGCTGGCGCGAGACCAATCCGAAATGCCAAAGGAGAAGTAGCCCGCCCGAGATCGCAAGGAGCGAATGAACCGCAGGCAGCTTTTGAGCTTCATCGCTGAGGGTTCCGCCGCAGGAGAGCCGGTCGTGATGGTCACGTATCTGGGCGCGGACTTGAAGGCCGAGAAGGTTGCCGTCTCGCGAAGCGGGTCCGTCTTTGGCTCGATCGACGACCCGAAGGTGTTCAGAGAAGCCGTCGCCTACGCGGAGCGCCTGTTCTCCTCAAGGAAGAACGCGGAGGTCGTAGAGATAGTTGATGAGGGGGGCCGGGCCTCCAAGGTGATACTGGAAGTGGTTCGGCGCAAGCCCTCGCTGATTGTCTTCGGGGCAGGCCACGTGGGACAGGCTGTGGCATTGATGGGCGCGATGGTCGGGTATCGAGTCACCGTCGTCGACGACCGCGAAGAGTTCCTCTCCAGAAAGCGGCTGCCGGACCCGCGAATCCAACTAGAAACTCGCAGGTTTGAGGATGCAGTGCGGCCAGACGAACTATCTTCCTCAAGCGCCGTGGTCATAGTGACGCGCGGGCATCAGTTTGACGAGATCTGCTTGAAGGGTGTGATCGGGTCACGGGCCGGTTACATAGGCATGATTGGGAGCCGCAGGCGAGTGCTTTCGGTGTTTCGCAAGCTCAAGGAAGAAGGCGCGGTAGAGGCCGACCTCGATCGGGTCCACGCGCCGATCGGACTTGAGATAGGGGCGCGCTCGCCTCAGGAGATAGCGGTCGCCATTATTGCCGAAATCATACAAGTGATGAACGTGGGTGGTTACACATCGAAAGGGTGATTATGAGTTTTGAAGGCATGGATTTTTTGGGCATCGAGAGTCTTCTCACCGAAGAGGAGCGGCTGGCGCGGGACTCGATCCGCAAGTTCGTGGAAGCGGAAGTAAGACCGATAATCGCCGAGTGTTACGAGGAAGGTCGGTTTCCGGCAGAGTTGGTCTCGAAGATCGCGGAGCTTGGAGTGCTTGGAGCAAACCTGCCGGAGGAATACGGCTGCGCGGGCATGAACAACGTTGCGTACGGTCTGGTGATGCAGGAGCTTGAGGCAGGGGATTCGGGCATCCGGAGTTTCGCGTCGGTACAGGGCGCGCTTTGCATGTATCCGATCTTTCAGTTCGGCAGCGAGGAACAGCGTCGTCGTTACTTGCCGGGAATGGCTGCGGGGGAAATCATCGGGTGTTTCGGGCTGACGGAGCCCAACTTCGGCTCGGACCCTGGCGGAATGATGACGCGAGCAACACGGGTGGGCGACGGATGGTTGTTAAACGGATCGAAGGCATGGATAACAAACGGTAACATCGCCGATATCGCCATTGTCTGGGCCAAAACGGAGGATGACATTGTGCGGGGCTTCGTCGTCGAAAAAGGCACCAAGGGCTTCAGCGCTCGCGAGACCAAGCATAAGCTCAGCCTCCGCGCATCGGTGACTTCTGAGTTGTTCTTTGCGGACTGCTTGATACCCGAAGCGAACATCCTGGCCGGGAGCAAGGGACTTAAGAGTCCGCTGATGTGTTTGTCGCAAGCAAGGTACGGCATCGCCTGGGGTGCGGTCGGCGCGGCGATGGATTGCCTTGATGTCACGGTCAAGTACGCCAGGCAGCGGGTACAGTTCGGCCGCCCGATCGGGTCATTCCAGTTGACCCAGAAGAAGCTCGTCGATGTGATGGTAGAGATAAGCAAGGCGCAGTTACTGTGCCTGCACCTCGGCAGAATGAAGGACGACGGGCGAATCAAACCCGCGCACATCTCATTGGCAAAGATGAACAACGTGGCGATGGCATTGGAGGCCGCGCGCACGTGCCGAGGCGTGCTGGGGGCCAATGGGATCACGGGTGAATATCCGATCATGCGTCATATGTGCAACCTCGAATCGGTGTACACGTATGAGGGGACAAATGAGATTCACACGCTGGTCTTGGGCGAACAACTCACGGGGCTCCGGGCCTTCGAGTGAGGCGCCAGCCACCGCGCCCCCGGGTTCGCAAACCGCTGTCTGTTCCTTCCACCGCGCAATCCCCAGTCGTCCAATAGCCACCGGCACTTGAAGGTGTCCTCGCAAAACTCCGTTGACAAGCGCGGGGACAGAGCTTAGCATCTATGAGAATGCGAATATTCGGATATCTGCAAGGGGCGTGATTTAAGGCACACGATGAGACAACAGCTCAGTAATTTTAAGGCGGAGTTCTTTAAGGCGCTCGCGCACCCCCTGAGGATCTCCATCCTGGACGCCCTTCGCGACGGGGAGTTGACGGTCAATGAAATCAGTCAACATTTCGACGTCGAACCGGCAAACGCATCGCAACAACTCTCGGTACTTCGCAACAAGAACATAGTCGTCGCCCGCAAAGAAGGATCAAACGTCTATTATTCCGTGAGCGACAAGACCGTTTTCAAACTGCTAGACGTAGCGAAGGACCTGTTCAACAACCATCTGATTGGGGTGCGAAGCATGCTGGAGGAGATCGAGTCGCGAAAACCGGTTAGGATAGCCAGACGCTAGCATTCGCAGCAAGGAGAATAATGTCGAGGGGAATACAGGATTCCGCGAACTCAGATGAGAGTTCGGTAAAGCGACTGTGCGAACAACTGCTCGACCAACAGCCACAGGCGCAGGTCTTGCTTGAACGCTTACTGTCGAGGCCGGCCGGAAGAAAAGAGGGAAACGCCTTTGCGGCGATTCGGATGGGTCGCTGCTCCGCGTGTCATTTGAACGTGGCCGCCGTTCGCCTTCAGCAAGCCAAGTCAGGCGAGTTCATCAACTGCGCCTCCTGCGCACGCTTCCTGTATTTTGAGACACGGTGATAGGTGGGCGGGACGCGGCGGCGTGGATTCAGCCGTGCTTGGGAACTGGCGCGTTGGAGACTACGGTTGAGATGATGTTGCTCAAGAAGATCCTGCGCACCCCAGTAGTAACCGAACCCCTTGTTCGGGCCGAGAGCGAAGAGCAAGTTGAGGTCATTGGTCGGCAGATCGACGCGTGGGCTCAAAGGGTGCTCGGGCGTTCCCTGCACATACGCGAGGTAGACGCCGGATCGTGCAATGGTTGTGAGCTCGAGATTATCGCTCTCAACAATCCCTACTATGACGTCGAGCGGTTCGGCCTTCATTTCGTGGCCTCGCCGCGTCACGCGGACTGCCTACTCGTAACAGGCCCGGTGACTCGCAATATGGCTGACCCTCTCAGGCGTACCTACGACGCGACCCCTGAGCCCAAGATCGTCATAGCCATCGGCGATTGCGCGATTGATTGCGGAGTCTTTGCCGGCGGCTATGGCGTGATAGGGCCCGTCTCGGCGGTAGTCCCGGTAGACGTAATCGTACGCGGTTGCCCACCCACGCCGCAGACGGTTCTTGCCGGAATACTGGCGGCCCTTCAAACGCACGGATGATTGCCAGGAATCAAGATCGAGAACGGACCTCCGATCACCAATGACAATCAGCGAGACAGTTATGCTCAGAGCGCTAGCGCTGGCGCTCCTCTTCTTTGCGGCGGGAGCGGTCGGATCTCTTTTGGCGGGATCCCGCCCCGGACTTGCGCGCGTCCTGGGTAACACTTTTGCCCTGTTCGGTGCGACCGTTGCGCTGGGGCTTGGATTGGCCGGCGCGGCTGGCGGCACGTTCGAGGTGGTCATCCCGAGACTCTTGCCTATCGGTGGCGTCGCACTCGGTATTGACCGTCTGAGCGCGTTCTTCGTCGTTGTTATAGCCGTCGGCGCGATCCCATCCGCGTTGTATGCGCTCGGCTACACGCGTGTGTACGAGAAGCGGCATTCGCTGGCAGGAATGGGGCTGGCGTTCAACGCATTTCTGGCTGCGATGGTGCTGGTTCCGCTGGCGCGCAATGTGCTGACTTTTTTGGTGCTTTGGGAGGCGATGGCTCTCGCGTCATATTTTCTTGTGATGACAGAGAGCGAGCAGCGAGACACGGAGTCTGCGGGTTGGGTTTATCTTGTGATGACGCACGCGGGGTTTGCGTGCTTGCTCGTTGGATTCCTGCTGATGAGCCGCGCGGCGGGGAGCATGAGTTTTGCCGATTGGCGCGGCGTGTCACCGGCGATCGGCGGGACAACGCGGCATGCGGTCTTCCTACTTCTCGCTCTCGGGTTTGGTTCGAAGGCGGGAGTCATTCCTCTACACATCTGGCTTCCGCGGGCACACCCAGCCGCGCCGAGTCACGTCTCCGCTTTGATGTCCGGGGTGATGATCAAGCTCGGCGTGTATGGCCTTGTGCGTGTCGGGTTCGACTGGCTGGCTACAGGTCCTGCGTGGTGGGGTGGCGCGGTGCTGGTTGTCGCGGCGATTTCAGCGATCCTCGGTGTCCTGTACGCGCTGGTCGAACACGATCTGAAACGGCTTCTGGCTTATCACAGTGTAGAGAACATCGGCATAATCTTGCTTGGCGTGGGAGCGGGTATGATGTTTCAATCCTACAATCTTCCCGCGCTGGCGGGGCTGGCGTTGATCGCTGGACTGTATCACACGTTGAATCACGCGACATTCAAGAGCTTGCTCTTCATGGGAGCCGGCGCAATTCTGCACGCAACGCACACTCGCAACATGGAAGAGATGGGCGGACTTATCAAGCGCATGCCGTGGACTGCGGTCTGCTTTCTGGTCGGCTCGGTATCCATCGCCGCGCTTCCGCCGTTCAACGGGTTTATCAGCGAGTGGCTGACATTCCAGTCCCTTCTGCTCAGCTTCCAGATTTCATCAAGCGCCGCGAACCTCATCTTTGTCTTGTCAGTGGCCGCGTTGGCGCTAACGAGCGGCCTCGCCGCGGCCTGTTTTATCAAGGCATTCGGCATCAGCTTCCTCGCACTGCCACGCAGCGAGCACGCCCGAGAGGCGAGGGAAGTCGATTTCACTATGCGCGCAGCTATGGCATTGCTGGCACTTGCGTGTGTGGCGTTTGGTGTCGCGCCGTTTGGCGTGCTGTTCTTCCTGAACAAAGCGGTATCCGTCCTGACCGGCGCGCCGACGGATGTCCATTTCGGTTGGAATTCGGTAATGGCCAACGACTCTTTTGCAAGCGTCTCACCGTTGTGGATCGCCGTCGCGCTGGTGGCGCTGCTGTCGGCCATACCTGTTGGGCTTCGCGTTGCCGGGGCAAACAGACGGCGTCGATATTACGAGACGTGGGGGTGCGGGCGCGCACTGCAGACCGCGCGCTTCGAGTATACGGCAACGGCGTTTGCCAATCCGTTCAAGCGGGTGTTTGGCCTGTTGTATCGTCCGGTGAAAGAGTTGGACATTCAGTTCCACCCGGAGTCCCGCTTCTTCGTACGGACAATTGCCTTTCGCAATGAAGCGCGGTCGATTCTGGAGGAAGCCCTATATAACCCGCTTAGGCGGCTTGCGCAGTTCCTTGCCGAGCGCGCGCGCGTCTTGCAGTCCGGCAACATCCATGTCTACCTGCTGTATGTTCTTATCGCGCTGCTTGTGTTGGTGATGCTTGCGAGATGACGACTCGATAGCCGATGTTGACTAAGATACTGATCGAAGTGATTCAACTTCTCGTGGTCGCCCTGGGAGCGCCTCTGCTTTTAGGGTTGCTGCGCAAACTAAAAGCGCGGTTGCAGGGCAGACGCGGCGCGAGCGTGCTTCAGCCCTACCGCGATTTGCGCAAATTGCTTGCGAAAGAAGCGGTTGTATCAGAGAACACCTCCTGGATCTTCAGGTTCACGCCCTATCTACTCGCGGCAGTGATGTTGCTGGCGTCGCTACTCCTGCCGATACTAACCACGCACACGCCGCTGGGGTTCATCGGGAACATTATCGTTTTGATGTACCTATTCCTGCTCGCAACGTTCTTTTTGGCGCTTGCGGGGCTGGATGCGGGAAGTGCGTTCGGGGGTATGGGTTCCAGCCGCGAGATGGTAATAGCTGCTCTAGCTGAGCCGACGGTGATGATAGCGATCTTCGCCATCGCGCTACGCGTCGGGAGTACGAGTCTCGACGAGATCGTGAGGCGCGGGACGACCGAGTCGCTCTTACTTCTAAACCCAGGGCACCTCCTGGCATTCATCGCATTGTTCGTAGTCGCGCTGGCGGAGACAGGGCGGTTGCCGGTTGATAATCCGGCTACGCACCTCGAGCTGACGATGATTCACGAGGCCATGGTACTGGAGTATTCCGGCCGCCACCTCGCGTTGGTTGAATGGGCCGCAGCAATGAAGCTCCTGCTCTTTCTAGTCTTGCTCTCGAATCTGTTCTTTCCCTGGGGAGTAGCGGCGACCAGCACACCGGGAGCACTTGGTCTGGCTTTTGTGGCGCTCGGGGCGAAGGTGAGCGCTCTTGCCGCAATCATCGCGCTGCTTGAAACATCGCTGGCAAAACTTCGGCTGTTCCTGGTACCGGAGCTGTTAAGCGGCTCGCTCACGCTGGCACTGCTGGCCGTGCTCTCATTCTTTTTCGTGAGATAGACGACGACCGGGAGGTAGAAATGTTGGGAGTGTTTCCAAAACTGGTCAACCTGCTTTCGTTCGCAGTTCTTGGGACGGCGTTCCTTCTCATCGTGCGCCGGGATCTGGCAGGACAAGTGCGGTTGTTTGCGGTCCAGTCCTTCATTCTGGCCCTGTTGGCCGGCGTCGTCGCCAGGTTTACACACAGCACGGAGTTGTTCGGCGTGGCGCTGGCCCTCGTGCTGATCAAAGTGTTGATGATCCCTCGCGTACTTAACCGCGCCGTAACGAAGATAGGTATCCAGCGCGCGGTTGCGCCTTATCTCGGAACGCCCGCGGCCCTGGTGGTGAGCGGACTGTTAGTCGTCATCGCTTTCTACATAATGAAACCCGTTGCCGCATTGAACCCGTTGCCGACGGCCGACACCATACCGCTCGCTTTCGCCGGGGTGCTCATCGGCCTCTTCGTCATGGTTATCCGGCGGCGCGCGCTGACGCAGATTCTTGGTTTCCTGATGCTTGAGAACAGCATATTCCTGCTTGCGCTGCTAACTACGTACGGCGTCCCGTTCATAGTCGAAATGGGTGTCTTTCTCGACGTTCTCGTCGCAGTGCTGGTCATGGAGGTATTCATCTACCGAATAAAAGAGAATTTCGATTCGATTGAGGTGGACCAGTTAGGGGGATTGAAGGGATGATAGTCGTATCCCTTCTGCTCATCCCTCTGATCGCTGCGGGTCTCATCGTGCTCGCGCGACAGCGCCTTCTCATCGAGACGATCCAAGCAGTTGCGACTATAGGAGGGCTAGGCGCGGGGCTGACGGTAGCACTTCGCGTGTGGCGCGACGGCCAGTCTCATATGCAGTCCGCAGCGGCGGTGACGGCAATGGGCGGTTTGCTTCGCGTGGATGCGCTATCGGCGCTGATGATCGTGCTGATAACCACCATCGGGGCAATCGCCGGACTCTACGGCCTCGGATATATCCGTGCCGAGTTCGACCGCTCACGTCTGGGCCGAGTGCGCTTGTTTTTCGCGTTGTTTCAGACCTTCATATTCACAATGTTGCTCGCAGTGACCACGGACAACCTGGGCATAATGTGGGTCGCGGTTGAAGGTACGACATTGGCGACGGTCTTTCTGGTCAACCTGCACCAGACGCGGGCGTCTCTCGAGGCGGCCTATAAGTATCTAATCCTGTCATCAGTGGGGATCGCGCTCGCGTTTATCGGTACGGTGCTGATGTACTACGCCGGGTCCGGGAGAGCGGGAGAGATCGCGGTGAACTGGACTTCGCTGCACGCGGCGGCAGCGTCGCTCAATCCGCAACTCGTTCGTATTGCTTTTGCCTTCATACTCGTCGGATATGGAACGAAGGCCGGGCTTGCGCCGATGCACACCTGGTTGCCGGACGCGCACAGCGAAGCGCCTGCCCCGATCAGTGCCATGATGTCGGGTGTGTTGCTAAACGTGGGGCTCTATGCGCTGATGAGATTCAAGTCAATAGTTGATATCGCGGCAGGAGCGGTTTTCGCCTCGCGGTTGTTGATGGGACTCGGTTTGATATCGCTTGCGGTGGCGGCGGCCCTGCTTCTGGCGCAGCGCAACTACAAACGAATGCTCGCCTATTCGAGCGTTGAGCACATAGGGATCATATGCCTGGGACTCGGCTTCGGCGGGTACTGGGGTACGCTCGGCGCGCTGCTGCACGTGATAAACCACGCGCTTTCGAAATCCGCCATGTTCATCCTGTCGGGAAACATCCTGCTGAACTACAGGACGACCGACATCCGTAGGGTGCGCGGGCTGCTGCGCTCATCTCCGATAGTCGGCGGCGCGTTTCTTGCGGGGACGCTCGCTCTGATGGGTCTCCCGCCGTTTGGCCCGTTCATTAGTGAGTTCATCATTTTTCGCGCGGGCCTCGAGAACGGGGCTCAATGGGTAGCGATGGCCGGGGTCGGACTGGTGGTGGTGGTGTTCGCCGGAGTCCTCGGGAGTGTCAATAGGATGTTGTACGGGAGCGGCTCCCCAGTGAGAGTGCCGCGTGGGCCTGCGCTCGCGCGGTCGCTTGCGCCGGTCGCGCTGAACTTCGCGCTGTTGGTGCTCCTTGGGCTTGCGCTTCCGTCGCCGCTTCTTGAGGCCCTGAGGCAGGCCCTCAAGGTGCTGGGAGTTTGAGATGATCGAGGTGAACCTGGTCGCGCGCCAGCTTCGGGCGGTTGCTCTGAGTTTAGCGGACATCGAGGTGCGAACTTCGCGTGAAGTGCGTGTCTCGTGCAGGAGGGAGAATATCCCCGTGCTCGCGGATTACTTGCGCGATAGATTCAACGCGCGTCCCGAGCTGATACTCGCGGAAGATGCGCGCGCGGAGTGTGGCCAATTCAGGTTGCGATACATATTCGAGATCGAAGGTGCTGATGTCTTCGTCGTGGTTACGACAGAAACGCCTGCGGACGACGCGACGATTCCGTCGCTAGCAACGCGTTGGTATCAGGCCAGTCGCTTCGAGCGGGAGATTCACGACCTTTTCGGACTTGTCCCGGTGGACCATCCCGACCTTCGCCGCCTGCCGCTACACCAGTTCTGGCCAGCGGACTATTACCCGCTTCAAAGAACCCCACCACCGCAAAGGGAGTTTGTGGATGACGGCACTCCTTATCCTTTCCGGCGGGTCGAGGGGGAGGGAATTCATGAGATAACAGTGGGGCCTGTGCACGCCGGCATAATCGAGCCAGGCCATTTTCGGTTCAGCGTAGAAGGCGAGACGATAATCAATCTGGAGTCGCGGCTATACTTTGTTCACAAAGGCATCGAGAAGCTGTTCGAGGAGGTGGCGTTCTCGCGCGCGGTCGCGCTCGCGGAGCGGATATCGGGCGATTCCAGCGTAGCCCACGCGATGGCATTCTGTCAGGCCATCGAATCACTCGCCGGCGTGACGATTCCGGCACGCGCCGCCTATCTGCGCGTAGTGCTTCTGGAGCTTGAACGCATATATAACCACATCGCCGACATTGGTGCGATTTGCACTGACACAGGGTTTGCCTTTGCCAATGCGCATGCCATGCGGATCCGCGAGAACATGGTTCGCTTAAACGCCCGGCTCACCGGCCACCGCCTGCTGCGGGGCACGCTTGAGCCTGGAGGCGTCCGGATAGACTTATCGCAGGGGCAGATTGCAGACGCACAGGCGACGCTCGCCCAGGTCAACGCTGATTTTGAAGAGGTGGCTGACATCGCGCTCAAGAACAACCTGGTCGTGGACCGACTGCAGGGGACGGGGCGGCTAACCACCAGAACTGCTCGCGAGATGCAGGTGGTCGGCCTAGTGGCCCGCGCCAGTGGGATTGACGCAGACGCTAGGCGGGATCATCCGTTCGCGGCGTACGGTGATTTGCCATTTCGAGTTGCGGTCCTGCGGGCTGGCGACGTCTGGGCGCGGTTTATGGTACGAGCCGAAGAATTGCACGAGTCCTTCGGCCTTGTGGCGCGTGCTCTTGATCGGCTGCCTGAAGGGAGTCTCGCCGCTTCGATCCGGGAGATCCCCGTGGGCGCAAGTTCCTTTGGACTGGTTGAAGGCTGGCGCGGTCCTATCTGGCACTGGGTTGTCGCGGGAGCAAATGGCTCCTTGTCGCGGGTGAAGATCAAGGACGCTTCATTCGCGAACTGGCCGGCACTGAATTACGCGATACTGAAGAACATCGTGCCCGATTTCCCCCTCGTCAACAAAAGCTTCAACCTGTCGTACGCGGGGAACGATCTCTAACAGAGTGCGATGCCGGCTAATGCGGGGCCCGCCCCTAGCTTACACATAATGCTTCTTATCAGACGCGCAGCCTCGTGCGTCGAGGAAGCTCTCACTCTCCTTTCCGCAGCTCCTTGTGTGTGCGTTGGTTATATGAGGTTGGCGAGTTTGTTTCGCTAAGACGCCAGGGCTTCCCCGCTTCGCATCTGGATGACTATTCGCTCGAGGACGATTTTCTCGAGGACCACGCTTGCCTGGTTGACCAGCGCGACGAGTTCATCAAGCCCGGTCATTTCAGTGACATCCGGGTAATTGTCGCCATAGATTAGGAACACGGGCCGATTCTGGCACATCAACGGCAGCAGGAACACTGACAACGGCGAGGCCTGGCCGCCTATCCTGCAGAGTACTTCTTCGTTCCAATAGCCGGCGGGCATCTCGCCTATGTAGGGCTGGCCCGTGCGGACGACCTCATCGAATATGCTGTGGGCGCCAAGTGGGACGTGAATCTCACGCACGCTCTCGTCGGGAGATCGGTGACCGCCGTGAGCTTTTATGCCAAACTGGCCCAACCCCATAATGTCGTTGTCCTTCAGGACGAAGAGGACGCCGCGGCTGGCGACTTCGCTCGCGTAGCGCATGATCAACAGACTCACCTCGGCCTCGAATGAGTGCGACCTCAACTCAGCGAGCAACGAACACAGCAGCGAAGCACGGTTGGGCGTTGCTTTGCCGTTGCCTTGGGGACGCGGTTCCTTTTCGTACAAGTCGGCCCGGCTGACCGGGAGCGCGTCCAGCAAGAAGCCCTCGGGCATCACCGACTTGCCTGCGGCATACCCGTCGGCCGCCAGCCATTCGCGGAGTGATAGAGTTTGCGGGTCTTCCCTGCTGTGCGACTCGTCGCGCTCCTTGGCAGCTTCGAGGAGAACCTCGCCGACGTCCAGCCCCTCCTTCAACCTGACTTCGCTCATCGCTTCGACGACGTCGGCCTGGTTCAGTTCGATACCGAAGCGTCCTTTCTCCAACGTGACAAGACCTGCCACTACGTCGTGTATGTGGCGTTTCACGGCGCGTTCCAACTCCGCCTCGCTCATTATGCCGCTCTCGATTATGAGGGAGTGGAGCGTCCAGACACCTTTGGCGCGCGCACCGAAGGCCTTCAACGAATCCAGCGCTTGCGGATTGATGCCCTTTTCTTTCGCGAGGCTGTCGGCCAGCGACTTGCCCGGGTGTTGGGAAGCATAGGTAATCCGGCCGTGATCGATGACAATCTTCCCGGCGAGGCTCCCGGTGTCCAGCGAAAGCGTTCCCGTCTTTCTGCTGAGCGCCAGTATCTGTAAGATGTCGGTTAGAGCGAAATCGCTCAGATCGCCTGTCAGCTCCATGCACACCCACCCGCTATTGTGATAAGAATCCTGATACCAGCTCTCGGAGGCGGATCATCGAAATAGGTTTCGAAAGATAACCGCTCGCGCCGATTTTCATACCAAGTTCGATGTCATCGTCAGCGCCCTTCGTACTGATGATGATGATGGGCAGATCCTGCTTGTTCAATTCGCCCCTGACGCGCCGAACGAACTCGAGGCCGTCCATGTTTGGCATTCGAATGTCAGTTAAGACGAGGTCGAAATTCCCGGCGCGGACTTTGTTCAAGGCGTCTTCGCCATCCGTTGCCTCGGTTATCGTCGACTCCTTCATCCCGTCGAGCCGCGTCAAACTCATTCGAAGCAGTTGTCTGAAGGTCGCTGAATCATCCACCACCAAGAGGGATCTGTTATTCATGAGTTTTCTCCTTTACCTTACACGCAGCAAGCTCATAAAGCCTTCAATGGTCTTCAGTTTGCGGTCAGCGACCGCGTACAGCTTCGAGCTAACTAGCGCGGTTGCCGCGTGGCCCGCTAACAATTCGAGCAGCTTGTGATCAAGAGCGCTCAACCCCATTTTGTGAGGCAGTAGCTTATACATTGCGATGACGCCCACGACGCGCTCCTTGATCTTCAGCGGTATGCAGGCACAGACTTCGCCGCCTTCTCCCGCGTCGTCGGTAAAGAACGGCTCGCCGCTCTGAGCGACCATCCCCTCGAGACCATCCCCGAAGGCAACGCGGCCTCGCTCGAGTCTTTGGGCGATCTCGCCCTCGCAGCCCGCCAACACCAGTTCGCTGGACTCCTCGTCGACCACATAGAGCCCGAACTCCTCAGTGCCGACCATGTTGACCAGAATCTCCTTTATGCACTCAACGACCTCAAGTGGATCCAGTGTTGAGTGCAGCCGGTAGCTGGCTACGTAGAGATTGGCCAGGCTTTCGTTCTGCTCCTCGACCTCGACGTATCGCTGCGCAAAGTCCTTGTTCTCGGCCTCGATTTCCTGGTACCTGCCGTCCAGGAAATCCAGCTTCTGCGCCATCTGGCTGTTCTCGAGCCTTAGGCGCTCTACCTCTCGCATCAACGTGCCCGAGAGGTCCATCTTCTCCTTCTCCAACTGCACGATGCGGTATCGAAGCCGTTCATTCTCATACATCAACTCTTCGGTGAATGCCCTGCCCTTCCTAAACATCTCGAGCAATTCTTCACTTTTTGAAAACAGTTTCAGAATTTCCTCGGGCTTTTCCGCCATGATCGTCTCCTTCTTACTCAAGGTCCTGGATCGTGATATTCATACGCACTTCGCCGTATGCGGTGTTGATAGGTGCTACCAGTGTCTCGAAGCACTGATCGAAACTGTCGAGGTTCGCGCCGGTGATAACCGTCGGCGGGCTCATTCGAAGTTTGGTGCCCCTGTCGTTGACCGCCGAAATAGCCCGCCCTATCGCCATCGATGCAAGTTCCGCGACTGACGACCTCACCAGGGGGGTCATACCGGGTGAGCGATCGCCGAGCATGCATCCGGCCAGTTGGACGGCCGTGTCCTGCGACATATCGAAGATGACTCTTCCCTGCGCTTCTCCGGCCAGACCAATAATGGTCATCACCTCGCGGCCGGCCACCGGGTTCGCTTTCATAGCGATCGAATTCACATCCGCCCGTGGCCCAACCACCTCGCCGAAGATCTGTGTGGTCGAGTCGATGAAGATTTTGACAAAGTCCAGTCTCATATGTTTTCTCCCCTCATGTGGTCATCACCGCCTCGATGGCCTCTTTCAGGGCTTCGGGGGTCACGGGCTTGGGGATGAACCTCCGCGCGCCGGCCTCCATCGCTTCCTGAATCTTGTCCCCGTAGCTGACTGAGCTGATCATGATGATCCGCGCAGCCGGATCGGATTCGCATATTCGCCTGACGGTTTCGATGCCCTCCAATCCTGGCATCACGATGTCCATCAGCACGATGGTCGGCTTGAGCCGGTTGTATTCCGAGAGGGCTTCGTTACCGTTGGACGCCTCGCTGGCCTTCACGCCGTCGAACGAATCCATGATCCGCCTCAGGTGAAGCCGAGCGAAGGCGGAATCGTCGACGATCAGGCACGTCAGCGCCGCATCAGCCGGACTCCCCCGTTTTACCGTTGTCTCCATGTTGATACCTCCGATTATTCCGACCGCCCGATGACTGACACCAGGTGGGAAGCCAGGTCCTCGAGCGGGAGCACCTTATCAATGAATCCCTTTTCGATCGCGACCCTCGGCATTCCGAAGATCGCACAGCTACTCTTGTCCTGGGCCACGGTATACCCTCCCGAGCTCTTGATTTGCCCGATGCCGTTCGCACCGTCCCTGCCCATACCCGTCATGATCAGCGCCGTAGCGCAGTCTGCGTATTCCTTGGCGACCGATTCAAACAGCACGTCGACCGAAGGCATGTGGCCATTGACCGGCTCGCCGCGTTCGAGCACGATCTCGGCCCCTCGCTCCTTGCGCCTGACCTTGGTATGGGTCCTTCCGTTAGCAATGAGCACGCGGCCCGGATATGCGCGGTCGCCCTCACTGGCTTCGCACACGTCCAACTCGCAGAGCTCGTCAAGCCATTGCGCGAGCAAGCCGGTGAAGCTCTCAGGCAGATGCTGAACGACGACGATTCCGGCATCAAAGTCGGCCGGTATCTTCGGCAGCAGATACCTCAGCGCATTGGGTCCGCCCGACGACGCCCCGATTACCACGATCTTCTCCGATCCTCTCCGGCGCGGCAGCCGGGAACTCTTCTTTTTCGATCCGGGCCTGGGGGGCGGTGAGTTCAACCTGATGACCTTGCTGCGAGCCGCAGCCTTGACCTTTGATATCAGCTCTTCGCCCATCTGACCCACCTGACTCAATCCCTTGGGCTTGCATATAAAATCGACGGCGCCGAGCTCCAGGGCCTTCATAGTCATGGCCGCGCCCCTGGTCGTCAAAGAGCTCAGCATCACGACCGGTGTTCGGTGCTTGGACACGATGTGGTCCAGCGTCGTGAGGCCGTCCATTCTCGGCATATCTACGTCGAGCGTAACGACGTCAGGTTTGAAGTCCTCGATCTTCCTAATGGCGAAATCTCCATCTATTGCGGTGGCGACGACCTCGATCTCGCGATCCCTTTCAAGGAGTTGAGGGATAAGCTTACGCATCACGGCCGAATCGTCGACGACCAGGACTCGAACTTTGTTCTTTTCAGCTTCCATATGCTCGCCTTCGGGTCCCTTTCGCTCGCTCATATCTGACTGCCTTTCGGAACACCATGCCTGCATCCATGATCAACACTACGCGGCCGTCCCCGAGCATCGAGGCCCCGGCCATCGCTTCGTTGTGAAGCCAGCGGCTTTCCAGCGGCTTGATCACCAGCTCTTGTTCTCCGATCAAGGAGTCCGCGACGATCCCGTATCGCTTGCTGCCGACTCGTAGAACAATGATGAACAGTTGCTCCGGCCCGCCCCTGAGAGCTGAGCCCGTGCCGCCCCTGCGCCGGTCGAGTCCAAACACGACTCCCGGCCTCACCAGAGATATGAACCTGTCGCGCAGCCTGTAGCTCTCGAGGCCATCGAGAAACGTAATCTCATCAGGCTTGATTCGCGCCAGTTCGTTCACCGCAAGCAAAGGCAACGCGAGAAGGTGGCCGCCGGCTCTGAACAGAAGCGCCTTGATGATGGCAAGGGTCAGCGGCATTCGAAGCACGAAGGTGGTTCCCTTCCCGATCTCGCTTTTGGCGCTGACGCTACCGCGCATCTGTTCGACGGCGCTCTTGACCGCCGCTGCGCCGATTCCCCTCCCCGATATCTGCGTTATCTGGGCCGCCGTCGAAACGCCCGGAAGAAACATGAGCTCGTAGGCGTCCTCGTCCGACATTACAGCGGCATCGGCGGCGGTTATCGCCCCGATCCTCAACGCCTTCGACTTCAAGGCCTCCACATCGATACCTCGGCCATCATCCTTGACCTCAACGACGACCTGATTACCTTCGTGATAAGCGCTGAGGCTTATGTGGCCCGAATGAGGCTTGCCGAGCGACTCCCGCTCCTCGCTGGGCTCAAGGCCGTGATCGACCGCGTTCCTGAGAAGGTGCAACAGCGGCTCGTACAGAAGATCCACAAGCGTCCGATCAAGTTCGGTTTCGCCTCCGCGGACGGACATCTCCACTTGCTTGCCGTGCTCTGCCGCGAGTTGCCTCATCGGCCTGCCAAACCGCTTGAAGACATGGTCGATAGTCACCATCCGCATCTTAAGGACGCTCTTCTGCAGTTCGGAAATCAGCTTCCCTAGCTGGGAACTCGCGTCGTTGAACCGTCCGGCCACTTCGCTCTTAGGTAAACTCTCTTCAAGCTCGGGACCGATTTGGTTTAGAACCGACCTCGCGATTACCATCTCCCCCGCGAGGTTCATCAGGGAGTCGATCCTGCCGGCTTCTACTCGCACGAATTCGCGGCTCGGGACTTTCGGAGCTTCGCTGGAAGCCTCGGTCGACGCCGGAATCCGGTCCCCGGTTTCCTTGCTCGGAGATGCGTCTTGATCCGGCGCCTGAGGCGTCGGTTCGAGGAGGACCGCTTCTTCTCCGGTCAACGACGCGATTCGTTCCCCGAACCTCACCGCATCCTCGGCTGAAATATCGGTGAGGTCTTCGGCGCCGACCGCTCCTTTGATGGCGTCCAGAGAATCGAGCAACAGGTCGATTACGCGACGGTCAGCCGGTATTTCGCCGTGACCCACCGCGTCGATGATGTCTTCGAGCTGATGTGCGAGATTGGTGACTCCGTCCAGTCCGATGCAAGCCGAATCTCCCTTTATCGTGTGCGCGGCCCGCTTCAACCGTATTATGAGTTCTCCGTCATGCTTTCCGGATTCGAGCGCGAGCATATCCTGGCCCATCTCTTCGATGATGTGAAGAGACTGGTCGCGAAAGACCGGTATTAGTTGTTCCAGCTCCTCTTTGCTTAGGTCCTTCATACTCGCTTCCCGCTCGCCTCGTTCAACCTTCCAGTTTGTACGCAATCCCCTTGTTCCTGTGAACCATCGCGAAGCTGCTTGATAGTCCTTGCAGACTCTCGGCGTGTCCCAGGAAGAGATACCCGCCCGGCACCAGGCAACTCGCGAATCTGTTGATCAGCCTCCGTTGCTCTTCCGCGTCGAAGTAAATCAGCACATTCCTGCAAAAGATAATGTCGAGACCGCGAAGCCCGTTGTCATGTTTCAGATTATGGTAGTCGAATATGACGTGCCTCTTGATCTGATCGCTTACGACGAAATGACCGTTCTCCGGCCGGAAGTACTTCTGTCGGAGACTTCCCTCGACCTCCTTGATTTGATCGCCTCGGTACATACCGCACTGCGCGCGCTCCAACGCGGTGAATGACAGATCGGACGCAAAGACCCTGATAGTCCAATCGGAAACGGGCCCGATGGATTCGAGCAGCGTGATCACCAGGCTGTAGGGTTCTTGTCCGGTCGAGCATCCGGCGCTCCAAACCCGAACGACCCGCGACGCACTGCGTTCCTTCTTTGCCATAACTTCTGGCAGTACCTTGTCCTTCAGGAGATCAAACTGGGGTGCGTTCCGGAAGAACGACGTCTCGCAAATCATCAGCGTGTCCAGCAGAGCCGGCAACTCCTGAGACTTCTCCCCGGAATGCTTCACGAGGCGGTAGTACTCGTAGGCGTTCCCGATTCCGAGTTCGCCCATCCGCCTTCGCAATCTGGATTCAAGAAAGGCCCTCTTCTCCAGCCCGATCTTGACGCCACACTCTTCGTGGATGAAGTCGCTGAAGAGTCTGAACTCGCTTTCGGAAAGCACTTCCACCTGGCCCTCCGAAGGCCGGTACTGAAATGAGATGTCCTGCACTGCCTTTCGCATTTAGATTGCACGTTCCAGTCCGGGCTGGGACGTTGAATCCCGGCCTCCAGCCCGGCTCGATAGCACGTTCAAAACTTGATCCAACTCGCAGGTGATGTCGCCGTCAAGAGCCTTCGCCAGATCAACCATCACGATGAACCGGCCGCTGAAGTTGACGACACCCGATACGTAGTCGGCGCCGATTTCGGAAATGATGTCAGGCGCCGCCTCGATCATCGAGCTGTCGATCCTGATGACTTCGGAGGCGGAGTCCACCATCATTCCCAGCGTCTTGCCGTCGACCCTGGCGATGATTATTCGGCGGTCAGCATTGTGAGCGATGCCGTGCCCCCTCAATCGCTTTCTAAAATCGAGGACCGGTATCAGGTTGCCCCTCAGGTTCATCACACCCTCGACATAGTCCTGGGTCTCCGGCACGGGCGTTATTTCCCGGGGAACGACCACCTCCTTGGTATGCATTATGTCGACCGCGAACTCCTCCGCTCCGACCCTGAACACAACAAGCTGTACTTTTCCTGCCACGCGTTGTCTCCTTGATATCCCCGACCCTCACTCAGTCTCGTTGCGAAAAGCCCGACAACCTGCTGCCGTTTCCGGGCGGCGGAACCGGTGAGCCGGGAATGTCATATGAGAATGGGTGAACGAAATCGTCTTTGACCTTGAACTGCAGGATGGCCGAGTTGAGTTGTTCGGAGAGTCCCACCATCCCCTGGATCGTCTGGGCCGTTTCATGCGCGCCGGCGGAGGTTTCAAGAGTAATGCTCGAGATGGTCTGCATCGCTCCGGCCAGATTGCGCGTCACTCGCGCCTGTTCTTCTGAAGCGGCCGAAATCTCTTCGATCAACTCCGCCGATTGACGAACAGCGTCCGAAATGTCCTGAAGCGCGCGGCTGGCCTGACCGGCGAGCAGACTTCCGGTCTTCACCTCTTTCATTCCGTTCTCCATTGCCGCCAGCGCTTCCGCCGTCTCGTTCTGAATGGACTTGATCAGGCTTCCAACGTCCCTCGTGGCACGCGACGATCGCTCGGCGAGCTTCCTGATCTCGTCCGCTACCACGCTAAAGCCGAGTCCCGCGTCACCCGCGTGCGCCGCTTCAATGGCTGCGTTAAGCGCCAGAAGGTTTGTCTGAGCCGCGATCTCATTGATTAGGTCGATGATCTCCGAAATCTCAGAGCTGCGTGTTCCCAGCAGCCTCATCTTCTCAGCAGTCTGTTGGACGGCGGCATCAATCCTGATCATCGCCTCGGAAGTGTCCCTGACCGAGGCATCGCCGTGCTGGGCCATCTCCATCCCGCGTCTTGCGGTATCGGCCGAGGCTTCGGCGTTCCTCGAGACCTGGCTCATCGATGCGGCCATTTCCTCCACAGCGCTGGAGGTGTTGGTGATCTCGTCAGCCTGCCGTTGCGATCCAACCGCGATCTGTTCGGCCGCGGCAAGTATCTCCGTCGCGCTCGATGAAACGGACAAGCCGATCTGCTTGACCTTGGTCAGCATACCGCTGAAGTTATCGAGCATCCTGTTGACCGAGCCGACGACTCGACCCAGAGTGTCCTCACCCTCTGCCCCGCGTCGGGTGAGGTCGCCGTCGGAAACCGCGGACGCAATCGACAGGAACTCGCCCATGCTTCGCTCGAGTTCGCGTTCTGCTTCTCGCCGCTCGGTGACGTCCCGGATTATTCCGAGAAACCCGACCGGCTGGCCGGCTCCGTCCCGCTTGAGCGAAATGGAGGACTCAACGTGTCTGACGGCGCCGTCTTTTCGCCTGATCTGGTAGGAGAAATCCTGTATTGCTTCACCCGTCTTGAAGACACGGTTGAACGCGGTCATAACGCTCTCGGCAGTCTCTTTGTCTACATAGTCGCGGTGACCCAGCCCTATCAGTTCTTTCTCCGGATATCCGAGAATCTTGGTTACCGGCTCGTTGAAGAACACGAGTTTTCCTGACAAGTCGACTTCGTAGTAACCGTCCTCGATGCTCTCCAGAATTGTGCGATACTTCTCCTCGCTTTGCTTGAGCGCCTCTTCAGTACGTCTTCGGTCGGTGATATCGCGGTGAATACTGAGAATGGCTCGCTCGTTGTCGTAGTCGATGACGGAGCAACTGACCAGAAGATAGAGTGCTTCCCCTTCCTTATTGAAGTGCACGGTCTCGAAGTTCCTCAGCGTTTGCTGCGACAGGATGGTCTGAATCTGCTGCTCGCCGTACTGTACGTCCTTGCTCAGCCGCTTAAGGCTCATACCGACAAGCTCATTCTTGCCAAAACCGTACAGCTCGCAGGCTCGCGCATTTGCTTCGAGGATACGCTCGGTCTCAGGCGCGAAGATCAGAATCGCGTCATTGGCGCTGTCAAACAGATTTCGATACTGGTATTCCGAGTTCCGCAGCGCTTCCTTCTGTTCTTCCTCGCTCCTCACCTTCTCTGCAAGCCGGTCCATCATCTGGTTGAAGCCCTGCCCAACCTTCTCCAGTTCGTCGTTGGTGGTGATCGACACCCTCGCGTCCAGATTGCCCGCGCTGACTTCGTCGGTCGCGTGAACCAGGTCTTCGATCTTTCTGGAGAACCCTCTAACGAATAGCAGCGCGATCAACGCCGCGATACCGAACGCAACCGTGCCAGCGATCGCGATCACGCGGAGCATTTTGTAAGCAGGCGCGTAGACCTCGTCCTTGCTGTTATCTACAACGAAGGTCCATCCAAAGCCGGGGAACTGGAGGCTGCTCGTGCTGAGCCCCTTCTCCTTGTCGTAGGAGGCGAGCCGCGTTTCGTGTTTCTTGGTTTGCGGGTTGACGCCGTCGTATTCCAACAAACCGCCCTGCTGGCTCGCGGGCATCGCAAGCATACCCGATTCACGGATGACGGAGGTCTCGACGCCGAGCTTGCGCATCGCCTCACTCATATCGACATTTCGCAGACTCGAGTCGGGGTGAATCAATACGACGCCTTTAGAGGACACGGCGTAGGCGTACCCGCTGTCGTACTGCTTGAAGCGCGAGATGTACTCCTGAGCATCTTGCAGGTTGTACTTGACCTTCAAAACTCCGTTCCAGCCGCCTCGTCGCGACGGGATGGCCACGCATAATTCGAGATCGAAAGTATTGGTCTGCGTATCGAAGCCGATGTCCTCAATGTACATCCCGGTGCGCATAGCCTCTTTCCACCACACCTCGTCGCTTTGAACGAAGTCCTGGCTCATCGAGGTCATCGCGACGTTGAGGCCATACCTGTCAGTGAAGAACATCCGCTCGAAGACTCCCTTCAACTGTCTCTTCTCCTGGAGGAAGAAGTCGACGGAGTCGTCGCGCTTCAACACGCGGGTGTCTTTGTACTGGTTTTCGAGAGCCTCGATGGTTTTGGGGTCAGGGGTCCGGGTGATGCCCAGCTTCTCGGCGTCTCGCGCGGCGCGTTCCGCCGCCTCGATCACCAGGTCGTCGTTCGCGATCGCCCTTGCGGACTGGATATTCTCGTAGACCATCAGGTCAACGGCCTCCGAGGTTGTCGTCGCCATTCGGCGAAGCTGCTCGCTCGATTCAATCGCGCCGCGGAAGCTGAAGTACGCAACCGTGCAGGCCAGTACGATTGAGAATCCTGTCAGGGCCAGCAGGCCAACGAACAGCTTCGTGCTGAGACTCTTCAGGCCTAGCTTGCCCAGGGCGGATAGAATGTCGAAGCGCCGTGACCAGTGCTCCCTCTTGTTGTTTTCGTAAGAGATCATCGGTGTGCTCATAATCTGCCTGTCTACCCTTTGTTGCGACTCCGCCACAAACCTCAGGGTGAGGCCCGGGTTGTGGCCACTCAACTCAACGACGGTCCCTTTTTAGCTCGCAGAGGTCGGCGCTCGCTCTTGCTTTTGCCAAGGCTCATGCTGCTTGATCCGGGAACACGTCTCTTGGGTATCGAAAATTGGTTCTATTTTCCGAGGGGCAGGGGCGGCGAGGGCATTCACCGATTCCTGAGATCACGGCAGATTGACCCCATTATGCCTACGCCATCCGGGGAGTCAATACTAATTTACAGATTATATTGGCGATGATGATCGCCGCAATCGACTTCAGACACACTCAGTGCCCTATCGAAAGGAAGTGCGACTAGGTCCGTCCCATCATCCTGAGCCAATCCGCGAGGCTCTCAATCCTCATGTACGGATTCTCACGCCGCTCATCACGGATCGTGCTCACAGGCTTTGCCGCATAATCGTGGCCTGGATACAGCATCGTATCGTCGGGGAGCTTGGCCAGCACGCGCGTAAGCGAATAGTACATCTGTTCGGGATCACCGCCGGGCAGATCAACTCGGCCGCACCCGCCAATAAACAGCGTGTCGCCCGAAACGAGCGACGTGCCGGCAAGAAAGCACTGACTTCCTGGAGTGTGGCCGGGCGTGTGCAAGAACGTCAGCGGAACGCCGCCGATGAAGATGTTGTCGCCGCCGGCGTGTCCCACGATGTCGGTTTCGGAAAGTCCGGCTACCAGCCTTACGCCCTCGCTTTCAAGGTTGTTAGCGTGAATCGGCACCGGACGAAGCGCCAGCAGTTCCGCCAGCCCGGATATCGCGTGGCCAAAGATCTCACCACCAATATGATCCGGGTGATAGTGAGTCACGAGGGCGCCAGTAAGCGTCATATCGAGGCGATCCACGCAATCCAGAACGCCTTGAATGTCCCACGCGGGATCGACAACGACGCATTCCCTTGTGACGTCGTCGCCGAGGAGGTATACGAAGTTGGCCATCCCCGAAGCGAATGCGTCCGCCGTTGCGAAGTCGCGACCTGCGAGCAACTGTCGAAGGAACAAACCCATGCTGGCCTCACCGTACTCGTCTACAATACGATGTACGTTGCTTGAAAAACAACCAGGCATCCGCTAGAAATTTAGCCATGCCTAACAAATCTCCTTTACTGCATCGCGGCGGAGTTGTCGCGCTGCTTTTCATTATCATCACAAGCACCGGGTGTTCTCGTGATCGCGCCGCAGCAAAAGCTGCGATTGAAGATCATCTCAAAGATCAGGGCGTCGTCGAAATGAAACTTGACTTGTTCTACACGAATTCACAGTTTCCCGATAAGGCCTATGCATCCGCGACTGTTACTTTCAACTTTGCGACCGCAGACGGGTCTCCACAAAAGGGGCACATGGGTTTCGTCCTTCAACGGCAACAAGACGGGTGGAAAGTGGAGAAAAGTGAAAAGTACACAACCGACGAGGGCAAGGCCAATACTGTCTTATCGGGGAAGAAGATATGACCGCGACGCTACGGTTGGCTCGCCGTCTGGTCACCCTTCATCTAATCCGCTGGTAATCTCGCCGTATTGGAAGCCGTAGAGCGATATCTCCGCGCCGAAACGCGCCTCGCCGGCCTTGAATGGTCTCGCGCTCTCTCCGGCGCCGAAGTAGCCCGAGTGAGGGAGGGGGCCGATGGACCCCTTCAGTCTCTCGGTGTCATTCACAGATCCCGATCCGCGCGGCTTTTCCATTCCGCCGCCGATCCCGTACCCTCGCTTGCGCAACGCTGGAGATTTGGACGGGTGATCATCCACGCGGACCGCCACAGAATCATCATGCGGCCGAGGGGTTGAGCTTTCGCCGGTCTCGATTGGGATCATCGGGCGAGCTCTGCCGCGATCGCCGGATTTCAGTGTTGGGCCGCCTTCACTCATTGGGCGCCCCCGGCATGCGAAGCCCCCGCGGGATCCTTTCCGGGCCTACTTGAAGTATCATCTTCGGCGTCCTTACTCGCGATCTTGTGCCGCGGCGCCTCCGGACCATAGAGTCGCAATCTTCGATAGAGCGTTCGGCGGTCGATCCCGAGAACCTCGGCGGTCTTCATCTGGTGGCCTTCCATCTTCTGCAAGACACGGAGGATGTAGCGCCTTTCGACTTCGGCAAGCGAGAGATTATCGATGCTCGCCTCCTCGATCAAGTCGCGCTCGGGCGAGGTGACGCTTGCTGGCAAGTCGTCCGGTCCCAAAACATCTCCGACGCCCATCGTCAGAGCGTGTTCTACGGCGTTCTCCAATTCGCGAACGTTGCCCGGCCATGTGTGGGTCATCAGAATCCGCATCGCCTCGTTCGAAAACCGCTGCGGCGACTCCTGGTGCTGGCGCGCGAACTTCTCGAGAAAGTGATGAACCAATAGCGGTATGTCTTCTCGCCGGTCTTTTAAGTCTGGCAACCGCACGGTGACGACGTTCAGGCGGTAATAAAGGTCCTGTCGAAACTCGCCGCGGCGCACCGCTTCTTCGAGGTCCTGGTTGCTTGCCGACACTAGCCGGATATCAATCGGGATGTTCTCGCGTCCGCCGACTCGTCTTACGACTCGCTCTTGCAGAACTCTCAGGAGCTTCACCTGTAGGTTCTGCGACAGCGTGTTGATCTCATCTAGAAAGACAGTGCCGCCTTGAGCTTCCTCGATCAAACCACGCCGCATTTCATGTGCGCCGGTGAATGCGCCCTTTTGATGGCCGAACAATTCCGATTCGAGCAACGTCTCGGGGATGGCTGAGCAATTGATCGGAACAAACGGCGCGTCCCGGCGCTCGGAGTTGTAGTGAATCGCGCGCGCGACGAGTTCCTTTCCGGTTCCCGTCGATCCAACGATGAGTGCAGAGGCGTCGCGCCGGGCAGCGATCCGCTTTATGACCTCGAATAGCTGTTGCATCAGCTTGCTGCGACCGACGATGTTCGAAAAATTATACTTCTCTCTTACCTCGGCCCTCAGTTCCCTCACCTCGCGGCGCAGGCTACGTCGCTCAAGGGCCTTTTCGACCGTAATCATCAATTCGTCAAGCTGGAACGGCTTGCCGATGTAGTCCTCTGCGCCGAGCTTCATCGCCTCGACTGCCGAGGAGATCGAGCTGAACGCCGTCATGATAATGACCGAGACATCGGACCAGTCGAGTCGAATACGAGCCAGGAGTTCGAGTCCGCTCATCCCGGGCAACTTGATGTCGGTGATGACCAGGGCATACTCGCCCTCGACCAGACGCTCGACGGCTTCCTCTCCGTTTTGAGATGTTGTGACCTCGTACCCCTTTTCCGAGAAAAACGAGTGCAGCAGTTCGCACATTGGAGCTTCATCTTCAACGATCAGAATTCGCTGCGAGGTATTCGTCATTGCACTCACTCACTCGATCGCTCAATCGCTCGTTCCAAGGGTGTGCGGCAGTTGCGCGGAAGATCGATGGACAGCGGCATGCCTGGCACCCCCAATTCCGCCGCGGCTATATTAGCGCCGAAATCCGCAAGTATCACTCTTGCGAGCGTGAGGCCCAGGCCCGCGATATCTTCGCTTGCGGCATCAGACAATCCTGACCATAGCCGTGAGAAGTCGATCTGAGTACCATCCGCGTTCGTGCCGCGAAGGGAGAGGCTCACAAAATCGGGGCCGTTCTTCGATTCATCGATGACGACCTCGATGGCGCCGCCGCGTCCGCTCAACAACCTCGCATTCATCAACAGAATCACAAACGCTTGCCTCAATCGCGGCGCATCGCCATAGATGAGCGGTGGGCTGATGTTGCAAATGAGGCTTGCCTTAACGTCTGATTTGCGAAGGTGGTGACCGACCAACTCGAGCGATTCCGCGAGGAATCCTTCAAGTCCGATTGCATCGGTGCGGCCCTCCGACGGGCGTGCTAAATCAAGCATCCTCCGAATAAAGTCTGCTATCCGACGGGACTGTTGGAGAATCGTCGACAACTCCTTGTAGCCCGGCGAATCGGGCTTGGACCTCATCAGCAAGTACTCCGCGTAGCCGGAGATTATATTGAGCGGAGTTCCTACGTCGTGGGCGAGGCCGGCCACCATCTGGCCGAGAGTTGCATATCGTTCCGCAGCAAGCATCCGTTTGACGTCGACTTCCCGGTCAGTCTGGTCCAGCATGAGTCTTAAGTATCCGATCGACTCGCCGGACTGGCCGAATGCCGGATGAACCGCAACCGCGAAGATCCGTCCGCCTATGGACAATCTGCCTTCGGACTCGGCTCTCGTGCACGTAGAAAGTGCTAGTTCGTGCGGACAAACCCCGTCTTCATCATGAAACAGTTCATGACACAAATGTCCCGTCATGCTCTCCGGGGTTTCTCCGTACAAGTCGGCGAGTGTCTTGTTGGCGCAGAGCACCCTTCCGTCGATTTCGTGGACTGACACGGGATACGGTAGCGCTTCGATAACCGCCCTCAACTCGGCAGATGCGAAGCCCATGCGGGCGGGCCTTGTGGCATCGCGCTCCTGCGACGACGATTCTACCCCGTCCGGCTGATCCCTATCCTCAAACGCAGGTTGCACCTGAGTCTCCATAAGGGTCCACCACTGATGCCGCCTAAGGCAAGGAACATTCCAAACAGCTATCCCGCCTGGAAACACCGGAATGTCGGGGCTTTGGAACGACACCCCCGTGTGGAACCCCAAACCGATGTCTCAACAGAGCCGCCCAACGTGACAGAAGTGTACATCCGGGCTGGGGTTTTTGAAACCGTCGATGGGAGGGGTGAGAATCGCGACTATTCGACAATCCGACTTCGCAATCGCGTCCCAAGTGCGATTGGTTGCTCAACCGTCTTGGTAGACTCTCAAAGTTGGGACTGCCCAGAGAGCTATCGCCACACTGATTCGACAAAGGGGGGATGGCCCGCTCGTCCAAGTTAAGCGGGGCTCGGCTTTCTTATGCCTTGGGTAGGGCCTTAGTCGCGTTAGGTTGCGGCTTACCTTTTCGCGCCACACGGTCGCTTGATCGACGGCGTCATGGGAAGAAGCATCGACGTTGCAGCCGACCAGATCGAAGGCGCTGGCAGGCTAGCGAGCGGCGTCGTCAGCGATTGCAGCCTCACGACGACCACCGATCCCGGTTGGGTGATGTCCACTCCCTCTTCGTTCGTGTCGTATGAACTGATGGCCACGATGGTTGAACCACCGGCGTTAGAGGACAGACTCTCCACGCGGGAACCTATCTCGCCAAGAAGGGCTTCAGTGGCCGCATCGACACCCGGCAATAGGTCGATGGAATAAAGTCTGCCAGTGTAGGTCGACAACAGCAGCACCGAGTTGTCGGGATCAAAGACAACGTTTGAGAGGGCCACCTCGTCTTTGAATTCCAGGTCAAAGACCTTTTCCCGAACCACCTTGTTCTTCTTACCATTGAGCTGCGCCAGAACGAGAGATGGGGATTCCGTCAGATGAACTGATATCGGTCGCTTGATTCCCCCGGGTCGAGAGCTAATCGGGCGTTTGATGTTTACGACACGGCCGCGTTTCACAGCGCTGAGTAACTTGTGTGGGCGATCAAAACTGAGGTGCCGGGGGCTGGAACCCTCCGTATTCCCCCGCGCCAGTTCAGGATACTTTTCGATTCTCTCCACTGAGGCATCGATGTTCCTATCGATAACGCCGTCGCCGTCTTCATCTCTGTAGCGCAAATCGACTCTACACAGCGACCCGTCGTTGGAGATGAACAAGGCCAAAAACTCCGACGAAGGGTCGTCCGGATCTGAACTTGTCTCAACGTTGCTGTTCGGGGTTAAACGACTCCTCTCGGTGGTCGGCTCTGAAACAACCTGTTTGATAAGGTCGACGGTACCATCGCCGTTGAGGGTGTAGAATTTCAATTCGTGGGAATACGCAATCCCGCCATCTCCTGTGGGATCCCTTCGAATCAGCGACACCATGAGCGTACTAGTTGCGTCGTCGAGGTTTATCGACGCGATTCGGTTCTCGGCGCCATAGTATTGATCAAGGCCGAAATCGACTCGGTAGATGTAGCCTTCACCTACGCTGTAAGTAAATATGGAAGCGCCATTGGTGAAGACCAGTATCTTGCCCTTCGCACCCACGACAAAATCTATCGGGGCGTCGCTGCAATGTTCGTCGTTTCCTCTTCCCTTGATGGGAAAGCTGATGGCGTTGCCGAAAACCGGCTTTCCATCGTCATCCAAGTTTAGGGGGATGTAGGCAATCACCTCGATCGGCTCATACCCACCCTCCTCGGTCTCCGCGTACCTCGTGCCTCTAACGAAAACAACTTCTCGACCCGGATCATAGACGAGCCGAGTCGGATAGTAGCAGTTTCCGAGATCGGCACGCTTCGGTGGCGCATCGGGTTTTTTCGTGTCGATAATATAGATGAAATGATTATCGAATACTGATAGATCGCTCTCGTCTCCAACAGGCTCGGACGGGGCGAACGGCGCAACCAGGACGTACCTATTCCTCTCGAATGCGAATGCCAAGTTATTGGCGGCCGCAGTCAGTCCGGGGACTGGGATTCGTTTCCCCACCTCACCCGCAGCTTGGGAGGGACGAAGCCATAAACTGCCCACCATGAGCGTCACGATAATAGAGAGTGAAAAGAGACCTGTCGAGACTTCGTTCGATTTGGTCATCCTAAACCCCACGATGAAACCCCAACCTTCGTGGAAACTCACAATCCGGCTACGATCGAATTCAATCCTGCGGCCCAGATAGTATTATTTCAAACCGGTCCGTGTCAAGCATTTTCTATGCATTCTTACCGCCTTAGATACTATCGCGCGTTAGCGTCAACCGCAGCAGCGACCTTGTATCCGTGCTCGTCCTTTTGAATGCCAAGCTGTGCGAGTTTTAGCCTCAGGCCGCGGCGAGATAAGCCCAGGTCGAGGGCGGTCCTTGAGAGGTTGTTTCGGTTCCTCACCAGAGCTTCCTGAATGAGTTGTGTTTCGAGGGCCGCAGTAGCTTCTTTTAGCTTGACGCCACTCGCAACGGAGGCGCTCCGGTGTCCGCCGTCGCCATTCCCGCTCTCGACGGGTACGCCAGTGTCACCGACGACCATTCCCCGGCGTTCGACCTCTGACCCGGGCGGTGCAGCCGTTTTGTGGGGATGGGCAACCTCAGGTGAAAGATCCTCAGACTCGATTCGAGCCCCGTCGGAGGCATAGGCCACCACGCGTTCGATTTCGTTTCGCAACTGGCGAACGTTCCCAGACCACGAGTATGCTGTAAGCGCCTCGATGGCGTCTTCGCTCAGGGTCACATCATGTTTGCCCGATCTCGACGCGAAGTGACCGAGGAAATGGTCGGCGAGGACAGGCACCTCTTCCCGCCTCTGCCGTAGGGGCGGAACGTGAATGCGAATGATATTCAGACGATGAAACAAGTCCTCTCGGAAGCGTCCGTCATCAACGGCTCGTTCGAGGTCTGAGTTCGTTGCTGCAAGAACTCTTACATCGACACGAATCGGTTTCACTTCTCCGAGAGGTTGAATCTCCGACTCCTGAAGGAACCTCATTAGCTTGGGTTGCACCTCGAGCGAGAGGTCGCCGATTTCGTCGAGAAACAGAGTTCCTCCATCGGCGGCCTTGATGATGCCCGGGTAATTGGCTGTTGCTCCGGTAAAAGCGCCTCGTCGGTGACCGAAAAGCTGGCTGTCGAAGAGGTCCTTTGGCGTCGCGGTGCAATTGAAAGGAAGGAAGATCGCCCGTGCTCGAGCGGATTCCGCGTGCAGAGCTCGGGCCACGAGTTCCTTGCCCGTCCCAGACTCCCCGGTTATCAGCACGGTCACGTCGCTCGTCCGAATCTTGTGTATCTTGTCGAGCACGTCGAACATCGATCTACTCGCAACAATGAAACCGGGCATAACCACCTGCACTCGCTGCTCGACGCCTACGTAATCCTCCCGGCGCGAGGTCGCCCTAAGGCTACACACCTCGAGGCCCAACTCCGCCTGCTTGATTAGTGGCCGCAATCGCTCGATATCAATTGAGTCACTCGCACGGAGGGCCATTAGAACCGCCGTCCTCGATCCATTCCCGATACGAACCAAATATACGTCTCCTACCCGCACGATCGGTTCGGTTATCGATACATCCGTGCCGCGCGATATACGCGATGCCTCCTCGCGACTAAGCCCGATGTGTATCAATGGCTCCGAGTTGTCGCCGTCGTCCGCTCTACGGAGGGCCAGCCCAGTGACCGTGAAATTCTCGAACACGACATTTGCGAATTCCTGCAACAACAGGTCACGTGAAGCGGTTGCCTCGATTAGTCGCTGCATCAGCAAGACATCGCTTGGGGGCGTCACTCGGACAATCCCGCGCTCGCGCTTTCCCCCAGTCGCTAGCGCTGCTAGCGCCTTCGTTGTTAAAGCGAGGTCGGGCTCAGCGCCAAGTTTCTCGAATATCTCTCTTGCTTGGACGAAGTTCGCTTCGGCTGCACTTGAATCTCCAACGCGCCTCAGGAGCACAGCCATTTCGTAACAACTTCTGGCGAGCTCGTAAACAATCTCTGTGGTTGTGAAAATCGAAATACTCTGTGCGATACACTGCTTCGCCTCGGCGAGGCGACTGCTGGTGGCTTCAATCTGACCCATCAGCCGCTGGATCAACCCAGACGCGAGGAGTGATTTTTCTTCTTTGAGTCTGGCCTGAGCCAACTGCAAGTACTCTCTGGCCTGCCCGTATCCCCCCTGCCAGTAGTGAAGTTCGGCCAGCGCAATCTGGGCAAGCGTAACCCCAAGCAAGTCCCCAATTGAGGTAGACAGCTGGAGTGTATTCCGTAGAATATCGAGCGAAGATTCAATCCGGCCGGTTCCCCAGTGAATGCGGCTTAGAACCCGTAGTGCACTGCTTTCGAGCCACTTGTCAGCCCAACGATCAGTACCGCCCTCCGTCAGGTCGAGGCTCCGCTTCACGTGCGTCTCGGCTTCCTCGTATTTTCCCCTGGCACAGAGAAGTTCGGCGAGAGTGATTCGCGCGGTTGCTTCATAACTTGGATGAGCAAATTGTTGCGCGATGTCGATTCCCTTCTTGACGCATGCTATTGCCTCATCCCACCGCCCCGACCGCCGGAGAATGTCCCCAAGATTGTTGTATGCGGTCGCGAGGTAATCCTTGCGGCCCCCTTTCTCGAGGTACTGTGTTGCGCGGTAAAGGTGCCCGGCTGCCTCGTCACGACTCCCCTGATAGCCTTCATCGATGGTCGTTCCCACGTTCACCAGTATCATCCCGATGAGATTCACGTTTCGCGAGTCCTGAACTAGCTCAAGCGCCTTCAGGTAATAGTCGCGCGCGCTTGTGAACTCACCCTCACTCAAATCCGCTGTTCCGAGACGATCGTAGATTAGAGCGAGAAGCTCCCGATTCGCGGTGGGCTTCTGATAGTTTATCGCGGCAAAGAGGTGATCGCGGGCGATTCGGAATTCGCTGATCTGGATATAAGTTCGGCCCAGCGCATAATACGTCTCGCACATGCCCATGTTGTCCTTGAGTTCGGCAAACGTCTTCATTGCCTCGTTGAGCGCGGCAATCGCATCGGAGTAGTTGCGAAGGTAGCTATTCGCCATTCCGACCCTCTGCTTGATTCGAGCGCGGGTCCGTGGCGACAGGCGAGAGAGTGTCTGCGGGTCCTCGTACTGCGACAGCAGGTCCAGTGCTTCCTGATAGCGACTCAACTCCTCCAGGGCCTGAGTCAGCAGGCACCGGATCTGGGCTTCCGATTCGTGCGTGTCGGCTTCTCGACTCAATGCTAGAGACAAGCAGGTGACCGCAGTTTCGTACTGCGACTCGTCAAGCGCTTTTTTTCCGAGCACGAAGTTACGTCCAGCCACTTCGCGAGCGTTATCGCTCGCCGTCGGCTTCAGCGGAAGTGAATCGGAAGCTCTCGCTCCCGCGAACTCCGCGCGCTTCAGAAGCTGTCTCACCGTAACGTGACTTATACGCGAGACTACTCCCAACGCAGTTGCGGCCGTCGCCAGTTTCTGAGGCGTCCACTGTTTGAAACTGTACCCGTGCTCCAACGGACTCGATCGCGCCAGTTCCAGGATTGCTTCTGTCTGGGCGCGGGTGAAGTTCGGGCGCGGTCCACCTTGCGGTCCTCGCTTCTTAGGAGCCACGCCCCCGAGGCCATCTTTGTTGAAACTTCGAATCCACTTCTTGATATTGGAAGGATGATGGCGCAGCGCCTGACTGATCTCAGCCGCGGTCTTGCCGGACGCCGATTGCAGGATCGCATCCGCCCGGTGCGCCTCCTCTTTCTTCGCGGACCGAGCGGTGACCTCAAGCGTCTCGCGTTCGGCGTCGGTGAGCGGGCGGGCAAACAGCGGTTGGAACATTCCCTTCCCCCTGGTGGGTCACTTCCCTAACAGTGCCGGGGCTGACCTGCTGACGCGTTCGCTATCGGAATCTGGAATCCGGGGTTTGAATCAAAGAGTGCGGCCCAACTTATTTCCACCCCAGCCCCCAGTCTACGCAATGCGGCAGCGAAAGTATCAAAACTCGCCCCGTGAGTCAAGAACTATCTTTCCAATATTTCCACTCGAACTGTATACACCGGGAACAGACTGAAATACCCGACCTACCGTGCGGTTGAACACCGACACACATACGCGGAGTGTCAACCGGCGCAAGCTGGCAGCGCGCGCTACGAGACCGCGCGGTTGAACGCGACGCGCATTCAGCGAAGTAGCGGTGAGCGTAAATTAAAGTAGCAGCTTCGGAGGATGGCGCGTTGGATGGTTCTTTGCTGCCACAGGTTCAATAACCGATGGCAACGTTGTTTCCGTGAAATCTCGCATGCGTGACTCCATTTGACAGACCGGACGCAGGGCTATAAATTACCCGTTCCGATTTCATCGTTGAGTCGCACGCAAGACGCAAACACCTGGTCCCGTGAAGTGCGGCTTCCAACGAAAGAAAGCTTCAGTCAAGGAAGTACATCGCGCCCGTTCTTCCGATGTTGATAGGAGGCGCAACTCTGATGAGGCAGCTCACCGGGTTCTCGTCCAGCCCATTCTCGCGTTCACTGCGATCGCTCAACGCCGACAGTTTCCGCCGCGGGCTGATTGTCTCGGCCGTAGCAGCATCACTCTTCATCGCATGGCTCTACTGGTTCTTCAATGCCCGAGTCGCGCTCTACTCCGTCACAGACACGGCCCGCATAGAGGTCGAGCAGGCGGTCTTCCCCGTGCAAGCGATTGTTGGAGGAAGAGTCATCGCTGTTCACACAACTATCGGGCGTCAAGTCGATGCCGGCGATCTGTTGATCGAAATCGACACCGGTACGGATCGAATGCAGCTTGAGGAAGAGCATCGCCGCAGGAATGCCATGGCTTCGCAACTCGCTTCGATCCGAAGCGAAATCACCTCTCAACAACAATCGCTCGAAGATTCACGCCTGGCGACGCGCGCCGCCCTCGAAGAGGCTCGCGCACGATATCAGGAGGCGGAGGCATCGGCCCGATTTGCTGCTCAGCAAGCGGAGCGAATTCGCCGCCTTCACGCGGCCGGTCTGGTCTCCGAAGTCGATCTCTCACGGGCGAACGCTGAGGACCAGCAGCGCCAGTCAGCCGCCAGCGCTCTTCGGCTCGCTGCGGTCAGGCTCGAGAACGACGCTCGCGTTAAGGAGAGCGACCAGCAAGCTCGCATCGAACGACTGAGGCGTGACGTTGCACTGTTGGAGGGGGCAATCTCCACTGTTGAACAACACACACTATTGGATGGAGAAGAACCACTGGGGGGTCTTGCAGCAAACCGGATGCTGGGACGTCTGGCAGTCATCGTTCTATGCCGGGACGGTTGGGGAGTATTCGACTGCACAAGTCAGGCGGTTCCTAGGAGGCTGTCGGAATAAGGAGGCGCCTCTTCGTAGTAACGAATTCATTCGTTCTGTTTGTTGAGAAATGCGTGTCTCGCCGACGTGGGAACGAATGAATTCGTTACTACGAGGGATTATTCCGACAGCCTCCTAGGACAAAGCTGAAGCCCGGTTAGGTCGAAGTTGAAACTCCATCGGCTGAAGCCCGATGGTATCTCGGTCGGGTCTGCGCAGTTCATCGTTAGCTCAGTTAGGTCAAAGCTGAAACTCCATCGGCTGAAGCCCGATGGCATCTCGCGTTCGTGGGCGTCTTCGCGTTAGGTCGAAATTGAAACTCCGTCGGCTGAAGCCCGATGGTATCTGCCTGTTATCGCCTATGAGTGTCATGATTGCGCGCAGGTTCTGCCGGCTCCAAGCTCACCGCTTCTCAAAGTACCTTAACAACAACCCGTCGCGACCTACGGCGTATCCTCGGTTCTTCTGGAATGACACTGAGAACAAATCCACATCGGTCCCGCTCACTTGCTCGACCCAGTTTCTTCCGCCGTCATAGGTTCGAATCACTGTGCCCTTGTACCCGACGACCCAGCCGGTATCCCGGTCGATGTAGCTGATGCCGAATAGCGGCTCGCGAACACTCACCTGGCTTCGAGACCAGCTTATTCCGCCGTTCTCCGTGCGCAAGACGATTCCGTTGTCACCGGTGATCAGACCTACCCGATTATTGACCATGTAGACTCTATTCAAGTCGTCACTCACGCCGGATCGTTGAGGATACCATGTCTTGCCACCGTCATCCGTATGCAAGATCGTCCCGCCCGTTCCAACCACCCACGCGAACCTGCCGCGGACGCTCAGATGAAAGAGCTGATTGTCGACGCTGCTCCGCAATTCCCGCCACGAGTAACCCCCGTCCGTCGAACCGAGAATCAAACCCTCATCGCCTACGATGAAGCCGTTCTCATTATCCGTGAACTGGACCGAGTAAAGGTCGAGCGGGGCGGGCCGGCCTCCTTGCTGATTGCTGCGAGAACGGCGCGCCGCATAGAGGTTGCGGATGAACGTCCCGCCCCCGTCAGTGCTGAGAAGTATCACTCCCGCGTCGCCCACGATCCACACTCTCTCACGACGGACGAACACATCATTAAGACCTTCCGCTATTCCTATCCGAACCTCGTTGAAGCTCCGGCCATCATCGTATGATCGCGAAATGAGTCCTTCCGCTCCAACCACCCAGATCTCATCGCCGTCGTAGTAGACAGCGTTCACCGTCGCGTCTTTTCCGTCCTGTTTGATCACCTGCGCGCGCGACCATCCCTGTTGCGCATCGGCCTGAACGCATATAGAGAGTAGGATCGCCGCTGCAATTGTAAAAAGAAGACGAGCGTGATGACTCTTCATCCGAACCTCCGGCGCCATCCGCGAATCTCAAGCTCTCAGCTTGAACCGTTGTACCTTCCCGGTTGACGTGCGAGGAAGTTCCTTTAAGAACTCGATCTGCGACGGCACCTTGTATTCGGGAAGGCGCGAACTCAGATGGGCGCGCAATTCTTCAATCAGCCCCTCGCGAGGGCTCGCTGTTCGGATGACGACGTACGCTCGCGCGGTTGCCAGCCCTTGCTGGTTGGTCGAAGGGACCACCGCCGCTTCGACGACGTCATCGTGGGATACCAAAGCGGATTCGACCTCAATCGGCGAAACCCATAAACCGCGAACCTTGAAGCAATCATCGGAGCGGCCTACGTGATAGTAGAATCCGTCCGCATCCTGTCGATAGATGTCGCCCGTTCGCACCCAACCATCTCTCACCGTTTGCTCGGTTAGATCAGGCCGCTGCCAATACCCGGCCGTCGCGCTTGAGCCGCGAACCCAGAGGTTTCCCAGTTCACCAACGGGCGTCCCAACTCCCGAATCATCCACCAGCTTCGCCTCGTAGCCCTTGACGATTCTCCCGCTCGATCCGGCACGGACGCTTCCACTTCGATTCGAGATGAAGATGTGCAACATCTCGGTCGAGCCAATACCGTCCAGAATCTCAAGGCCGAACCGCTCCTTCCACTCCTCGACGATTCTGGCCGGCAGCGCCTCGCCCGCCGAGACGCAGGTTCTCAAAGACGAAACGTCGAGATCGCCAGCAGTCCCGTCGTAGTCCAGCAACGCGCGGTAGAGCGCCGGCACGGCGAAGAAAACCGTCGGCCGTCGATCCCGAAACAACGTCGCCACGTATTGCGGACTGGGACGCTCGGTGTCAAGGATGACCGTCGCTCCGGCCGACAGCGGGAACGACAGGCTGTTGCCGAGGCCGTAGGCGAAAAACAACCGAGAAGCCGAGTAGACGCGATCATCGCTCGTCAGCCGGAGAACACTGCGAGCATACGAGTCGACCGTATACCGCATCGAACCGTGCACGTGGAGGACGCCTTTTGGCTGACCGGTGCTTCCGGACGTATACAACAACAGCGCGGGTGAAGACCGCGTCGTAGCGGCCCGATGTTTTGTGCCGGGGTTCGCCGAGTTTGAATCGAGAGGTTCATCCGCGGAGCGATCGACGACGAATCTGGGTGGACTTTCATGGCTGCCGGCTGCCCGGGCGTCTCTCAGCTTCGACTCGAGGTCCTTCTCCACAATGATCAGACGTGCGCCCGAGTCCGCGATGATGTACGCAACGTCCTCCGGCGGAAGAAACGTGTTTATCGGAACGCAGATGGCGCCAATCGAGACCACGGCAAAGAAGCTCGCTACGAACTCCGGCGAGTCGTACAGCAGCAGCGCTACCCGGTCCTCCTCCCCGACCGCGTTGCTGATAATCCTGTGCTTCCAGTTTTCGACTTCGGAGCGCAGTTCAATGTAAGAAAGACGGTTGTCTTTGAACTCGATGGCCGTATTCGCCCCGACCTCGACGAGCCGGGAATCGCCAAGGAAATCATCAGTGATGTTGTAGTAGTCGGTTGAGGTGGTCATAACGGCGCGATTATAAGCGCCGTCGCCGTTCAACAAAAGAGCGGGTGTGCCGGGCACATTATCAAGAATGAGGACGGTAGGTATCCTCGGCACCCCTGCGCTCGATCATAAGCTTGTTTTCAGCAACCGCGTAATCAAGGTGCGCGACGGTCTCCGAGAGCGCCAGAAACCTGTGATAGCCCGTCGCATCGGGGAACAACAACGACGCCGCGTGCCAGGCAGTCGCACCGTTCCGAGGCATCAGCGACAGCAGCTTTGTTTGCCTTCGTTGCGTGAACCGGTATAGCCGCATGAAGTGCTCATCGTAATCGGTCACGTCATCTCCATGCCCGCCCTTAAGCACCGTCGGCGCAAGCGACCTCAACCGGGCAAGCGAGACCAAATACTCGCCCAACGACTGAAAGCGCCGCTTGCCGTCCAGCGGGTCCGGACTCAACACGGGGTTCGGCGTGATGTTCTTGAGCACCGTGTCCGAAGCGAAGATCAACCTGTTGCTCATCCTCATCAAACAGATCGAACCCGGTGTATGACCCGGCGTGTGCACGACCCTGAGGCTTTCATGCTCGAACAGTATCTCGGCTTCATCCTCCAGCGGCTCGACCTCGTCGAGCGGGAACGCGAACCCAAGGAACTTTCGATAGCCGGCTTCCATCCGGTCTATCGCCTCTCGGGGCACGCCGGCGGCCGTCAGCAATTCCCTGTACGCAGCATAATCGCTTGAGGCCGAAACCGCCGGCGCATCCCACGCGTGAATCAGAACAGATGCGCCGGATTCTTCGCGGACCAGTCGGGCAAGGCCGTAGTGATCGGCATGAGCGTGCGAGACTATCACGCGCTTGATGTCGGCCAGCCTGTGACCCAGACGATTCAGGCCCGACCTCAGCGCTTGGATCGCCTCATCGGTGCGCGGTCCCGCGTCAATCAGGGTCAGCGGGTCCTCTTGAACCACGTAAACATTGACCGGACCGACGTAGAACGGCGTGGGCACGCTGATGCGGTGAATCTTCATGGAAATTATGAAAGCAGAAGTGGGAGGAACGGGCGAGGGTGAAGGGGTGAACCGGAGGCAGCGCGAATCCTCGCGCGCCCTAACGGTTCACCACTCCCCACCTTCAGTCCTACAGACAGTAGCGGCCTGCTTCGATCAACGCGTCGGCGATCCTGCGACGCGAGGCGATCGTGTTCACCGGAACGAAGCGCATGAAGCGCCTCAGCATCGCCAGCATCGTCCGAAGCTCATCGCCTTCGGCCATCGCGGCAAGAGCGGTCTTGGCGTGATGCTCGACGCGGCCGATCGAATCGCTGACGAAGGTGCGCGTCGCGTCGATTTGGACCGCGCACGAAGCCTCGCCTCGAGACGCGACCAGCTTTTCGGTGCGCAGGATCGCGCTCTCCATACCAAAGACTTCCATGATCATATCGCTGGCAGCAGCAAGTATTTCTTGCTGGTCCTGGATCTTGTCGCGGTACTTCTGGGCCGCCGAGCCGAGCACTGCAATTATGCCCTTCTTGGCGTTGGTGAGCGCCGCGCGCTCCTGGCCGAACAGCGCGTCGCCTGGGTCTTCGGGCAGTGACGGCGACAGAACCTCATCCATCAGCTTGCGCGCGGCCTGGAACAGCCCAAGTTCTCCCTTGGCCGCTTTGCGAAGGAGTTGGCCGGATATGACCAGCCGGTTGATCTCGTTCGTGCCTTCGTAGATTCGGCTGATGCGCGCGTCTCTGTAGGCGCGCTCAACCGGATAATCCTTCGAGTAGCCGTTGCCGCCGAAGACCTGAACCGCTTCGTCCGAGCAGTAATCGACGGTCTCGCTCCCCACCACCTTGATGATCGAGCACTCGACCGCGTAGTCCTCGATCGCCTTGAGCACCTGCTCCGGCACGTCACGATCGACGGTCGTCAGCGCCTCTTCGATCATGCCGACCGTGCGATAAGTCATGCAGTCGGCTACGTAGGACCGAATCGCCATCTCCGCGAGCTTGTGCTTGATCAAGCCGAACGACGCGATTGGAACGCCGAACTGATGGCGCTGCTTCGCGTACTCGGTCGCAATGCTCGTCAAACGCTTCGAGCCGGTGATCGCGCTGACGCCGAGCTTCAGACGTCCGATGTTGAGGATGTTGAACGCGATCCGGTGGCCTTTGCCAATTTCGCCCAGCACGTTCTCGACGGGCACACGCGCATCTTCGAGGTTGACCGCAGCCGTGGACGAACCGTGTAATCCCATCTTGTGCTCTTCGGGCGCGATCGAGACGCCGGGGAAGTTCCGCTCGACGATAAAAGCGGTGAACTTCTCGCCGTCAACCTTCGCGAAGACGATGAAGACGTCCGCGAAGCCGGCGTTGGTGATCCACATCTTCTGACCGTTGAGCGTGTAGAATTTGCCGTCGTCTGAGAGCACCGCCTTCGTTTTCGCGCCGAGTGCATCGGAGCCCGAACCCGCTTCCGTCAACGCATAGGCGCCGACCAGTTCGCCCGTCCCAAGCCGCGGCAGATACTTCTTCTTCTGCTCCTCGGTGCCGAAGTACACGATTGGCAGAGTTCCAATCGTCGTATGCGCGCCGAGTGAGCCCGAAAACGACGCCTGCCCCGACATGTTCTCAGCCGCGACAAGCGAGCTGAGCAGGTCCAGCCCCGCGCCGCCGTATTTCTCCGGTATGTCGATTGACAGTAGCCCCAACTCGCCCGCCTTCTTCAAGAGCTCGCGGGTCAGCGCGAAGTCCTTCGATTCGATCTGCTCGTCGAGCGGCAGCACCTCTTTCTCCGTGAACTCGTGCGCGGTCTGCGCGATCATACGGTGCTCGTCGCTGATGTCTTCTGGCGTGAACACCTCTTGCGGGTCGTGGTCCTCGAGAATGAAGCTCCCGCCTTTCAGCACCTTCCTGGTTTCTATGACGCTTGCCATTTTCAGTCTCCTTGTTGAAATTCTATAGCCTTTCGAATATGCCGGCCGCGCCCATGCCGCCGCCCACGCACATCGTGACCATGCCGTAGCGCGCGCCGCGCCGGTGCATCTCGTTCAGAATCGTCGCCGTCAGTTTCGCGCCGGTGCAGCCGAGCGGGTGCCCTAGCGCTACGGCGCCGCCATTCACGTTCAGCTTCTCTTGATCTATTCCCAGCTCCTTGACGACTGCCAGCGCCTGCGCCGCGAACGCTTCGTTGAGCTCGATCAAATCGATCTGGTCAAGCGTGAGGCCGGCGATCTTCAGCGCCTTGGGCACGGCAGCGACCGGACCGATGCCCATGTAGTCGGGAGAGACGCCTGCGGTAGCGAAAGCGATCAGCCGAGCCTTCGGCTTCAGTCCCAGCTCGCGCGCACGGTCGGCTGACATCACTACCGCAGCCGCCGCGCCGTCCGAGGTCTGAGACGAGTTTCCCGCCGTCACCGTGCCGCGAGCGTGAAAAGCGGGTTTGAGCTTTGCCAGCGCCTCAAGCGAAGTGTCCGCCCGCGGACCTTCGTCCACTTCGAAGACCGTCTCGCGAGCAACGCGCTTGCCCTTCGCGTCGAGCTCGACCGTCTTGACCTTCAATGGCACGACCTCGTCTTTGAACTTTCCGTCGTTGATTGCGGCGATTGCCTTCTGATGGCTGCGATATGAGAACTCGTCCGCCTCTTCGCGGGAGATGGAATACTTCTTCGCGAGGTTCTCCGCAGTCAGGCCCATGCCGAGGAAATAATCAGGCCACGTGTTGACCAGGGTCGGATTCGGAACAATCTTGTTCCCGCCCATCGGCACGAGACTCATCGTTTCGGTTCCGCCGGCGACGATGCATTCGCCCCAACCCGCGATGATCCGCTCGGCCGCGAACGCGATGGCCTGGAGTCCCGACGAACAGAAGCGGTTGATCGTCACGGCCGACGCTTCCTTCGGTATCCCTGCCAGCCACGACGCCTGCCGCGCGACATTCATTCCCTGCTCTGCCTCGGGCATCGCGCAGCCTAGGATGACGTCTTCGATCATCTCCGGCTTGAGCCCGGGCGTCTGCTCGATCAACGCGCGAATGACCGCTCCTCCCATGTCGTCGGGACGTGTGTCCTTTAGCGTGCCGCGCGGCGCCTTGCCGACCGCTGTTCTCAATGCTGTGACAATCACTGCTTCTTTCATCTTAGATTCTCCCGCCTGAATTGGTAGCGGACCGACTGCCGCAGCATAGATCTATACTTGCCCCGGCAAAGAAACCGCTTTTCCATCATCGCACTCTACGCGCAGAAACCCATCGGGCTTGCCCATGATTCTGAGCACCGCATTCACCTTTCCTTTAGTCCAAGGAGCGCTGCCATGAAGTTCCACATAGACTTGCTGCCGTTCAAAGTACTCCTTTGCGTGATACCCCTCCGCTTCGTCTTCATCCTGGGTTGTTCTTAATGGGAGGGTCTGAAGGCTAACACCCTCTTGGATAGCTCGGCCTAGAGTGCAGCGCAAAACCCCTCTCCAGGTCGTAACCGGCAACGGATCATCGAACGAGTCGCTCCAAACCATTGTTGTCGGTTTTTTCGCAGGATGTCCGGCTGCTATCGTACCTATGGTGCGCTTGAACTGACTCGGTTCAGCCTCCAGAATGAACTGTACAGCCGGTTTTGACTTTTCGGTTGAGGTTCTGACGTACACTACCTTCAATCTGACCAAGAAGAATGAGACATCTTCACCCATGTTCCTGTTGAGCCAATCGACAACCAGCCGATGTTCATCACGAATCTTGGTAGCTATCCAAATGATGATCTTAGCGTCAAGCCCCGCTGCATAGCCCATGAGCTGGCCGAGATGTTTGTGGTCAGTTTCTTCAAGTTGATTCTCGATGATAACGACTGACTCGCTGTCGTCGCGCGCGTAAATGTCTAGTTGAAAGTTTCCTACTGGGTGCTCAACCTGCTCCACTCTAAGCTGGACGCCTATTTCCTCGGACAGTTGATCTATGTTTGCGGCAAGCCAAGGCGTAAAATCTCTCTCTTCATGCGGCCAAATCTTGCGTGGGTCCTCGGTTTCGAGTCGTCCGAGCTCGACTCCAGGCAAATCGTTTTCCGGCATGTCAATGCCCCCCTTTACGATTCCGTTCAATACCGATGGTTCGGTTCCGGCCGCTGGTTCGTCGTTCGGCCGACCATCGAGGTAGAGCGTGTCATAGCTCAGATCAAGGCCACCCGGCCACTCGACGGAACCGGCGACCGCTCGCGCGGCTTGAAAAAGCGAAGGGTCTCGCAGACGAACGAAAATCCCGCGCGCTAGAAATGGTTTCACGTCGAATACGCGGCACTCGCCATTGTCGAATGAAAGCTCCAACTGGTAATCGTCCAGCGGGCGGACAGATTTGACACGCGGATTCATTGGGTCCTCCTACTTCAACGATTCGATCCTAATCCCCTCTTCGCCGTTTTACCGTCACTGCCAGTCGCCACGTTTGAACCGTCTATATTCAACTCCTACGGAGTTGGCCCCTTTTGCACGCCGTAGGCTATAGACATTCAACTCCTAGTGGAGTTGTTAGTTGAGGGTCAATTCCTCAAAGGTTTCCCCGTCTTCAGCATATGCTGAATTCGTTCCTGCGTCTTCCTCTCCCCGCACAACGACACAAACGCCTCGCGCTCTAAATCGAGCAGGTACTGCTCAGACACCAGAGTCTTCCGCGACAGGTCGCCGCCGGTGATGATGTAAGCCAGCTTCGTCGCGACGTGCGCGTCGTATTCGCTGATGTATCCCCCGCGCACCATCGTGTGAAGCGCGAGCTTGATCGTCGCCAGCGCCGGCTCGCCCGGAACAGGAATGTCGGTTCGCGGATGCGGCGCCGTGTATCCCTCGCGCACCATCGCCAGCGCTGTCTGCTTCGCGTCTTCAATAAGCCGGTCGCGGTTCATGGTGATCAGATCGGTCTCACGCAAGAAGCCGATCTCGCGCGCCTCGACCGCCGACATCGACACCTTAGCCATCGCGATTGTCTCGGAGACTTTCCTGATGTGCGGGAACAGGTCTTCGTCAGGCACTGCTTTATCAACTGCCCTCAGTACCATCTCTTTGACGCCGCCGCCGCCGGGAATCAAACCGACTCCAACTTCGACCAGCCCGAGATACGTCTCAGCCGCAGCGCGGGCCCTGTCACCGTGCAGCGTGATCTCGCAACCACCCCCAAGCGCCATGCCGTGCGGGGCGACGACGACCGGCTTCGGGGAATATCGCAAGCCCATATTGGCGTTCTGGAATTGGCGGACTGACATGCCTATCTCATCCCACTCGCCCTCCTGAATCCCGAGCAGTAGCAGCATGATGTTCGCGCCAACTGAGAAGTTCTCGCCCTCGTTGCCGACCACCAGCGCCTCGAAGTTTTCGCCGGTCTCCTTTACCGCGTAATTCATCATCGAGATCGTGTCGGCGCCGATGGCGTTCATCTTCGAGTGAAACTCAAGGCACACCACTCCGTCGCCGAGATCGATCAGCGAAGCCGCTGCGTTCTTCTTGATGACCCGCTCGCGCTCCTTGAGCGATTTCAGCACGGTGACGCCGGGCCGCGGCTCGATCTCCTTGTAATCCCCGCTCGCGAAGTCAAAGTAGAAGGTCCGGCCGTCGCGCTGCTCATAGAAGCTCTTCTTGCCGGAGTCGAGCAGCTTCTGAACGAGCGGCGGGATTTGCTTGCCATCTTCGCGCATTTTGGCGACGGACTTCTCGACGCCGATCGCGTCCCACGTCTCAAACGGTCCGGACTGCTGATTGAAGCCCCATCGAATCGTGTTATCGACGTTCACAATGTCGTCGGCGATCTCGGGAATGCGGTTCGCGGCGTAGATCAGATTTTCGCTGATCGTCTTCCACAAGAACTCACCGACCCGGTCTTTGCCGTAGATGAGCGTGCGCACTCGCTCGGCGGTGTCATCGATGGTCTTCGCCGCGTCGAGCGAGGGGAACCTCACCTTCTGCGGCGGCTTGTACTCCATCGTCGCAGGATCGAGGACCCAATACTCGGTCTTGCCGCCTTCGCCTTTCTGCTTCTTGTAGAAACCCTGGCCCGCCTTGTTGCCGACCCATCCGCGCCTGACCATCTCGCGCAGGAAATCGGGCGGCTTCATCAGTTCGCGCTTCTCATCGTTGGGGACCGCCGGGTAGAGGTTCTCGGCGACGTAGAGCGCCGTATCGAGTCCCACCAGGTCGGAAGTGCGGAAGGACGCAGACTTCGGACGCCCGATGACGGGTCCTGTCATCGCGTCTACTTCTTCGATTGTGTAGCCGCCTTCGACCATGACATTAATCGTGTTGAAAGAGCTGAAGGTCGCAATGCGGTTCCCGATGAAGTTCGGAGTGTCCTTGGCATAGACGATTCCCTTCCCCAGCCTGCGATCGCAAAAGTCGGCGATGAGGCGGACGACTTCAGGATCGGTATCGGCGGTCGGGATGACTTCGAGAAGTTTCAAGTAACGCGGCGGATTAAAAAAGTGCGTGCCGAGGAAGTGTCGGCGAAAGTCTTCGGACATCCCTTCAGCCATCGCTCTGATCGGAATGCCGGAAGTGTTCGAGGTCACTGGAGTGCCGGGCTTTCGATGGCGGTCGACCCGCGTGAAGAGGTCCCGTTTGATGTCGAGCTTCTCGATGATGGCCTCGATGATCCAATCGACGCCCGACACCTTTGGCAGATCGTCGTCGAGATTGCCCGTTCTGACGAGGCTTGCGAGCGTCGGCGAAAAGAACGCGGCCGGCTTGATCTTCTTGGCCGCTTCGAGTCCGCCGGTGGCTAACCGGTTCCTGACTTCGGGACTGTCGAGCGTCAATCCGCGAGCCTGTTCTTGCGGAGTCAGCTCCTTTGGCGCGATGTCCAGCAGCAGCACTTCGATTCCCGCGTTCGCCAGATGGGCCGCAATCTGTGCGCCCATCGTCCCCGCGCCAAGCACGGCTACTTTCTCGATTCTGTAACTCACGGCTCCCTCCCTTGCTTAGACTGCGACCAGCTCTCGACTCTCTTCCTCATAGAGCCGGTCAATGATTTCGCTGTACTTTTTCTCGATGACGCTCCTACGCGGCTTTAGGGTAGGTGTCATCTCGCCGCCTTCGGTAGTCAGCTCATGCTGCAACAAAGCGACCTTCTTTATGGTCTCAAACCGCGCTAGCTGCGTCGTGCATTTATCAACCTGCCTTTGAATCAAATCGACGATCCGGGGGTCCTCGATCAGGTCGGCGTTGCTTGAATAATCAATTCCCTTCATCGCCGCATAATTCTGAAGCATCTCCATGTTGGGAACGATAAGGGCGGCTGGGAACTTACGCCCATTGCCCACGACGACAACTTGCGACACGAAGCGGCTCGACTTGATGAGGCTTTCAATCTGTTGCGGCGCGATGTATTTGCCGCCGCTCGTCTTGATCAGTTCCTTCTTGCGGTCGGTGATGACCAGAAACCCTTCATGATCCACGTAGCCTACGTCGCCGGTGCGAAACCAGCCGTCGGGAGTGAAAGCTTGCGCGTCATCATCGGGCCGATTGTAGTAGCCCTTCATCACCGTATCGCCTTTGACGAGAATCTCGCCGTCATCGGCGATCTCGACCCGGACGCCGTCGATCACGGGGCCGACGGTCCCGATACGATTTCGCGACTCGGTGTTACAGGAGATCGACGGCGACGTTTCGGTCAGGCCGTAGCCTTCCAGGATCGGAAGCCCGGCGCCGGCGAACCGGTACGCGATGTCGGGCGCGAGCGCGGCGCCGCCTGAGATCATCGCACGAATCCGTCCGCCCAGTGACTCGCGCCATTTCTTGAAGACCAGGGTGTCGGCGATAGCGTGCTGAATCGACAACCATATTCCAACAGGCCGCCCCTGGTCCTTTTTCATCGCCCATTGCTTCCCCACATCAAGCGACCAAAGGAATATCTGCTTGCGAGGGAACCTTGCTCCAAGCCCGCGCTCGACTATCTTCGCGTAAATCTTCTCGAACATCCGCGGCACGCTTGTCATCACCGTCGGATGAACCTCAGCCAGGTTCTGCGCGACGGTATCGATGCTCTCCGCGTAGGCGATGACCGTCCCGATGTGGATATAGAGGTAGATCACACCCCGTTCGAAAATATGGGAGAACGGCAGGTAGGTCAGCGCCACATCGCGCCGGCCGTCGAGGTCGAGCCACCGGCAACTGTTGATCGCGTTGGAAGTCAGATTCTTGTGAGTCAGCATCACGCCCTTCGGTTCACCCGTCGTTCCCGACGTGTAAAGCAGGGTCGCAAGCTCGTCCGGTCCGGCGTCACGCCACAGGGTCTCGTACAGGGCTGGCTGCTCTCCGTATAGCGCGCGGCCGCGATCGATCAACCCCTCGGCATGAACAACCGGCCCCGCGTTCCCGGCCGGCGATGAGTCATCGAAGAGTATCACCCATTCAATGGACGGAACGTTCTCCTTTACGGTGAGCGCATCGGCGAGGAACGGAGCTGACACGAAAATGGCTCTGGAGGCCGAGTCGGACAGGATGTACTCCACGTGGCGGCGCGACTGCGTCGTATAGATCGGAACGTCGACCGCTCCAAGCGCCAGCGAAGCGAGATCGGCGATATTCCACTCGGGCCGGTTCTCAGACCAGATCGCGACCCGGTCGCCCTTGCGAAGCCCGAGAGCGTACAATCCCAGCGCGAGCTCCCTAACGCGACGGGCGGCCTCGCCGTAGGAAAGCGACTTCCACTCGCCGCCCGACTTGAAGCGCATCAGTTCAGACTCGCGCCGGCGTTCAACCGCGAAGTTGAAAAGCTCGTTCAGTGTCTTAGGCTCGTCGCCCATCATTACCTTCGCTTCTCGTCAACCGGAGGCGATTCCGTTCAGGAAGACATCAATGACCGCGTCGGCCGTCGATACGAGGTCGTAGCGCTTGCGGCTAAGCACCCAGTTCGTAGCCATCTCATCGAGGGCGCCGAACAAAATCTTCGCTGCAATCTTGGTGTTCATTCCGCGGCGGAAGACCTGCCGCGCCTGGCCTTCTTCCATTACGCTGCTGATCAGGTCGAGATACTCGGTCACCTTGGTGGCGGAGAATTGCTCCATGAATTTCGTCGACGACCGGAGCTCGACCTGGAACACGATGGCGAGTTGACGGTCGCGACCCAGCCGATCGAGGTGCGCGTACACGATCCGCTTGATCTTCTCGACGGGATCGTCGATCTCGGCCAGGCTGGCGCGCCCGCGCTCGAGCGCTTCGTCCATAACATGATTGAAAATCGAGACGAGGATGTCGTCTTTGTTCTTGAAGTAGAGGTAGACCGTACCATCGGCGACGCCTGCTTCACGCGCGACGTCGGCAACCTTTGAGTTGAAGAAGCCGCTGCGCGCGAAGGCCTTGATCGCTGCCCGCAAGATGGCCTCGTACTTGCCGCCGTTGGGCTTCTCCCTGGCGGTGGTCTTGTCCCTGGTGAGCGCGGCACGTCTTGCAGTCACGATCCCAGCCCCTCGCGGAAAAATGAATGATGATTCATTCACCTTTGTACTCGAAAACCACTGGCAGCGCAAGCACAAATTTGCGGCGCCCACGCCGGCGATCTTGACACCCGTAGAGCCAAGGATGAATTATTGGTGCTCGCTAGCTGATAGAACTGGACGTAATGAACTACTCCGCGCCACCGTCCCTACCGACCAACAAAGGAGTGCGAAACCCCGGCCTCCGGCTCGCCCTGCTTGCGTTGCTGGTCACCACGTTCGCACTTGTAGGAGTCACATCCACACGGTCTGACGCCGGGAGACGCCTCCAGAAACCGGGAATGCAACGAAGCGCAGGCAAACGCTTCGATGCTCAACGTCGCCAGAATCCGCTCTCTTATAGGAGCCCCGGAAGTCGGCACAAACTGATCGTCCCTCACGGCGATTCGGGCCTCGAACGAGAAGTTCTCTCATCGGTCGGCGGCCGAGAGCTTCGCCGGTACGAGTCGTTCACGCTCGTCGAGCTAACGGATGATGAATTGGCGGGGCTTGGACCTCAATTGCTGGAACGCGCACTGATTCGAGATGACCTGAACCTTCTGCTGCTGAAGCGCGGTCAGATCGACACGACCGGATCGGCGGCAACCGTCAGCCCCGAGCTTCAGGCGGCACGCGGTCTTCCTCGGGCGCTCCACATGGTTCAATTCTTGGGTCCTCCGACTTCCGATGCATTCGCGGAGCTCAAGGCGACCGGGGCACAGGTGGTCTCTTACATCCCCAACAACGGTTACCTGCTCTGGCTCACGCGCGCGCAATTAAGGCGCGTGCGGGAGCTGCGCCGAGAGTCGAACATCATTCAGTGGGACGGCCCCTTCCATCCGGCGTACAAGCTCGATCCCCAAATCAAGATCGACTCGGTCGAGGAGATTCCAGTTTCCATCGAAATCGTAAGTACGCGGGCGACGGCAGAAACGCTTGACAAGGTCAAATCGCTCGGGCGGCGCGTGCTGATGCCGGAGTTCAATGTCGGAGGAACGACTCAGATGAAGTTGCTCGCCGAGTCTTACAAGCTCGCTGAGATCGCGCGATTGCCGGATGTGATCGCGATCGAGCCGTGGTCCCGGCCAAAGCTGCACGACGAGCGCGCAAACCAGATCGTCGCCGGACTTCTTACGGAAGAGACGATCAACAGCAACAAAGTCACCCGGCCGACCAGACCGGGCTTTCTTCCGTTTCTCAACTCCAACGGGTTCGGGTCGGGGTTCAGTTTTGCGATTGATATCGGCGACTCTGGTCTCGACCGCGGCTTCCTTGATCCGGCTGGGTTACACGAGGATTTTCTCGACTCTTTGGGAGCGTCCCGGATAGCGTACCTGAACGATTTCACCGGCGATTTCCTCTTGCACCCGGACAATCCTTCGGTGTTGCCGACGCACGATGCGCTGGGGCACGGGACGCTCAATGCGGCTCTGGCGGCCGGTTTCAACAACCGAACCGGAACCGCCTACGAGGACTCCCTGGGCTTCCAATACGGACTTGGCATCGCGCCGTTTGCCCGCCTGGGAATATCGAAGCTGTTTGACGACGACGGAGGATTCGGCTCAGGGACGCCTTTCGCCGGCGTCATGCTCACTGCATACAACGGCGGCGCGCGCATCAGCAGCAATAGCTGGGGAATCTGCGAGGTTGATTTCGGGTTCTGCAACCTGTACACGCTGGACTCGCGGACGTACGACGCCATGGTTCGCGACACCAACCCGAACGAAGCCGGGAACCAGCAGATGACGATCGTGTTTTCTTCCGGCAATGACGGGCACCTGTCGCCGGCCTCAGTCGGCATGCCCGGCACCGCCAAGAACGTCATCACCGTAGGCGCGAGCGAGAACTTTCGGGCTTCGGACACCGAAGACGGCTGCGGGTTGTCGGGCACGTTCGCCGACAACGCGATGGACATCGTGCCATTCTCGTCAGGCGGGCCGGTCCAGGACGGCCGCGCGAAGCCGGACTTGGTAGCCCCGGGCACTCACATCACCGGCGCGGCCTCCCAAGACAGCTTCTTTATCGCGAAGCCCGAGGAGGAGATCGGCGTCTGCGATCGCTACTTCCCTCCCGGTCAGACTCTTTACACCTGGTCGTCGGGAACCAGTCACGCGGCGCCGCTGGTGAGCGGGGCTGCGGCGCTCGCGTTCCAGTGGCTGAAGGCGGCTCTGGGAGCCGAACCGAGTCCGGCGCTCGTCAAGGCGTTCATCCTCAACTCGACGAGCTACCTGACCGGCCGGCTTGGAGCGGACGACTTGCCCGGCGCGAGGCAGGGATGGGGCCTGCTGAACTTGTCGCGAATGTTCGAGCCGTCCGACAGGATAGTCCTCGATCAATCCTCGTCGCGCACCTTCACTGAGAGCGGCGGCGCGCCGTTTGAAGTGACCGGCGTGATCAGCGACCCGTCGAGGGAATTCCGCGTGATGCTGGCGTGGACCGACCCGCCTGGTGATGCAGCCACCAACGCGCCGTACGTCAATCAACTCAACCTGGAGGTGGTTGTCGGCGGGGTACTCTACAGCGGGAATAACTTCAGCGGGCAATACTCGACGGCGGGTGATCGGAAGGACTTTCTGAACAACGTTCAAGGCGTGAGACTTCCCCCGGGCACCGCCGGACCGTTCGTAATTCGCGTGCGGCCGACGATCATCGCGGGCGATGGCGTACCGGGGAACGCTGCGGATCTGGATCAGGACTTCGCGATCGTCGCGACTAACGCGCGCGAAGCTGCGGTGCCCGTGCTCGCGGTCGAGGAGACCGACGGTGTGGCTCCCGGAGTGACGGTCCGGCACTCGAATGGCACTACTGACAGCTCCCTGATCCCCGGCGAAGCGGCATCGCTCTCGGTCACGGTTATGAATCAGTCGGGAACAGCCGCCGGTATCGTCACGTCGGCGACACTGGCGCTCTCGAACGGAGCAACGTCGCAGACCTCGTATCCGATCATCGCTGCGGGTGGGTCAGCAGTGAACAGCCTGCCTTTCCAATTCCGGATTCCCTCCGACTTGCGGTGCGGCTCGGTGCTGGAGTTCCAGTTGCGGCTTGCGACCCCACTCGGTCAGGTGACGTTGCCGGTGCGAGTGCGAGTCGGCCGGCAGACCGGCGAAGCCACATTGCTCCTCGATGACGTTGACAGCGGGAGCGTTCGCTGGAAGCTCAAGAAGGGCTTCTCGATCTCGAGCGCCATCGGAATGAGCGGGATCAGGTCTTATCGCGCCGTCGATCCCGGCAGAGAGGATGATGACACCCAACTGTCCACGCTCACGCTGAAGAAGAAGATATCGATTCCCGCGGACGCCGGACGAGTGCGGCTGACTTTCTTCCACATCTTCAACTTCGAGCCCGGTTTTGATGGCGGCGTGCTTGAGATTTCCGAGGACGGCGGCCAAACCTGGGAAGACCTGGGCCCGCGGATCATGATCGGCGGATACGATGGGAAGGTTACGGCGGCTTCGGAGAATCCGCTCGGCAATCGGCTCGCGTGGACATCTCGGGGGCGGCCGGGGGTCTTCAGTCAGGTGGTGATCAATCTCGACGAATACGCGGGGAAGCGCGTGCGGCTACGGTTCCTGGCGGGGTTCGATTTGCAAACCGGTATAAGAGAAGGATTCGCGGGGTGGTTCGTAGATGACATCAAGCTGACCGCGGCAGTATTCGGCTGCCAATGAGCGGCCAAACCCAGATCATAGGAGATTGAATGGAGACGACAGGATTAACGTTATGGTTCACGGGGCTCTCAGGCGCGGGCAAGACGACGCTCGCGCGGCTTGTGGAAGCTGAACTGACGAAGCGCGGGCACAAGGTCGAGGTGCTCGACGGCGATATCATTCGAACTAATCTTTCAAAAGGGCTCGGCTTCTCGAAGGAGGACCGCGACACGAACATCCGGCGCATCGGGTTCGTGTGCAACCTCCTGACGCGGAATGGTGTCGTGGCGATCGCCGCTGCGATTTCGCCTTATCGTGAGATTCGCGATGAGGTGCGCAATGCCATAGGCCCATTCGTCGAAGTCTATGCTAAATGCCCTATCGATGTGTTGGCCGAGCGTGACGTGAAGGGGCTTTATAAGAAAGCACTGGCGGGAGAGATCAAACACTTCACGGGGGTCGACGATCCCTACGAGGAACCGCTTGCAGCCGAGATCGTCGTCGAGACCGACAGTGAACCGCCCGAGGAAAGCGCCGCGAGAATAATCGCAGCGCTCGAAGAAATGAATCTGGTCACCGTTGCGGAGTACGTGCTGCGGGAACGCTGATGCCTGAAGCGTGACGAGCGAGGCACTGGCCGCCTTTGCCTTTGGGGAATTTCGGCGGGTCCAGGGCCGCAAATCGATTCACACAAAGGAAGGAACGAGTATGCGAACAACCATTTGTCTTGCACTGACGTTGACTCTGGGCGTGGCTGCGGCGCTCGGTCAGTCCAATGGGTCACCATACGCGGGACAGGAGAAGCAGCCGATCAGAGCCCTCTCCGAAGGCGAAATCGCGGCCTACCTCGACGGACAAGGGATGGGCCTGGCCAAAGCCGCCGAGCTGAATGAGTACCCCGGTCCGAAACATGTTTTGGAAATGACCGAGCAGCTTCAGCTCTCCGAAGCCCAGAAGAGCGATACGCAAAAGGTCTACGACAGGATGCGCGGAGAAGCAACGCGGTTAGGCAAGCTAATAGTGGACATGGAGACGCACCTCGACTCTCTGTTTGCGTCGAAGTCGGTCGACTCGAAAAAGCTGCGGGCGATGACGGCTGAGATCGCGCGGCTACAAGGCGAGCTTCGGGCCGTGCACCTGGATGCGCACATCGCAATGAGGCACCTGCTGACCCAGCAACAAGTCGAGAAGTACGTCGCGCTTCGGGGCTATGGGCGAACGGACCAGCCCGATCCTAACAAAGGCCACAAGCACTGACAGTACCGGGAGCGGTAGCGACCGCCTCTGCTTCTCCAATTGGCCGCTATTTCCCGTTGTCGGCGTGATCAACCGGGCGACTCAATGAAAACCGTAGTCATAGGCCTGGACGGAGCGACGTTTGACATCATCACGCCGCTCGCTCAGGCGGGCCGGCTTCCGGTTCTCTCCCGGCTGATGCGCGAAGGTTCCAGCGCGCCGCTGCGTTCCACGATCCTTCCCAACAGCTTTCCCGGATGGGCCAGTTGCACGACGGGAACCAGCGAAGGCATGCACGGCATCTTCTCTCCCTTCATCAAGAACCACTCGAGCTACACCGTGCGAGCGATGAGCGGCCGCGACGTCATGACCCGCCCGGTGTGGGACCTCTTGTCGGCGCAACGCGGGTGCTCTCTGGTCGTCAACGTTCCGACCACTTATCCGCCCGAGCCCATCTGCGGCGAAATGGTGACGGGGATGCTGACACCAGGTACGGATTCGGAATTCACCTATCCTGCATCGCTCAAACAAGACTTGCTGGCGGCGATTCCCGATTACGTCGTCGAGCCCGGGCGCAACCCCGATAAGCACGCACGCGCAGAAGCCTTCAGGTGCGCAACGGATGCACACGAGCGGGCGGCGCACTTCCTGATGCAGCGCGGCGAGTGGGACTTCCTGATGGTCGTCTTCTCGGTGCTCGATCGCGCACAGCACGACTACTGGGCGGACATGGATTCGACGCATCCGCGCCACAACCCGAAAACTCCGCGCGAGTTCCGCGACTTCATACACGAAACCTACGAGCGGCTGGATCGCGCGGTCGGCGACATCATCGAAAAACTCCCCGCCGATGTCCGCGTGTTCATCGTCTCGGATCACGGCTTTTGCTCGGAGCTGTTCGAAGTCCGCGTGAACGAGTTGCTTGCTTCCGCCGGATTGCTGACGTTTAAGTCCCCGGGTTCGCGGCGGGCCCGGTCGGCGGCCCGGACCGTCAAGGAAAAGATCGGGCGCCGGCTAACACAGCGGACTTCTAACGGCAACGTGCTTGACCGCAAGGCGCAATACGGCCGCGCGTTTCTCGATGAGATTGATTGGGCGCGCACACGAGCCTTCTTCGCTCAGGACAAAGGTGTATGGGTGAATCTCATGGGGCGAGAGACCGACGGAATCGTGAAAGAGAGTGAGTTCGACGCCGTGCTCGACGAAGCCCGCGCGGCACTCACGAGCTTGAAATCGCCCGTCGATGGCGGGCGAGTCTTTGAGAGGGTCATGCGTCGCGAAGAGGCGTTCAGCGGGAGGTTCTCCGGCCGTCTGCCGGACCTTGTGATGGCGCCGCAGCGCGACGAGTACGTTTACAATGAGCGGCCGAGCTACGGTGAGGTGATCGTTCCGGCCGATTCGACTTCGGGGACACACTCGCGCGACGGGATATTCATCGCGTGGGGAAAGGGAATAGGAACCGGCGCGAGCTTTGCGCCCCCGCCCAACCTCCGTGACGTTGGCCCGACCGCTCTTGCGTCATTGGGCTGCGCGCTGACGGAAGACATGGACGGCCGCGCGCTTTCAGAGGTTTTCAGCGAAGCCCTGGACTCGCGGCGGCGCGGCAGCTCGTATCGTGACAGCGAGAAGGCCGACGCGGCCGATGAGGGCGTCTACACTGCGGCCGAGGAAGCTGCGGTGAAGGAGCGGTTGCGCTCGCTTGGGTACATCGAATGAAACCGAAGATCCTGATCATCGGCCTCGACGCCGCGACGCTTGACCTGATCGAACCGTGGGCGCGCGAAGGCCACTTACCTGCACTCACGAGGTTGATGCGGGAAGGCGCGAGCGGTCGACTGCAGTCGACTCCGAATATGCACAGCGCGTCGGCGTGGACTTCGATACTGACCGGGCTCAATCCCGGCCGTCACGGGCTGTTCGTGTTTTCGGACCGCGACTTCGCAACCGGGGAGCAGGTTTTCTTCAAGGGCGGCGATCGAGCGGGCGAGATCATCTCTTCACATCTAGCAAGGAACGGGCTGACGAGCGGACTGCTGAATGTTCCGATGACCTACCCGGCGACGGAAACTCAGGGCGGCTTCATGGTGAGCGGTCTCGACGCGCCATCATTGAACGAGCGGGCTTTCTATCCGGCGGAGTTGCGTGACGAGCTGCTCGGCGAGTTCCCCGATTACAACTTCACGCCGCGGGGGCTTGGAGACCTGATGCGTAGTGGCCACCTGGACGAAGCCATAGCCGCGTGGGTGAAGCTGACCGATACTCAGACCGCCGCCGCTGAGTACCTACTGAAGTCTCACCCCGTCCACTTCTTCATGACGGTATACACAGCCAGCGACTGGGCCGGTCACAACCTCTGGAAGTACCACGATACGACACACTCGGAGTACAACGTCGCCGAGGCCGGGCGATTTGGTGACGCGATGTTGACGATCTATCGCGCTCTCGACGAAGCGGTCGAGAGGCTCGTGGCGCTGGCGGATGAGAGCGCGCACATCTATGTAATTTCGGATCACGGAATGGGCCGGCACACCGGAGCGTCTTATCAAGTTGCTGCGTGGCTGGAAGACAAGGGCTACATGACGCGGCGCGAGCGAGGCACGCGAGCTTCCGTAGTTGGGGCGAGCCGCCGGGCCGCGCGCAAGCTGCTTCCGGTTGGGATGAGAGAGCGGATCAAAGCTGGCCTCGGCGAGGACCGCGTAAAGCGCATCCAGAGTTCCGACAAGGACTCGTTCTACGCGTCGGTGGATTGGAAGCACACCACGGCCTACTCGGAGCCCGGCCGCCACGTCATCAATATCAACCTAGCAGGGCGCAACCTGAACGGAATTGTTTCTCAAGCGGATTATGGCGCCGTGTGCGAACGGATCACCGAAGACCTCGGCCGATGGACCGACAGTCGCGGGGTGCGAGTGGTTGAACGGGTCGTGCGCCGCGAGGAGGCCTACTCACAGCCATTCGTCGCGCGTGCGAGCGACCTGTACATCTACTGGAACCCGGATGCGCGGTTGGGGGAGCCTCCAGCGGAGGTGAAAGCGCGGGGCTTCTGGTGGAGCGGCGACCACCGGCCCGAGGGCGTGTTGATCTGCAAGGGCCCCCGCGTTCGTCAAGGCATTAGCTTGAAGGCTGCGAGTGTTTATGACGTTGTGCCTACGGTGATGCACTTTGCAGATCAGTCGGTGCCCGGAGATCTCGACGGGCAGGATGTCCGCGAAGCAGCGACCGACGCGTTCCTCGACGTTCATCCTTTGGAGGTTGACTCCAAACGGGCTGTGGTCAGTGACGTAAGCGACGATCTGAGCCGCGAGGAAGAAGAGTTGATGGAGGCGAAGCTCAAAAGCCTCGGCTATCTCTGAATCGCAGGCGTATCGATACCTGGTGTGCGCTTAACATCGGTGCGCGGGCGTGAGCGAGTCGGCCCAGACGAATTGGAGTCGAGATGAGATGACGGCAGCGAAGCTCCTTCACCGTCCCCGCCGCGTGACGTCGGCCTGTCGGACCGGGAATCCCTTTACGTCGCGAATTGATTGCGGTAGCCTGACTCCGCACAAGCGTTTTAAGAGGCAACTATGGCGGCAGTAACCGATCTCGGAAGTATGATTGCCAGTTCACCGAACATTCGCGGCGGACGCCCACACGTCGCCGGCACGGGCGTGACGGTCATGCGAATCGCTGGTTGGTACCAACTCGGGTGTACCCCGGAAGAGATCGCGCGAAAGACGGGGCTGTCGCTCGCGCAGATTCACGCCGCACTGGCGTACTATCACGGCAATCAAGAGGCGATTGAAGCTGACCTGGCTGACGAGGCGGCGGAGTATGACCGATTGGCGGGTGAGCACGGCCTCAAGCAACAGTCGTGAGAATAGCTCTCTACCTGGATGAAGACTCGCAGGACAATGACCTGATCCATGCGCTGCGTTTGCGCAGGGTGGATGTGGTTGGCGCCTGGGAGGCCGGGATGCGCCAGCGCGACGATCAAGATCATCTACTCTGGGCTACTGCGCAAGGCCGTAGTTTGTATGGCTTCAACGCGAGAGACTTCTATCGCCTGCACACGGAGTTTCTCGTGCAAGGCCGGTCCCACCGCGGAATCATCCTCGCCAAACAGCAACATTACTCCGTCGGCGAGCAGATGCGCCGATTGCTTAGGCTCATTGCGACCAGTTCAACAGAAGAGATGAAGAATCAGATCGAATTCCTCAGCGATTGGGGCGCAGAGTAATTGACGAGATGGCTAGAGTATACGTATCTTCGACGTTCATCGACCTCCAGGAGTGCCGCGAGCAGGTGAGGCTCGTCTTACGACGAATGGGGCACGAAGACGTGGCGATGGAATACTATGTCGCGGAGGACAAGCGCCCCGTTGATAAGTGCCTTGCCGACGTGGCGTCGTGTGATCTGTACGTCGGAATCTTCGCGTGGCGGTATGGGTGGGTCCCTGCGACGAGTAATCCCGCCGAACTCTCCATCACTGAAATGGAGTATAGAAGGGCTGTCGAAGCGCGCAAGACGTGCTTGATCTTCCTTCTCGACGAGGATGCTCCGTGGCCCCGCAAGCTGATGGATCGTGATCAGGAGAGAATTGAGAGGCTTCGCGCTGAGCTTCAGCAGAGGCACCTTCCGGCCTATTTCGAATCTGCGAAACACATCGGATCCGTCGTCGCGCCTGCAATATATCAATGGGCAAAAGAGCACGGCCACGTCGCGCCCGGAGTTCTCATCCCTGAATTCGACCTGAACGAGTATTACAGTGCTGTCAGAAAGCGGTACCAAAGGCTGGACCTCGAAGGGCTGACTCCGCCGCAGAAGGAAGAGTACCTGCAATTGCAGCTTCGCTCGATCTTCGTCGAGCAAAGCGTCCGCGAAGACCCGCCTCCAGTTGAGTTGTCCAAAGAAGCAGTGGAAAGGCTCCGCCGCGAGAAAGAGATTCACGCCGACGATCTGCCGGAAGGCTTCAGCATCGACGAGATCCACCGCGCGCGCGAGGCGTACTTCGAAAGACCCGCGCGGCTCGTGCTCGACGTGCTGACCGACTCGCGCCACAACACGCGACCATCCTGGGAAATCCCGGTTCGGGCAAGTCGACACTTTCGCGTTACGTTCTCCTGTTTCTGATCGATCCCGCCGGCGATGAAAAACTCCGCCGCGCATTCGACGGCTACGTGCCTCTGCTTATCGAGCTGCGCAGCTATGCCGGCCTCTGCGCCGACGGCAAGTGCGACACGTTTCTGGAATACCTCGAATACCTTGGAGAGACCGAGGGCTGGCACCTGACGAAGAACGCGCTGCACCAACACCTGAAGAACGATGGACGCGCGGTGGTTATCTTCGACGGGCTGGACGAGATCTTTGATCCCGAAGGCCGCGAGCGAATCGCACGCCAAATCGCCGGCTTCGTTTCTGACTACCCCAAGGCGCGCATCGTTGCAACCAGCCGCATCATCGGATACCGGCGCGCGATTCTGTCCGCCGCAGGGTTCGCGCACTTTACGCTGCAAGACCTCGATAAATCGCAAGTGGCGACGTTTGTGAGTCGCTGGTATGACCTGGCGCTGAGCGACCGGCCTGACGATGCCAGGGAGCGCCGCGAGCGCATCTTGAAGTCGTTTGGGGAGTCGGCCTCGATTCGCCAGCTAGCGGGCAACCCGATGCTGCTAACGATCATGGCGATCATCGGTAAGCATCAGGAACTGCCTCGCGAGCGCTGGAGACTTTACGACCATGCGGCAAGCGTCTTGATCGAGCACTGGGATGTTAACAAGCACCTCAAAGACCAGCGCGTTCAGGCGGACTTCATCGGCGCGAACGAGAAGAAGGAATTGCTTCGGCGGCTCGCCTACGCAATGCAGAACGGCGAAGGCGGGCTCGCCGGCAATTACATCCATCGCGAAGATTTGGAGAAAGAGTTCGTAAGCTACTTGAGAGAACGTTACGACCAGCCGGCCGAGCGCGCCACGACGATTGGACGGGCGATCATCGAGCAGTTCCGCGAGCGCAACTTCATATTGTCGCTTTACGGCGCGAGCCTCTACGGATTTGTCCACCGCGCGTTCCTGGAATACTTCTGTGCGGCGGCGTTCGTTCACAAATTCGAAAAGACGCAGGAGTTGACACTCGACGAATTGAAGCGCGATGTCTACGGCGAGCACTGGGAAGACCGGAACTGGCACGAGGTTCTGCGCCTGATCTGCGGGATGATAGATGAGAAGTTCACGGGAGAGATAGTTGGTTGTTTGATCGATGAGCCGCGCCAGCCCCGGCCCGAAGAGTATGAGACGCGGCCACCGTGGAATATCGCACTCGCCGTGGCGTGCTTGAGCGAGGTTGATAATCTCAGCACCGTAGCGGAGCCCGCGGAGCAATTGCTACGACGCCTATGCGCCCTATTTGACGAATCAATGAAACAACCTTCAAAGCTCGGCGAATTCCTCTACGAGCATGTCGTGGCGTTCGTTGAGGTCATCGGACCGACCTGGCCGAACCGAACGGTCCTGATTGACTGGATTTCGGAGGTCAAGCCACCAGTATCCCTTTCGTACTATGGGGAGCAGGCATTTGCCCGCTTCGTCGGCGCTATTGGCAGGAGGCTGGAGGCGGTCCACGAAGCACTTTTGGCTCTCGCTGTAAATGACGACTACGAGCTTCGCGTACTTGCGCTTACTGCCCTGGTGGAAGGTTGGAGCGCTGATCCTCGAACATTGCCGCTGTTGAGGCATTGCGTCGTCACTGACGCAGATTGGTACATTCGCCATACAGCCATATACGTGCTTGCCGGGCACTATCGCGATGAGCCGGGGATCTTTCCGCTAATCCGGGATCGGGGACTGAACGATGAGAATAGAAAGGTTCGCCAGACTGCTGCGGCCCAGCTCGCTTGGTCCTATAGGGACAACCCTGAGAGCATGCCGCTGTTGGCGGATCGCGCTATCAGTGATCGAGACGCAGAAGTTCGTAGCTGGGCCGTGGAGTTCCTCGTTACGTACTTTGGCGACAGGCCTCAGGTGTTCGACTTGGTAAGGGACCAGGCCGTCGATGATGAATCACCGGCGGCGGATGAACCAGAGAACAAGTACTGCGTCCGTGCCTTAGCCCTTCAGTCTATTGCCAAATGCTGGCCGACACATCCTGGCACGCTGCCTTTGCTGCTCGACCGTGCGGAGAACGATCCGACACCGTGGTTGAGAGAAATGGCCAGGGATCTCGCAAAGGAATTGTCCAAACGCTAGCCCGGATTTCTCACAAATAGATGAATGGGAACTCCCTTTCCGAGCGTATCAGTTGTTATGAAGAAACTTAGCGCAGGAAAGGGAGTTCAAGTGAACCAGACAGAGTGTAAGAATGAAGTGTACAGATTTCAAGCT
>DATDOV010000014.1:0-75643 GCA_035293105.1 Blastocatellia bacterium
ACTGCCGGGCATCAACCATCTCGACGCCGTTCGCGCACTTGAAAAGGCTGGGTTCCAAATCGCACGGCAGGGTAAACACATAGTCATGACGGATGGCGTTCACACGGTGACTATTCCGCGACACAACCCCGTCAACGCTTACACGATGGGGCGGATCGTCCACGATGCAGGTTTAACCGTTGAAGACTTTCGTAAGCTGCTTTGATAGTCAAACACCCGACAACACTGCCCAACTTTGCGTGCACCGGAGCCGCCTTTCGCGTTGCGTATGTGTCCGCGTTCAACTGCGGCGGCCCGGTGACGCTTCCGTTATGCCGACGGCGCGTGAGTGTGTCGCATGCGAAGACGAGCTTGAAAGATCAAAGGGATGACGCCCGATCCTAAGCCGGATCCATCATCTAGCGGGAACCCAGGAACTGTCCAGGCTGGTACTGGTGGTGGCCGGGCGATGGATGAATCGAATCAGCATGCCATCTGGTTGGCGGAATTCAGCTTGTTGGTAGGTACAGGCAAGGACTACTTCTCGATGTTCCTGAAGGCCTTCGGCTTCTACCTCGCCGCCACCGGTGCCACCTTGAAGTTCTTCTTCGATGCCCCCCAAGCGTCGCAGGAGCGCATAGCCCTCCTCGCCTTTGGTGCGTCACTCCACGTTGCCGCGATCGTCGGGACCCTCCTTGGGGGCCGATGGTATCGACCCATGGCTGCTCGGTGCAAAGAGGTCGGACGTCTCCTCGGGCTTCCCGATGTCTACTATCCCGGGACCACGGGAACCGCCTACGTGTTCCTGATTATTGAGGTGTTGCTGCTCGCTGCGTGGGTCGGAGGGCTTTGGAAATTCCGGTGACCCCGTGGCCAGAAGCCGGCATAACCAGCCGGTTGCAGCGGCCGCGCAAGGTGCGCGCCGCTGAACCGGAGCGTTATGCGCCGAATTACATTATGACGGACCCTAAGAAACTCACTATCGAGCAGATTGGTGCCGAAGTGCGAAGGGCCGAGGTTCTCCCTTTCTACGAGGCTGTGAGCGAGTTGTGGGTATGTTTGGTCAAGTTCGCAAACGTACTTCCAACGGCGGGTGAGGAGCACGAGCAGGTGTGTGCCCTCCTCCGAAAGTTCGACCGAGAGACGGCGCGAAATCTGATGGCGAACGGAGCGGTAGATCGTCTACTCGATCTCGATCCACCTCTCGAAACAGTTCTCGCTCATCCGCGCGAGAGACTTCAATTGCAGCAAGCCGCGCGTGAGTTGGAGCGAATTCGCATGCGGCGAGCTTCCGACGCTAAAGGTGCTCTGATGGCAGTCTTGGAAATCCTTCAGCGAGTCCGCGACAAGAAGATGCACGGATTCAAAACACCGAAAGGACCCCGTGACCAGGAGATTCTTGAACCGGCGTCGTCCCTTCTTCTTGAATTGTGTCGTGCCGCGTCGGAGCATCTGGCGACAGCAGACATAGCGCAACCATTGTGAAGGTCCGGCGCATAACTCCCGCGTGGACCGAAGCGCGCGATCGAGTGTTGACATGAACCTTGAGTGTCACACGCGCGCTCGGTCACGCGAACGTTAGGCGCACACACTACCGGTCATATCCGGGAACTACGGGAGGCTCAAATGGGTGGCGAGAACGTGAAGCTGCCAGACAACTCCAAGGACGCCTTTGAGCAATACGTCTTGAAGCTGGAGCGCGAGTACGCACCATGGTACAAGCGCGCGAGTACTTTCAACAAGGTCATGTGGGTTATCGGCCAAAGTACGGCTATTCTTGCCGGCGCGATTACCGCATTCATCGCAGCACTCGTGGGTGAGGGGCAGTTTGCAAACTTGAAATGGTTGCTTGTACTGCTGCCGCTCGTCGGAGCATTCGCCACGGCTCTGTTGGCACAGACACGAGTGCGAGACATCCTCGCTTTAAGGGAGAGCGGGCGAGAACATATTGAAACACTCATAGAAGCGGCCAAAGCTACGTACGCGGCCAACGCAGCCTCTGGGGTACAAGACATTGCTAACCTACACATGGGTTTGGTGAATGAGGTGAGCCGCCTCGAGAAGCAGCAGGCGGTGGACATTCTGTCAATTGTCCCGGTCGTCGGTACGACGAGCGGGAAAACACCGGGCGACAACAAGCAAGACTGAGTCGCTTCATCCGGCAGCGCCTAACAACCCAGTGGAGCGGACGGCCCACAGCGGCAGCTTTTTTCCATGCGCACATCTGTGCCTGTGGGCCGCCGCTCACCGGGAGCGTTAGCCACCCGAAAGGAAAGCCCAAGCTAGAGAATGCCGTTCAGACGTAAAGAGGTTGCCGCACTGCTGGCTCGGTGTCATCGGCGATGCTGCATATGTCATCGCTTCTGTGGCGTGAAAATAGAGACGGACCATATCGAGCCTGCAGCCGAGAATGGAACAGACAACATCGACAATGCGATTCCAGTATGCTTTGACTGCCATGCGGAGATTCACAGTTACAATGACAAGCATCCTCGTGGCCGCAAGTTTGGCCCTGAAGAATTGCGCAAGCACAAGGAGCAATGGCTAGGGATTTGTGACAACCATCCCGAATCGCTCACGCCCCGCAACGGCCTTGGCGATACGGAGGTGGGTCCAATTCAGGCACTGATCGACGAGATAGAGTTCAACATTGCAGCGGCAAAACAACTGGGCTGTCCGCTTCGTGACGAGCAGTTTTCGAGGGCTATTCGTTCAGGTTCGATCTCGCTTATGGTGCCAAAGTTGAAGGCAGTAATAATCGACGCCTATGTGGCAGCGGGACGTGCCGGGGTTTTGAGCGTAGCAGCCACCACGAAGCGAGCCGGAGGTGTCGGGAAGTCGGTGTCGGGCGCTGGCTCGGGCGACCCTAAAGAAGCTCTTGTCGAATGCTCACGGCTTCTAATGAAAGCACGTGCGGAACTGCTACGAGTGCTTGGTAATGGCGAATCGGGCGGCTAACTCTCGATGCAGCGGAGCGCGCGCAGCAGTCGGCGAGTGAGTTGGTCTTGAGGCGCGCGCCCGCTGATCGTATCGTTAGCCATTCGTTTGACGAAGTAGTAACGCACTCAAAACCGCCATGAGTCTTGAAGAACAACTGTCCGGCTGGACCGGGCCATCGAGCGACTCCGAGAAGGAGAAGCAAGAACGTACCGAGCGGATGATTCGCCAAGCTGTAGATGCGCACGGGCCATTCAAGGACTGCGATCTTAAGGTGTACGTGAAAGGCTCTTACGCCAACAACACGAATGTGCGCGCAGATAGTGACGTGGACATTGCAGTTGAATGCACAGAGGCCGAGTATTGGGAGGAGGCGCAACCGGGTTTTCACAAACCGCGCGGCCCTTACAATGGTATATGGACCCCGGCGAAACTCAGGTCCGAACTTGTTGCCGCCCTCAGGGCAACGTTTGTCGGCCAGGTAGATGATTCCGGATCCACTGCCATTAAAGTGCATTCTGGATCCGCACGCGTTGATGCTGACGTGGTGCCGTGCTTCAGCTACCGGTATTACTTCGAGTCCACATCACGGCCTGGCACAAAGATTTTCAAGACTGACGGAGGAAGTCTCGTTAACTACCCCGCTCAGCAGATGGAGAACGGTGTAGCGAAGAACAATCGGACCGGATACGCATACAAGAAAGGCGTTCGCCTAATAAAGCGAGTTGAGAACGCGATGGCAGAGAACGGAACGTTCCGCGAGCTACCTTCTTTCTTCATGGAGTGTCTTGCGTTCAACTGTCTGGACTCGGCATTCGGTCATTCCACTTGGACTGCGTGTTTACGAGCGATGCTTGTGCACATTTGGCAGCAGCTTCAAGGCGATGAACCTGTTAACGGACGATTGGTTGAGGCGAACGATTGCTTCTACCTGTTTCACTCAGGCCAGAAATGGTCGCGCGCGGACGGGCGTGAGTTCGCCCATGCTGCCTGGAACTACTTCGGATTCAAGTCATGATCTCCCGGACTCGTGCAAGCTTCATTGTTGCGATCGTGATCGGTGTTTTCGCTGTGGGTATCGCGGCCACCGGAGGCGCGGTACAAGCCGCTTGGCTCCGCTTTTACCCCGGGGCAGTAACAATAGTGGTCGCAGCAATTGCTGCATGGGACCACTGGCTCTGGCGATGGACCCTTGTTCAGCGACTTCCCGGTGTTCCGCGCGACATTCGTGGTACTTGGAAGGGTGAGCTCGATACCTTCTGGAAGCATGAGACTGGCACTTCACCATCAAGAAAAGTCGTTTACTTGGTGGTGCGGCAAACTGCTTCTCAAGTCTCCGTGTCGCTCCTAACCAACGAATCGCGGTCGGCCTCATCGCTTGCTACGGTGTCATCTGACGGGACGACCGTATCCCTCGACTACCTATATCTCAATTGGCCCGACTTGCATGTGCAGGAAAGGAGCCGGGTGCACCATGGATCCGCATCGCTGATCGTCAGTGGTACCCCGGCCAACCGACTTCGTGGTCAGTACTGGACCAATCGGGATACCAAAGGCGAGCTGGATTTCCCGGCGCGGGCGTTACAGCTTGCGGAGGATTTTGATGGCGCTGCGCTCATATTCCGAAAAGCGCAGCACGGATAGCGCCCATGGCTAACTCGCCGCATGCACCGTAGCCGCAAACTGCGCGGCACGGTGATGCGGGGCGTAGACGGCCAGGGCCTTCACTAGGGAAACCGATGTCGAGCATCTTTCTGTCCCATAGCTCTATGGATAAGCGCTTCGCGAGACGCCTTGCGCGAGATCTCGAGGCGCAAGGAGTCCGCGTGTGGATCGATGAAGCGGAGATGCTAGTTGGCGACTCCCTTGTAAAGAAACTTGAAAAGGCAATTCGAGAAATGGAGTTTCTCGGCGTCCTGCTTTCGCCTAATTCCGTCAAGTCCGAATGGGTTCAGCGCGAAGTCGAGATTGCCTTGAACCAAGAGATAAAAGGGAAGCGAGTCAAGGTGCTCCCAATTCTCTATAAGGACTGCGGAGTTCCAGATTTTCTGTCCGCGAAGGTCTGGGTAGACTTCCGAAGGCCGCGGTCTTATCAACCTGGTGTCGCTACGTTACTTCGGAGACTGCATGAGACTCAGCAAGACACGCTTATGGCGCCGGTTCCTCTCAACCGTACGAACGGATTCCGAATCCTAAATTGGAACGTCGGAGGACGAAAGTTCTTCGAACTACGAGCGAGCCTTCGTTCGGAGTTCAAGCGCGAACTGAACAGCGACTTGACTGAGCTGATCCAGAGATACGAGCCCGATGTTGTTACGCTGCAGGAGATCATTCGGTACCGAGATGAATCAACTGCGCCAATCGAGGAACTGATCGAACCAATCGCTGGCTACACCTATCACACAGTGACTCTTGTAGACAGTGTGTCCATTGCCCGCCGGGGCAAGTGGGAGAAGGTGCGTAAACTAGGCCAATGGAGTTCCGAGGCATCCTTCGACCAGGGGAACGCCTTCCTCGTGAATTCAGACGCGCAGATGTATGGTCTCTGGGATCTTCCTAAGCTCGGATGGCCGCCGCTAGGCCCAGAAGAGAGAAGCTTAGCAATTGAGAAGGTCAGCTTGGATTCCGGTCTCTACTTTGGCGATCGAGATACAGAGCCGCGAGCTGCCCTGGTGAGCCACTTCGTCTGCCAGCTGGCGGGCCGGGATCGTGGCGCAGCCGCGAACGACAGGCCACGCGATGTTTTCGTAGTCAACGTACAACTCGCAACTCTAACCGGGGAGCGCGAGGGATTACCCAGCGTGGAGGCTGATGCAACCTCACTGCGGAAACGTCAGTTGGACATCCTCTTTCATGGGATAGTCTCACGATACAATGATTGGCGACACAAGGGCTACCCGCTTAGTGGTCAACCGCATCGCCCAGGGGAGCACGAAACTTTAGATCGGCACACGCCGATATGGATACTTTGCGGTGCCTTCAACTTCACGGATTACTCCGAAGAGTATGAGTTTGTTAGGCGCTTGAACTTCGTTGATGTGGTGCCGAACAAGGGCGCTGGCACAAAGTCCCGCGGCGTGGGGCAACCGGCCGTCCTCACGTTGGACCACGTCTTTGCCGGACCGATGATTGTCGGCATGGACCCGGTAATCACGCAGCACGCATTGAACATGAATGTGGTAGATCACAGCTTTAAGGTGTCAGATCATCTCCCGATGGTTGCGACGATCCCTCTAGACACGCAGTAGGTCGGCGCCCGGTGCGGCTTGAAGGGCCGTCTAACCCGTCGATTCAGCGGAGCGCGCGCACCCAGTCTTAGAACCGACGGAGCTTTGGGCGCGCACCCGCTGATCTTCGCGTTCGGCCTCTTGCGGTGATCCAGATAGATAGGGCTAAGATGTACGTGTCCAAAGTACGGGAGAATCTGATGGATGATGGATTAGGCGATTGGAGAATACAGGCAGCTACAACATTGGCAAAAGATGTTCCGCCTGCCTATGCAGGTGGCCCATCGCATAAAGCAGGAACGCCAGTCCACTTAACTACATCGACAAGAGACCCCAAGAATCGTCCGGTCGGTTTTGTAACTCCTAGTGCGACGGCTCTAGCCTTGAGCATCGCAATGAAGTCTGGTGAAGAGGCGAAAGAACTTTTTACAGAATTGAAGTTTGATGACGTACTTACGCCTCATGGAAAGGGTAAGAACATAAACTATAAAGACGTTGAGCCTTTATACGATTACTTTGAGTATTGCATGATAGCTGTCACGTTCAGCTTTCAGGCTCTCGAAACGTTTTCCAACCATACTATCGCAAATGAACTGAAAGGCACGTTCAGTTTACAGCGTCGAAAAGAGACAAAGACCTATACGCCTTTGGAGCTAGAAAGAGACGGAAGAAAAACTATGTAACGTGTTACCAGTTATTCTTGGTAGAGCATCACCAAAGGGAAAGAGGGTATGGCAGAACTTTGTGAAGCTCAAAAGGGCACGGGATGCAACGATACATCTCAAGTCAACCGATCAATACCCTAATCAATATGCGAAATCACAAGTTATTGACCACGACACATTGTTTTATCAGTTTCTCAATAATGACCCCACTGAATTTCCAAAGTTTGCTATCAATATGATCAAGTATTTCGCTGGGGTAAAAGGGCAGCCGAGGTGGTTGCTTGAACCGCTTGAGTTTATCAGCAAGAAGAAATGATTCGTCCTTCTAGCAAACGAGGCCTAACACTGCGTGAACCGGAGCGCGGCAAGCGAGTTGCGTGACCTTTGCCAGTATCATGTGCCGCTTCCGGTTACGCAGGCGTTGGGCGTAGATAATTGAATCATGACGAATGGACATACCTGCAAAACCTGTAGCGAGTTTCATCCCGGATTGCCAGTGCTACCCCCCTTGCCCTGGCGGAGGATAACGTCCGTGGCAATCGGAGGACTCACGGAGATTGGATATGCATCGGAGACAGATTTGCTCCTCGTCGTCTCGGCGCAAGGGCGGGGCGTATTCGACTGCGCGACGGGAGAACGTCTTGCGCGCGACTACGAAGAACCAAGCAGCGCTGTTGCTTGGTACGATGACGTCGGTCTGTCTGCTGTCGGGATCGGCCCGCGCGATGGATATCGAGTGAGGCTCGCCGGATTAATGGGAGGCGGTTTACGCCATGTGACGGGGGACGGTTGGGGCTTACAGGCCGTGTCGCCGGATTGGCCGCAGAGTTTCGTCGTGCTCTCCTCGCCCGGCGTCCGTCGAGCAATCTTCAACGATCCCATCCCCAATGAATATACTCGGGTAGCGCCTTCATATGGCTCCTATGCGATTACTGCATTCGGCTTCTCGGAAACAGGGCTGACCTTCATCGTAGCGATGAGTCACACTCTGGAAACCTATGGCCGCCCCTGGCAGCACGCCGAACAATCGGATCAACCGGAGCGCGCGCAGCCAAGTTGACCGATTCTTCTTTAGGGCCGTCGCGCGCGCCCGGTTATCCTGGGCGTTCGACGCCTTTCGAGGCTGGAGTGGGGCGGTGAGCAGGGGAGGCAAAGTTGAAGTACGAGAAGCTGAGCAAATTGTCGATCCGTAGCCATCCTGAGTTGAGCGAACGCTGGGTTCAGGAACGAATCGCCGAGGACCCCTCTATCCTCGGGCTGGGCGATGTCATCCTGAAGGACAAAGAGAGGATCCAGTCGGGGGCTGGTCGGTTGGATCTCCTGTTGCAGGAGGCAGACGGCAACAGGCGGTACGAAGTCGAGGTCCAGTTGGGCAAGACTGATGAGTCCCACATCATTCGTACTATCGAGTACTGGGACATCGAGCGGAAAAGATACCCTCAGTACGAGCACACGGCCGTTGTCGTTGCCGAACAGATCACGAGCCGCTTCCTGAATGTTGTCAGTCTCTTCAACGGCACGGTACCGCTTATGGCGATTCAGATGAGCGCGGTTCAACTCGGCGACACGGTATCGTTGTTCTTCACCACAGTCCTGGACCAAGTGCGGTTTGGGCTCGTGGAGGAGGACGAGGAAGTGCATGAGGCGACGGACCGAACCTACTGGGAGGAGAACCGTGGTAGCAAGGCTACCGTTGCGATGGCCGACGAGCTGTTAGAGGTCGTGCACACTCTAAACCCCCACCTTGAGCTTAAGTACAATAAATTCTACATCGGCCTAGCGAGGGATGGTCAGCCCAACAACTTCGTTATCTTTCGGCCGCAGAGGGCTGCAATCCGGGTTGAGCCGCGACTTGAAAAGACCGAAGCGACAGAATCCCTCGTAGCTGGCCTCGACGTGATGGACTACGATAGCAGGTGGGGACGCTATCGGATTCGGCTCCAGAAGGGCGAGGTCAAGAAGCATGCTGAGATCCTACGCCAACTACTGGAAGCGTCGTATAAGGAATCGGAGCGCGGCGATGCGTAGGCGGCGTCGAACCCCCGGGTGGACCGAAGCGCGCGATCGAGTGTTGACGTGAACCTTGAATGTTACACGCGCGCTCGGTCACGCGAACGTTCGGCCGGCGTCCTGGTTGGGGCTTCCTATTTGCCTTGACGAATAGTCTGGGCGTAATTACTTTGTGCCTATGAGAACTCGCGTAGTTCGGATTGGCAATTCGCGCGGCATCCGTATCCCAAAGGTGCTGTTGAAACAGAGCCGTCTCGGAGACGAAGTCGAGCTCAAGGTCGAAGACGATCAGATCGTCATTCGTCCCGTTCACAAGCCCCGCGACGGCTGGGATGAGGCATTTGTTTCCATGGCGGATGCGGACGATGATCTGCTGCTCGATCAACCTCTTGCTCCCCAGACGACGTGGGATAGAGAAGAGTGGCAGTGGACGTAAGGCGGTTCGATGTCTACCTCATTGCGCTCGATCCTACTGTCGGCTCCGAGATCAGGAAGACGCGACCGTGCCTCGTAGTGTCGCCCGATGAAATGAACCGGCACATTCGAACGGTGATAGTGGCGCCGATGACGACCCAGCGCCGCCAGTACCCTTCGCGCGTGGCGTGTACGTTCGCGAAGGGAAGAAGGCCGAGATCGTGTTGGACCAACTGAGGACAGTTGACAAGACTCGGCTGATCAAGCGGCTCGGAAGAATCAGCAGCCGGAGTCAGGAGCAAGTGCTGGGAGTACTCGCGGAACTGTTCGCGCCCTAATACCGGCCGAACTCCGCATGCACCCAAGCCGCCTTCACGTTACCCTTGATTCGCCCTGGTAAGTTAAATGCGGCGGCTGGGTGATGCGAACGTTCGGCGGCTTAAGACTTGCAGATAGGTGGGATGAGAATGCGTCAAGACCGGCTCGAAGTTGGCCCTCACGAAGTTTCGGTTGAACGGGTTTCTGACACACTCACGACGCGCATTCATGTAAGGAGCCCCAACGGTCGCGGTCTCCTTTTTCAACGATTTCGCGATTATGAGTTGGTAGTCGGCGCCTTGGCTTTCGACTTCGTTGGTGATCCCAGGAGGAATCGATTGTTCTTCAAGACCGCAAACTCCGATCACGAAGACTCGGGAACCGTATTCTGCTTCGACATACAAGCGTGTGAGGTCGTTTGGCGCATCCCAGGGATTCACTCAGGAGGCCTGCGTGTAAATCTTGACGTAGGCTTTCTCGAAGCAGGCAGTCCCTACGGCACCGGTGACCCTTACGTTATCCGGGCCGATTTAGATGGCAACGTCACCAATCGGAATCCCGCGAGTTGCTACGACATCGTGAGCATGGGCGAGAAGGCGCGGAGCGACGGCGATATCCGGGAAGCTGCCACGTTGTTGCATCGTGCCCTGAAAACCGAGATCTCGACTAACACGAAGGCCCAGGTATGCCGTTCCCTGGGCGAGATGGCGGAGGACTCCGGTAATATCGAAGCCGCATTGGCTCACTACCAAGAAGCTCTAGTATACAACCCGAAGGTGGGCGTCAAGCGCAAAGTGGACGCCATCATCGCTAAGCAAGGAGACCAGAAATCATGATGTGGAGTGGGGTCATCGTGGAGATGCTGCCTAACGACACGTTCCAGCGGAGGCCGCGACGCGAGTTTCTCCCTAGTTCCGTTCGCGGCCCCGCTGACCGCGAACGTTCGACTGCTTCTAGAATGTGGCGGTAGATACGATGACTGACTCGTTCTACAAAGACCCTGATGTAACTCCGTTTTTTCCGTGTCCGAACTGCAGGCGCCTGTTAGGTTTGGCGGTCGATCAGTGCCCAGATTGCCGCGAGCTAATAGACGACACTCAGAAGATAATAGGAGCTGCCGTTAACGTAACGCTCACGCAAGCCTGCAGCCTCGCGAACACTATCTCAACCGGCGATCCGGCTGTGCTCATTCTCTTGGGAGTCACTGGGCTCGCGTTCTTGGTCGACCTAGCCTGGCTGGCTAGCTTCACAATCCTTTCTGCTCTGATAGCGGTTGGTGCGATCATTCGTTGGCGGCATCGATATGGATGGCTGCCGTTGGACGATGCCGGTTTTCTCTCGGCAAAACGCGAGATGAGACAATCCCTGATGCTTTGGGTCGCTTTTCTCACGCTGGAGGGCCTGATTGCATACGCATCCTGGGTAGGAATCGTTTGACAGGCGCAGCCGAACTCGGGTGTGCTTGCGACAAGCAAGTCCGAGACGTTGGGATTGAGAGGAATCTCATGAAATCCGTCATTGTCACCCTCACGCGAAAGCGGGCTGACTTCCATCTGGTGTCTGGTCACGAGAGAGTCTGACAAACCGACTTAGCAGGAGAGAAGGCAGATGACAGCCGCAGTTAAGCTGGTGCGCTCTCCGCGAAAGCGCGTTGGCCGCAGATGAGTATCGTGAAGTCGATGTGATAACATCGGCGGGTTCCGCAAGGGGACTTTTGAGAGGCTTGAGCCGGATGTCGGGAAACTTGCAAGTCCGGTTCTTAGGGGGCTGGGCGGCAGCAATGCCGCCTGGCTACCCGACCAGGCGATCATGTTCCGATTGACCGGCCAGACCTGCTAGAAGGAGACCTGGGCCATTGTCAGACGAAATACACGATCAGATTCTTAGGAGGATCGACAGTATCCGTCGCGAGATTGACTCTTGGCTCGACGTGCCGTCACACGATGGCATGGCGAGTGCGTCGCTCCAACTGGTCTACGAGCAAGAGGAGGCCGACAGGAGGCTGCCAGTCCTCAGGCAAGAACTCGAAGTGTGGACCGGGGCGCTTGAAGAAATCGAGCGACTCGCCGACTCGACCGGAGCGGACATAAGCCGGAGCGCTGCCTCGTTTCCGCTGCCACTGGAAGTCCGAGCGGTCATCGAAACGGTTGATCGCCTCACACCAGATCTGATTTCACACCTTCGAAATCACCACGACGACCTTACTGTGATGCCGTGGGACGTCTTTGAGCATCTCGTTGGAGAGTGGCTGGTAACGACCGGATTTGATGACGTGCGCCTGGTTGGGCGCGACGCTAGAACATCTGCTGATCTCTACGCAGCGCACACGATTAAGCCCGCCGGGATTCCGATTCGTTTCTTTGTGGAGGTGAAGAGAACCCGTCGCAGGGTCGACGTCACTGTCATCAACACGGTGTTGGGTGCGTTCCTTAGTGAGCGGCCCACCCTCGGGTGGCACGCAGCACTGATAGTAACATCGGGTGGCTTCGCGAATTCGCGTCGCTATGCTGGACAGCAGTTGTCCTGTCTTGGAGTCGAGCTGCGGGACCGCACTGATCTGACGAGGTGGCTTGACGGCTATACGCCAAGCTCCAATGGACTGTGGCTGCCAACTCCGAATCGTAGAATGCCGATTCGCTGAACCAGAGCTGCCTAACGGCGATGGACGCGAGCGCAAAAAGCGCGCCGGGTGATCGCATCGTTATGTGCTCGCTCTCTGTCGAAGAGGAGGATATTTGATGGACACTCGTTCGATCATTTCTCTAGTAGTTCTTGTTGGACTCGTTTGCAATATCGGTCCAGTGCGTGCTGAAGATGCCCCAGAGAAAGTTGCTCAAAAGGCGGCGGAGTCTTGGATGCCGTTGTGGGATTCGGGCAAGTACGACGAAAGCTATGAGCAGCTTGCTGAACACACAAAGCAGAAGATTCCGAAAAGGCAATGGTTCGTATATTGGACGGCTGTACGCAAGCCTCTCGGCAAATTGAAATCGCGACAGTTGGTAAGAGCCGTGTACATTAAATCGTTACCCGATGTGCCTGACCAAGAAGGCGCAACGCTCCGGTACGAGAGTTCTTTTGAAAATCAGGCATCCGTTATCGAAACCTTCGGCATGATCCGTGAGAAGAACGGTACGTGGCGGGTAGCTAACTACATCACGAACCAATAACTCGGTTCGCGTCACGCCGCACATAACCTATCTTTGGTCCGGCCCCGTTAGGAAGCCTGACATCGGCGCCGGATAACTCCCGCGTGGACCGAAGCGCGCGATCGAGTGTTGACGGTTGCTTTGAGTCTTACACGCGCGCACGGTCAATCGAACGTTCGCCGCCGCTGCAGGGAGCCCGGTCAAAACGAAAGCCGACGCACTCGAAAACGGCAAGCACACAGTAGGCGGTGACAACGCAACGAGACTCGATGCGAAGCAACCCGTGGCAGAATCAGCCTGGTTCCTCCGCGCCCGGTCGCGAAGTTCGATACGTTGCTGCTGATGTTCGTTGGTCACGTAGGCTCGGTTTGCAGTTTGATCGTTGCTACCGACGCTGGTTGCTCACGTAGACTCGGCCCTCGGCTTCGGCGTGTGCGTGGTTCCTCGCAGCACATAGCAGAGCGTCCGGGCTACATTGCAGCGCGCCTGATTCGAAGGTCAGCTCTTGCGGGGCTGCGGTCTCAATACGCGGCCGCTCACCCGCAACGTTCACACAGAAATAGGACTGACAAAGATCACGGCACATGGTACTGTGAGGCAATTATATGTAGGAACGATTCGAAGGAGATGGTGAATGCCTGGGATCAGCAGGTTCTTCGGGATCATCATTCGGATGTTTTTGACGAGCCTGATCCTCCGCATATCCATGTGGAGCATCAAGGTAACAAGGCGGTGTTTGATCTGAGTGGAAATATCACACGGGGAAATCCGAAATAGCGAACCGCCATCAAACTCGTGCGTGAATGGATCGACTTGCACGTCACCGAATTGCTCGAGGATTGGGAACTTGCCCAGGCGGGGAAGGAAATCAAGAAAATTCGACCCATTGGATTAAGGTGAGCCATGTGGAATCTCAACGACGTCAAACAGATTGAGTACAAAGCGGACTATTCCTTCCTGATCGTTTTTGATGACGGCACCAGCGCAGTCATCGATTTCTCGGAGTACCTGGAACGTGGGCCCGTTTTTGCTCCGCTCAAGGATCGCGACTTCTTCCGGCAGGCAAGAATCGAAGGAGGCACCATCGCTTGGCCCAACGGGGCGGACATTGCTCCTGAGACCCTGTACGAGAAGTGCGAACAAGTTGCCGCACTCACCGGGAAATAGCGTCCGTTGGCGAGAAGCGCGCGATCGAGTATCGACGTGAACCTTGAGTTTCACACGCGCGCTCGGTCACGCGATCGTTATGTCGCCGTTTTTATGGGTAAAGAAGCGAGAAGCAAATACCTTGAAGATCTAGACCTCGTACTGAACGCCCGTGGTTTCCGGCGCCGGCGGACTCAAAAGGAATGGAAATGTCGTGCGGGATCACGGGACGAGTTGTGGATCCATATCAACTTCGGCAAATCGGTCGTGAATCCCAGTTTCGGGGTCAAGTATGTCGACTTGGCTTCCGTCCTCCCGGAAAGTTCCGGTGCAGTCACCGGAACAATGGTAATGCTTTCATACGTGTTCGATCGACCGCGTAGCTATATCATCGAGGAAGGTAGCGAGCCAGTTGCTCGCGATCTCTGCGCAAAAGGTTTTGATATGTTGTCCAGCTTGCGGGATCGAGGGTTCGTGATCGAGATGCTCAAGAGTAAGTTGCCATCGGATTGGCCTGTAGTCTCCTATTCCGAGAGAATCAGACTGCTCCCCATCCTTCTCGCAAATGAGGGTCGACTCAGAGAGGCTCTCAATCTCCTAGAGCACTTCCGGTCCGAATCAATTGGCCGTGATCAGATATTGCCCCAATATGAGACATTCGCGACGACCTTCAGTGAGCGATTCGCGACATAACTCGCCGCATGCTTGCGACAAGTAAGTCCGAGACGTTGGGATTGAGAGGAATCTCAAGAAATTCGTCATTGTTACCGAGTGGGTGAGAGCCTTCAAGGGTCAAGTCCCACGTGACCAAAGCCTAGCCAGCAGGTCAGTAACGAACCCGCGTACTAAACCAGCAATGGAGGTGCGGAGCCGGGAAGTAGTGAGGATGCAGGCCGCTGCGTTACTCGAATCCCGGAAGATAAGGGGTACCGGGCCCACTCTGGTGCTCACACGCAAGTTGGTAAACCCGTAGTTCTCCCTCGGCGAGATTCTCTATTGGGAAATCGACTCTGAGGGAAAGCGAGCCGCAAGGCGAACCCAAGGGACTGCGGGTATGGGAGTGTGAAAAAAGCGAATGCCGTTCTGTAATCGAGCGGATAGAGGTTGAGCGCAACTACACGCGCAACATCACCTCACGCGAAAGCGGGCCGACTTCCATTCTGGTGTCTCGTCACGAGAGAGTCTGACAAACCGACTTAGGAGAGAAGGCAGATGACAGCCGCAGTTAAGCTGGTGCGCTCTCCGCGAAAGCGCGTTGGCCGCAGATGAGTATCGTGAAGTCGGTGTGATAACATCGGCGGGTCCCGCAAGGGGCCTTTGGAGATGCTTGAGCCGGATGAGGGGAAACTCTCAAGTCCGGTTCTTAGGGGGCCTGGCCGGAGCAATCCCGCCCGGCTACCCGACCGGACTTGACTACGAGAAGACAGACCAAATGGACCTGAATGAGCGCTGGGTCTTCATACCAGGGCTGGCGCTGCTGTTCGCGCTGGGAGCGGTCGTCGGCAAGCGCCTGACGCGGGAGTACCGGAGTCGCCGCGACGCCAGCATCAAGACGGTAGCGTTGGTATGGGCTTTGACTGGGGTTCATTTCGGCCTCGTCGTCGTAGCTGCCGCGTCGTCGACATGGCACTTCAGCCTTCCCGCACCGCTGGCCCTTGGTGGCGGGGTCGTGCTCATGGGCGTCGGGGCCGTGTTATGCGTGGGCGCGGCGTATGCCTTTCGGTCTCCCAGGCGCCTGAACTTCCTGGAGCACACGCGCTTGGTGACCGAAGGAATCTACCGTTGGAGTCGGAACCCGCAGTTGGTCGGATGGACTCTCGTGTTGGTGGGCCTTGGGCTACTTCGTGGGTCGGCAATGGTGCTGTTTCTGGCAGGTCTCGTCTGGGTCAGCTACCGACTCCACCTGCCAACCGAGGAAGAACATCTCCGACGCGTCTTCGGCGATGACTATGAGGCGTATCAGCGTCGCACGCACCGCTATTTCGGGCCTCCAAGGCAGGATGCCGCAGAATGAAGGCAAGGGATATGCCGCCGAAACGTGTTAAACGTGTTAAACAAAGGCGTGAACCGGAGCCGAAGCGAGTTTGAACGGTTTCTCGGAGTGTTCGGCGGCGGCCCGGTTACGCCAAGCGTTAGCTGGGCCGGGGGAGATCTCTCCTGGTAAGGCATCTGGCTCTCATGGCTACGACTGAAGTTGCCGTGCACCCGTCCGAAGAAAACGACGTCCACGAGTTCTATCTGCCCAAATCCCACCAACGGCGCGGCGACTCTCAGTCGCACTGCCGCTTCCGCCGCTTCCGCCGCTTCCGCATCCCACTTTACAATCGGCATCGAAAGCGATAAGGTCGCGGTCGAGCAATGGTTCACCCAACGAAGATAGACTCAGACCCAACTGAAGCTCCATGTCAACGCGGGACTTCAAAGTCCTGACTCACCCCCAGCTCCCGTTCAGTGGTCGTGGACGTATCTTCGCTGTGCGCTCTACCTGAGGTGATGAGGGAATTCCCTACAGGCTAATTGGCATTTGAACATGCGCGCTGTCATAGGCCGCAGTACCTCCAGGAGGGTCTTATGGCTATGAAGCTGAAGGAATGGCTATCGCCGCCGCGTCTACCGGACGAAGGGCGTAATCGCGCTTCGCGCACGTTTCACGTTATCGCGCTCGGCTTTCTGATAGGCTCGGCGCTGATGGCGGTGAGCAACCTGGTGGGGGAACACTACCGAACATCGGCGAGCGCCGCCTCAGTGTTTGGCGCGACTCTTGGAGCGATGTGGCTGGCTCGACGAGGTCATCTCCAGCTTGCCAGTTGGGTCGTGTTGATAGCGCTGACAGGCATCCTGACCTACTTCCTTGGCACCGGCAACGGCATCCATGATTTCGCCCTGGTGGTCTACCCGACGGTGATCATCGCGGCGAGCCTGTTATTGAGCAAGCGGGGTTTCGCCGCGCTCTCGGTGATGACCATCTTGTCGGTCGGAGGAATCGTCTACGGTGAGGTATACGGAGTCATCGTGACGAAGTATTCGAGCGAGACTTCTTATGACGACATAATAACGCTGTCGATTCTTCTCGGCGTGACGGCTATCTTCGTCCGCACGCTCGCGGACAATCTGCTTCAGAGCACGATCAGGGCGCAGCGGAACGAGGGGGCGCTGGCCGAAAGCAACAGCGAGCTGCAAGCCCGCACGCTCGAGCTTGAGCAGCAAGGGGCCGCACTGCGACATGAGCGCGATCTCGTCTCGCGTCTGATGGAAACGAGTCCTGTTGGGATCGCGATGATAAACCGGTCGGGGCGGATCACGTTTGCAAACGGCAGGGCCGAGGAGATACTGGGGCTGTCACGAGACGAGATCACCCAGCGCCACTACAACGCTCCGCAATGGAAGATAACCGACGACGCCGGCGCGCCGATACGCGACGAGCAGTTGGTGTTTCGCCTGGTCGTGGACAGCGGCGAACCGGCTTATGACGTACACCATGCGATCGAATGGCCCGACGGCCGGCGAGTCTATCTTTCGGTCAATGGCGCGCCGCTGCTGGACCAGGCGGGCCACATCGACGGGATGGTGGCAGCGTTTGAAGACATCACCGAACGCCTGCGCGCCGATGAGGCCGTTCGTGACTCCGAGCAGAAATTCCATAAGACGTTCAACGCCAACCCTAGCCCGATGATGATCAGCTCGCTTGAGGATAGTCGAATAATCGACGTCAACGACAGCTTCCTCGCCACCAGCGGCTACACGCGCGAAGAAGTGATCGGCCGCACGCCGCTCGACATCAACACATGGGTTGACCCCAGGGACCGCGAGCGGTTGCTGGCAACGCTTGCCGAGCACAAATCCGTGCGGGCGCAAGAAAGCAGCTTCTGGATGAAAGACGGTGAAATCCGGACCTTCCTCGTGTCCGCCGAAGTAGTCGAGCTTGGAGGCGAGAGGTGTGTCCTCACCGCGACCACCGACATCACCGACCGCAAGCGCGCGGAGGAGGCTTCAACGAAAAAGGCCGAACAGACGATCCGCCACCAGAAGGCGCTTCTCGAACTGTCGCAAATGGAGGTCTCGGACCTGGACGCCACGCTGCAACGGATCACCGAGCTTGACTGCGCGACACTCGGGGTCGAACGAGTCGGAGTATGGCTTTTCAACGAGGACCGTTCTGCGATAATCTGCAACGACCTCTACCAGATGAACAAGCAGTCTCACCAAAGCGGGTTAAAGCTTGAGGCGAAACAATACCCCAGGTACTTTCACGCTCTGGCCACCAACCGTGTCGTCGGAGCTCACGACGCTGAAACTGACCCTCGCACGAGTGAGTTCGCCGAGCACCATCTGAGACCTCTGCGGATCAGCTCGATGATGGATGTTCCGGTCCGGTTGCGCGGAAAGGTGGTGGGAGTTGTTTGCCACGAGCACGTCGGGCCGATGAGACACTGGACTCCCGAAGAGCAGGACTTCGCGGCTTCGGTTGCCGACCTTGTTTCCCTGGCTCTGGAGGCCTCGGAGCGCAGACGAGCGGAAGAAGGCCGGCGCGAAAGCGAGGAACGGTTGCGCCTGGCGCTGGACGCCGCACAAATGGTGATCTGGGATTGGAATACGCTCGACGGCAATGTCAACTGGTCGGGCAATCTCGAGCGATTACTGGGACTCGCACCCGGGGCCTTCGGCGGAGACTACGGTGCATTCGTCGAACTTCTTCACTCGGAAGACCGGGACGACGTGACGAGAGACATGCAGCGCGCCCTTGACGAAGGCGGGGACTACTATGCGGAGTTCCGGATCGTGTGGCCCGACGGGACCATCCGTTGGATCGCAGCTAAAGGAGAGGCGTTCTGTGACAACAGCGGCCGGCCGGCGCGAATGCTGGGGGTTGGCACCGACATAACGGATCGCAAGCGCGCGGAAGCCGAGCAGGCCAGGCTTCAGGCGGCGATACAAAGCGCCGCGACCGAATGGCAGTTGACCTTCGATGCCATCGAATCCCCCGTGCTGATGCTCGATATCGACGCACGCGTCAGGAGAATGAACAACGCCGCGCGCGAGTTGACAGGGACGACTTGGGAGGACAACCTCGGGCATCCCGTGGAGCAACTTGGAAGCGGCGAGCCCTGGCGCAAGACTGCTGAGATTGCGAATCTCGTCGCGGCGACGAATGCGGGGACGTCGCTTGAGGTCAAAGATGGACCGACCGGCAAGACGTGGGACATCTCGGCGAGCCTGTTCACGATTCCCGGCTCGGACGACCGGAGAATAATCGTTGTCGCGAGGGACATCACTCGAACGGTTGAGCTTCAAGAGTCGCTTCGCCGCAGCGAGACCATGTCGGCGATGGGGCAGCTCGTGGCGGGTGTTGCCCATGAGGTGCGCAATCCGCTCTTCAGCATCTCGGCGACGCTCGACGCGTTTCAGGTGAACTTCGGTGCGAAGTCCGAGTATCAGCGCTACGTCGAAGTCCTCCACGGCGAGGTCGGCCGATTAAGCAGCCTGATGCAGGACTTGCTTGATTACGGCAGACCTCCGTCTCTCGAACTTGCGGAAGGGTCCATCGCAGACGTGATCGCGCGGGCAATACGATCGTGTGCTCCTCTAGCGGAGCGGCTGCAGGTGAGGATCGCTAGCAGCGTCGAGCGGGAACTTGGGCTGTTGGTGATGGACAGAAAGAGACTCACCCAGGTGTTTCAGAACCTGGTCGAGAATGCGCTACAGCACTCACCACCCGGGTCGGACGTGACGGTGGCCGCCAAAGAGGTCCATCGCGGAAGTGAGCGATGGGTAGACTGCCGCGTTAAGGACAGAGGCCCGGGTATTCAGGATGAAGTGAAGTCGCGAATCTTCGAGCCGTTTTTCACGCGCAGGCGAGGCGGGACGGGACTCGGTTTGTCGATCGTTCAGCGAATCGTGGAGCAGCACGGGGGTACGATAAGCGCCGGGACCGCGGCTGACGGCGGCGCGGAAATAACGGTCAGGCTGCCGCTCGTGGCCCATCGCGGAGGACAAGACTCAGGCGTGCAACGAGCGCGAGGAGGGCCCGCGGCATAACCAAGCCTGCCGGCGTCTGAAACGGCCAGGTGGTTTCAAGAGTCAAAGCAGCGGAGTTCGCTTTCAGTGGTTTCTGGGGATCAATCTGACGCGGAGGTATCGGACGACCGATTATGATTGGCATCATAAGACGCGTTCTGGCGCCGCCGGTGTTCCAGGGCGATGAGGACAGGACCCGCACCGCGGCCCATCTCAACGCAATTGTGCTTGGGGCGCTCGCCGTCATCGTGTTGTACACGGTCGTTGTGGCGGTCATCGCGCCGCCAAGCCGGCCCATGTGGAACGTAGCGAGAGTCGTGTTCTTGATAGGCGTGCTGATTTTGATGCGCCGCGGACACGTCCGGCTTGCGTGTTCTTTGGGGGTCACGGCGGCGTGGGTGGTTCAAATACTGTCGGCGGCGTCCAATGGTGGAGTGCGGACGCCCGGTTTCGGCGGTATGGTCGTGATCGTGCTGATGGCGGGGCTTCTGATGGGCTTTCGTTCGGCGCTCACATTCGCCGCGTTGACCATCGTCGTCGGCCTGGCGATGGTGGCTGGAGAAATGCGAGGTCTGCTGCCGCCGCTCTCCAGCGCCTACACGCCGGCTCGAGTATGGGCGACGCAAGCGGCGTGGTTTCTGGTTGCCGCGGTGATGTTGCACGTTGCGACCTTGAACATGAAGGAAGCCCTCAAGCGGGAGCGCCGGGAACTGACGGAGCGGGTAAGAGCCGAAGACGCCCTGCGCGAAAGCGCGGAGCACCTGCGATTGGCTCTGGGAGCCGCCCGGATGGGCACCTGGGACTGGAACACCGTAACGGGCGGGGTGAGATGGTCGGACAATCTCGGACGACTATTCGGCCTCGGCTCGGAAAGCTTCACCGGCACTGATCGCGCGTTCATCGAACTCGTTCATCCGGAAGACCGCAGATTCGTGATCGAGTCGGCCACGCGGGCCTTGAAAGAGCGAGGAGACTACTACGCTGAGTTTCGCGTCGTGTGGCCGGACAAGAGCATCCGCTGGATCGCCGGCATGGGCGAGGCGTATTACGACAGTCAGACCGGCCGCCCTCTGCGAATGACCGGCGTTGGCATCGACATCACCGAGCGCAAACGAGCCGAAGAAGAGAAGGGACGGCTGCAGGAGCACCTTCGACGGAGCGAGACTATGTCGGCGCTGGGCCAACTCGTCGCCGGGGTGGCCCACGAGGTCCGCAATCCGATCTTCAGCATATCGGCGACCCTGGACGCTTTCGAAGTCAACTTCGGCGCCAGAGCGGAATACAAGCGCTACATTGAAGTGCTGCACGGAGAGCTGACTCGCCTGAACAGCCTTATGCAGGACTTGCTTGATTACGGCAGGCCGCCCTCGCTGGAACTCGCCGAAGGCAACATCGCCGACGTGATCGCCGGGGCGGTGGAGTCGTGCGCTCAACTCGCGGCGCGGCTGAAGGTGACTGTGGATAATAGAGTGGGCCCGGCGCTCGGCCAGTTGTCCATGGACAAAAAGAGACTGACACAAGTGTTTCAGAACCTCGTCGAGAACGCCCTGCAACACTCGATGCCTGGCGGGTCGGTGATCGTGGACGCGGAAGACGCAAGTCGAAACGGCGAACGCTGGATCAACTGCCGCATCAAGGACCGAGGGCCGGGAATTCGTGAAGACGACAAGTTGCGAGTATTCGAGCCCTTCTTTACGCGCCGACGAGGCGGCACGGGGTTGGGACTCTCCATAGTTCAGCGCATAGTCGAACAGCACGGCGGACAGGTTAGAGTCGACAACCCGACTGGAGGCGGAGCGGAGATAGTGGTCACGCTGCCGCTGGCGTCAGTCGCGAGGACCGAGGCTGGCGAGTCGCACAGGGAAGCTGTTCCGTAAGGGACGGATCACCGCATGGCAAGCACAAGGATTCTGATCGTCGAAGACGAAAAGGGTATTCGCTTCGCTGTCCGGAGTTTCCTCGAAGCCAAGGGGTATGAAGTGGAGGAGGCCGACGACTGCCGAAGCGCCGAGCAGTTGTTTCTCCAATCGCCGCCGGATGCCGTGATCAGCGATTACGTGCTGGCCGACGGGAACGCGCTCGAGCTGCTGCCCCGCCTGAAGGCGATTGACTCTGCCGTACCGATCATCATTCTGACCGGCCACGCTTCGATTGATCTGGCGGTGCGCGCGATCAAGGAAGGCGCCGAGCACTTTCTCACTAAACCCGTCGAGCTGCCCTCGCTCGCGGTTGTTATTGAGCGCGTGGTCGAGAACACGCGAAACATTCAAAAACAGCTTGCCAGAAAGACTCTGCAACGCCGCGAAGACGTTGACCCCTTCCTGGGACCGAGCGCGCGGATACGCGAGCTTGCCGACGAGGCTCGAAAAGTGCTCTTGAGCGAAAGCACGGTCTTGATTCGAGGCGAGACCGGCACGGGCAAGGGCGTTCTTGCGCGCTGGCTGCACAACAACGGTCCGCGGGCCGAGGAACCCTTCGTTGACATTAACTGCGCGGGGCTTTCACGCGAGCTTCTTGCGGCGGAATTGTTCGGCCACGAGAAGGGCGCGTTCACCAGCGCGGTGGCAAGCAAGCCGGGCCTACTGGAGATCGCGCACCGCGGCACGGTCTTCCTGGACGAGATCGGCGATATGGACGTGCAGGTACAGCCGAACCTGCTGAAGGTCCTCGAAGAGAAGAGATTTCGCCGGCTTGGAAGCGTACGCGACCGAAACGTAGACATACGTCTCATCGCCGCAACCCATCAGGACCTCGGCGCCCTCGTTCGCGATAAGCGATTCAGGAGCGACCTCTTCTATCGAATCAGCACGATCCCGCTCGTCGTGCCGCCGCTTCGCGAGAGAATCGAAGACATACCGCTCCTCGCCGGGCATCTGTTGAATAGGCTGGCGGGCGACCTGGGGCGCCCGCACATGGAACTGTCGCCGGAATGCGAGCGCGCGATGCAGGCATACACGTGGCCGGGCAACATTCGGGAGCTCCGCAATGTCCTCGAGCACGCGGTGTTGCTCAGCGATCAGAGGGTGATCGACGTCCGTCACCTTCGCTTCCACACTTCGTCTGAAGGCGACGACTGGCTGGGCGATTCTCGATTCACCCTTGACGAGCTTGAGCGCCACTATATCGATCGAGTGCTCAAGGAAGAGCAGGGCAAGGTCGAGCAGGCCGCACGGCGGTTGGGCATACCTCGCAGTTCGCTCTATCAGAGAATCAAAAAGTACGGAATCACACTGTCCAGAATCTAGAACGACGTCTGAATCTCGGAATCGATGGCGGCTCTTCATCGAGTCCCATTCCGCGATCGCCTGACACCATCGCAGTTAGCTTCTCGCGTTCGCTCCACACGAGGATGGAACCGGGTTTGCAATGGAGAGTGATACGCGGAACGGATGTGACAAGTCGAACAGAAGGGTCAATTGGGTTTAGAGAGAGAACTGTCACATCCGCCCGCGACGATTGGAGCAAACGCGAGAAGATCACGGCCCTTCGAGTGTTAGCGAGCAAAGGATTTCTGACGCAGGATTTGTTTCTTCAACAGGCGGGCTCCAGGGATCGATGCGACGGGTCACGCATCGGAGCCCGCCCATGCGCCCATCCTGAGCCCGATGCGCGTTATCGGTAATCCGAGCGCGTTAGTTCGATTCCGGACGCGCTGCGCTGCCTTTGGCGGAAAGGTGAAGACGATGTCGGAGACGATACTCGTAGTAGACGATGAAGAAGCAATCCTCTTTGCGATCAGGGAGTATTTCAACGCGCACGGCTACGAGGTTGATTGCGCGCGAGAGCTCGAAGAGGCAGAAGCGCTCCTCGGATTCATTCAGTATGCGGCGGTGATAGCCGATCTGAGGCTGACGGGGATCAACGGGGCTGAGGGGCTCGAGCTGGTGTCCTACGTGCGCGAGCGGTGCCAGGCGACGAATATCATCATCCTCACCGCATACGGTTGCCCGGAAGTCGAGGGCGAGGCCCTGAAACGAGGGGTCGACGTCTTCCTCCACAAACCAAAACCACTGCCCGAACTCGCACAGATCGTATTCGGGCTGTTGAAGCAAAAGAGCAAGCAGAAGAGAAATACATGAATGAGAGATCCTTACTGGACGAAGTTCTCGGGCCCGGCGGGCTTTCGGTCGTTTTCCAGCCGATTCTAGAAGCTCGCCGGGCGACCTGGCGTCTGTTCGCGCTCGAGTGCCTCGCGCGAGGTCCAAAAGGGACCAACCTTGAACCGGCCCAGATTCTTTTTGAGTACGTTCGGCGAAAGCGGGCAGAAAGTCTCGTCGACCGCGCGTGCATCCGAGCTGCGCTGGATGCGGCAGTGTCATTGCCGGTCAAGACCCAACTGTGCCTGAACATTCACGCTTCGACGCTCGGCCGCGACAGCCAGTTCGCGAAGTTCCTCAGCGAGACGGCGCAGAACTACTCGGTTCCGCTCTCCGATCTCACGCTTGAGATTGTCGAACACACGCCGTATTGGAACGGCAGGAGCTTTCTAGCCACGCTGGACGGCTTGCGAGCAAGTGGGGTAAGGATCGCGCTGGACGATTTCGGGATCGGATTGTCGAACTACTCGATGGTCCTCGATTGCCGGCCCGATTACATCAAGATCGATCGCTATCTGATCAAGGGCTGTCACCGCGACATCCACCGGCGGATGGTGATCGAATCGATCGCTCAGCTCGCGTGGAAAATGGGCGCGGGCGCTATCGCAGAAGGCGTCGAAGACAATGCTGATCTCGAAGCCGTAACGCGTTCGGGTGTTTACATGGTTCAAGGCAACGCGTTTTCACCGCCGCTCGCACCTTCGGAGGTCGTCGCCAATCACCAGATAAGGGGAGAATACTCGCCGCTTTTGCTGGCTGGCGGCAAAGCTGCGTCGGATTGAATCCGCCGCGCTTGTTTGCGGCTGTTCTGGAACTGCCGGGTTCAGCTCCCAACCACCGCGTGAGAGGTGACCCCTGATGCTCCAGCCTACAGGGAAGTTCGGCTCGGCCATCCGCAAAAGCTTGGCGCGCAGTCAAACGCGAACGCCTTTACTGACTCACAACCCGCCTGCTATTAAATTGACTCAAGCAAAGTTGTGAGGAGAACGGATGGCGCTAAAGCATCTGCCCGAGAACCCGAGAGAAGAAGCGCGCGCGTGGAACTTGCAGCTTGGCGTGCCCGGTTTCAAGTACGCCGATCTCAATCGCGTACGAAGACTCGAATCGCTCGATCGCGCATTCCTCGATGATCTCCACAAGGCCGACGCACTGCTTGCCGAGGACTTCAAGAAGTACCGCGACTCCGCCGGGAAGGACCGCCCTCGGTTGAAGGAGTCCGAACTGTTGATCAAGGTTGCCCGCCACGTTGGAGCCTTCATAGCCCGGCTGTTTCATATTCAAGCCGAGCACGATGCACTCTGCGAACGCGTGCGCGCCGATCAAACGGTCTTCAAGTGGAAACGCAATTTCGTCGAGCGACAAGTCCTGAAGATCCCGCCTTCGCCGGATGAGTTGGCGGGGATGGATCCGGTGGAACTCGAGTTCGCTTATCGCGAAGTGGTCGACGTGCTGATCCCAGACGCCTCGCTGACTTCCGATCCGGAGCGCGAGCTTGCCGTCGTGTGTACGACTCTTCAAGAAACGACCGAGAGCTCAAGCGGAAATAGCGCAGCGGATTCTGATACGTTCGCCGTGGCAAAGGCGAGACTCGCCAGGGTCGAAGCCTGGGTTACGGCGCTTGCATTTCATCCCGCGCTCGCCGCGCGACGAAGGCAGATCACCTCGTTTCACATGCCGCACAAGACCGACTACAACGAACTGGTGCCGCGCATCCGGCCGCGAGCCGATCTGCCCGAGTTTTTCATGGGGCCGCCGGAGACAAGACGGCATCGCGACGGCTTCAACCTCACCGACACCCGCTACACCGCACGCGAAAACCTCCGCGAGTCGCACTACTGCGTGACGTGCCACGAGCGCGACAAGGACTCGTGTTCGACCGGCCTGCGGGCCAAAGACGGGTCGTACCAGAGCAACCCGCTAGGCATCGTCCTCGAAGGCTGTCCGCTCGATGAAAAGATCTCCGAGATGATCACGCTCTACCGGGACGGCCACCCGATCGGCGCGCTCGCGGTGATCATGATCGACAATCCGATGGTCGCCGGGACCGGGCACCGCATCTGCAACGACTGCATGAAGAGTTGCATATTCCAGAAGCAGGACCCGGTCAACATTCCGCAGATCGAAACCGGGATCCTCAGTGAGGTTCTCAACCTGCCCTATGGTTTTGAGATCGTCTCCTTGTTGACCCGATGGAATCCGATCAACGCGCGAAGGCCATATCCGCTCCGCTACAACGGCAAGAACGTGCTGGTCGTCGGAATGGGACCGGCGGGCTACACGCTCGCGCAGCACCTGCTCAATGAAGGCTTCGGCGTCGTCGGCATCGAAGGCTTGAAGGTCGAGCCGCTCGCGATTCAGCTTCGCGGCTCGAAGCGCCGGGTTCCCCGCCCGATTCGCGACGTGGAGGACATCGTCGGTCCGCTCTCCGAACGCCCGACGCTCGGATTTGGCGGCGTCGCCGAGTACGGCATCACCGTGCGCTGGGACAAGAACTTCCTCGACATCAACTACGTGATCCTCATGCGCCGCAAGAAATTCCGCCTGCTCGACGGCGTGAGGTTCGGCGGCACTCTCTCGACGGAAGACGCTTGGAGCTTGGGCTTCGATCACATCGCGATCGCCGCCGGGGCAGGAAGGCCCACGATCGTGTCGATGCAAAACAACCTCGCGCGCGGCGTCCGGATGGCTTCGGACTTTTTGATGGGCCTGCAAGGTCAGGGCGCTTATAGAAAGAACTCGCTGACGAACGTGCAAGTCGAGCTGCCCGCGGTCGTGATCGGCGGCGGTCTTACGGCGATCGATACCGCGACCGAGCTTCAAGCCTATTACGTGACTCAGGTCGAGAAGGTGTTGGAGCGATACGAGAGATTGAAAAAGCGAATCGGGGAAGACGCGATCTGGGCTCGGCTCGATGAAGAAGAGGCCATATCGCTGCGCACGTGGCTCGGCCACGGCCGCATGGTTCAAGCCGAGCGCGCGGCAGCTCTGGCGGCGGGGCGGCCGACTGATTTCGCCAGGCTCGTGCGATCGTGGGGCGGCGTGACTATCGCCTACCGCAAGCGGCTGCAAGACTCGCCGGCTTACCGCTTGAATCACGAAGAGGTGATCAAGTCGCTCGAGGAAGGCATCGGCTTCGTTGAATGCATGAGTCCGGTGGCGTGCCTGCTCGATGAGTACAACCACGTGCGAGCACTCGAGTGCGCGCGGATGTCGGCGACTGACGGCAAGTGGAAGGACACCGGCGAGAAAGTCGTATTCCCTGCTCGCGCGGTGATGGTGGCTGCGGGAACCAATCCGAACGTCGTCTACGAGAAGGAGCATCCGGGCACGTTTACCATCGACGAGAAGCAGTCGTGCTTTGCGATGCACCGCGCGGTCGAATCGGCGGACGGCGCATTCCAGGTCGAGCTCGTGAAGCCCGGCGAGATCGGTTTCTTCACGTCCTACGCGAAAGACGGGCGCTTTGTGACGTTCTACGGCGACGCCCATCCGGTGTTCGCCGGCAACGTCGTGAGGGCGATGGCGTCGGCGCTGCGCGGGTATCACGAGATCACCCGGCTGTTCGCTCGCGAGGTTGCGGCGCAGGACCTCGAAGAGCAGGCCGAGCGCGAGAACGCCTGGGTGCGATTCGCGGAAGTGCTCGAGGACGGACTGCGCGCTGAAGTCGTCGATGCGATACGGCTTGCGAACAGGATTGTGGAGGTGATCGTGCGGGCGCCGATGGCCGCGCGCAACTTCCGGCCGGGCCAGTTCTATCGCTTGCAGAATTACGAAGGCACCGCCGAGGTTGTCGAGGGGATTCGGCTGACGATGGAGGGCCTGGCGCTGACGGGCGCTTGGACCGATCCGGCTCGGGGTCTGATCTCGCTGATCGTTCTCGAGATGGGAGGGTCTTCGCGATTGTGCTCGACACTTGAGCCGGGCGAAGAGATCGTGCTGATGGGACCGACGGGGACGCCGACGGAGATACCCGAAGGCGAGACGGTGCTGCTCGCCGGCGGGGGACTCGGCAACGCGGTGTTGTTCTCTATCGCGGCTGCGATCAAGGCGCGGGGCAACCGGGTAATCTACTTTGCCGGCTACAAGCGTCCGAGCGATTTGTTCAAGCGCCGCGCGATCGAGGACGCCTGCGACATTGTGGTCTGGAGCGTCGACGAAGGGCCGGCCATTGCAACCCATCGGCCGCAGGACTGCACGACGATCGGCAACATCGTCGAGGCGATGGACCGGTACTCGCGCGGCGACATGGGCGCGACTCCGCTGCGGTTACAGGACGTTGACCGGATCATCGCGATCGGTTCGGACCGGATGATGGACGCCGTGCGCCGGGCCAGGCATACCGTGCTCAAGGACGTGCTGCGCGATCACGTCGCGATCGGATCGATCAACTCGCCGATGCAGTGCATGATGAAGGAAGTCTGCTCGCAGTGCTTGCAGCGGCAGGTCGATCCGGTGACGGGCCGCGAGTCGCTGGTGTTCAGTTGTTTCAATCAGGACCAGTTGCTCGACAAGGTCGACTTCGATTTCCTGGGCCAACGGCTGCGGCAGAACTCGGCGGCGGAGAAGCTGACCTCGTTGTGGCTGGATCATCTATTCGAGCAGCGCGAGGTGCAAGTGGTTTAGGGCCACTCGATTCCTTGGCCCACGCGTTAATGGCAGAGATGTCAAAAGCCAACCTCTCTAATCTCGCCAAAGGACTTCTCACGCTGGTATCAAGAACACTATCGCACGGTCTATCAGGCGCCGCCGCGCACGAAGAATCCATGGCTCGCGCGCGGATTGCGCGTTGCTATAGTGGTGCCCTGAGTGTTTGTTCTGCGAGTTGTCGTCGTCTGCGGCGAGCCAGAATTCCTAGATTCAGAGATGGGCATCCTTGTCCGGCCCGATACTCATCGTTGAAGTGCCGTCGGGGAATACCAAGGACTTCGAAGGGTAAAGAGGAGTTCGAGCGCTATCGGCCGAGCCCGTCTTCTCGGAATACTTCTCACCGCGCAGAGCAGAATCAACGTGAAGCAGTTGTTAAGCCAGGACGAGGAGACGTGGCTGCTCAGGGAAACAAGCAAATTCAGCGACAGTGTCGAGCTTCGTCGATCGGTTGTCGCGGGCCTTTGTCCGAGATCTACTTCAAGGTCACAGAGCCGAAGGCGAGCACCTGAGAACCGCCGAGAGACCAGGTTTCGTATACTTCGCCGCACCTCTCACGCTTTCGCTTGCTCCTTGACCAAAGCGACGGCCTGGCGTTGCAAGCTCCGACGGTGCCGGCGAAATACTTCACGCTCTCGCTCCTCTTCGGCCGCGCGCTCCAATCGCGCCACGTACTCCTGGACCGCCTGACGGATCAGGTGAGATCTGTTCTTTCCGGTTGATCCGCCGGTCGCTAGCCGGTCTATGCGGTGGAGCATTGACTCCTCAATCGTAATCGCAATAGTCTTCATATCACGAATGATAGAGAGCAGCACCGATGTTTTCAATGTTGATGTTGCCGAGGAGATATGACGAACACGGTCGCGACGCCTCCTGCCGGGTGAGGAGGTGGTCCGCATTCGTCGTGATCCTCATCCTCTTCGGCGGATGTTCCTCGAAGTCGCACACTTCGCAACAGGGTTCCGACTCCTCGTTCCAACAACTCGCGCCGGGCGACCCTGTTCGTGAAGAGGTCTTGAAGGAGCTCACCGACTACTACGAGCACTTCAGTCAACGGGACTGGCAGAAATTCTCGGATCATTTTTGGCCTGGCGCGACCATTACCACTGTTTGGCAGCCGCCCGGCGAACCGGCGGCAAGGGTTGTCGTCACCTCCATTCCGGACTTCGTCAAACAGGCTCCTCAAGGTCCCGGCAGCAAACCGATCTTCGAGGAGCGAATGCTCAGGGGCGAGGTCCGAGCCTTCGGAAACCTCGCGCATGTCTGGGCTCACTACAACGCGCGCTTCGGCGATCCTGAGAAAGTAGACGAATGGACTGGCTTCGACGCGTTCACGCTGATGAAGCACGACGGCCGCTGGAAGATCGTCGCGCTCGGTTTCACGGGGGAATGAATGGTATCCACTGTCCTTCTCGTTGCGCCGCTCCTTGCCGCCCTCGGTCACACCGAGCAAGCTCCGACAGCGAAGCCAATGCGGCTGACAAGGATCGAGGTATCAGGCGGGCAGCGCTTCTCGCAAAATCAGGTACTCGCGCTGAGCGGGCTTCGCGTCGGGCAGACAATCCACGTTGACGGACTCGGCGCCGCGGCGAACAAATTGATGAGTAGCGGTCTATTCAAGTCCGTGTCGTATCACTATCGCACGATCGGCGTTCAACTGGAGATCACGTTTCAGATCGAAGAGGCGGAATGGACCGTGCCGGTGGTCTTCGACAACTTCGTCTGGTTCACCGATGAGGAGCTTCGCGACGCGGTGCGAGAAGAGGTTCCGGGGTTCGATGGGATCGCACCCGCCGGCAGCGGAGTGGCGTCGGCGATCAGCAGGGCGTTGCAACGGCTACTGGACAAACGAAACATCCAGCATCCCGTCGATTATCTGCCGCTGTCCGACGAGCACGGCAGAAATCCGGAGCACGTCTTCAGCGTGAAGGGGACCGGCTTGAAGATATGTTCCGTTCGTTTCGTTGGAGCATCCGTTGTCCCCGAGACTGAGTTGCTGAAGGCCGCGCAGGCCATCATTAGCACTGATTACTCGCGAGGCTTCGTCGCCCAGTTCGCAAGCGGCACTCTGTTTCAACTTTACAGGCAGCGCGGGCATTGGCGCGCGGCCTTTCAGAGGCCGGCCGCGAAGCTGGGGGACGATGCTGGTTGCAGCAACGGGGTCGCTGTGAGCTTATCGGTTGACGAGGGCATCGCGTACTTGTGGGACAAAGCCGAATGGACTGGCAACACCGCGATGCCGGCTCGTGAACTCGACGCGCTTCTGGCGATGAAGCCGGGCGAGATAGCAAACGGATCGAAGGTCGATGACGGAGTGAGAATCATCCGCAAAGCATACCTCAGGCGCGGTTACCTCGGCGTGCGTGTGGATTCCGAGCCGGCGCTTGACGACGCGACTCACCGCGCGACGTTTCGAGTTGGGGTACACGAGGGGCCTCAATTCCGCATGGGGACGATCTCGATCGCCGGCTTGTCCGATGCCACTGCTAACCGCCTGAAGAGTAAATGGGTGCTGAAGCCCGGCGACGTGTATGACGAGTACTACTCCGACGATTTTCTCCCGGCAGAGGTCGCAAATCTCAGGAGGGGCGGCGCAACGTTCAAGACCGTTAGCGTCGGGAGGACCCTTAACACTCAGGCGCTGACCGTCGACGTCACGATTACCTTCAAGTGACGCGGCGGACCATCAGCCCGGGGAGGAAGGGAACGATCCAACCGAACACTCACTCACGACGGTCTTGTCCGCCCGCCGGCGCCGCCGTATGATGGGCGGACATTAATTCAAGGATGGTGACGAATGAAATCATGGATAACGCTGTTCTTGGTCGGGCTGGCGGGTGCGCTGGTGGTACAGGGGTGCCGGAAGGAGATCAAGATTAAGGAGCGCGAGGTGGTTACTGACACGGCTCTTGGCGCGAAGATCAAAAGATTCGCCCCGACCGAGATCACCGCAGATGCTTCCCGCCTATCGGAGGGCGACCGCAAGGCGCTGAACAAGATCATCGAGGCCGCGAAGCTGATGGACGTTCTCTTTCGGCGTCAGGTTTGGAGCGGTAACGAGGAGTTGCGGGCAAAGCTCGAAGCCGACAAGACGCCCGAGGGCGTCGAGCGACTGCACTACTTCAATATAAACGCGGGTCCGTGGTCGCGTCTCGACAAGAACGAGCCGTTCGTCGACGGCGTGCCCGAAGAGAAGCCGCCGCAGGCGAACTTCTATCCGCCCCACATGACTAAGGAACAATTCAATAAGTGGCTCGAAGCTCAGCCTGAGCGCCGACGCAACGAGGCAACCGGTTACTTTCATGTGATCCGTATCGGCGGCGACGGCAATCTCGAGCCTGTGCCCTACAGCCGGGAGTACAACGAGTTCCTCGAACCGGCGGCGAAGTTGCTGCGCGAGGCCGCCGAGCTGACGACTAACCAGACGCTGAAGAACTTCTTGACCAAGCGAGCCGATGCGTTCAAGTCCGACGACTATTATGAGAGCGACGTCGCATGGATGGACCTCGACTCCCCGATCGACGTGACGATCGGGCCCTACGAGACCTATGAAGACGAGTTGTTCGGCTACAAGGCGGCCTTCGAGGCGTTCGTAACGCTGCGCGACGACGCCGAGACCGCGAAGCTGGCGAAGTTCAGTGATTACCTTCAGGAGATAGAGAACAACCTTCCGATCGAACCCCGGTATCGTAACCCGAAGCTCGGCGCGTCATCTCCGATCCGTGTCGTGGACGAACTGTTCGCATCAGGCGACGGGAACCGCGGCGTGCAGACGGCGGCCTTCAATCTGCCCAACGATGAGAGGGTCGTCAAAGAGAAAGGCTCGAAGCGCATAATGCTCAAGAACGTCCAGGAAGCGAAGTTCAATCAAGTCCTGACGCCGATCTCCAACGTCGTACTCGATCCGGCAGCCCTGCCGGAGATTTCGTTTGACGCGTTCTTCACGCACATTCTCGCGCACGAGCTTATGCACGGGCTCGGACCGCACAACATCAATGTTGCCGGCAAGCCGACCACCGTGCGGTTGCAGTTGAAGGAACTCTATTCCGCCGTCGAGGAAGCGAAGGCGGACATCACCGGGCTGTTCGCCTTGCAGTATTTGATCGACAAAGGCGCGGTCGACCGCCAAATGGAACGCCGGATGTACACGACGTACCTCGCGAGCGCGTTTCGCTCCGTGCGGTTCGGCATCACCGAAGCTCACGGCAAGGGGGTCGCATTGCAGTTCAACTACCTCGTCGACGAAGGCGCGATCAGGATCGACGAGAACGCGGGGACGTTCAGTATCGAGTGGAATCGCGTAAAGGACGCCGTGCGCAAGTTGACCGGCGAACTCCTCACGCTCGAAGCCGAGGGTTCCTACGCGAAGGCGAAGGCCCTGCTCGACAAATACGGAGTGATCAGGCCGGTGATGCAGAAGGCGCTCGATAGACTCGGGGGCGTTCCCGTGGATATCGAGCCGATGTTCACGCTGATGCAAAAGCCGGGCGGCTCGCGGTGATCGTCCGCGCGGAGCAGGCTGGCCGTCGCGCAGACACGACAGTCTGCACTACTTTTTTCAGGGAGGATGAAAATGAAGAAGACTCTTATTGGTTTATTCGGTGTGGTATTGATGATGGCAGGTGTGGCGAGGGCTCAGGCTCCTCAAATGCCCAAGCCGGGACCCGAGATGAAACGCCTCGCCTACTTCGTCGGCACGTGGAATTCGGAAATGGAGTTGAAGGCAAGTCCGCTGGGGCCGGCAGGCAAGATAACGGCGGTCGAACGCTACCAGATGTCGTATGGCGGGTTCTTCCTGCTCGCGCACTCCACGTTCAAGACGCCGATGGGAACCGTCAAGGAGTTGGCGGTCTTCGGCTATGACACACAGGCGAAAGTGTACACGTATAACTCGTTCAATAACTTTGGGGAGTCCGAGCACTTCACGGGAACAATCGCCGACAAGACCTGGACATGGACTTCCGACATGATGATGGAAGGCAAGATGACCAGGCAGAAGTTCACCCTCGAAGAGGTGTCACGTACCTCCTACACCTTCCGATTTGACATGCAGCCCGAGGGCGGATCCTGGATTAACGTGATGGAAGGGAAGGCGACCAAGGTGGTAAAAGCCCCGGCCCCCAAAGCACAGTAGGAGGCCGGCTGATGGCATAAGCCGGACGATTCTTGCTTCCGCCGGCAACGTCTTCGACGCCTGGCAAGACCCGAAGACTCGCCGGCGGTGGCTCGCCGACAAGCCCCTCGTCATTCGCAAGGCGACGGCTTCGAAATCGATGCGGATCACGTGGAACGACGGCGAAACCGGGATCGAGGTCAACTTCTATCCGAAAGGCGAAGACAAGCGTCAGGTGGTCCAGGAGGCGCTCGAGTTCTACAGGGACAAGCTCGGCTTCGAGGTTCGGATGGATGCGCCGATCAGCGAGGGCTTTCGCTGGATCACCGTCGCACCGAAGGACCAGACCGATTTCGAGATCGTGCTGATGGAGCCGAAGGGCGGCTTCATGTTCGACGAGGCCGCAGCCGCGCAGTTGAGGGAGCTGATCTCAAAGGGGATTCTGGGCACCGGCGTGTTCGACACTCTGGACTGCCCGGCCACGTACGACGAGTTGAGCCGGAGAGGCGTTGAGTTCGTTTCCCCGCCCAGCGAGAGGCCGTGTGGCATCGAGGCGATCTTCAAGGACAATTCGGGCAACTGGTTCAGCCTCACGCAACGAAACGAGGACTGATGGACAGCCTCGCCGGCAGGGGCATTAGGCTTGTCGAGGGCGAGGCTATCGCAACCGATCAACAGGACTTTGTTTTCACTTCCCGTTCAGCCGATCTTCCAGGAGGTCTTCGGGATTGCGTACGGGGTGGCGTTCGCGGCAATCTTCTCGGCTTTCCTGAAAAAGAAACCCGCGTAAGGAGGACGGAATCATGTCACGTGCGAAGAGAGAGGCAGACAAGAAGTCGATCTATGGCGTGCACCCCGGTGTGGCGATGATGCGGAAGTGGCTGGACGAGCTTCCCGAGAAAACGGGGCGGTCGCTCGACGAATGGATCGCGTTGGTGAAGAAATCAGGCCCCCCGACCGAGAAGGAGCGCCGCGACTGGTTGAAGAGCGCCTACGGGCTTGGGACGAATTCGGCTTGGTGGATCGCGGAGCGCGCCGCCGGCAAGAACCTCGACGAAGGCGATCCGGACGCCTACTTGAAAGCGGCCGAGGGCTACGTCGAAGCGATGTTCTCGGGTCCGAAGTCAGCGCTGCGACCGATCTACGACAAGCTGCTCAAGCTTGGGCTTCAGACCGGAAAAGACGTTAAGGCCTGTCCGTGTCAGACGATCGTGCCGCTTTATCGCAATCACGTGTTTGCGCAGATCAAACCGACAACGCAGACGCGGATCGATATGGGATTCGCATTGGGAGACATGAAACCGAAGGGCCGGCTGATCGACACCGGCGGCTTCGCGAAGAAAGACCGGATCACTCATCGTATTCCGATCACGTCGGTGGCTGAGATCGATGATGAAGTGAAGCGCTGGCTGAAGGTTGCGTACGATCGCGACGGGTAATCGCCAGAATAGAATCCAGGGCATTTAGCGATTACCTGAGGCCATCCTGATCGCCTCTGGAAGCCGGCGCAACCGCAGCATGCTCCATACTCCGAACGCCGGACCCAGAGCCAGCAACATGAAGACTCGGCTCCACCCCACCTTCTCCATGAGTTTCGGAATCAGTTGAATCGTCACCGCCGTCAGCAAGAACCCGACGCTGGTCTGTATCGTCAACGCGGTGCCGACGTACCGCGAGTCAACCAGCTCGCTGATCGCCGCGCTGAACTGAGCGCTGTCGGCGACGACTGCAAAACCCCAGACCAAACATACCGCCGTCAGTATTCCGGGATGGCCGTAGAACAATCCCACGGTCAGCGAGCAGCTTCCCGAGACGATCAAACTCCACGTCGTGATAGTCGTTCGGCCCACGCGGTCAGCCATGGCGCCCGCGATCGTGCAGCCCAGCGCGCCCACTCCTACGGTCGCGAATCCGGCCATCCGAGCCGATTCCACGTTCCAGCCAGCCCGCTCGTAACTCGCAATCAAGAACAACGGCGCCCACGCCCACATCGCGTACAGCTCCCACATGTGACCGAGGTATCCGTAGTTTGCCAGCCGCGCCGGCTTGTATGTGAACGCGTGCATCGCGTATCGCCAGTTGAATGGCGCCGTCTGTCCGAAATAAGGCCCCGCTCGCACGAGCAAGGCTGCGATCACGGCCGCTGCAGCCGCCATCGCCGAAGCGGCGAAGAAGACGCTGCGCCACGGCGGCATTCCCCCTTCACCGAAGAAGGGCACGGCGTTCAACAAGTGTGGAGCCGCCGACCCTAGCGTCAGCGCGCCGACGAGCACTCCTATTCCCAGCCCTCGATCCTCCTTGCACCAAGTCGCCGCGAGCTTCATTCCGGGCGGATACACACCTGCGAGGCTCGCGCCGGTAAGGAATCGGAGCGCAAGAGTCACGGCCACGCCCGGGCTCCACTGCGCGATCGCGGCGTTAAGCATTGCTCCGGCTAACGCGCTCGCCGCGAAAAGTCGGCGGATTTCGATCCGGTCGGAGAGATTCAAGACGGCGCTGACGAGCGCGCCGGCAACAAAGCCAAGCTGAACGCTCATCGTCATCCAAGCCTGTTGTTCTCCGCTGAGGTTCCACTCCCGCGTGAGCTGCGGAACGACGGCCGATGCCGAGAACCAGAGCGCCATGGCCAGGAGTTCAGCCGAGGCCAATAGCGCCAGGTTACGCCACTTTGTTACCGGATTAATCTGGTCCATTGCGGGCGTGGTCATTTGAACGGGTCCGAGGTCGCGCGAGGCTCCGTGGACTTACGACCTCAGCTCGCTGACGATCTCAGCAGCGATCTTGCGGGCGGTTTCGATTTGATCCGAACGCAGCGAAATTGCGCCGACGACCGCATGCCCGCCGCCGTCGTATCGCTCGCAGATTGACGCCAGGTTGTGGCGGCGAGGGACGGGGCTCCAGGGGTTGAATCCCACCGATATCTTCGAGCGATTAGGCGAGAGGCTGACGCCCACCGAATACGCGATGTCGGGGAACAGGTAGTACGGGATGAACTTGCTGTAGCCGACCGCGTCGTAGCCGCTCAAGTCGAAGTAGACAACTCCGCGCTCGGCTTCGGCCACTTGCTGGATTATCTTCAGCGTTTCATTGTGGTGTTCGAAGAGGGGGCGAAACTCGGCGGAGACGTCGGGATCGGCCACGATTCCAGCGAGCTTCCGCGTTTGCATCTGCCGGATGATCTTCTCCATCAGAGCCGGATTGCGGCTCGCTTCGATGACGAGCATCAACTGAAGCGCGGGCGCTTCGAGGTCAACCGCGGCCTTAGCGTTCTCGTACTGCGCTCCGTCTATGATGTCCGCCCAATGAATCAGCTCGGCGAGCCCGGCGGGATCAAAGCCGTACTTTTGGGCCGCGATATCGGCGATGAACTTCGTGCAGGACTTGTACGCCGGATCGTAGAACTTTGTCGCGCACTGACCCTGATAGTAGTGCTTCTCGTCTTCGGGCGAGAGGAACGCGCTCTGATGGTGATCGAACCACCACGTGAGCCGCTCCGAGGGGCTGTACTTGAAGTCGACGATGGCATTCTCGTCGCCGGTGAACAACTCCTCTTCGATGAACTTCTGATTGGGCTTGTGCGACAGCCCGGTGTAGCTCACGTCAGCGTCGGGACGTATCTTCTCGATGAGGAGCCGCGAAAAGACGGCGGCGGAAGCAAAGCCATCGAAGCAGTGATCGTGGTGTAGGACGGTGATTCTCATCAATCCGATCGCTGCCAATGCTCAAGGCGGCCCGCCGGCAGCCGTTCAATTTACCATCTGAGGGTTGAATCGGGAAGCCAATCGCGAGTGGAGTGAGCGAATCCAGCAGCGTTTCAACCTGTCACAGCGCCGCTGTCGTCGCGTCCGGCAAGCGCAACAACGTGACGCTTGACCGTCTCGCCAAGCGTCTCAAGATTGTATCCGCCCTCTAAGACTGAAACGACTCGACCCGACGCACGCCGGTCCACCAGGTCCATTACCTCGAAGGTCATCTCTCGGAAGTCGGCGTCTTTTAGCAATAGCCCTCCGAGAGGGTCGCCGATATGTGAATCAAATCCCGCCGATATGATCACCAGGTCCGGTGGGAACTTCTTCTCAATCACTTTAAGCGCCTCGCGGAACGCCTCGCGGTGCGTCCTCGCCGGCGTGCCCGCTCGCAGCGGGATGTTGATGGTCGTTCCTTCGCCGCTGCCCTCTCCGGTTTCGTCGGGCGCGCCCGTGCCGGGGTAATGGGGCGACTGATGCGTGGAGAGGTAAAACACCGAAGGGTCGCTATAGAAGATGTCTTGCGTGCCGTTCCCATGGTGAACGTCCCAGTCGACTATCAGAACACGTTCGGCTCCGTGCTTCACCTGGGCGTGGCGCGCGCCGACCGCTGCGTTGTTGAACAAACAGAAGCCCATCGCTTGAGTGGGGGTCGCGTGGTGTCCGGGTGGCCGCACGAGCGCGAATGCACTATGGGCGTCGCCAGTGAAGACTTGATCGACCGCAGTGACAACGGCGCCTGCCGCGAGGCGGGCGACCTCGAATGACTCGACGCAGATTCTGGTGTCGATATCGACGAGAGGAATGCCTCGTTCGCACAAGTTTCTGATCTGATCTATCAACTTCGCGCCGTGGCACCGGAGAATGTCCTCGTCCGAAGCAGGCGTGGGCGCGACCTTCCGGAGGGAATCCCACAGCTCGGCATCCGCTTCGAGGGAAGCGGTGATGGCGTTGAGTCTGTCGGCATGCTCGGGATGATGGCGGCCGGTCTCATGTTTGAGGTAACGCGGATCGTAAATCAGGGCGGAAGTCACCGGGCGATTATAAACACCGGGCGCTCGCCGGGCAAAGCGCGCGTTGAGCGGATCGTCGGATCATCGCGCGAGTGTTGATCGCGGAGGCCGACGAATCTCGACTATCAACTCCCAAACCTCCGCAAAGCTGGTATCGTATGTCGGTCGCGCGTCGGTGGGCCCAAAAGCGGTTGGCCGCTGAAACCTTTTCAATGCCTTAGCCACATACTCGCCGGACAAGGGACCGAAGTGACAGAGATGACGGCGACAGGCGTGGCGGGCCGGCCCAGCGGACGCGCCGGGGCTGTGATGAACACTTCCCAAGAAGTGATAAGGCGCGCCCGCAGCGGCGACGAGGAAGCATTCCGCCTGATCTTCGAGCGCTACAGCCGCCCAATAATCAGCTTCATCTACGACATGGTCGGGAGGCGCGAACTGGCTGAGGACCTGACGCAAGAGACGTTCGTGCGGGCACACCGGAACCTCGGCGGCTTGCGTGACGAGACGAAGCTATCGACCTGGTTGTTTGGGATTGCCAAGAACGTCACGCGTGAGTCCTTGCGGTCGCGAGTAAGGGAAGATCTGAAAGTGGCGATAGACGACGATCGAGTGAGAGGACTCAGCGACGGCGGGTTGCCGCCGGATCGCGAGCTCTTGAACCGCGAGTTGAATGGCGTGATTCGCGACGCGCTCCAGAACCTCGATGACGACAAGAGGGCGGTCTTCACATTGAAGATATTTCAACAGCGGAGCTATGAGGAGATCGCCGAGATCACCGGGTCGTCGATCCCGAAGCTCAAGACCGATCTCCATCGCGCACGCGCTGAGATGCGCCGCCGAATCGAGCCTTATTTGAGGGTTAACCATGAAGTGTGAAAGTTGGATGCCACTAATAGAACAGCGCGCGGACGGCGAGCTCGACGAGCGGGCAGCGTGGCAGGTCGATCAACATCTGGCCGCTTGCCGGAGCTGCGCCGCGTTCCTCGAACGATTGCGGGCAGAACAGGCTGTGTACGCGCGGTACGAGCGCGATGTCGAGGTTACACCCGCGATATGGGCGGCGGTCGAAGCGAAGATCCGCGAAGAGCCGGCTCAGGGGGCGGTGAGCGCTCTGGCCAGGCTCCGGCAGTGGCTCAGCGCGACGGTGGGGGCGCCGCGACTGAGCCCGGCGATGGCTGCGGTGCTTGTGATCATCGCGGTTGGGGTCACGCTGGGAGTAATCAGCTTGAAGAACTCCGGCCCCGCTGTTCCGCCGAACGGGGTTGCGAGCAACGGGTCTGAGAGTAATACGCCTGCGACACCACCGAGCGGACCGCCTGGGGTCAAGCCGCCGTCGTCGAACCCCCTGGATGATGTCACGGCGGCTTCGAAGGGTTCCGGGACCGCAGGGCCTCGTGGGCGGGCTGGCTCGCGCGCCAGTCGCAATCCAACGCCCGCGCAACTCGTGCGTGAGGCTGAGCAAAAGTATCTTACTGCGATCGCGATTCTGTCCCGAGACGTCCGGCACCGCCGGTCTAACATGGATCCGATCGTGCTCGCGCGATTCGACAGTGCGTTGGGAGACATCGACCGCGTGATCGCCGAGACGCGACGGGCTGTGCGCCAGAACCCGGGCGATCCGATCGCGCTTCATTACTTGTTGGCGGCGTACTCGAAGAAAGTCGACGCCCTGAGAGAGATGGCGACGGATTGATATCCGACCGGCATTGAGGAATGGTGACTGACTTATGATAAGGACTAATACAGCCTTGTGGATTGTGGTCGCGGTAGCGATTTGTTCGCCGACGGGGTTCGGCCAGAGCGCGGCGCTGCCGGGCCGGGACGCGGCCGACCAGACGCCGCGCGGGGAACCTCGAACACGGCCCCAGCCGCCGGCGAAACCGGAGCTGCCCGAAGCGCAGACCCCGCGGAGTACATCGGAGCACCTGACGTTGAAGCTGCAGCGAGGAGGCAGAATCGCCGTCAAGAACAGATCGGGACGCACGACGATAAACGGATGGGACGGGGACACGGTTGAAGCGACCGCGCACGGAGAACCTATCGAGTATCAAACCGACACCGAGACTTCTCATTTGCGAATCTCGATCAGCGTGCCCGCACGAGGCCGCGGAGAAGTCGATCTCGAGATCAGGGTGCCGCGCTATGCCGAGATCGAATCGGCGGATACGCGTCGCGGCGATGTACAAATCTCAGGCGTCAACGGCGCGATCTCGATATCGGTTGCTAACGGCAACGTGATGCTGAATCGCATCGGAGCGGCAAAACTAAAGCTCCAGAACGGAGACCTTATCGCGAACGACATCGGGGCCAGCATCGAAGCCCGAGTCTTCAACGGCGATACGGTTGTGGAAAACGCAGCCGGCGTTGTCTGGGTAGCTGCAGCCAACGGAGACATCAAGGTCACAAATGCCGAAGGAGGAGTCGAGGCGAATTCAGCTTCAGGAGACATCGTCGTGCAGTGCGCGAAGAAGCGCGTTCACGCGAGCGCTACGAACGGCGATGTCTTCCTCGCCGGCGTTGCCGGAGACGCCGAAGCTACCACGGCGAGCGGAGACGTGATGTTCAGCGGCGCGATACAAGCAGGGGGCCGCTACGTTCTGAAATCTATTTCAGGCGACGTAGCGATGGCGATCCAGGGGGAGCCACCGGGTTTTACGGCTACGCTGACGACGTACAACGGAGAGGTGGAGACCGAGTTTGCCTTGAAGAATGATGGGCCGATTGGGGCCGAGCGGTTGCGTCAACGCGTAACAGGCCGTTATGGCGACGGGCAAGCGCAGATATTGCTGGATTCTTTCAGCGGCTCAGCGAGGATTTTGAAGGCGAGGGGAACCGCCGGGACCTGCAAGTGATGGCCGATGGTTCCGGTGTGTCCTTCGCAAGACAGATGAATAACATTGAGTCTCTCAGACTCGACGAGGTGAACCAGGATGAAAACCAGATTGACGATTGGACTGCTTTCGCTGTCGGCGATACTCGCGGTCGTAGTTCAGGCTTTCAGCGGACCGCCGCAACGCAAGGTGAGCGATGACTGGGACCTGCCCGAGCGAGACGAGATACATCAGACGTACGAGTTGTCGCTCGGTGGTCGCGTTGAGGTGAGGGGCATCAACGGGCCGGTTGAGATCGAGACAGGCTCCGGGACACGCGCGGAAGTTAACATCGTGCGCTCGGCTCGAAACAGGGAAGACCTCAACTACCGGAAGATCATCGTCGAACAGAGCTCGTCGAGCCTTGTGGTCCGCGGTGAAAACCAGCGGGAGGGAGATTGGGGCCGCCACAGGCGTATCCGCGAGCGCGTGTCGTTGAAGCTTCCTCGCCAGATCGAGCTTACGATGAGCGGAATCAACGCCAGCGCGCACGTCGGCGAGATCGACGGCCCGGTCCACCTGAGCGGGATCAACGGCCGCGTAGATGTGGCGCAGGCGCTTGGTTATACGAACCTGTCGGGAATCAACGGCGTCGTGACGCTAAAGATGGCGGGACTCAGCGAACGAGGAGTCCGGGTCAGCGGGGTCAATGGACGTGTCGAGCTTCGTTTCGCGGGCAGCCTTGACGCGGACGTGGAAGTGACCGGCATCAACGGCAGCGTGGACGCAGACATTCCTGAAATGACGATCGTTGGAAAACAGAGCCGGCAGAGCTTTCGCGCGAGGATTGGCGCCGGAGGTACTCCGATTTCTGTCTCGGGCGTCAACGGGAGTGTAAGATTGACACGCGGCGGCTCATCCGGCTAATGTCGTTGCAGACTGCCCCATAACCTGCAAGAAATCGTTTGATTAAGGGAACATTATCGCGAGCGATTCGTCTAATCAGGGAAACAATCACGGTGCGGTTCGCCGCAAGCAGGTCGGTGAGACAAATCAAGGCGGGCGTTGTCAGGAGCAAGGAACATGAAGTTACTCAGGCTTGTGCTTTTGGTGGCTGCCGGGACGCTCGCTGTTAACGCTCAGACGCCGCAGCCGCCGCCCTCGTCGTTGAGCTCGTCCGATGCACCAAAGCCGGTTCGGGCCAGGTCCGTGCCGCCGCTCCCACCCGAAAAGGCCCAACCCGTGCGGGTCCCTCGATTCGAGAAGCCAATAGTCGTCGATGGGAAACTGGACGACGATGTCTGGAAGAACGCCGCCATTCTGAAGGACTTCTACCAGACACACCCCGGCGACAACATTAACCCCTCTCATCCGACCGAGGTGTTGATCGGCTATGACAGTAAGACGCTCTACATCGCCTTCCGGGTCCGCGATGAATCCGGCAAGGTGCGCGCCAGGGTTGCCAAGCGCGACGCCGTCTGGGACGACGATACTGTGAGCGTCATGCTTGACACCTTTAATGACAAACGCAAGGCCTATGTGTTCGTGTTCAACCCTCTGGGAGTTCAGGCCGATGGCATCCTCACCGAGGGAGATGGTCATGATTACAGCGTTGACATCGTGATGGAGTCGAAAGGCATGGTGACTGAAGACGGGTACACCGTCGAGGCCGCGATTCCCTTCAAGTCGCTGCGATATGTCGCCGGCAAAGACAAGCTGTGGGGGTTTCATGCTTTCCGAACGATCAAGCGCCTGGACAACGAGCAGAATTCCTGGATGCCGATCTCGAGAGACGAGTCCAGCTTTCTGAATCAGGAGGGACACATCACTGGTCTTGAGGGAATCTCAACCGAGCGCACGCTCGAGATCATCCCGACGCTCACGTTGTCGGAAGCCGGCAGGCGGGTTCCCACGATTCCTATGACGGCCAGCATCGCCGACCCCGGTCGTTTCGTGAACAGCCCGGTCAAGGTCGACCCCGGGCTGACTCTCAAGTTCGGGATCACACCGACGCTGACGCTCGACTTCGCGGCCAATCCCGACTTTGCGCAGGTGGAGGCGGATCAGCCCGTAATCACCGCGAACCAGCGATTCCCCATCTTCTTCTCTGAGAAGCGTCCGTTCTTTCTCGAAGGCATAGACATTTTTCAGACGCCGCTTCAAGCCGTACACACGCGCGCGATCGTCGATCCCGATTTCGCCGTCAAGCTCAGCGGCAAACAGGGACGCAATACTTTCGGCGTGCTGCTGGCATCAGACAACGCGCCCGGCAATTTCAGCGAGGAAGAGAAGAACGATCCCAGTGTGTTCCCCGATATCGAGAAGTTCATCGGCAAGAACGCCTACATCGGGGTGTTGCGATTCAAACGCGACGTTGGCAAGGAGTCGAGTCTGGCCTTCATCGGAACCAGCTATAACTTCATCGAAAAGCGCAATCAGCTTGCGGGGTTCGACGGCCGCTTTCGCCTGGACAAGCAAACGGTGGTGAGTTTCCAGGTGCTCGGGACGACGTCGCGGCAGTTCTTCTTCGATCCTCGTCGGGACGAGAGTGTTTACCGCACAGGCAACGCCCTGGGGTATGCTGTGCGATTCGAAAAGCAGAAGCGACACTTCGGCTACAACTTCGATGGTGAGGGGTACACGCGAGACTACCGCGCCGACGTCGGCTTCACGCGCCGGACCAATACAAACCGCGAGGGGTTCTTCGTTTACTACAACTCGGAGCCCAAGCCGAAAGCGAAGCTGATCTCGTGGCACGTACATCAGTTCATTGGTACGAATTTCGATTGGCAGGGGCGGATGCAAGGCTGGGAAGAAGGCTCTCAGATTAATTTCAGCTTCGCGCGCCAGACATTCTGTGGGGTCGGGGTCAACTATGGATACGAGCGGCTGTTCGAGGAGGAGTTTGGACCCACGCGCACGGCGTCCCGCCCAGGAGCCTTCGCCGGCAGTGACTCAGAGCGCTCGATTTATGGGAAGGGTATGCATGTTTTCGTGGGGACGACGCCGGGCAAGAAGCTCTCAGTTTTCGCGGTCACGGGGTACAACACGGGATCATTTGACTTCGATTTTGGCGCCGGGCCGAGGTTCCCGCGGGTTAGCCCCGCTGCGCTGAGAGATCCCAATGCGCCGCTCGATCCAGGTGCCGGAAACGAGTGGTTTTTCGAAACGAACTTCTCCGTGCAGCCGACCGATGCATTGAAGGCGTCGGTTGAATATACAAAAGTCCGCTTGGTCCGCCGCGATACGGGCCTCGTTGCGTTGAACGATAACGTGTTTTCCACTCGCGTGACCTATCAGTTTACGAGGTTCACATTCGTGCGCGCGCGGCTCGACTACGACACCCTTGCGTCGAGCGTGCGCGGTCAGTATCTGTTCGGGTGGACTCCCAACCCCGGGACCTCCTTTTACGTCGGGTACAACGACGACCTGGGCTTCAATGGCTTCAGCCCATTCACGGGCCATCTCGAGCGCGGCTTCCGCCGAAACAGCCGAACGTTCTTCATCAAGATGTCATACCTAATCAGGCGCAGCTTCTAACCTCCGGGTGCGTGATTTCCCGGACCGTGGCCTCGCGGATTCTCGCGGAGTTGGAAGGTCGCGGGCCGACATTTTGGAACCGCCAGCCGCCCTCAGGCGAGTAATGAACGGGAAGTGCCAAATCAACACTCAGGAGGACCAGCGTGATGACCCGTAATCTGTTAATGGCGGTGGCGGTTGTTCTGGCCAGCGCCGGTATCGTGCAGGCTCAGAGCGAGAACCGGGACGGCGCGAGCGCTGTTCAGATTCTCGTCCGCGGAGATACGTTTCTCGGAGTCCAACTGGCCGAGGTCGATCGGGCTTTGGTTCAGCGGTTGAAACTCCGAGAGGAGCGTGGCGCGCTGGTCACCGGCATAATGCCAGGTAGCAGCGCGGAGAAAGCCGGATTGCAAAAGGACGATGTGGTCGTACGCTGGAACGGCGAGCGGATCGAAAGCGCGGTCCAGCTTCAGCGGCATATTCGCGAGAGTCCGGCGGACCGCACCGTTCGGCTTGGAGTGATGCGCGGCGGCCGCGAGATCGAAGTTGACGTGAAGCTCGGCCGGCAATCGGACCATCCGGGGGCATTTCGAGTAGACGACGGCGAGGGAAATGTGTTCTGGGAGCATGCCCGGCTGGGAATCGAGCTACACGGGCTGACTCCTCAACTCGCACAGCACTTCGGTCTGCCGACGAACAGCGGCGCCTTGGTCGCCTCGGTGGATGAGGACTCGCCGGCGGCGAAAGCCGGACTCAGGGCTGGCGATGTGATCGTATCAGTCGGCGGGGAAGAGGTCAGCGGGCCGTTTGATCTAAGGTCGCAAATCCGTCGGCGACACGAGGGGCCTGTCGAAGTCAAGATTCTCCGCGATAGGCAGGAGCAGACGATCACACTCGAAGTAACAAGCGCGCGTCGCCCCGGGTCGCTTGGGATCTTCGACTTTCACGGCGTTGAAATGACAGCGCCCAGGGTCGTTTTGCCGAGTATGAAGCTTGGGTCAGTTGGCCCGATCGTTGTGCCGCGAATTCATGTCCGGCCTATTACGCCGACAGTCGTCCCACGGATCAAAGTTGCCCCCGTCGCACCGATGGTCATTCCGGGGGTCCAGCTTCGTCGAATCGCGCCGATGACGATCACTGTTCCGAAGGTCATCGTCCCTAGAATCCGGATGGCCCGCCCAGGAGCGCGCGTTTTGGTCTGACCCGATATCGCTCTGCGCTCCGCGAGGTCACAGCGAGAAGTTGAATGTGATCGTGCCGATGACCTTGACCGGGACGCCCGAGAGCTTGGTCGGTTCGAATTCCCACTGCGCGCCGGCGCGCACGGCCGCGTCTTTGAGCAGGGGGTGTCCGGACACCGCTCGCGCCGAGATTACCTTTCCCGTTTCGTCTATCGTGACCTCGACGACGACTGCGCCGCTCACCTGGGCGGCCTTGGCGAGCGGCGGATAGTCCGGCTGCACTCTTCTGACTGCCTGTTCCTGCAGCACGCCGCCCGACTTGCGGATCACTTTCGGCGGAACGGCGACGGGAGATGGGGGAAGAGGAGGAGGCGGCGGCGGGGGAGGCGGGGGAGGCGCTTCGCCCCATGAGGTTCCGTCCTCGAATATCACGCCGATCACTGCCGCCACAATTGAAGAGGGGTCACCGAAGAACGGGACCACTTTGTTGTTGAGAGCAAACCAACCTTGAGGCTCGATCATCGCAGAGGTCCGCTCGTAGTAGAGGCCCGAAACGCCATCGGCATTCTCGAACTCAAGGCTCAGCGCTGTAATGCGACGGTCTGCGTTGTTGAGGAGTTTGAGATTCGGCCTTATGAGGTAGGCGTCAGTGGACAGTTCTCGGCGGCCATTTACAAACCGATTAAACTCGCGGTGCTTGACCCACCGCAGCGAGGCCTCGGTGATGGTGACGGGCGACCCCTCCAGGTTCTTGAACTGAACGGTGACATCGGGCGCCTGCCTCATCGCTTCGTAAACCTGAGGCTCCTGAGCTAATCCTCCGTATGCATCTGCGGAGACGCCGCCGACAACTCCCCCAGGCACGCCGCCGGGAACTCCCCCAGGGACACCACCTCGAACACCACCCTGGGGACCGCCGGGCTGAACGGTGTTGACCTGAGCGATCGCGCGTCCCCGACTGACAATCCCGGCCGCTATTGAGAAAACGACTACCAGCGCGACGGTCGTAGAAATCAACATGCGATGCGACAGTAGAGAATTTCCCTCTCTTCGATTAGCCATGATTCTCTCAACCCTCCTTCGTAGGTTTGAACCGGCGGCATACGAAACGCCGGCCACTTTCCACCCAATACAGAATCGTAGGACTTTCAAAAGGCTCGACGCATAAACATCCGGCCCTCCGCCGAGTCTGATTACCGCCTCGTCGCAGGCACGCTCGCGTTCGTTCAGCAGCTTCCGGTCTATGAGCCAGACCAGCGGGTGAAACCAGAACAGACAGCAAACGATCATGTTCAGATTGCCAATGAGATTGTCCCGGCGAGCTACGTGAATCAGTTCGTGCATCAGTACCGCCTCGAGTTCAGGGTCGCTGAGGTTGTCGGCCATGCCCTCAGGCAGCACGATTGCCGGCCGCAACACGCCCCACACGCCGGGCTCAACTGCTCCCGGCGAAACTATGAGGTTGACTGCGCGCGTCCCGCCCATCACCCCGAGTGCTCGATTGCGCGCCTCGAGTTCCCGTCCACTGGTAGCCATTGCGCTGGCTCTCATAGCTCGCGAGAACTGCAATCGCCGCTTCGCCCACAGGCCGAACAAGATCACGGCTCCGGCAAACCAGACCAGCGATAACACACAATACACTTCGCTGTGGGCAGCTAACGCAGGTTCGCCGGCGGCCTCGGTCCACTCATACACCGGAGCGGTGAATTGCGACACGGCGGCCAGAGTGCCCGCGCCCTGCTCGATCGACGTGCCTCTCCGAGAGAAATCGAGACCGGCCGCGCTAATCAGGAACGCCAGGAATGCCGAGGGAACGGCGAACTTAACTGCGGCAACAAGCCAGATGGCATGCCGAGTTCGGGACGGTCCTCGTCTGAGCAGCAGGACAGCAGTGAAAACAAGCGCGGAAAACAGGGTTGCTTGCCAGAGGTGATTGGCCAGCAAGGGCCAACCCCAATTCGACCACTCGGCCAACCATTGGTGAATTGTCATATCTACGCTCCATTCCGGCGCTCAGATTCAGTTCGGCTCGCTGGCACGTTCGCCGAGTTGCCGAGGTTGCGAAGAGGAACCTACCTCTTGGGGCGAGATCGCCGTGCACTCGAAAGGCGCCGGTCCTGCTTCGAATCGAGTCCCTCAGGCTCGGAGGCCTGTCCCTCGGCCAACAGACCTTCCATCTCACGGAGATCCTCCAGGCTGAGCTTTCCCGCTTCGGCGAGGTGAGCCATCAGCGGTCTGGCAGATCCGCCGAACAACTCCAGAAGCTCAATTATGAGCCTGTTGTGGGTTGCCTTGCGCGTCACGACTGGTTCGAAGATAAAGGCGTTGCCTATCTTCTTGACCTTGCGTACGGCGCCCTTGTCTTCGAGACGCCTGACGATAGTCTGGACCGTCGTGTAGGCGGGCCGTTCTTTCTCAGGCAGTTGTTCCTGAATCTCGCGCACTGACCCGTTACCCAATTCCCACAGCGCGTGCATGACTTCGAGTTCGAACTTCGTCAGCCTTACTGTCTTCTCCCGGACCACGGCTCACCTCACTGACTAATTGATCTACTACAGACGAGGTCCTATCCTACTACAAATGTCGTAGGAGTGTCAATAAAAAAGTGGCGGCGTCATGCGGGCGGCGTGTTTTTCAGTGCTTTCACTATTCGCTTGTCACTGGGGATGCTCTTTAGTAGTATTCGGCGGCGAGATGCACCGGAGTTCAATCTGACGATCTCGAGGGGAGACCATCATGAGTAATCAGCCGCCGTATGGGAATATGCCGCCGCCGGCACCTGGAGGCAAGACCAAAGTTCTCGGGCTCGAGTATAGCGTGGCCGGGCTGCTCTGCTACTTGCCGATTTGCTGCATACACGTAATAGCCTCCATAATCTGGCTTTCGACCGAACCCAAGGAGAATCGGATCCTGCGGTTCCACTCGCTCCAGAGCCTGCTGTTGACGGGAGTGACCATCGTGATATGGGTCATTTTCATGTTTCTTGGTGTCGGCGTTTCGTTTGCTCCTTCGAGCGCGGCGAGCGCGGGCGGGGGTCTGCTCATCTCGCTTGTGTTCTGGCTAATCCTGCTGATCATCTTAATTTTGTACATCATCGGCATGGTGAAAGGGTACCAACAGCAGATTTGGAAGATCCCGGTGATCGGCGACATTGCGGAGAAGAACGCTTAGGCGGGATCCCATCGCCTGGGCCAAAATCACGCGACAACGTATTCTCTTTCTTTGAGACCAGCGAGAAGAGTACCACCCGGCATCAGTCGGAAGCCGGTCCAAGAAGAAAGCCCGAATCGATTGTGCTTGGGCGCCTAGTCTCGCCAGTCATAACCTGAGTCAGGAGGACACCCACGAGTACCTCACGACCAAACCCGCCCTATGGAGATACTCCACCCCCACCGGGGGGTTACCAGCCGCCGCCAGGAAGCTATCCACCGGGTGGATATCAGCCTTATTCCGCGCCGCCTCGAAAGTCAGGCCTCGTGAAGCAGGTTACTGTTGTTTCGATTCTGATGATCGTTGAAGGCTCGCTCGAGTGCTTGATCGGATTGATCCTCCTCATCGCAGTTCCGGTAACCCTCATGGAGAACACCCGCGGGTCGGATCGAGAGGCGGTGGCTTGGGTGCTCTACATCGGCTTGGGCCTTCTCCCCCTGGGAGCGTTGCGGATCATCGCTGGCGTCAAGAACCTGAAGTACCAGGGCAGAACATTTGGCGTCGTAGCTTTGGCCCTTGGCGTGCTGACCATCCTCCTATGTAGGTTGCTTCGCGCTAGCCTCGATCGGCCTGCTGATCTATGGTCTGATCGTCTACCTCAACGGCGACGTGCGCCGAGCGTTCGATATGGCGAACAGGGCGCAACGCCAGAGCAAATCAAGGCGACGTTCGGCTGATGCTGTGTGCGCTCCAGTCAAGGTTGTGAACCGCGATCGGTAGATCGGCTGACTACCCGACGACTGCCGTGTCGCGTAGCGGCCTTCATCTCTTCCGACGCCGTAAACAACCGCGTCTTCCAGATCACAAGTGTGGACACGGCAAGCGCGATCGTGGCTGCGACTCCCCCCTCCGGACCGTAGTTCCCGCCCGTGAGCCACACCGGTCCGCCGGCTGTGACACTCAACAAAGGCTGTTGGGACAATGACGTTATTCCGCTCACCGGCAAGCCGAACACGAACGCGGTCGAGAAGTTCCATCCCAGGTGAAGTGCCGTCGCCAGCCACAAGCTTCGCGTCTTCAGGTAAGCCACACCCAGCCACACCCCCGCCAGGACCGTATTGATTGTCGACATTGCCGTCACATCGCGATTGCCAAGGTGGAGAATTCCGAAGATGACCGAGGTGATCGTCACGGCGACGACGGGACCGAGGTTGTGTAGCAGAGCTTGGAAAGGAAAGCCTCGGAGCATCGCCTCTTCCCACGCGGCGGAGATCAGGAACAGCCCGAACGGAATCCAGCACCACTTAAGGGTCGACGAGACACTGGCGCCGCCCGCCCAGAAGCGAGATCCGCCGGCGAGCGATGCTATCCCGACCGCGAGCGACAAAGTAATCGCGCCGCCTATCCCGCCAACGCCGAAGTCGCGCAGCCACCCCTTGTGAAGTCTGAAGCCCACCGAGCCAAAGCTCCGTTGTTCGAGGATTCGCGCACATACCCAGGTGGCCCCGAGCGCCGAAACGAGCAGTATGGACTGAGAGATTCCCATCGACACCAACCCAGAGCCGGCCGTTTCATCCCCGGAGACCTCCTGTCCGAGCAGTCTGCCCAGCGCCGGGATCAGGACGCGCATCAATCCCACGAGTATCCAGATCACCGTCACCAGGACGAAAAAGAGCAGGCAGTAGGCAATGACGCGCCAGCCCGAGCGAAGTTCTTGTTCGTCGTTGATGAACAGCTTCTTTGCAGAAGCAGAGGCATCGACCATATGGCGCGACTCTAGCGAGCGGGGCGAGGAGAGTCAACCGGCGACGATGATGACACGAAGGGCGAGTGAGTGAGAGACCCTGGCTCAGAAGCGGCTTGAGGTTGTCGGGCGAGAGATGGACTCCGTGGCTGCGAGGTAGCCCCGTCTTGTCTTGACTACGAGCCTGCCTGCTTGCTGCTGAACCGCGGGCGCGACCTCGACTTTGAGTTTGCGAAAGGTCCCGTCGCGCTTCGTGTTGGTTGAAACGAATCCGATCGTGTACCTTGTGCGAAGATGATCAACCAGATTGTTAGAACCGCCGGATCACTGCGAGGGTAAGACAAGAGGTGAGCCTAAAGATCTTCATTGTTTTTGTTCCGTGGCACCGACCAGGCGGATAACCGAGCGAAGGAGAATGAAGCAGATGGGGTGTGTTTTTCTTTTTCCGCCCGCCATCCGCCCAGTCCGTGCCACGGAAGGGATAGAGACGCGTGATGTGCGGCGGCCAACGTGTATGATGCCTCCGTCGCGTATCACTGATCACGCGTCACCCACCAGACTTGAAATCAGTTCTTCGTACGCTGGCCGCGTTGTTCGTTGCGTTCTTGACGGCGCTCCTGACGATCCTGCTTCGGCTCGGGTCGCGCTTGGGGCCGCTCTTGCCGAGGCTCTGACGGACGCGGCGGCGGCGAATCGCTCCTCGGATGATGCTCGCCGCCGCTGGGCCGGCTGTTGGTCTGGGCGTCGTCTCTTCGAGAGGACCGATCGTCAGAATAGGGCCTACTGCGGCGATTGGCCGGATCGTTGTTGGGCGGCTCGCCGGTTGGCCTCTCGCTACGCGGTGGCGGTTCAGGCGTAACGCGAGGACGTGAGCGCTCGCTTGGTCTGCTCTCGTTACGCGGCGTTTGATCGCCTGGGCGCGCGCCGAAGCTCTCATCCGGGCGGCCGCGCTTTCTTTCCGGCGCCTCGGGCGTGACCGGAAGCGAGTCAATCGGATTCGAGCGCGCTCTTCGCGAGCGATCGCTTCCGTCGCTCGGAGTCGATTGAGCGGGGCCGGAACTCGGTCTCGTCGAACCCGCGCGGTCGTCCTGATCACGATCGCCGTTACGAGGCCTGCTCTGCGTCGGCATCGGTACGTCATAAGGACCTGACCGGCGGCCGACCAGCAGGCGTCGCTCGCGACGGGCGCTCTCTTCCACCAGCGGATCAATTGGCCGATTCCTGGTGACAACGGGCCGCCTAAGCACTTCGTCAGGCGGTCTCACAGCGCGACCATTTCGCGCCGTGTCATCGCTGCGGGCCGTTGGCCCGTAAGCCGGCCGACCCGGCATGTCCGGCAGCCCTGGCTGGATGCCTCGGCTCAACCACCTGCGCACATCATCACTGGGGGCCTCGGGACGAACGCGTCGGCTACCCGGCCGGGTGAATCCGTCAACCGGGAGTACCGTGCTTCCGGGACGCCGCCAGCCATCGCGCGGAGACGGGTACTGGAGGTGTGAGTGGTTCCCTCTCGCGCGGTAGTCGTTAGGTCGCCGCCATCGCTCGCCGGGCCGCAGCGGATACCAGCCGATGTAATCCCCGCCCGGCGTCGGGCAGTTGAAGAAAGAAACCAGCGCAGGTCTCCACTGATAATGCGAGTGACCATAATTGTAGTAGGTTGAGCCGAAGCCGGGTATCCACGCCCAGCCGATTCCGGGGATGTGATCCCATCGGCCGTAGTGATAAGGCGCCCAACCCCACGGCTCGGTCGAAAGCCACGTCCAACCGGCATAGGGCGTCCACAGCCACTGCCCATGCCGATAGGGCGCCCAGCCCGCGCTCACCCGAGGAATCCAGCAGTCGCCATAGGACGAATACCGCGACCAGCTTCCGTAGCCCGCGAGATCGCTCACCCCATAAAAGCTATTGTATTGCGTCTCGTACGTAGATACGTAAGAGGGCGAGGATGAGGCGTATCGATCGGCGATCACGTCGCGGTCGTAGCTCCAGCGATCCCAATCATCTCGACCTGTGTCGGCAGCTATCTCCAGGCGGCCGCGCGATGAGGAATCAACATTGAGCACGTTTCCCTCGCGCAGCGTGAAACTGCCATCACGTGTCGTGACTTCGACCGATCCCCGCCGGGCGATGACTTCCGACTGCTCATCGCCGCGAACGTTGACGCGATAGAGACCGTCCTGGCGGAGAACCAGTGCAACATTAGGCGTGTCGACCTCGAAACGCCCGAAGGCAGTTCCGAAGCGCTCAAGGCGGATCATCGCGGTGCCTTCGGTAAGCTCGAACTGAGCTACAGTGTGCGATAGGTCCGAAATCGTGAGGGCCGAGTTCTCAGCGAGCCGCACGTAGTTGCCGCGCCCCAGTTGAATCTCGACTCGCGAGCGGCGGGCAGTGTAAAGCTGATCGCCGGTAAACAGCGGGAGGTTTTCGACCGCCTCAGCCCATTCTTCGACTCCCGCCCGGAGGAATGAGACGTCGCCTTCGATGAAGCTCAACCGGGCGACCCGCTGAACGGGCGCGTCATCCTCGGCGTCGCCTCCGAAGGGGTCCGCCGAACCGGCCGACTGTCCGTGCGTCGAAACAGGAATCACTGTGAGCGTGATCAGGAGACTCAAGGCAAGCGATGCGGGGAGATGGCGTTTCATAATTCGATCCTCTGCTTCTTGGCGGAATTCGAGTAGCTCGAACGCCCGACCCCTGTGCAACGAATGTGCCGTGTCCGCAACGCGCGCGGGACGACCCTCGGCGGTTTGCCAAATCCTTACTGGTCTTAGAGAAAGATGCCCCGCGTATCATTGGCGCCAGGGTGCGCTGCTAGATCAGCCGGGGCGGGCTATACGAATTAGTGCAAGCCGTGTCCGATACGGGATTGGTGGGGATCGGGTTGATGTCCGCAACCAAGTGCTCTCACGGGCCCATTCGGTAGCCGGGCCGGGCGCGCACGACGACGCCTTTGCGCGTGACTTCGACCTTGATCCTGCGATAGCTCTCGTCGCGGCGTGGCGGACCGGCATAGTAGGTCAGGAGGTACTGGTTGCGCAGCTCTTCGGCGATGACCGCGAATGCCGAGAGTGTTTCGTCGTAGCTTTCGGGTCTGAAAACCCGGCCGGCGGTTCTCGCTGATACGGCGTCGAGGTAGGCGTCGGCGTCGCCGTAGAGTTTGTCGAGTGTAGTTGTGATCTCGTCCTGAGGAGGTCCCTGCGCTTGCGGTGGGCGAGAAGCTCCGATCTCAATGCGAGGGGCACGTACCCTTGGCATTCCCGTCGGGGTCGAGTCGGGTCCGCCGTAATCGGGCGGCAGTGGAATCCGGACGTCGACCGAGAATGGAAGCTTCGATTGCTTCCTATTCGCCGCCTGACGGCGGGCCTCGGCTTCAATCCACCAGCGGGTGTCCAGATGCACGACGTACACGACGGCGCCTATTGCTTCAGCGGTTCTCGTCGTACTTTCGGCGGCTACGTCTATGCTGCCCAGATCCACGCCGTCGCTGAACAAGATGACTGCGCGACGCCCTTCTACGCCCTTTAACTGCTTAAGAGCTTCGGCCATCGCTTCGTAGAGGAGCTTCCCGAAGCCAGACTCAATGCCGCGGATTGCCGACTCGACGTCATTTCGATCTGACGTGAAATCCGTCAGACGGCGTACCTCGTGGTCGAACGAAATCGCCATCACGCGGTCTTCCGGCCTTATTTGCGTTAGGAACCCGAGGGCCGCGTGCTGGATCGCCTTCAGTCGCTCGGGCGCGCTGTTTGAGGTGTCGAGGACCAGGACGACGTTGAAGGGCTGCTTCACAGTTGCGAAGGACGAGACCTGTTGCGGCTTTCCGTTTTCCAACACGGTGAAATCGTTCGCGGCGAGCCCGGGAATGAACTTGCCCGCGCGGTCGGTTACGACCACGGGTACTTGGACAAGCGTCGCTCGTAGCTGCAGCGGCGCATCCTGGTTGCGCGGGTCAGTGCGCTGTGCGGCCTCAGCCGAACCTCTCGTCCATCGTGGTTCCCCCGGCAACGTGTCGCCCAGGAGGTTGAGCAGAAGCAGGATTGCGGCGAACGACAATACCGCTCGCGAGTTGATGAAACCTCTCAGCACTACTCTTTCTCGACTAGCATAGTCAGGTGTTGAATGGACCATATCTCGCATATTGCAACGATATCGTGCCCCCTGCTCGATTACCCCCGCTTACCCCGACCGAGGGCCTCAGTCAGGCTATCGACCAACGCCGCAGCGGTATGTTGTTGCGGTTGGGCGACGTTCATAAGACCATACTCCCTCGCGGCGGCCGTCGTACTCGGCCCAATACACACGACGAACACATCCCCAATGAGACCGGACAGGTCCTTGCTGCCGACGATCGCCGCGAAATTCGCGACGGTTGACGGACTCGTGAATGTTATCGCATCTATTCGCCCGGCGAACAAATCCGCAACCTGGTCTGGGGCTACGTGCGGTCTCAAGGTCTGATAGGCAACGACCGTATCAACGTGCGCTCCTAGCCGGCGCAATTCTTCGGGTAAGTAGTCGCGCGCAACACGCGCCCGGGGAACGAGGAACTTCAGGCCTCGCAATCCTGTCTCACCTCCGAGCCTCTCGGTGATCGCGCGAACTGCGCCCTCAGATGTAGAGTCTTCGGCGACGACGTCGACTCTTGAGCCCATCGCGCGAAGCGCCTTTGCGGTGGTCGGCCCGATTGCGCAAATGCGTCCGACGGCTACAGCCGCTGTATCGCCCAGTTTCTCGGCGACTCTCCGAAAGAACTGGGTTACAGCGTTGGCGCTTGTGAAGACGATCCAATCGTAGCTGGGAAGCTGACCGATCGCGGCATCAAGGTCGGACCAGTCGGTTGGATCGACGATCTTGATGGTCGGGAAGTGTACGACCTCGGCGCCGAGGTTATTGAGCAGTTCAGTCATCTCTTCGGATTGCGCCGGAGTGCGCGTGATTACTATCCTACGCCCCTCGAGCTTGGCTGCATTCAAAGTCCTTCCCTCCGCTCCAATGAGCCGTCGCGATTGTACGCCTTCGCTGCGGGTCTGAGCAATCGAGGCCTCGAGTTGATTATGCAAGCCCTTAGAATGAGTTAAGCGGCGTCGCCAAGTCCGTTTCTCCGCACCCTGACACATTCGTTGATAGCCGTAAGTCGATTACGATATGCGGTAACGAGGCTTCCGCAGTTGACCTGTGGGTCAGAACGCGGCACTGTTGGAGGGTATTTGCTTGACTTAGCGATATATTGTTGATATACAAGGCTGACCACCTGGCGTATGTGCAGGAGCCAGACGCTGAGCTAGATCATTCTCAATCCACGAGGAAATGATGAGGAGCCTCATTACCAAGGTTAACAAGAGCCGCTCCCCTGCATCAGTCAAGATTCGTAAGTCGAAGGTGAAGAAGGCATCCAAGCCACGAAGCGCCGTCAATGCCGCTTCGGCAAAGGTGACCAAGCGGCGGCCCGCGCCGAGACCGAACAAGAAAAACCGCGCGGGCCCCAAGGCAATGGCGAAGCCGGCAAAGAAAGTGAAGCAGGTTCCCGTGAAATCATCGTCGGGGAAAAAATCGGGGATCGCAAAGAAGCAGAAGGCGCCCTCACGCAAGCCCGCCGCGAAGCCGGCCCCGAAGGAATCTGCCGCCAAGCCGCGGGTCCTGCGAAGGCGAATGGCGCCCCGCGTTGTTCTTAGGCCCGCTCCGATGCCGCCTAAGAAACTGCCCACACCTGCCACGCTGGCTGCGGTCCGGGCATTCGAGTTGGCGTTGAAGGCATTCAATCGTCACGATTTCTCCGCAGCCAAATCCGGCTTTGAAGCGATCATCGAGAAGTTTGCGGATCAGGCGGAGATCATCGCCCGAACTCGCACGTATCTGGTGATTTGCGAGCAGCGACTCGCGCGAACGCCTTCGGCCCCCAGGAATGTTGATGGGCTTTACAACCAGGGTGTTTTCGAGCTGAACCGGGGCAACATCGAGCAGGCCGTCGAGCTATTCGAGAGGGCGCTCAAGTCGGAACCGCGCGCTGATCACATCTTGTATTCATTGTCGGCGGCATACGCTCACCTACAGAACATCCCTAAGGCCATCGGCACGCTCACGCGTGCGATCGCGATTCGACCCGTGCACCGCTCCCGCGCGCGGGGCGATCTTGACTTCGCCAACCTGAGAGACAGTGAGGAGTTTCGGCAGCTTACCGGTTATGGTTTCGACCTCACTGAAGATGCTTAGGATGGAAAGGCAAGGGGTCTGATTATGAGCGGCGAGAGGAACCGCGGCCTCAACGTTGTCTCAATCGGCGGCGGCACGGGGCTATCCACGTTGCTCTCGGGGTTGAAGCACCACGTTGCAAAAGAGAGTCCGCCGACTGATCGCTCGGGGTTACCCTGGATTGATACGCTAACTGCCGTCGTGACCGTCACCGACGACGGCGGGAGCTCGGGACGGCTTCGCGAGGAGTTTCAGATACTGCCCCCCGGCGATATTCGCAACTGCATGGTCGCGCTGGCAGAAGATGAGGCGCTCCTGACCAAGCTCTTTCAGTATCGCTTCGAGTCGGACGGCGATCTCTCGGGTCACAGTTTCGGCAACCTGTTCGTGCTTGCGCTCGCGGGGGTGACCGGCGACTTCCTCGAGGCAATCAAAGTGACGAGCGAGGTTTTGGCGATCAAAGGACGGATTTTCCCCTCGACGACTGAGGACGTCGCCCTCGTCGCCCAACTCGAAGACGGGCGGATCATTCAAGGCGAGACGAGAATCGTCGAGTCGCGGTCCCGAATCAAGCGGCTGTGGCTCTCACGCGAACACTGCAAGCCACTGCCCGAGACCCTCGAAGCCATCAAGCACGCGGACATCATCACCGTCGGGCCGGGTTCGATCTTCACGTCGATCCTGCCGAACCTGCTCGTGGATGGAATCGTCGAAGCGATCCGCGACTCGGACGCTGTGAGGTTCCTTGTGTGCAATCTTATGACTCAGCCGGGCGAATCCGAGGACTTTAGTGTAGAGGACCATCTGCAAGCGCTCTTTGATTACCGCCCCGATCTGGAGCTTGATTACGTTCTGGTGAACACGGCCCCGGTCAGCGCGGCGTTGCGCGACAGGTATCGAGCCGATGGCGCCATCAGCGTCGCGTTCAGGACGGAGCAATACTTCCCGCCAGAAGGTCACGACGCCGCCTTCCGAACGGTGCAGTTAGGTTTCCCGCGCGTGCGAGCGATCTGTAGCAGCCTCCTAAGCGAACACGAAGTGGTGCGCCACGACCCGCAGAAACTGACGCGCCTGTTGCTCGACGTCTATTGCATGTGTCGGAACACTGCTGGGTCGAATCGACTGATCGACTCGTGACAACGCGGGGCCTGGCTGAATTCGCCGACCGAAGATTCTCTCGCAGGAAGCCCTCCTCGATAGTAGAATCACTCTGTTGATCCACGAAGCGGGGGCGCGCGACGTTTATGACTGATGTGATGATTCTTGGCGCCGGCCTCGGCACGCGGATGAAATCCCGCCGGGCCAAAGTGCTTCACGAACTGGCTGGCTTGCCTCTGATTTCCCATGTCGTCCGCGCCGCCGTCGAAGTGGAACCCGAAACGATCTTCGTCGTCGTCGGGCACCAGGCCGAGGAGGTCGAGCGCGCGGTACGGCAAGACGTCGAACTCATCTCAAACCGTGAGGGGAGCCGAACGCCTGAGCTTCATTTCGTCGTTCAGCCCGAGCGCCGAGGTACCGGCCACGCGGTGATGACCGCGCGCGAAGCCCTCGCCGGGCGGCCGGGCCCTCTTGTTATAGTAGCCGGCGACGGCCCGCTGATCAGAAGCAAAACTCTTCGGCGACTCATCGAGGTTCACCACTCCGAGAAGAACGACGCGACGGTTCTCACGGTCGAAATGGCTGACCCAACCGGCTACGGCCGAATCATTCGTGACGCGGATGGCCGGTTCTCGCGCTCGGTCGAGCAGAAAGACGCATCACCCGGGGAACTCGAAATCACCGAAGTCGGCGTGAGCATTTACAGTTTTGACGTGCAGCCCTTGCTTGACGCGCTTGGCCGTTTGACTACCGACAATGCACAGGGCGAGTACTACCTCCCCGATGTTCCGCGCATAATCGTCGAGCGGGGCGGGCGCGTCGGGCTGTACCGGCATGACGACCCCGAAGAAGTGCTCGGCGTCAACACGCGCATCGAGCTTGCAGAGATGGAGCAGAAGCTGCGCCTCCGTAAACTGCGTGAACTGATGCTCTCCGGGGTCACCATCGTCGATCCGGCGACGACTTACATTCATCAGGACGTCGAGATAGGCCAGGATACGGTCATTTCGCCTCAGGTGATCATCGAAGGTCGGAGCAAGATCGGAGCCGGATGCACCATACAATCGTGGTCGCGGCTCAAGAATGTCCGAGTCGGAGACGATGTTACGATCAAGAATTCATCGGTCATCGAAGACAGCACGATCGCAAACGGAGCCAGCGTGGGCCCTTTCGCGCGGCTGCGCGCGGGGGCTGAGATCGGCGAGAACGCGGGCATCGGCAACTTCGTCGAAGTAAAGAAGTCCAAAGTCGGGAGGCGCACCAAGGCCGCGCACCTGACATACCTCGGCGACGCGACGCTTGGCGACAACGTGAACATCGGCGCCGGAACCGTCACCTGCAATTTCGACGGTGTCAATAAGAACGAAACGATAATAGAAGACGATGTTAAGATCGGCAGCGACACGATGCTTGTCGCGCCCGTCCGCGTCGGACGCGGTTCGGTCACCGGAGCCGGTTCGGTCGTCACCAAAGACCTGCCCCCAGACTCCTTGGCGGTCGGCGTCCCCGCCGTCGTCAAGAAGAAACTGAAATGAGCCCGGCCAACTCCACAGCGGCCATCAGCGTCGAAGGCGCTCAAGCAGAGACCCCCGAGAGAAGGGAAACATACGATGTGCGGAATAGTCGGATACGTCGGTGACAAAGAAGTGGTTGGAGTGATACTCGATGGGCTGAAGAAGCTCGAGTACCGCGGCTACGATTCCGCGGGCATCGCAGTAGTCGATGAGGGCGGAAACCTCACGATTCGCCGCGCGTCAGGCAAGCTGCGCAATCTCGAAGAAGCGATCAGATTGAAGCCGATCGACGGGACCTACGGCATAGGGCACACCCGCTGGGCGACTCACGGCCGCCCAACCGAAGAGAACGCCCATCCGCATCGCGACTGCACCGGTCGGGTTGTCGTCGTTCACAATGGGATAATCGAGAACTTCATGCCGCTCAAGCGCCAGCTTCTGGCGGAAGACCACACATTCGTCACTGAAACCGACACCGAAGTGATCGCTCATCTCGTCGAGAAGTACCTCAAAGAAGGCGCGCCGAACCTCGAATCCGCTGTACGGCGGGCGTCGGCCGACCTGCGAGGCGTCTATGCGCTGGCGATAATGTGCGCCGACGAGCCGGAAAAGATTGTCGCTGTTCGACAGGGGCCTCCGATCGTCATCGGGCTTGGTCAGAACGAATACTTCGTCGCCTCGGACGTCCCTCCCGTGCTCTACCACACCCGCGACGTCTTCTTTCTGGGAGACGGTGAAATCGCGGTGCTGACCCGCGCCGGCGTTGCGGTGACCGATTTCGAGGGCGACCCGACGACGCCCAAGGTTCAACGCATCACCTGGGACCCGATCATGGCGGAGAAGGGCGGCTTCAAGCACTACATGCTCAAAGAAATCTACGAGCAGCCGCGTGCCGTCCGCGACACCATCATCGGCCGCGTGTCTCAGACGACCGGTCGCGTCTATCTGGACGAGATGGAGATCAGCGAAGCCGAATTCCGAAGTTTCACGTCGATAAAAGCAATCGCGTGCGGCACGAGTCTTCATGCGGCGATGGCCGGCAAGTACATGATCGAGGAACTGGCTCGCGTGCCGGTCGAGATCGACTACGCTTCGGAATTCCGCTACCGCGACCCGATCCTCGACGATAAGACTCTTGTCATCGCGATCTCCCAATCGGGCGAAACCGCCGACACGCTCGGAGCAGTGAGGGAAGCAAGAGAGCGCGGCGCGAAGATTCTCTCGGTGTGCAACGTGCAGGGCTCGATGCTGACTCGAGAGTCGCATGGCACGGTATTGACCCACGCCGGACCTGAGATCGGCGTCGCATCAACCAAGGCGTTCACCAGTCAGATGACCGTGCTCTACCTGTTCGCGTTGTTCCTGGCCCAGCAGCGCGGTGTGATTTCCGAGGAAGAGTCGCTCGAACATGTGAGGGCGTTGAACGGCGTGCCGGTCAAGCTTGAAGCGTTGCTCGGCTGCGACGATCAGATCGAGAAGCTGGCGCGGGAGTATCATCGCGCTCAGGACTTCCTGTACCTCGGCCGCGGGGTGAATTTCCCGGTCGCACTCGAAGGCGCGCTCAAGCTGAAAGAGATTTCCTACATTCACGCCGAGGGCTATCCGGCAGGCGAGATGAAGCACGGTCCGAACGCGCTGATCGACGAAGAGCTGCCGGTTGTCTTCGTCGCCACGGTCGATCAGTTGAGCGAGTCGTCGAAGCTCCGTTTCGAGAAGACGCTATCGAACATAGTTGAAGTGAAGGCGCGTGACGGCGTTGTTATCGCAGTCGCGAGCGAAGGCGCCCCTGAAGTGCGCGAGTTGGCGGACCACTTGATCGAAGTGCCTGCGTCGACTGATTTGGTTTCGCCGATTCTGGCTATCGTTCCGCTTCAGTTGTTGGCCTATCACATCGGCGTCCGGCGTGGGTGCGACGTGGACCAGCCGCGCAATCTGGCAAAGTCGGTGACGGTGGAGTGATGCCTGAGCGGCTGCTTATTTGATCGCACGCTTCGAGTCGGGCCCACTGGAGGTTTCCGAATTCGTGGCATCCGGAATTCGTTGGGCTTGACGATGCTAATATCGCAGACATAATCTTCGGCCTATGAACTATCGGGACTACATCACTATTGACCCCGACAAACGAGGTGGAAAACCCTGCGTTCGCGGTCTCCGGATTACCGTATGCGAGGTGTTGGAGTATCTGGCCTCGGATATGACGGAAGAGGAGATTCTCGATGATTTTCCCGACCTCACTCGTGAAGACCTGAAGGCGTGCATCGCGTTTGCAGCCGACCGTGAGCGCAGGCTCCTTACCGTACCCGCCGCATGAAACTGCTCTTCGATGAGAATCTGTCGCACAAACTGGTAGGGCTGCTTGCCGACGTCTTCCCGGGCTCGGTTCAAGTACGCGACGTTGGCTTGAAAGCGGCGTGCGACCCCCGCAGTTTGGGAACACGCTAAGAACAACGGCCTGATGGTCGTCTCGAAAGACTCAGACATGCACCAGCGGAGTTTTCTGCTCGGATCTCCGCCAAAGGTTGTTTGGGTTCGGTTGGGCAACTGTTCGACTTCGGATGTCGAGGAGCTACTGCGAAAGAACTACCCGGTCATCCAGGCATTCAACGAGGATGAGTATGCCTCGTTCCTCAGTTTGTCATCGTAGGAGCCGAACGCCTCGGTTGACCGGACGCGGGCGCGATGCGAAGCAGAGGACTGCTGCACGCGCTACGAGGCCGACCGGGAGCTCTACCGCGATTCAACGACTACACGCTGACACCTGACCCCGATATGTCAGAGACTACACAACCCTTCTGCACGCACAACCACCAGATAGACCCCAATCGTCAACCAATGCGACATCGCGCTGACACTTTCGTTTGTCGGCTGCCCAAGGCCACCTCCATCGGCGAAAGTGAATCACGCATTAACAGCGAAGAAAGCCAGCATGTGTGCGCGCGACCCTTTCGCATCGCGATGACCGTTCAGCGTCCCTGCCAGCAAGGCGTCCGTTTCTCCAAGAACGCTCCCATCCCCTCCTGCGCGTCTTCGGCCATCGCATTAAGGCTCATGACTTCCTTTGCGTACGCGTAAGCCTTCGGCTGATCGAGATCGATCTGCGCGTAGAACGCCTGCTTGCCGACCGAGACTGTGAGCGGGCTCGCTTCGGCAATTTGCCGCGCCAGCGCATAGGACTCCTCACGCAACACGTCTGCCGCCACGACGCGATTCACCAGCCCCCACTCCATCGCGGTCTTCGCGTTGATCGCGGTTCCTGTCATCAGCATCTCAAGCGCGCGCTTTCGGCCGATCGATCTGGTGAGCGCGACCATTGGCGTTGTGCAGAACAGTCCGATGCGGACGCCGGGAGTCGCAAACTTCGCCTCCTGGGCGGCCACGGCCATGTCGCAAGTCGCAACCAACTGGCAGCCCGCCGCCGTAGCGATGCCGCGCACCTCCGCGATCACCGGTTGCGGAATCTCCTGTATCAGCATCATCAATTCGGAGCACACGTCGAAAATGTGGCGATAGTCTTGAATGCCGCGGCCACGCAATTCGCTCAGGTCGTGTCCGGCCGAGAACGCCGGTCCGTTCCCCGCGAGGATGATCGCGCGGACCTCCGGAGATCGTCCCAACTCGCGAAAACAACCGATCATCTCCTCCATCAGCGCGAGCGAGAGCGCGTTCCGTCGATCGGGTCTGTTGAGCGTGACGATTGCTATGGGTGCATCGGATTCGACGAGCAGGTTGTCGTAGCGTGATTCCATGGGATTGCTCCTTGATGAGTGGCTTGCCCAGCATCATAGCAACGCCTGACGGGGTGGTCTAGGTAGTCGGAGAGGGGAGAATCACCGCAGAGGCGCAGAGGACGCTGAGACTCCACAGAGGTCAAGTGACTCCGCGCAACCTCGGCGTCCTCTGTGTCTCGGCGGTGAGGTTCAGTTGCCCCGTCACGCCCGGCGTCGATGCCATCGAGACCGGCGAGTCGCGTCATCGCTGCGAGTCCCCGCACCGCTCGGAATGTAGAGAAAGAAATGGTAGAATCGCCGCCTTGGAGAAATAGAATGTCAGAGCAAATCCAACGAACACCTCAACGAAGATCATTCGCTAAATTCGAACCGCCCAAACGGGTGCTGCTCGGGCCGGGTCCGAGCCCGGTCGAGGACCGCGTGCTGGCGGCGATGGCAGCTCCCGTGCTTGGCCACCTCGACCCGCTGTTCCTGCGGTGCATGGACGACATCCAGGAACTCCTGCGCTACGTTTTTGAGACTCAGAATCGCGTGACGATTCCCGTCTCAGCGACCGGCAGCGCCGGTATGGAGGCCGCCCTGGTCAACGTCATCGAGCCCGGTGACGAAGCCGTGGTCTGCATACATGGGGTCTTCGGCGAGCGGATGTTTGACATAGTCGAACGAGCGGGCGGCAAGCCCGTAGCCGTGCGAGCCGAATGGGGACACCCGGTCGACGTCGCAAAGATCAAAGACGCGCTCGATTCGTGCAAGCCGCGGGCGCTTGCAATCGTGCACGCCGAAACCTCGACGGGCGTGCTGCAGAATCTCGAAGGGCTCGCCGACCTGGCTCACGGCCACGATGCGCTGCTGATAGTCGACGCGGTCACGTCGCTTGGAGGCCATCCCGTCGGCGTCGATCGCAATGGAATCGACGTCTGCTACTCGGGTACGCAGAAGTGCCTCGGCGCTCCGCCGGGACTCGCACCCATAACGTTCTCCGAGCGCGGGCTCGAGCGAGTGCGAACGCGACGATCGAAGGTGCAGAGCTGGTACCTCGACGTCACGATGGTCGAGCGATACTGGGGCGCTGATCGGACTTACCATCACACTGCGCCGATCTCGATGAACTACGCGCTGCGCGAGGCGCTGCGAATTGTGTATGAGGAGGGGTTGGAAGCCAGGTGGCGAAGGCACGAGTTGAATCACCGCGCGCTTGTGGCCGGAGTCGAGGCGATGGGGCTGGCGATGAACGTCGCCCCGAGCAGCCGACTCTGGAGCCTGAACGCGATTAGGGTGCCGGAGGGCGTCGACGATGCGCGAGTGCGCGGGCGGCTGCTTGAGGAGTCAAACATCGAGATAGGCGGTGGGCTTGGTCCGCTGAAGGGACGAATCTGGCGAGTCGGGCTGATGGGATCGGGTAGCTCGCGAGAGAACGTATTGCTCGTTCTCGACGCGCTTCATCGAGATCTCAACGCAGAAGGCTTCGCGTGCGAGAGCGGGCTCGCCGCCGCTCAACAAGTCTATGCCGCTCAAGGTCATTGATATCGACCACGTTCAGATTACGGTTCCCATGACGACGGAAGAATCCGCGAAGCACTTCGGTTTATGTCCGCGATCCCGGAGACAATCGAATTGAGATTGCGCAGCGGCTTTCCTAAACTCTCGCTATGACTGATGCGATAAAGCGCGCGCGAAACGACGCTGCGAGCAGCGATATTCGAAACATCACGCTGCCGCCGACGCTTTTCCTTCATACTCAACTGCTGTTCAATCGCGAGCTGGCCTGGCTCGAATTCAACCAGCGTGTGCTTGAAGAGGGATTGGACCATGCCCACCCGCTGCTCGAGCGCTTGAAGTTCCTTTCGATCTTCTCTTCCAACCTCGATGAGTTTTTCATGATCCGAGTGTCGGGCCTCAAGCAGCAGTTGGAGCACGGCGTGACCGAGCGGACGCTTGATGGCATGACGACGACCGCGCAGCTCAAAGCGATCAGGGAACGGCTGCGCCCGATGGTCGACGAACAGATGCGATGTTTGAGAGACGACGTTCTGCAGGAACTTCTCGACGCCGGAATCGTGATCGCCCCTTTCCGCGCGCTTTCCGACCGCGAGCGGCGTTCCTTGAACGCATACTTCTCCGAGAACGTCTTCCCGGTGCTGACCCCGCAAGCGGTCGATCCCGGTCATCCGTTTCCCTACATTTCGAATTTGAGCCTCAACCTTGGCGTGATGATCCAGCCGCCCGACGACGCCGCTAATGCGGAGCCGCGCTTCGCCCGCATCAAGGTCCCACCCATTGTGCCCAGGCTGGTGCCTGTCGCCCAGGGCGCGCACGAGTTCACGTCCCTTGAAGAACTGATCGCGGCCAACGTGAGTTCGCTATTTCCGCGCACGGAAACCGGCGAGCCGCATGCGTTCCGGGTAACGCGCGACGCCGACATCGACATTCGAGAAGACGAAGCGAACGATTTGCTGCGGATGATGGAAGAGCAGTTGCGTCGGCGGCGTTTCGGGACTGCGGTCCGCCTCGAAGTTGCTTCGACAATGCCAGGCGAGATGGTGCGATACCTGGCAAGCCGGCTCGAGCTCACTGCCGAAGACGTCTACGTCGTCGATGGTCCTCTGAACGTTCCTGATCTGATGTCGCTCTATCAACTCGAGCGGCCGGAATTGAAGGACGGGCCGCTCATTGCATCGACTCCCGCGCCGCTTCGGACGGAAGGGTCGATCTTCGACGTCATCCGCCGCCAGGACGTTTTGGTTCATCATCCCTACAACTCTTTTTCTTCGGTCTGCGATTTCATCAGCACCGCAGCCGCCGACCCGGAGGTCGTCGCGATCAAGATGGCCCTGTATCGCACGGGCCAGAACTCGCCGATCGTACAGGCGCTCGCGGAAGCGTGCGAGGCGGGCAAGCAGGTCGCGGTGCTGGTAGAGCTGAAGGCGCGCTTCGACGAGGAGAACAACATCACCTGGGCACGGAAGCTTGAACGCGCGGGCGTTCACGTCGTCTATGGGCTTGTCGGGCTCAAGACGCATTGCAAGCTGGCTCTCGTCGTGCGCCGCGAAGAAGGGTCGCTGCGCCGCTTCGTTCACATCGGCACCGGCAACTACAACCCATCCACCGCGCGAATCTATACGGACCTCGGCCTGTTCACTTCAAACGAGCAAATCGGCGCCGATGCGACCGATCTGTTCAACTACCTGACGGGATTCTCACGCCAGACCCATTTTAGAAAGCTCCTGATTGCACCCGTTAATCTGCGTGAGGCCTTGATGACGCTGGTGGCGCGAGAGGTTGAACATCACGAAGCGGGGCGGCCGGCGCGGATCATTGCGAAGCTCAACAGCCTGACCGACACCAAGATGATCCGCGCGCTCTACGAAGCGTCGCAGGCGGGCGTGCGGATAGACCTGATCGTGCGCGGCATATGCACGCTGAGGCCGGGTGTGTCGGGCTTGTCGGACCGCATCACAGTAACGAGCATCGTTGGGCGATTCCTCGAGCACAGCCGCATCTTCTACTTCGCGAACGGGGGCGATGAAGAGGTTTACATCGGCAGCGCGGATTGGATGCTGCGCAATCTGGACCGCCGGGTCGAGTTGGTCGTGCCGATTGAAGATCCGCACTTGAGACAGCACTTGAAGAGCGGCGTTCTGGACGTTTATTTGAGAGACAACGTGAAGGCGCGACGCCTGCTGGTGGACGGCAGCTACGAGCGAGTACAAGCAGCGCCGGGAGAGGAAAGAGTGGATAGTCAGGCGCAGTTGATTGAGTCATTGGGTGATTGAGTCATTGGGCGATTGGGCGTGCTGGCTTTCGCAGCAACACGTAGATTCTTCAATCAATCGGTCAATGAACCAATCACCCAATGACCCAATCGCCCATTCACCCAATGACTGAATCCTATCTATGGCCAAGCCACGCGAAGAGTCGATCCGCACGTTCGTTTGTATCGAGGTGCCCGCCTCGATCAAGGAGAGAATCGACGCTCTGCAGCGCGAGCTTCGGCGAATCGACGCCCAGGTCAGTTGGGCAAAGTCTCCCAACATTCACCTCACGCTGAAGTTCTTAGGTGATATAGCCGCGTCTCGCATGGAGCGAGTCCGCGACGCGGTCGAGCGCGCCGCTGCCGAGATTGATCCTTTTGACATCGAAGTGGGCGGCGCCGGCTGCTTTCCGTCCGCGCACAACCCCAGAGTCGTTTGGGTGGGCCTCACTCAGGTCCCCGAGCCGCTCGCCACGTTTAATGCGCGACTGGAAGACGAGTTGGCGGGTGAAGGTATCGCTCGCGAATCGAAGCGATTCTCACCTCACCTGACTATTGGGCGAGTGCGGACTCCGCGCAACGCGCGGCGGCTCGCGGAGACATTGATAGCGAGCGGCTTCGAGGCCGAGAGCTTTCGGGCTACGGAGGTCATCGTGATGCGAAGCGAGTTGAATCCACAGGGCGCCGTGTACTCGCCGCAAGCAGTGATTGCATTTCCCTCTCCGAGCGGGCACAACCGGGCGCTCTCATGAAAATCTCCGATCGTGTCCGCTCAATTGAATTGCATCGTTCTACATGGAGAAATCTCAGGTTGGGAAGAGGGACCTGTCCCCGCTCAATGCGCGTTATGAGCGACATCGAGGAGCGGGGACAAGTCCCTCCCCAACCTTATACCTGGCTGAGTTGGTTTGGTTGGTCCAGTTGATCCGTCGCCTATCCTGACGTTCATCCCCCAGCTCTCCCGCGTTTGCCATCACGCCTCGGCGATTGCGATACTACTCGTTCGTTCGGAGCATCACTGAGATGAGAGTCGAAATAGCCGCTGTCGTGCTGACCATCAGCGACTCCGCGTCGCGCGGGGAACGCGAAGACACTTCGGGGCCTGCGGTCGTATCGGAACTCGAGAAGCTCGGCTGCCGGATTGTGGCGACTGAAATCATCTCCGACGACCGGGAAGCGATTGCCGCGCGGCTTCGTGAGTACGCGGACCGCGGCGACGTCAACCTGATCTTGACGACCGGGGGAACGGGATTCGCGCCGCGCGATAACACTCCCGAAGCCACGCGAGCGGTGATCGAACGCGAAGCTCCGGGATTGGCCGAGTTGATGCGGCTCAAGAGTCTCGATTCAACTCCGCTCGCGCCGCTCTCGCGCGCTGTATGCGGAATTCGCGGGCGGACTCTGATCGTCAATCTGCCGGGCAGCCGGCGCGGCGCGGTCGAGAACTTCACGGCGATCCGCAGCAGCATTCCGCATGCGATCGGCTTGCTGACCGACCAGTCACCCAAATGCGCAACCTAGTCTTGGAGTGCGGCGACCTGGCGCCGCTTTGGTAGTCCCCACTTTGAATGATGCGCAGTTGGAATAGCAAAGCGGCGCCAGGTCGCCGCACTCCAAAAGTCATGGCCTCAACTCAAGACAAACTCGTTCACGCGACGGCCGCCGGCAATCAGGTGCGCTGCATGGCCGCAGTCACGACCCGTCTTGTTGCCGAGGCCTGCCGTCGCCATCAGACTTTTCCGACCGCTTCCGTAGCGCTTGGCCGCGTGCTCACCGGAGGACTCCTGATCGGAAGCGGCGTCAAGGACCTCGAAAAGATCACCGTCCACTTTCATTGCGACGGGCCGATCGGCAACATCATCGCGCAAGCGGACCCTCGCGGGAACGTGCGCGGCTACGTCACCAACCCTGAAGCGGACGCTACGGCGATGAACGGACACGGCAAGTTCGACGTGCGAGGCGTCGTCGGTGGAGGGACGTTGTTCGTCACGCGCGACGCGGGCTTCGAAATCGGGCTTATGAAGGAACCCTATCGCGGCTCGGTCCCTATTGTGTCGGGCGAGATAGCCGAGGACTTCGCTTACTACCTGGCCAAATCCGAGCAGACCAATTCAGCCGTCGGGCTTGGGGTGTTGATGACGGTGGATCCGTTGAATGAGGACAACAGTGTCGTGGCGTCGTCGCGCGTCGGGGACGCGCATACGGCCGAATTCGGGCTCGACCGGCTGCGGGTCGCAGCGGCCGGCGGGGACGTCGTCCAGATGATGCCAAGCGTCTCAGAGGAACTGGTCAAGAACCTTGACGAGCACGTACGGCGCGCCCCGCATTCAACGGAGATGGTGCGATTAGGAATGTCGCCGACTGAGATGCTCGAGACAGTGCTGGGGGATATCGACTTGAACGTGCTGGAAGAGAGCGAGCCGCGGTTTTTCTGCCAGTGCTCACGCGAGCGCGCTTTGTTGATCATCTCGGCGCTCGGTCGCGGAGAAGTAGAGAGTATGCTGGCTGAAGACGGCGGCGCGGAGTTGATTTGCCACTTTTGCAACGAGGCTTATCAGATCAGCGGCGAGGAGCTTGTTCGGATACTGGCTGAGTGATTGCGGGATGGCGCATTTCGATCTGTCGCGCTTCGATCCGGTTGCGCGTGGCGCTCGGTGATGCACCATCTGCTGCGGCTTGGCTGGCGCGACTTAACGAATCGATCAGGAGGCGATATGGAAAACACGATGAGGTTCAACGAGGTCTTGGCGGCTGCTGACCATGCGAGGGATTCTATCGTGAAGCGAATCTGGCGGTGGAAGCCGATCAGAGGCAGCAACTCCAGAGGAGTTGCCTGTCTGTAGAACGGCGACGTGTCGAGCGCTTTTTAGCTCCGTAGGAGCCCTGGAGTTTGGACATTTCGGTCCGGGCTCAATTCGCAGAACGAACCAGACCAAGAAGATTGACAGGTCGGGAAGAGGGATTCATCCCCGCCACCGTTCGCCGTTCATATTTGGTTAGAGGTTGTTACTGAGCGGGGATGAATCCCTCTTCCCGACCTGAGATTCCTTCGAGATGAGCGGTGTCATCCATCGAGGGGTGACGCGGTGAAACACCCGGAATGTCCAATTTCCAGGCGAGAAGCTCGTCGCGCACATCCAAGCCCCTCTACCGAAGAAGTAGACTTAACCGCGCTCCCTCAACAGCCTTCCGATCCGTCGCTGAAGCGTCTTGTAGATCCTCTCAATGGTATCGCTCGAGTCGATCACCCCGAACCCGTATTCCTCACTCATCGAGTCGAACACCGCCAGCATCCGAGTCTGGTACTCCACGAAGCTGTCGAACAGGTCGGCGCCAAGGTGCATGTCCATCCCCGACTCCCAGTAGTCGAATCCCGTGGGCCGATTCAACACGCGGGGGATCAGATCCCCCACCTCGGATCGAAGATAAAAAATCGCGTCGGGTTTCAACGCCATGCCGTATACCGCCTTGATCCAGCCCGGGTCCATCCCGCGAACTATCGCGCGCGCAATCAGCGAGTAGATGTAGCGGTCGGTCAGCACGATGAAGCCGGCGCGCAACGCGGGGATCATCTCGTTTTCGAGCCGGTCCGCGAAATCCGTCGCGTAAAACAGCGTCAGCGAAATCGGACCCAGGGTCGGGCCTTCCTTGGCTTGCTTGATCCCTTTTCCCGCGAGCGCCGAACGAGTCATCCCGGTGTCGAGCACCGCGTGGCCGTTCGATTCCAGCCACGGCTTCAGCATCGCCACCTGCGTCGAGCGTCCGACCCCGTCCGCCCCCTCTATCACGATGAGCCGGCCTTGCAACTCGCTCAGCTCGACGCCCGGGATGCCCTCGCCGTAAAACCTGTGTTTGCCCGCGCCGTTATTCATTCGGATCAGCTCTCCGCGAATTCGAGGCTTGGGACCGGGTGCTTAGGCACGTCGATCAGCTCGCGCTCGACCAGCGCTCGCACCTCGTCTTGTTGGTCTTCGATCGAGCGGGTCGCGTCAATCACCGTAAGCCCGAACTCATCGATCATCGCTTCGTATTGGTCCCTGATCATGCCCTGAAAGAGCGCGAAGCTCTCTTCAATATCGTCGCTCAACCCGAGGTCCATACCCGCCTCGTAGTGCTTCAAGCCGGCGCGCGCCCCGAGTATCCGTTTGAGCGAAACCTCGAGGGGCACGCGAAAATAGAACCCGATCGTTGGTTTGACGGCGAACTGGTAGAGCTGGCGCACCCAAGCCGGACTGACGCCGCGCGCGACATCACGGGCGAACGCGGTATAAATGTAGCGGTCCGCCAGCACGACCGCGCCGGCCTTGAGCGGCGGGATGATGTGACGTTCGATTCGATCCGCGAGGTCGGTGGTGTGAATCAGCGAAAACGTCGTCGGCGTCAGCATCTGTTTCTTCTTGCCGCGCCGCGTCGTCTCTTTCACGAGCAGCGAGGAATTCCACTCGCTGAAGAAGACCGTGTAACCTTCCCGCTTCAACCACTGCTGCAGGAGGCTGAGTTGAGTCGACTTGCCCGACCCGTCGATGCCCTCAACGATGAACAGCTTGCCTGGGAACTGATGCTCCCCGTACATTTGCATACCGGTACTCCGCCCGGAGATTATAGACTTGTGATGCGGCGACGCCAAATTCAACTGCTGATCCTGGTAAGGAGGGGGCGAGGATGACTTGTTGCCCGGAGTTCGACCAGGCATTTGAGGACGGCGCAATCGTGTTCGCGGCGGCCCAGGAGATCACCGACGGGCCGATGATGAACGAGCACGTCTCGGAGTATTACCTTCGCAAAGCGAGCGGGGACGGATACCGCTACTACGCGATGAACTACTGTCCGTTTTGCGGGATGCCGCGATCACTGGCGAGGCAGGGGTTCCTCTAGCACGGCGCTGAAAAAGTCCGTCCTCGCCCCGAAGACACGACGTCACAAAGAAGACATGTTAGTGGCTACGTGCGGGCCGTGAGGCCCGATCGCCGTGTCGCCCCGTCCTGCCCTTCGTGTTCTTCGTGTTCTTCGTGGATCGTTTCCTGGCCCTACACGCTCACGTGTTGCCTGCCGTCACCCCGTCGCCGTGTCGCCGCGTCGCCGTGTCGCCCCGTCGCCCCGTCCTGCCCTTCGTGTGCCCCGTCCTGCCTTCGTGTTCTTCGTGGATCTTTTCCTGGCCCTACACGCTCACCCCTAGCCTGCCGTCGCCGCGTCGCCGTGTCGCCGTGTCGCCGCGTCCAAGCAGTTCAGATCCGCTAAGAGTCGCGTCTTCGATTCAGCCCGGACTCTAGTCGCCCAACGGCTCAAACCGACGGGGTTTCAATCCGCTAAGAGTCGCGTCTTCGATTCAGCCGGGAGAAACTGTACGGCGGTGTACAGTTACTATTTCCAGTTTCAATCCGCTAAGAGTCGCGTCTTCGATTCAGCCGTGCTGCTACTAGTGTCAGTCGCTGGAGCAGCATTTTGTTTCAATCCGCTAAGAGTCGCGTCTTCGATTCAGCCTGGGTCGTTTCGTCGAACACCAGGAACACTTCAACCCACTCGTTTCAATCCGCTAAGAGTCGCGTCTTCGATTCAGCCTCATCCGTATGAACCGTCCCCGCCATCCCAACGAGGGAGTCCGCGTTTCAATCCGCTAAGAGTCGCGTCTTCGATTCAGCCCGGCCCTAACCCGGTACCGAGAACCAGCACCACATCCAGGTTTCAATCCGCTAAGAGTCGCGTCTTCGATTCAGCCAGGGCACTATCATGAAACTAAGGTTGCATTTGAAGAGTTTCAATCCGCTAAGAGTCGCGTCTTCGATTCAGCCCTCCACGGTCACAAAGACCATACGGGGAAACCGGATCCGGTTTCAATCCGCTAAGAGTCGCGTCTTCGATTCAGCCCCGCCGAAGGTGTGAAAGTGGAACCCGACGAGCTAGTGTTTCAATCCGCTAAGAGTCGCGTCTTCGATTCAGCCACAACCCCGCTGCCTCGTCTGCAATGTTTTGTTTGTGTTTCAATCCGCCAAGAGTCGCGTCTTCGATTCAGCCCAAAAAAGTGGTGACTACCTTCGACTCCATCAAATGAGTTTCAATCCGCTAAGAGTCGCGTCTTCGATTCAGCCAGTGCTTGGGCTTCTTCGCGAGGAAGTAGATGCAACTCGTTTCAATCCGCTAAGAGTCGCGTCTTCGATTCAGCCACATAGCAGTCCAACCACAAGTCTCGCAACACTCTGAGTTTCAATCCGCTAAGAGTCGCGTCTTCGATTCAGCCAAGGAGAAAAAGAGTATGGAAACTTTCCTAACAGTTTTGGTTTCAATCCGCTAAGAGTCGCGTCTTCGATTCAGCCAACACTCAAATTGAGGCAATTCAACAACGCCTCCAAACGGTTTCAATCCGCTAAGAGTCGCGTCTTCGATTCAGCCTGTACTACCGAGAACGAACATGGCACTTGCCTCGAGTTTCAATCCGCTAAGAGTCGCGTCTTCGATTCAGCCCCGGCGCAGTCACGGGTGAAGTCCCACCGGCCCAGGTTTCAATCCGCTAAGAGTCGCGTCTTCGATTCAGCCCGGCGGAATAATCCTGCGGTAACCGAGCCGGGGCGGGTTTCAATCCGCTAAGAGTCGCGTCTTCGATTCAGCCGCGTTCGAGGCGTCTGGTCACGATCCCGACGATGTTTCAATCCGCTAAGAGTCGCGTCTTCGATTCAGCCACGGTTTGACGGTAGTGATCTTCACCAAGCTGGGAAAAGTGAGAGTTTCAATCCGCTAAGAGTCGCGTCTTCGATTCAGCCGCGGCGCCTCGGGAATCGTAGGAACGGTAATAATGCTGTTTCAATCCGCTAAGAGTCGCGTCTTCGATTCAGCCAATGAGTAAAGCCGTATCACGCGGTCAAGCTCTCGAAGGTTTCAATCCGCTAAGAGTCGCGTCTTCGATTCAGCCTCCAGAAGATATTCCTAAGTTACGGGATAAGAATGGTTTCAATCCGCTAAGAGTCGCGTCTTCGATTCAGCCTTCAGGCTTCCCTCCCATAACCTACTTCAGTTTCCCGGTTTCAATCCGCTAAGAGTCGCGTCTTCGATTCAGCCGCATCGCGGAGAGGAGGTCACTGACGAAGTGATCGACGTTTCAATCCGCTAAGAGTCGCGTCTTCGATTCAGCCCGGTACATTAATAGCTGTGGAGGGAGCCTGAAACTACTAGTTTCAATCCGCTAAGAGTCGCGTCTTCGATTCAGCCAGCTGGCCGAGCTTCGCGCTCGACCAACCGCAGACCCGTTTCAATCCGCTAAGAGTCGCGTCTTCGATTCAGCCCCGGGGTCTTGAGTCGCGAGTTGGAAACCTCGAGGACGTTTCAATCCGCTAAGAGTCGCGTCTTCGATTCAGCCCGGCGTCTATGTCGATGTGGATTTCGAGGACTTTGCGATGTTTCAATCCGCTAAGAGTCGCGTCTTCGATTCAGCCCTGGGCGCTCGCAAAAGGTATGGGCGTAAATTTCTCTAGTTTCAATCCGCTAAGAGTCGCGTCTTCGATTCAGCCATCTACATTTATGAGGTCGTTTCGAAACGCCCATACTGTTTCAATCCGCTAAGAGTCGCGTCTTCGATTCAGCCCAATGTGGGTCTACGCCAGCTTGCTGGCGATTGAAAAAGTTTCAATCCGCTAAGAGTCGCGTCTTCGATTCAGCCGACGATGGTTATTAGTCTTAACAAGTAAAGGAGGTAGAAGGTTTCAATCCGCTAAGAGTCGCGTCTTCGATTCAGCCCTTGGATAAGCCAAATTGGAAATACAAAACAACAACCGTTTCAATCCGCTAAGAGTCGCGTCTTCGATTCAGCCTGAAATGGAACTAATTGGATACCCAGGAGGATCAACCGGTTTCAATCCGCTAAGAGTCGCGTCTTCGATTCAGCCCGGCGACAACAGCGGCTACAGTAGACCAGCTGCAGCAGTTTCAATCCGCTAAGAGTCGCGTCTTCGATTCAGCCATGCCCGATGATGAGTGGGAGCTTCAGCGTAACACCCAGTTTCAATCCGCTAAGAGTCGCGTCTTCGATTCAGCCTCGAAGTGTCGTCATTCGGTTTACTACTACCGGTGACGTTTCAATCCGCTAAGAGTCGCGTCTTCGATTCAGCCCGGTTCGCAAGGAGTGGTGGTTCAGCAAGCTGTGTTGTTTCAATCCGCTAAGAGTCGCGTCTTCGATTCAGCCGCGGCGACGATCTTGGGATAGTTCGCGACGAACGGTTTCAATCCGCTAAGAGTCGCGTCTTCGATTCAGCCTGGAGCGAAGACATTCCGAACAACGCTGCGAACAGGTTTCAATCCGCTAAGAGTCGCGTCTTCGATTCAGCCTGAGTCGCGCTGCCGCCCACTCCGAGGTTGAACGGGTTTCAATCCGCTAAGAGTCGCGTCTTCGATTCAGCCTCTGGCCGTTTTTGGCTCTTGGGTGTCAACGACTTAGACCGCCTTTGCGCTAACCCCAATTTGATGGCTCGAATCATACCTTTTCTTGTGGTCCGAATCAACTG